>CALRPI020000171.1:0-3044 GCA_943370025.1 Phormidium lacuna HE10JO | reverse complement strand
TTAGAACTTGCGCAGGATGGAATGCTCAAGGAACTAACAGAAACTGCTCAAGAAATTGGTCGGAAGAATAACAATTACCAGCCTTTTGTTGAGCAGATTGTGCAATTAGCAAAACAGTTTCAAACTGAAAAAATAGAGGCATTAATTCAGAAATTTTTATAAGTTCTATCTCTTACCACAATCTTCTTTAGCAATCCTTAGAAATTTCTCTACTTTTTTACTTTTACCCTATATGATTTTTCATAGTCACCTGTAGAATATAGACAAAGTTTAATGCCTAGGTAACTATAAGAGCGATACTTATGACTTCTGATCTTAATTACATCACTTTGCGTTCAAATGAGACACTCCACAAATATTGAAAGTCCTATTAATGTTAGGTTTGAGAGCGGGTGGCTGTAGCCACCCACTCTCAGACTGCTGTAGGTAGAAAAGCCTTACACCCCTAAAAAAATCTTATTTATATCAGACATTTAGGGAAATAGGGAAGTTCAATTTCTTGCCACATTTTTTTGCGAACCCGTGAAAAATTCTCTGCTTTTTCACTATTATTTTCTATAATTTATCGTAATTACCTAATTCTAGCTTAAGAAGATTAATCTATAAAACATGACAACATCTAAAGATGCCCAATCGATCGAACAATCCTCTCCACAAATATTCCGTCCTAATAAAGCTCTGATCTCTCGAAAATACTTGGCGCGTATAATCATTGCTGGCACAACAATAGCTGTGAGTGCTGCTACTTACTTCAGTTATCAAGCCGTGCGGAATATTGTGCTAGATAATCTGAAGCGTAATGCAATGTTTGAAGTTAAAGAGGGTGTAGATGATGTGGATAGCTGGCTAGCAACACTAAAAGCTGGAATAGATGTGATGGCAAACACAGCAGTAGTTCAGTCTTTAGATTGGTCGCTTGCTAGTCCTTATTTGGTAGCAGAAAAAAACCGAAGTGGGGTTTTTGGACCTTTTGCGATTGCTCAGGCGGATGGTTGGCGTGATATAGCAATCCCTAATGCTAAACGGGTAAATATGAGCGATCGCCAGTGGTTTCCGAAGGCAATGTCTGGACAGATTTATGTAGACGATCCGGTGATTTCTCGATCATCAGGAAAACCAGTAATTACTATTGCTGTTCCTATCCTAGCTCAGGCAGAATCTGGTAAGAATCCATCTGGTGTTCTATATACTGGTGTTTCGACTAATCAGATGGCACAAGTAATCAATCAAATTAAGTATGGCAAAGATAGCTATGCCTTTGCACTCAACTCAAAAGGGCAGGTAATTATCCACCCCGATCAGACTTTGATGTCAACGATAGATAAGCCCGGACCCAGCCTGTTAAATTCCTCTGATAAAGACTTAGCCACAATCTCTCAAAAAATGGTTAATAAAAAAGAGGAGATTATCTTAGCAAAGCTGGACGGCAAAGAATATTACGTGAGCTTCAGTCCTCTCCAAGAAGCTAATTGGTCGGTTGCTTTAGCCATCCCCCGTGAGAATATCGAATCTCAGCTCCGCCCTTTAGACTTAATCGCTCTAGTAGTTTTAGGACTGGCTATCGCATTAATCGGAGTGTTATGGTATTTTCAGTCATCTGAACAAGTTCAACTGCAAAAATCTAAGGAAGCTGCTGATCTAGCTAAGGAAGCAGCTAATGCCGCAAATCAAGCAAAAAGTGATTTTCTAGCCAATATGAGCCATGAACTCCGCACCCCCCTAAATGGAATTCTTGGCTATGCCCAAATCCTGAATCGCTCCAAGGTCTTGCCAGACAAAGAACGCCACGGAGTCAACATTATTTATCAATGCGGCTCCCATCTCCTTACCTTGATTAATGATGTATTAGACATCTCGAAAATTGAAGCCCGTAAACTTGACCTCGCCCCCAGTGCCATACATTTGCCCTCCTTCCTGCAAGGAGTAGTCGAAATTTGTCGAGTCCGTTCTGATCAGAAAAATCTCGAATTTATTTATCAAACCGACTCAAATCTCCCAGAAGGAATAGAAGCCGATGAGAAACGCCTCCGCCAAGTCCTAATTAACCTGTTGGGCAACGCCATTAAATTCACTGACCAAGGCAATGTCACTCTCAAAGTAGAAGTACTAGAAGTAAACACGCAGATGCTCCGCCTGAAATTCCAAATCAAAGATACAGGAGTAGGGATTGCCGAGGATCAAGTAAGTAGGCTATTCCAAGCCTTTGAGCAGGTAGGAGATCAGAAACGACAATCAGAAGGCACTGGTCTAGGTTTAGCCATCAGCCAGAAAATCGTGCAATTAATGGGTGGAGAAATCAAGGTTAAGAGTGAATTGGGAGTCGGTAGTAACTTCTACTTTGATGTAGCTCTGCCCATTGCTGATAATTGGGCAAAGAAAAACTCCGTTAGTCAAGGACGCACCATCATTGGCTACGAAGGCTCGCCGAAGCATATTCTGATTGTGGACGATCGCTGGGAGAATCGATCGGTCTTAATCAATCTACTAGAACCCCTAGGATTTAGCTTTACTGAAGCAGAAAATG
Source organism: Phormidium lacuna HE10JO (assembly GCA_943370025.1). Lineage (GTDB taxonomy): Bacteria > Cyanobacteriota > Cyanobacteriia > Cyanobacteriales > JAAUUE01 > JAAUUE01. Next base: position 520 of record CALRPI020000171.1, on the reverse strand, counting down.
GTCAAGAAGGACTAGAAAAAGCTAAAGAAAAGTTACCCGAGCTAGTGATCACCGATATAGCAATGCCCGTGATGGATGGCTTCACTTTCATGAAACAATTGCGAAGTGACCCAGAGTTGAAAAACTTACTAGTGATTGTTTCCTCAGCATCAGTAGCCCAAATTGACCAGCAGATGAGTTTAGAAGCTGGGGGTGATGATTTCCTAGCCAAGCCTGTGCAAGCAGAAGAATTATTTATCTTAGTTGCCAAGCATCTGCAACTTACTTGGAAATATGACGAAACTACGACTAAGACAAGTTCTGCAACTAGCTATAAGAAAGTAGATTTTGCCGATTTGATTCCTCCTTCATTGGCAGATTTACATATCTTATTAGAACTTGCGCAGGATGGAATGCTCAAGGAACTAACAGAAACTGCTCAAGAAATTGGTCGGAAGAATAACAATTACCAGCCTTTTGTTGAGCAGATTGTGCAATTAGCAAAACAGTTTCAAACTGAAAAAATAGAGGCATTAATTCA
>CALRPI020000170.1:0-3084 GCA_943370025.1 Phormidium lacuna HE10JO | reverse complement strand
CATGTTCACCGCAAGTTGAAGGTCTTTCGGATTCTGTCCGAGCGTTATCGCAATCGTCGCAAGCGTTTTGGCTTACGCTTCAATTTGATTGCGGCTATCCTTAACTTTGAGCTTGCTTCCGCATCTTGATTCACGCAAGAGGTCTATTTTCTAACAGTTGCCAAGTCAACTTGCTTCTAGTAAATGGTCTCACCCGCCGAAGGCGGGTGAAACCATTTAGGATCACTATATTAATGTTGGGCTTGAGAGTGGGTGGCTGTAGCCACTCACTCTCAAACTACTGTATGTTGTGGGAATCCCCGCTCACCCACAATCATCTCAAATCCCTTGGCGATTGCTAAACTTCTTTGCAGAGAGTTTAGGGAGTGCTCGCAAGTTTCGATCGCTCCCTCATAATTATCGAGACTTATCGAGAAGTTGCCAATGCCTCTTGGAGTTTTTGCTCAGGCGTTGGGGAAGTTTCTAGTTGCGGGGTGGCAATTTTCAGGACTAAATCCATCAGCCAAGGGGCGAGGCGATGACACCAGACGGCAGCATGGCTCTGCCAGCCAACGAGGATTTCTGGGGCATTTTTTTGGAGTCCGGTGATTAGGGCTTGGGCAACTCGTTCGGCAGTCATGGGGACTACCCAACGCGAGGTGTGGAAGTCTCGCACCATGTCGGTGTCGGTGAGAGTTGGTAATAAAGCCGTGACGTGGATATTGTACGGAGCCAACTCGCTGCGGAGGGCTTGGGTGAAGCCGAGGATGGCAAACTTGGTGGCAGAATAAGTTGCCATGGTCGGAGTCGCAAATTTCCCCATCAGGCTAGAAACATTAACGATCGTCCCCTCCCTTTGGGCAGCCATCCGCCGAGCGATGATCCGGGTGATGGTGTAGGTTCCCATCAAGTTCAGGTCGAGTTCTTCCTGAATCAGGGAGAGGGGAGAGCGGAGAAAAGAGGCTTGGTGCGCGACACCAGCACAGTTGACCAAGAGATGAATCTGGCGATGACGTAGCGCTTGGGCGATCGCAATATTCACCGCCACAGAATCGGTCAGGTCGATCGCAAGAGGCACAACTTCTACCCCAAAAACCTCAACTTCTGCGGCTACCTGAGCTAGTTTTGTTCGGTTTCTGGCAACTAGAAATATGCGCTCGACTCCTTGTTTTGCCAGCTCTAGGGCGATCGATCGCCCAATACCTCTGGAAGCTCCAGTCACTAGAGCTGTTTTTCCTGCAAGATTATTCAGCATTTAAGCCTCCATTTATTGTTCACCGCACCTGTACCGCACCTTGAAGTTGATGCCTAACTCTTGACATCGATCTAGAGGTCTTGGCATGGGGGTGAATTGGTCAATTCGTACCAAGCGCAAGGAATAGAAGGCAGTATTTATCTGCCTGAATCTGCAAAGAATAGAAGATAGGAGGCAGTAATTATCCGCCTGAATCTGCAATGCAAATTTAGAATCTTAGTTGCGCTGGGGGGTATTTCAATCTTTTAGTTCTGGTTGTCAGATTCTCACTAATCTGACTCTAGGGATTTGAGCAAAGATAATCTCCTGAGATTTCCCATCTTAGATGACACATTCAGTAAATAAGGGGCAGTCATTCTGCATGGTTCCTCCAATTATTGAATTGATATATAGCAACTGCCAAGGGGGTTGAGATGATTTTGGTTGTGGGGTTTACCACAACATAACCTGCTTGGCGACGACTATACCAAGGGAGATTCAATCAATCTGTGGGGAGTATTGATCAATGGGGAGCATAAGTAGTAAACCTCCTCGATTTTGAGTAGCCCCTAGTTTTGGGCTATATCCACACGTTAGCAACAGCATCAACAAATTGCAACAATTTTTAATAAATTTGAATTACATTTCTTAACAATTCTTTCAGGCTAGGGATAGTCTTACAGGAGGTTAAAAGGGGGATTCGATGACCTTCAATCCACCCTCAAACCCAATCCTCATCTACACTTCGGGATTTCAGAGAATGCGATGTATTATATCAGCAGGAGAAGTGCTGTCAAACCTGTAGGATCAGTATCTACAGGAATTTCTTAGACAGACCAGAGAACAAAGCGATCGCCCCAAGGAAGATTAGAATAGAAGCTGGTCAAGTTTTTGCTGATGTTGGCTTTAGCCCTATGTAGTTGTATCACCAGTATTTATCTTTTGTTATGAGGAAGGAGGCTGAGTTATGAGTCAGACAATCAATCAAGAGCAGAAACTAAAAAAGTTATTGCAGGAAAATCGGGAAGAAATTTTAGCGATCGCATCCAAGCATGGAGCATTTAATGTGCGAATATTTGGCTCTGTGGCACGAGGTGAAGAAACAGAAAATAGCGATATTGATTTTTTGATTGATTACGACATCAAAAGAATTTCATCTTGGTTCCCGGTGGGATTGATTCAAGATTTGGAAGGTTTATTGCATTGTCAGGTAGATGTGGTAACGGAGAAAGGGCTAAAGGAGCGGATTCGCGATCGCGTATTACAGGAGTGTATTTTGCTATGAGAAGTTTCGTAATTTACTTGTCCATGAGTATTTCAGGATTGATTTAGATATTGTTTGGCTAATTGTGGAGCATGAGTTACCAATTTTAATAGGGCAAATTCAGTTAATACTTGGAGAGGTGAGGTCATGAAGCTGAAGCAGTTGTTACAAGAAAATCGGGAAGAGATATTAGCGATCGCATCCAAGCATGGAGCATTTAATGTGCGAATATTTGGCTCTGTGGCACGAGGTGAAGAAACAGAAAATAGCGATATTGATTTTTTGATTGACTACGATATTAAAAAGATTTCACCTTGGTTTCCGGGAGGATTATTGATGGATTTACAATATATACTCGGTTGCAAGGTGGATATTGTGACAGAGAAGGGCTTAAGTCGTCTAATTAGGGAATGTGTGTTATCAGAGGCAAAGGTACTATGAATTTAGACCAAGATCAGGTTTACAGCAGTTTTCAGATGAATAAGCCACAGTGATTGAACCAGCCCAGCGCATCATCACTAGAAATACAGTCGTTGATAATTGTAGTTAGAGCTAGATCGAGTGCTTCATTAGTTCGAGCTTTAGCCGAACGAAGTAACTGTTTAAG
>CALRPI020000169.1:0-3093 GCA_943370025.1 Phormidium lacuna HE10JO | reverse complement strand
ATGTTCACCGCAAGTTGAAGGTCTTTCGGATTCTGTCCGAGCGTTATCGCAATCGTCGCAAGCGTTTTGGCTTACGCTTCAATTTGATTGCGGCTATCCTTAACTTTGAGCTTGCTTCCGCATCTTGATTCACGCAAGAGGTCTATTGTCTCGTTTATCCATGAGGGGAATATCACCTGTCGGCTAAATCAGCAGGAACTCCACGCCAAGCTGCAAAGGGGGGATGCGATCGCGCTATTTGACGGGATTGATGAGGTGTTTGACCCGGAGTTGCGGGAGGAGGTGGTGACGGATATCCATCGCTTCACGAATGATTATCCGCTGGTGCGGGTGGTGGCGACTTCGCGGTGGTTGGGCTACCGGGCGCAACGGCTGCGGGATGCGGAGTTTCGGCATTTTATGTTGCAGGATTTGGACGATGAGCAGATCGAGGATTTGCTGCGGCGCTGGCATGATCTGACTTTTGTGGAGGGGCAAGAGAAGGATCAGAAGCGGGAGAGGCTACAAAGGGCGATTCGGGAATCAAAATCAATTCATGAGTTGGCGGGGAATCCATTATTACTAACAATGATGGCGATCTTGAACCGCAATCAGGAGCTACCGCGCGATCGACCGGAACTCTACAACCAAGCGTCATGGGTGTTGTTGCATCAGTGGGATGTGGAGCGATTGTTGATCGAAGATAGCCGGATTGACCCGAAAATCATCGATCACCGGGATAAGCAGGCAATCCTGCGGAAGGTGGCTCACTATATGCAATCGAGCGCCAAGGGTTTGGCGGGGAATTTGATCGATGGAGATCAGTTAGTAAACATTTTGACGGATTACTTGAAGACAATTGAGATCGAGAAGCCAAGAGATATCGCCAAAATCATGATAAATCAGTTGCGTACTCGTAATTTCATCCTCTGCGATCTGGGGGGAAATTCCTACGGTTTTGTCCATCGAACTTTCTTGGAATATTTTTGCGCTTGGGAGTTTGTTTGGCAATTTGAGAAAGATAAAACTTTGACCATTGAACAACTAATTCAAGATGTGTTTGGAAATCATTGGCAAGATGAATCATGGCATGAAGTTTTAAGATTAATTTCTGGGATGATCGAGCCTAAATTTGTGGCTAAAATTATTGATTTTCTTTTGGAGCAGAAAGTCAACAAGAGTAAATTTCTGGAGGAAGAAATATATCGAATGGAACAATTAAAAGAAGAAGGTTTATCTAATCTCTTATTAGCAGCCGATTGTTTTGTGGAGGTAAGGAATCAAAATTTGATTGCTGAGGTATCAAGTAAATTGCTAAAAATATTACAGAGTGAAGCTGAAGAAGAAACTCCTTATATATTTAATTATGAATTAGCGGATAGACTTATTAATACTATTGCAAGCACTTGGCAAGATAGCTCAGAAATATTGCCTTGGCTGAAAAAATGCCTTGAGTTCGATTCAGGTTCCTCTATACTAGGGGCGGCAGTAAGAGTGATCGCCAAAAACTGGAAAGATGACTCTGATACTCATCCTTGGCTCAAAGACCGCGCTTTTAACGATCAGGATCATGATGTGCGAAATGCGGCGGTACAAGAGATAGCCAAGGGCTGGAAAGATGCCCCTGATACTCTTCCTTTGATCAAAGACCGCGCTCTTAACGATCAGCATAAATATGTGCGAAGTACGGCGGTACAAGAGATAGCCAAGGGCTGGAAAGATAACTCGGATACTCTTTCTTTGATCAAAGACCGCGCTCTTAATGATCGGGATTATGATGTGCGAATGGTGGCGGTACAAGAGATAGCCAAGGGCTGGAAAGATGCCCCTGATACTCTTCCTTGGCTCAAAGACCGCGCTCTTAACGATCAGCATAAATATGTGCGAAGTGCGGCAGTAGAAGAGATAGCCAAGGTCTGGGAAGATGCCCCTGATACTCTTCCTTGGCTCAAAGATCGTGCTCTTAACGATAAAGAATATTATGTGTGAATGGTGGCGGTAAGAGCGATAGCCAAGGGCTGGAAAGATGATCCTGATACTTATACTTGGCTCAAAGACCGCGCCCTTAAGGATAAAGACTATTATGTGCGAATGGTGGCGGTAGAAGAGATAGCCAAGGGCTGGAAAGATGACTCTGATACTCTTCCTTTACTTACAGACTGCGCTCTTAACGATCACATTTATAAAGTGCGAAGTGTAGCGGTAAGAGCGATAGCCGAGGGCTGGAAAGATGACTCTAACACTCTTCCTTGGCTCAAAAACCGCGCTCTGAATGATTGGGATTATGATGTGCGAAGGGTGGCAGTACAAGAGATAGCCAAGGGTTGGAAAGATGACTCTAATACTCTTCCTTTGCTCAAAGACCGCGCTCTGAATGATTGGGATTATGATGTGCGAAGGGTGGCAGTACAAGAGATAGCTAAGAACTGGAATGAAGACCCACAAACGTTTGATTTTTTAAATAATTTTGTCCTCCATGATCCCTTTGTTCGTGAGCATGGTCAGCAAACTAATCCTCGCCAAACTGCACTAGAATCAATCATCGAGTATTACAGCGACAACCCTCAAACCTTAGAGCTATTAAACCATGTTGCCAACAACGACCCCGATGAAAAGCTAAAGCAATTTGCCCAGCAGGAACTAGCAAAATTCAATAACTGAAGTAAAGATGGAGTTGCACAAGATGAGGACTGAGCGAAGTCGAAGTCCGGCGGTGAGGGGCTGGTTTCGACTTCGCTCAACCAGCCTGAGGAAACCCTGCACAACGTGAAAACGAAACTATAAGATTTTAGTAATTTTCGTCGAATTCACATTAAATAAAATAGAACGTTTAATCTATGACAAAATTAAAAGAAAATATTTTACAAGGAATGTAGGTTTATGGAAACACATCCACAAGATGTTGTTTTTTATATGACTGAAGAAGATGAGTGTCCCTTTGAACTTTGGTTAGAGTCACTACGAGCTGACTGCCTGACACATCTTTAAATGGGAGGGCAATAATCAGATTTTACAAGTGATAGTAACGATTCGAGAAAACCAGATTGAGTCGGAGAAATCTAGCAGAGCCTTGTTGGAAGCAAAGCAAGGCTCTGGGTCTTTAGAAAACAGAGG
>CALRPI020000168.1:0-3143 GCA_943370025.1 Phormidium lacuna HE10JO | reverse complement strand
CTTCTTGGAGATGTGCGATCGCACCGGGTTAGGTTGTCTCATCTACAGCATCTACAGTCCCTGTAGATAAAACGTCACAATCATTGTGCAGTAAGCATCTACAGGCATCTACAGCCCCTGTAGATAGAACCAGAATCTACAGCCCATCTACAGCCCATCTACAGCTTCACTTACACTCGCTCTGTTGGTTCCCAAAACCAAATAAGGTTTTTAAACCAACAGTCACACTGGGGGGTTGAGTATGATCGCCTCTTAGTGCCAACCACTCCCAAATTAGAAGGGATTAGCTAGAGGCACACGATGGGCTTCATACCTAGCTAATCCCTAATTTCTGTCGGTTCCTTGTGTTGCACCTCTGCATTGCACAATTAACACTATGATAGCAGCGTTTTCAAATTTATTTCCAAAAAGTTCTAAATAATATTTACAACGGCGTTAACTAACGAATTTCCAACAGTTTACCGGATTTACAACTAAAAAGTTTCCACAGAGAAACGGCTGTGGAAACTAAAGTTGTAAATTGATGAAACTAATTTGTAAATTAGTCCTGTGCAACTTGTAATAGGTTTATGACCTTACTATCATGCTTGGCTTTTTCTTCCTGTTCTTTGGCTTGTTCTAGTTCAATTCCCCAAAGTATCCTGCTAGTTTGTCGGGCAGCACTGTCTAGTTTTTCGCTGGCTGGCTCAAGCATTTTGAATGCTCGTTCTGCCAGTCGCCCGATCATTCTGACTTGCACCTTGTCGATGCCGGGGTAATCTTCCTCGAATTGGTAGTGACTTACGATCGTAGCCATGAACGCTATTTGCTGGAGATAATCCTCAATCTCTACTAAAACTGCCTGAACCCGATCAGTACCTTCGACACTTTCCCGGATGAGCTTTAATTGTTCGTCTGTCATATAATTAACCTTGGTTGATGTTCGTTATTAGCCAAATTCCTAGGGTGAAAGTCTTGTAAACCAGCCCTAGGAATTTAACAGTATTTACCTATCACAGCTTTATAGAACTGTCAGAGTAGATTACCTGTAACAGCTTTTCTAGACAAATCTGGGTCGACCGTTTAGAAATTTTATTGCTAACCAATATCTGCTTAGCTTTTACAATCGCCTCGTCAACTTGCAGAATATTATTATTGACAGTTTCTACATCTTCACTATAGAAACTATCGATAACTCTAATCACTTGCTCTCTGATGGGGTCTGGTACTCTAACTGTTCTACTGGTGTAAGGAGCTTTGACACCCCTGCCACCTTTGTGTTTGTCCATATTGTTATCCTGTGATAGCTTTAATAATTATTATCTTATTAGCTGTCACAAGTTTTGTCAAGCATTATTTTAGTTTGTATCTTTTACTTGTCTCATGCCATCCAAAACTAAGGATAATCTCTGATACTGACTCTTTAGATTCATCGTTATCATCATCAATATTGACCCAATCATCATCTTCCTTCTCTTCCCTGAGAAACTCTCTTAAACAACCACCAATAGAAACTGCTCTAGTATTTTTGAGTTGTTTGGTAAGTTCGATCAGCCATGCTGCATCTACAACCAAATCTTCTTCCTTGACTGAGTACTTGAGAGTTTCACAGATAGCGATCGCCAAACCATCCTGATCAGGAGTTTTGCCCTTAACTGCTTTGATGTTGACCAATGGGAGATAGTCAGCCCGAAGAGATTGCTGCCATAGCGATCGCCACTGGTCTTGTTTGATGTAGGACTTGCCACCAAAGTAACCACTAGGAACCAGAATCAACACATGGAAGTGGGGGTGAGCCTGCCCTGTTTCTGGGTTTCTGGTTATTTCCAGTGATTTAATCCAGCCGGCGCCGGGGAATATTTTGAGTTGGGTAAGTCTAGCAAAAGCTTTGTTCATGTCGGAAACTGTCGATCGCAGATCCACCAGGTCGCAATTTTTGACAGTCAGAGTTAAAAATATCCAGCGATGGGTAGGATATTTCTCCGTGATTTGGGGCAGGGCGTTGAATAGTCGGGCAGTCCACTTCAATGATCTTCTCCACTGACATGTAGGGCAATGCCTGACACGGCAGAATTTGGCGGCAAGTAGTTTGAGCCGTTGTTGATCATTTTCAGTGTTTATAAGCCCAAAATCTAGTATCTTGGAGCAAGAGTCCATGCGATCAGCATATCTGGGATAAATGCTATCCCGGTAGATGTTCTCTACAAGGTCTGCATAAGCTCTATGTTTGTCCCAAGGCTTGTCTTTTGGTGAGAGATCGGTAAGATAGTCTGACGGCATTAATTTTTGCCCTTTAGCTCTATGTAGGTTTGTGTGTGGTAACCAAACTCTTACATAGGGCTTTGCTCTTGTCAATAGCCTGAATAGCGTTACACAAAAGAATTTTGAGCTAATTTGCAAATCTGAGATATACCTAAATAATCAAGTAAAGGTAGAGCGCCCAAAAAGCCCCCCAAATCCGGTATAAATACCTAGTGATTTGGGGGGCTTATCGATCGCCTAATTTTGCCCAAAAATTCCCCCATTGATTAGCTTTTCTGATGCTCCTTTTTGGGGCAATTTTGACCGAGGGAAAAAATACGAGAATTTGTACTGAACCCTTAGGGTTCCGGGGGTACGTTTAGCAATTTTTAGACTGTTTTTACAAGGGTTTCAGCCCTATAAGCTATGGGTATGTATTGGGCAGCAGCACTGGGCAGCGTTGGCTGATAGCTCCACCGGATTAGGAGAGGCTGGGCGCAAGGAAAACCCGTGGCTAGAGCTGGGAGATTCTAGCCCCCAAAGGAAAACCCCCCAATACTTACCTTTTGGGGGGTATGCGCTAAACGAGATTAAGCTACTAAAAGTAATGTTAAAGCCAATTGGATCCACAAATGACCAAAAGTGACATTTTTTGCCGGAAGTGGATCATTCTGCCCATGACCGGGGCATATTGCCCACTTTCTGCCCATCTTGGGGGGGTAGAAGGACTGAGAGGGACTAAAAGGGACTGAGAGGGCTTAGACCATCCCTGCCCTTCTTGGAGATGTGCGATCGCACCGGGTTAGGTTGTCTCATCTACAGCATCTACAGTCCCTGTAGATAAAACGTCACAATCATTGTGCAGTAAGCATCTACAGGCATCTACAGCCCCTGTAGATAGAACCAGAATCTACAGCCCATCT
>CALRPI020000167.1:0-3169 GCA_943370025.1 Phormidium lacuna HE10JO | reverse complement strand
TATTTCGCGAGTTTCGGGCTAAGTCTGATGAGATTGGGGCATTCCCTCACGAAACCAGTTGCTTAACCGTGTTTTTCTTAGTGATTGAGCGCGATCATGCTAAACATAACCGTAAATCTGTGGCGAAAACTTCATGACACTAACAAAATAGCAAAAAACGATTCTCTGTCCATCAGGCTTTTAAAAATCATCGAAATCACGTCTAGCAAGTCGGATCGGACTTACGCACCGTGAAAAAATTATCTAAAATTATGGAAGTTTTTATGGGCTTCGACTTCGCTCAGCCCGCAAAAACTGACCAATGCGTAAATCCGGTAGGAACTTAAGGTTGGACAGTTAGTTTTCCTTGGCAGGTAAGTTGTCCTTCCGTGACTAGGAGTTCTTGAATTGCCACATCTTGCCCCAAATCTAAGACAAAATCCTCTAGATTAATGACTCCTATCTGATCCGCAAAGTCGATCGCCAAGGGAGTTAGACAGAGTTGCTGGGGTTGGGCAAGGGTCAAACCAGTTTGTAAAATTACCCTTGATATTTCTGGAGTAGCATCTTGATGCATCACTGGAGAACTCATCATTACAGACTGATCCCCAGAGGATTTTTGAGGATCCGCCACTGGATAACTGCCGACTAATTTTAGGGATCCCGCCGTAATATCTGCCTGCTGCCAATGCACCTGGGGGGGGATTTTCAGATCATCACGGCTAGCGAGGAGAGTTTGCAGCAGGTCTTTGAGGGCTGTGGCTAGGAGGGGGGCGGCTAGGGATGTTTGTAAATCTGCGGCAGTGAGGGTTAAGGCTCCAGTTAAGGGGATCGGCTCTAGGAGCTGGATGGGTTTACCTTGGAGAATCTGCTTGAGATTGATTTTGATATTACTCCCCCGCAAACTAACTTCGCTCAAGTGGAGATATTGGTATACTGCTTGGGTAGCGGTAAGATCAACTTGAGGAATTTCCCCAGACAGGAGTTGTTGATTTGTGCCATGAATAGTTAACTCTAGATTGCTGACGTGGGATACTTGCGATCGCAGCCATAGCCGTAATGCCTTGGATAATAACTTACTCAGAATTTCCTGTTTCACTAACCGATTTTCTCCTTAGGATTAAAATTAATAATTTAGAGAGAGTGTGTCGCACAACGCGCGGCACACTCTCTCTAGGGCTATTCTAAAATCAATATAAAATGGATAGACTACATAAGATTATCTCCCAGTGGGGCATCGCTTCCCGAAGGCAGGCTGAAAACATGATTCGCTCTGGTCGAGTTCACCTCAATGGTCAAGTAGCAGCCTTGGGGGATCAAGCTAATCCAGAGGTCGATCGCATCGAGGTTGATGGCAAGTTTATTCAACCCCTAGAGCGCCCGGAGTTTATTTATTTATTGATGAATAAGCCCTTGGGAGTGGTTTCCACCTGCCACGATGAGCAGGGCAGAACTACTGTTTTAGACCTTTTGCCCGATTATTTGCGATCGCATCAGGGCATCCACCCCGTTGGCAGGCTAGATGCCTATTCTACCGGAGCTTTAATCCTCACCAATGACGGCAACTTAACTTTCCGTCTCACCCATCCCCGCCATGAAATTCCCAAAACTTATCAGGCTTGGGTCACAGGCATCCCCTCCCTCCATAGCCTAGAGCAGTGGCGGCAAGGGTTATGGCTAGATGAGATGCAAACCCTGCCTGCTCAAGTGCAAATTTTACAAAAACAGCCAGAAAAAACCCTATTGCAAATAACTATCCGGGAGGGAAAAAATCGACAAATTCGGCGTATTGCTGCCCACTTAGGGTATCCTGTAATCAGTTTACATCGAGTAACAATTGGTAATATTCCACTAAATCACCCTGATCGACCTCCTTTACCTAGTGGAGAACATCGCCTATTAAGTACTCAAGAAATCAAATTTCTTCAAGGGATGTAAAATGTTGGTATCTCTGATTAAGTTTTGCAAATAACCCCCCTAGAGGAATCTAGGGCTACTGTCACTAAGACCAATTAATGATTAATTAGCACTACTAACTATGTATTTTTCGGCTATTCTCGACTTTGCTAAGCGTTTCCCAATTTCCAGACACCCTTGGAGCAGAAGTTCTCAGGCGATGAATCTGATGGAGCAGCAAGGGAATAAAATTAAAGAAATAGGTTTTTTACTTAAGGAAGCCCGGAGTCAAAATTCTGTTTCTCTAGAAGAATTGGCGGCTCAAACTTTAGTGCGAGTTGGTCTTTTGAGTGCGATCGAAAATGGCAATTTACACGAACTACCAGAACCTATCTATGTTCAAGCTATTATCCGGCAGTATGCAAACTTTCTGGGCTTAGATGGAGATAAATTAGCCGACAGCATCCCGACCAAACAACTGCATCTACAAAAGGATCGGGGCTGGAATCTCATGCTATCCATGCTCACCCAGCTCCGCCCCGTGCATCTGTATGCCATTTACGTAGTATTAATGGTGATTGCAGTCAATAGTCTCTCGGCGATCGTTGATAATTCCAAGCAAGATACTGCTCCGATCGCTCTACCCCCAATTCAGGAAAAAGTTACCAATACTTCACCAACCAGTACTAGAATTGCTACAATTCCTAACCCTAGCCCCAGACCATCGCAACCGATCGTCGTCAGTGTCACCCTCAAATCTCAATCTTGGGTTCGGGTGGTAGCAGATGAGCAAATGCTTTTTGAAGGAGTTTTAGATGAAGGGAATCAACGTCTTTGGACAGCCCAACAAAAGCTCTCCATCCGGGCTGGGAATGCTGGGGCTTTGGTGGTGGCATTCAATGACAATCCTCCTAAACCGATGGGGAATATGGGAGAAGTACAGGAATTAATTTTTACCCCTGACACTAAACCCCCATCAGACACAAGTGGCACAAACTCTACTACAACCAATTCCACCACAACCGATTTCACCACAATTAGGTAAATAGATAGGACTGGAATTGCCCACCCTAAAAATATTAATTAACGTGAGTCTCCAACAGAGGCAAACCTCCGGGAAGGGTAAAAGAAACAAAAGTATTTAATCTCAAGGGGTGACAGAGGGGCTATAACGCTTGCTGTATAGAGCGAAGAGCCTTCATCCCTTTTAAGAAATTAAGCCTCTTTTGAGGCTTTAGACTCATCAGAGCCTCCGCCAACTCAGACAAATCATCCATCGCTTCCACCCAAGTAG
>CALRPI020000166.1:0-3228 GCA_943370025.1 Phormidium lacuna HE10JO | reverse complement strand
TGTATATTCTAGAAGCTCCCCAATTAGTCCGCCCAGCCTCATGGATGACCGAGATTCCCGATCTTGGTGATATTAGTGATCGTCCCCAAGAAAAAAGTTGGGGCAGTAGTCAAGGCTCCGGCAAAAAATCTACTTCTCGCGTTGCTGCCCCAGAAAAACCGATCGATTTATCTCAAGTTAATACCAAGGATAATCAGTTTATTTGGGTGGCACTCATGGGGGCGATCGTCTTCCTCTTCAGTCTAGGAATTTTTACCAGATAGCCATAATTTCCTACCCAAATTCTGCGATCACTGGGGTGTGATCACTGGGTTTGAGAAGTTTTCTAGGGTTGCGATCGATCAGGCAGCTAGTCGCGCGATCGCTGAGTTTTTCAGTACCGTAGATATGGTCAATCCGCCAACCCAAATTCCGCCGAAATGCTGCCTCTCGATAATCCCACCAACTGTAGTTTTCTCCTTCACTGCAAAATTTTCTAAATAGATCCGTAAAACCCAAACCGCAAATTTTCTGGAGCAATTCTCGCTCCAATTCTGTGGTTCCCACCACCGGATTATTTTCACTCACCGTCAAGTGAATATCTCGGCTATCGGGAGCAATATTAAAATCGCCACAAATGCAAATTTCTTGATTACTTTGTAATAGTTCTTCTAAGTAGGCATAAAGCAACTTCAGCCAATAGATCTTATACTCATATTTCTCCACCACTCCGCCACCATTAGGCACATAAACACAAATTATTCGGGTATTATCAATCACCCCAGTAACTAACCTTTTTTGGACATCAAAATCTCCCACGGTTTCTGCCCCTAGAACCGGAGCGAAACCCTGACTGGACAAACTTAGTTCCTGCTTGCTAATAATTGCCACGCCGTTGTAGGCTTTTTGTCCAGCTACGTAACAATGATAGCCAATATCCTTAAAGTTTTCGTAGGGAAATCCACTTTCAATGACCTTGGTTTCTTGCAAACAAAGAACATCAACTGGATTGCTTTCTAGCCAATCAATTACCTGATCAATACGAATTCTGACAGAGTTAACGTTCCAAGTAGCAATTTTCATAACTTAATTAAATCATCTAAATTAAACCATCTAAACCATCTAAACCATCTAAACCATCTAATAATCTTTGGTTTTCCGCCTCGGTTCTGACTGCTACTCGAAAATAGCGATCGCCCAACTCCAAAAAACTAACACAATCCCGAATCAAAACCCGATCGCGGCGGAGTAATTTCTCCTGTAGTTGCAGCACTGACCCTTGACTATGCACCAAGAGAAAATTAGCCGCTCCGGGGTAGGGATGAAGTCCGGGAATTTGTGCTAGGTCTTGCCATAGTTTAGCTCTAGTCGGGGCTAACCAATCCCAAGTTTGCTGACGAAACTCCCGCTCTTCTAGAGCAGCTAAACCCGCTGCTTCCGCCAGAACATTCACACTCCAAGGGTCTCGCCATTGCTGCCATCGTTGCAATCTGGCAGGATTGGCGATCGCATACCCCAATCGCAAGCCGGGCATACTATAGAACTTGGTGAGCGATCGAATAATCACCAAATTAGGATAGTTCTCCACCAAGGGAATCAAGCTCTGCTCCTCCTCTGGTGGCAAGAAATCCATAAACGCCTCATCCACCACCACCAGAGCAAAGCTTTCTAAGTAAGGCAGTATCTCCTCCCGCCGCCACAACTGCCCCGTAGGATTATGGGGATTATTCAACAACAGCCCCGCCCTTTCTTCCCCTCTGGGCAAATCAAAAGATACTAATTTATCCTCCCCCTTTTTTATAGGTTTGGCCTTTCCGTAAGGGTTGGGGGGCTGGGGGGGATCCAACGATGCCACCGTTGGCACAGGTAATTCCAAGGGGAATTCTTTAATTTGGGCATGGAAGGCAGAGAGCGATCGCTGGTAATCGCTAAAAGCTGGCGTGACCACACCTACCCAATCTAGCTCTGCCAATTCTCGCGCCGCCCAAGTAATGAGTTCTGCGGCTCCATTCCCCGGCAAAACATAGTTGGGTGGCACTTGATGCTCCTGAGCTAGGGCTAGGCATAGTTGCTGGTAGCTGGGGTCGGGATAATGGGCGATCGCCCCTAAATTTTCTTGGATAGCTTTGAGGAGGAACTGGGGAGGGCCAAGGGGATTGATACTGGCAGAAAAATCTAAAATAAACGAGGGAGGACAGCCCCCTATGGTTGCTGCCCAGAGTAAGTTTCCCCCATGATTAGGTCGGTTCATTGCAAACCATCTCGATCGATACCCTATCAAAATACAGCGGTTGAGGCAGGAGCAGCAACAGCCATTCCCAACTCGACTTCAGCCTAGTCAATATTTCAGAAAATGTCAGGTATGCCATTTATATGAAAAGTGCTGTATATCAAAAACAAAAAGGCAAAAGGCAAACATCTTAGCGATCGTGGTTTTGCCCTTTACCTCGTAGCTCCTTTTTTTGAGTAATTACTCCTTAGGGGGAGCAACCATTTCCTTAAATTGTTTCCCAGCAGAGAAAGCTGGCACTCTGGTTGCTGGAATTTCCATTTTTTCACCAGTTTTTGGGTTGCGACCCTCACGGGCTTTGCGTTCCCTAGCTTCAAAGGAGCCGAAGCCCACTAAGGTTACCTTGTCATCATTAGCAACTGCTTCCATGACCACTTCGAGAACGGCAGTCAAGACAGCATCAGCTTGTTTCTTGGTTACAGTAGCTTTGGCAGCCACTTTATCTACTAAATCACCTTTGTTCATGCAAAATCTCCTTTGTAGATCACAGGTTAAATATTTTATGGAAAACTTTGATTGGGGGTTTAGTCATAATTCAACAGAAATAACTTTTGTAAAAACTGCTGAAACAATGACCGGATCAAAGTTTCACTGCATTATTGTAATCCGGGATCGCCCATTATGGATCGCTAAAGTCTTTAATTTATGTAGATTTTAATAATTTTTTGATTTTTCAGCTATTTATTCGGAATTTATCACCAATACATTTAGTTTAGTTACAAAAAAACAGCCCTGATCTAGCAAGCAATAGCTGTCTAATCTTCTCAAAATTTAAATTCTTGGGGGATAAATAGATTTTCTTTGAGTAGATCCCACATTCCGCTCATAAAATAAGGTAAAAAACAATTAGAAAACAGGTGCAGGAAGAAGATAGTAGCGTTGACAAGCAGGAGAAAAGAAACTCAAAATATGGAGACGAGCAGGAGACAAATTGACAACTTGAGTCAGCCCTTGAAAAG
>CALRPI020000165.1:0-3291 GCA_943370025.1 Phormidium lacuna HE10JO | reverse complement strand
CAGTTCTGGTTGAAAACTTGTGGCTTTGACTCGTAGTATTTGTTGTTCTCGTGCTGCTATGTTCATTGGAGGTTGCTTGGATCGCTTTATCCTCCTTACTTTCCCCTATTATTTATTAGTGGCGAATAAATAATGACACTAACCGATTTTCAGCTATTAAGGAACTAAAATATCACTTAATCTTGACTTCGATGATCTCACCGCTAGGGGTTGCGACTGGCTCCGGGGCTACCTCACCCACAACCCCAACGCCCGCAACGAAGACCGCCAAATCTGCGGCATCCCCCCAAGGTGAAATAGCAGGTGATCGAAACCGCGCCTACAAGGGCGAAGTCTGCCTCCGCAGACTAAAAGAAGCGGACGATCACAATCAAGAGAAATTCGATCGCAAATATTCCAAAAACCTCCATCCCAGTCCACAACAGCGGACTTTGTTCTCCTAGCCGCGATTTCAATGCCCAGCGATCGCAAACAAGAGAAATTCGATCGCTTGCTGCTTGGTCGATCGAGAGTGCGATCGTATATCCCCAACTTCTGAATCCAAAATTATGTAAATCCTCGATCACCTCAAATTCTGCGATTAGAATATACTAAATCTCATAGCTGCATAACCACCTCAAAAATTATCATGCTAAAAAATTATGAAGCAATCTATGAAAACGGTCGAGTAACTTGGTTAACAGAACATCCCCCTGTCCAATCCGCCCGGATCATGATCACCATCCTCGAAGAAACCTCTCCCCTAGTAAAACGCCGCACTCCTCCAACTGCGATCGCTGGCAAAGGTAAAACCCTTGGAGATATCATTAGTCCTATTGTTGATGAACAGGAATGGGAATGTCTGAAATAATTATCCTTGATACCCATATTTGGTTCTGGTTTATTAATCAAGAATTTGCAAGATTTCCAACTCCTTGGCGAGAAACTATTGAAACAAGTGAACAAATAAGTGTTTCAATAATTTCCTGTTATGAAATTGCCCTAGCCCAACAAAGAGGAAGACTAGAATTACCTTGTACAGTCAATCAATGGTTTCAACTAGCACTAGAACCTACAGGCATTACACTACTGCCACTGAACCCTGAAATTATCTGCCGTGCAGTCCAACTACCACCAATCCACAAAGACCCCTTCGATCGCCTGATTATTGCTACAGCGTTAGAGTACGGAGCCAAGCTAGCTAGTGTTGATACTTTATTTTCTCTCTATCCAGAACTTGATCCTCATTTGATGAAATAGTAGGCGATCGCAACCAAGAGAAATTTGATCGCTTCCTACTTGGTCGATCGCATTATCAACCCCAAATAGCGATCGTCAGAGACAAATATTTTTCAACCCACACCAGCAATAACCTGCCCAATATCCTGAGGAGTCGCCCCCGTTGCCAACATTGCCCGGATTAACAACTCAATAGAAACCGAAGCATCCCCATTTTCAGCCTTGGCAATCCGGGGTTGGCTAGAGCTAATCTTAATCGCAACATCCCTTTGAGTCATCAACTTTTGACGGCGCTCCTTCAAACTTTTGCTGAGAGCTAACTTAATTTCTACAACCATCGCTTCTTCAGGTGTTAACTCCAAAAAATCTGAAGCCGTGCCAACTTTCCAGCCCTTAGATTCCAAACGTTCTCTTTTAGATTGATCCATGAATTTACTCCAGTTGATCAGCATCATACTTACGCAGCCGTCTTTTGCATACCTCAATAACATTTTTGGGCGTTGCTCTCGTGGTTTTATTAAAAACTTCAACAATCAAAATGGCATCATCATCAATTCGATAAACAATCCTCCAGTCTTTATCTGTATCCCTAATCCGTAACTCATGACAGTGGCTTCCAATACTTGGCATAGGACGTGAATGCGGCAATCCAAGAGAGTTATCCTTTTGTAATTGTCTGAGCAAAACACCAGTTTCTATGCGCGCTGATTGACTGAAAGGAGGGGTTTTAACTTCACCATACAGCCAAACTAAAGGTTTACTTTGATTTTCCATGCCATATTTATATCATATCTGATATATTGTCGAACCCATAAAATTTTGTGCCAGCGATCGCCAAGCAATGTGAACCTTAGCATATCTCCAAATTCTGAAACCCCGATCGCTTGCTGCTTGGTCGATCGAGAGTGCGATCGCATATCCATTGACTCCCACAAGCTACTACGTATAATATTACGTATAAATAAAACCCGTGGATTTTTGATCCTAGTTTGCCCTTTCCCTCCAGATCAAACCAAACCGATAAAATTATGGATGTAATAGCCATGAGTCCCATTTTCTCAGATGAATTAATTACTGCTACTGAATTAAATCGTCAACCCGGACGTATTTTAGATAAAGCATTAGAGCATCCCATCACAATTACTCGAAATGACCAATCCTTTGCTCTCCTCCGACGAGAAAATATGGCTCTATTCGTGAGTGCAGCCCAACACAGTAGAGCAACCCTAGAGCTGATCAATGCAGCTTTTCGCCTATTGTTAAACCCAAAAACAGAAATTGAATATTCCTATAATTGGCTAAGAGTATTCGATGCTGAAGAATTAAACGAACTTATTGACGAAGTAATGGCAACCTATCACTCTGTTGATCTACTCAAAAAAGATTGGCAGGACTTAGATATAATCATTCACGAGTGGTATGAGAGTGCCTTAGCGATATCTAATCCAGAATTAGAAACAGCATTTAATCAAAATGACTGACAATATAGAGCCACCAGAAATAAAACTAACGCCTCCTAATTTATCTGAAATATCTGATATCTCTGAAATAGCAAGTAGTTGGCTAATAGTAGCTAAAAATCGTCGAGTGAATCGAGACTGGGAAGACTTGATGCAGCGTCACCCAGAAAATACCCGTCGATGCTATCAACATTTACAAACAATGCCAACAACAAGACAACCAAAACGGGTTTTTCCACTAAAAGGTAAAAAATATAAAGGAGTTTGGGAATACGAACTAACTGGGAGCGATCGAGTATTTTATATCCCTGACGAAATTCACCTGAAAGTAATTGTCTTTTATGCCGGGAAGCATATCCAACCCGCACCAATTCCTTAATCTGAAACCCGGATCGCAACCAAGAGAAATTCGATCGCTTTCTGCTTGGTCGATCGCCTTCTCATTTCTATTCAACCTGCTTAGGGGTTAGTGTCATGAAGTTTTCGCCACAGATTTACGGTTATGTTTAGCATGATCGCGCTCAATCACTAAGAAAAACACGGTTAAGCAACTGGTTTCGTGAGGGAATGCCCCAATCTCATCAGACTTAGCCCGAAACTCGCGAAATAATCG
>CALRPI020000164.1:0-3303 GCA_943370025.1 Phormidium lacuna HE10JO | reverse complement strand
TAAACAGTTACTTCGTTCGGCTAAAGCTCGAACTAATGAAGCACTCGATCTAGCTCTAACTACAATTATCAACGACTGTATTTCTAGTGATGATGCGCTGGGCTGGTTCAATCACTGTGGCTTATTCATCTGAAAACTGCTGTAATATTGCCAGCCCCGCTATTTTGTAACTTTTCCACAATCTCAGCCACAGCCAAACCAGCCCGATCTGGTCGATTGGGGTTGACTCCACTGGGTAGCAAATAATCTCGTTTTTTGTAGCGCTTACCATGACCAGCAAAAAAGAACCAAAGCGTATCCCCTGCCCCCAAAAATGGAACTGCAAACCGCCGCTCTAGGAAATCATACAAATCATCAAAATTAGGTTGAGCAGATAGGGGTTGTCCATAATCACTCTGTATAGGTGGCGCATCTTTGGCAAAATAAACAACTTCTGTAAACTGCAAATCTTGCCGGAAAAAATCTCGAACCAACTCTGCATCCCGCTGGGCATAGTTCAAGCATTTCAGGTTTTTATATTCATTAATCCCAATAACGATCGCCCAATTCTCGCCCATTTTTTGCTATCAACGCCGCTTAAATTTTAAGGTAATGCCTCCCTTACCTCCCGCCTTGCCCCCAGTCCCTAAAATACCTAGTTGTCCTTCGGCATTTACTTCCACATTTAGCTCAACTTCCTCTAGGGCAATCTTAGCACCTACCTGAGATTCCACTTGCTGAAAAACCCCTTCCAACACTCCCGTGAGTTGAGAAATATATTCTGTGAGTTTTTGTTGAGATAGAGATACCGCCTTTTGTTTAGTTTCCGGCTCTTTAACCCCAAAACCACCACCAATATCCTGACTGTTCCTGCCGCCAGTGGTTGATGTTGCTGGAGCATCTACAAAAAATACAATTTCCGACTCTGACATTTACTTTTTCCTAGGAGTTATCCAGATTGTCTCAACATAATAGCAAAGGAAATCTGCAAAAGTATCCCTATAACTTGCCAGCAATTCTTATTTTGCAAAAACACTCAATCATTTGGCTAATATCACTTTCTAACCTAGCCACTTCTTTTGCCCTCAACCCAGAGTTTGCCTAGACTGAGCTATGCTACAAACGATCGCCAAGTTTGGCTGAGGGCGATCGCTAATCTATCCCCTAGCCAAAGTTTTCCGCACTGCCATCGCCATCGGCATCACTCGCCCCGCCATGAATAGTGCCAGAGCTAACCAGAGGAGATGGGGATTTTGCCCATACCAAGCCAGAGTAGCTACCGGGGCAAACCCGACTAAGGAAGCAAAGAGAGCCGATCTCAACAAAACATTCCCCGCCGTTAACCCAATGAAATAGCCATCTAGCATAAAAGCGATACTACCAAAACCCAGCACTGGCAATAACCAGAAAACATAATTAGGGGTCTGCTGCACGACTTCCAGATGGATCGTCAGGAGGCTAAAGATCGGGATGGGAAATAGGGCTACGAGCAGGGCGATCGCCACCCCCAAGCCCAAGCTCAACCCCCCAGCTACCCAAATCAGGGGTAATAGTTGAGAACTGGGTTTACCTATCTTTGCTTGACCGTAGAAAATCCCAGCAAAGCTTTCTGTGGCAAAAGCAATCCCATCAATGAGGTAGGCAGAAAGGGTGACAATTTGCAGAAGTAAGGTGTTAGTTGCCAGCACGATCGTCCCCATGCCGGAGCCTAAATTGGTAAATGCCGAAAATGCAGATACCATAATTAGGGTACGGATTAAGATATCTCGATTTAGGCTAAAAGCCGCTTGTAGAGCCTGCGGCTCCCAGATTTGAGTTATGAGTTTTAGGGAATTTAGCTGAGATTTGACGGCGGAGAATCTAGAGCCATACTCGATCGCAATTAGGATTAACCCCACCCCCGCCGTAGCATATTGACTCAGGGCTGTGGCTGCCCCAGCCCCCGTGCTCTCCCAACCTAACTTAACGATAAATAGATAATCTAAACCAATGTTCGCCATACTGCCCACTAGGGATAACAAGATCACTTGCTGCCCCTGCGATCGTCCCAAGAACCAACCCAGCAGCACAAAGTTGAGCAGCGTCGCCGGAGCCCCCCAGATCAGCGCGTTGTAGAACATTAATCCCGATGCTTTGACGGCGGCAGAAGCACTCAACAGCGCAAACCCCAACTCCCGCAGAGGATATTGCAGAACCAAAATCATAATTCCTAGAACTATCGCCAAGAGGGAATTACGCAACCCTACTAGCAAAACTTCTGCCTGATCACCCCTCCCCACCGCTTGGGCTGTCATCCCCGTTGTCCCCATACGGAGGAAGCCAAAAGTCCAGTAGATATAGTTAAAGAGCACAGTAGCGATCGCCACCCCTGCCAGATGACGAATATCTGCCAAATGTCCCAAAAATGCCAGATCAATTAGCCCCGCCACTGGAACCATCAGATTAGCAAGAATATTCATCCCACTCAGCCGGAGGAATTTAGGGACAAACTGATAGTTTCCAGTAGAAAAAGTCATAAATTTCGAGAGAGCGCAACATGTTGAAGATATCAAATAGGTTCTATAGCAACCGACAAGGAGATTGAGATGATTTATATTGTGGGAACCCCCAGCGAAGTGAGGCTTCCCACAATATAACCTGCTTGGCGACGGCTATATTTCTAGGTTAGGATTAAAAAACAACTCAAATCCGGCAGGAAAATCACCGGAAAACTTAGGCAAACCTATGACCAAATCTGATGATGGCAGACTAGTCTGGAATCATTCAACTCATCTGCCCGGATTGATCAAGATTCTAGAGAAATTAACATCTCAATCAGGAATAACTACCATTACTCCGGCAGTGATTGGCAGAACCAGAGCCAATGCCCACCAGATGCAAATCAAGGTTTCCACTCCAATTCGGGGTGGTTTTAAGTTAATTGCCCGTAAGGGCAAAACCTTTCAAGAAGTTTTTATTGTTACTACTCTTAGTCAGGTAGAGCTTGAAGAGGCGATCGCTCAAGTTATGTCCTAAAGTTTATAACAGAGGAGAGATTGACGTACCTTTTTCAAGTAGCTCGGTAATTTCTTGGGCAGGTTTGGCTTGGGAAAATAGATATCCCTGTACCTTGGGGCACTGAATCCGGCGGAGTTGAATAATTTGCGCCATGGTTTCCACTCTTTCAGCAATGACATCAATAGACCTCTTGCGTGAATAGATAAAAGATGTGTAAAACTAGGTCAAGGAGGAACCAATCATGACCTACGAACAACTCAAACTCTTCAAGTCTAGTGCTTTCAAACGCAGATGCGGTGTTCATCGCACCACCTTCGAGCAGATGGC
>CALRPI020000163.1:0-3354 GCA_943370025.1 Phormidium lacuna HE10JO | reverse complement strand
TTGACCAATACTCTCGTAAGCATCACCAATATCATTCAGGGTGATGGCTTCCCTCCTGCGATCGTTCAATTCTATTGTGATGGGTAGGGCTTGCTGATAAAACTCCAATGCCCTCTGTGGTTGACCAATACTTTCGTACACTCTACCAATACTAGTTATAGTGTTGCCTTCCCCTCTGCGATCGTTTACTTCTCTCTGGATGGTTAGAGCTTGCTGAAAAAACTCCAATGCCCTCTGTGGTTGACCAATTCTTCTATAAACTTCTGCAATACCAACCAAAGTAATAGCTTCGCTTCCACGATCTCTTACCTCTCTCCAAATCGGCAAAGCTTGCTGAAAGTAATCAAGGGATTGTTGCGTTTGCCCAAGGCTGTCGTATACTCTGCCAATACTATCAAGATTATCCGCTTCTCCATTCCTGTCTGCATTTGCCCGAAATAAAGGTAAAGCCTGCTGAAACTTATCTAGAGCCTGTTGCAAAGATTCCCTAGTTCCCTGTCCACGGAGTCGTTCCCCTTCTCTATATAAACGTTGCGCTTCAGTTGGTTGGCTACTCTGACTACTACCCTGTGCCAACACCAAGGGAGCCACCACCATCTGCGGCACAGCCACCATCATCCCCAGCATCAAAGGAGTCACCCCCACCAAACCAGCCCAGCGCCTCGCCATCACCGCCCCTCCAGATATCTTTTGCCCCCAAGATAACAAAGATATTTCTCCACTGGTTGAAAACTTACGAAATATTGAGCAACTCGAACTGTGGGCTAATTATTTTGTCCCCGATCGACCAACACCCGTTCCAGCATCAAAGCAAGGCGATCGACCGTTTGGGCTTGTTTATCAACCGTTTTGGCTTGACTAGCAACCGTCTCGGCAAGCTTATCAATAGAAGAAGCAATCCGATCTATCTCTTTTTGTTGAGCTTTAATGCTCGTCATCAGTTCAGAGAATCCACTATCGATCTTTTCTCCCAGTTTCTCAATATTTGCTCTAGACTCAGCGAAACCGTTCTCAATATTTGCTCTAGACTCAGCGAAACCATTCTCAATATTTGCTCTAGACTCAGCGAAACCATTGGTGATCGATAGATTGGTTTGAGCTACTTGCTCAGTCAATCGCCCGATCTGGTCTACAAGTAGGTCAAGGCGATCGCCGCTATTATTGCCATTGGTCATATTCTTTCCCCCTTTATCGTTAGTTTATCTTACCGAAAAATTCTTCAGTTTATCTTACCGAAAAATTCTTCTCGTTAGGTTATGAATCAATTTGTAAACCCTACCCTTCCAGCACAAAAACCTATATTCTATATAAAGAGATTTATACTAGGGTATGATCATGGTGCAACTCAACAAAAAATTCTACCTCTGCCTAGGGGGATTATTATTTCTGGGGCTAACCCTCTATAAGCCAATCAGTACCTATGGTTTGTCATGGATTACCTCCCTGACCCAAAAGAATTCTGCCAACCCTGCTGCCTCCCTGCCCCTGGTGCCAGCCCTGCCCCAAGATGCCGAAGTGCAAGTGTATTTCAACTATTCCCCCGCCGCCACCTATACCGAGCCTTATCGCAAAATCACCCGCTATGGAGACGATCTAGAGCAGATAGTTGTCGAGGGGATCAACTCAGCCCAAGTATCTGTAGATATGGCAGTGCAGGAATTTCGACTGCCCAAGATTGCCCAAGCCTTGGCGGAGAAAAAGCGATCGGGCGTGTCGGTGCGGGTAGTGCTAGAAAATAGTTATAGTCGCCCTTGGAGTGATCTCACCGCCGCCGAAGTGGAAAAATTGCCAGAGCGGGAGCGGGGCAAGTATCAGGAATTTGTGCAGTTGGTCGATCGCAACCAAGATAGTCAACTCAGCCCAGAGGAAATTAACCAAGGAGATGCCTTAGTAATTCTACGTAATGCAGGCATCCCGATCATTGATGATCGAGCAGATAATTCCAAGGGCAGTGATTTGATGCACCACAAGTTTTTGGTCATTGATGGAAAAATCACTATTTCCACTTCTGCAAACTTGACAACTTCTGATGTGCATGGAGATTTTGCCAGCAATCCTAGTCGGGGCAATGTCAACAATTTACTGAAGATTAATAGCCCCGAAGTAGCACAATTATTCACCCAAGAATTTAACTTTCTCTGGGGAGATGGGGTGGGTGGTCAATCAGATAGTTTGTTCGGCACCAAGAAACCTTTTAGAACAGCCAAAACCCTCCAAGTCGGCAATAACACTATTACAATCCAGTTTTCTCCTAGTAATAAAAATATTCCTTGGACCCAATCTAGTAATGGTTTAATCAATCAAAATCTTGCCCAAGCAAATCAAAGTATTGACTTAGCTTTGTTTGTTTTTTCTGATCAAAACTTGGCGAATACTCTGCAAACAGATCAGAGCAAGGGAGTGCAAATTAAAGTCCTGATTGATAACCAATTTGTCTTTCGTTCCTACAGTGAAGGACTGGATTTGTTGGGAGTTGCCCTTGCGGATGAGCAATGTCGCTATGAGGCGGGGAATAGTCCTTGGCAAAATACGATCGCTTCTGTGGGAACTCCTAACCTGCCACCGGGAGATCTGTTGCACCATAAGTTTGGTTTACTTGACGACCAAGTAGTAATTACTGGCTCCCACAACTGGTCAGAAGCAGCCAATAGTAGCAATGATGAGACGGTAGTTGTCGTCAAAAATCCCGTCGTGGCGGCGCATTTTCGCCGGGAGTTCGATCGCCTCTACGGCAGCGCCAGCCTTGGTCTTTCTGCCAATATCCAAACCAAAATCCAACAAGATGGGATCCGCTGTCCCCAACCCGTCACCAGACCCAGTATTACCAATCCCACTGCCACCAATCCCAATATTCCCCCATCACCCCAAGGATTAGTGAATCTCAACACCGCTACCCAGAAGGAGCTAGAAGCTTTACCCGGAGTGGGAGCAAAACTAGCACAGCAGATTATTCTTGCTCGCCAACGCCAACCCTTTACCTCTTGGGAGGATGTAGAAAAAGTTCCGGGAGTGGGAGCTAATCTGAAACAAAAGCTGGCGGGAAAAGTTGTTTGGTAAATATCTTGTAAATATAGCAGTCCTAAATCATTTTCTAACAGTTGCCAAGTCAACTTGCTTCTAGTAAATGGTTTCACCCGCCGAAGGCGGGTGAAACCATTTAGGCTCGCTATATTTGACAAATATTTAGTAAATATACTGACACTAATTTAAGTAAATACACTGAATAATCAGATCGGCAATGAAACTAATAATTAAGCCTCCGGCGAGAATACTTTCAAAGCTTACATAATTTATAGGACTTACGCACTGCTAGCGAATTATTGAGAGTTGTGGACGTTGTTGTGGGTGCTTCGC
>CALRPI020000162.1:0-3377 GCA_943370025.1 Phormidium lacuna HE10JO | reverse complement strand
TCTACGATTCCTATCTCGTCTATTATTCCTGCTACGATTCCTAGATGGTCTAGGTTCGATACTTTCATCTCTGTATTAATTTCTCCCTCCTCTTTTCCCCTATCTTCTCTCTAATTATTTTATCCTTCATTTATG
The DNA here is from genome assembly GCA_943370025.1 of Phormidium lacuna HE10JO. GTDB lineage: Bacteria > Cyanobacteriota > Cyanobacteriia > Cyanobacteriales > JAAUUE01 > JAAUUE01. Next base: position 3,242 of record CALRPI020000162.1, on the reverse strand, counting down.
AGCGGAATGTGGGTTGTATTGACAGCCTGTTATGATAGAAAGCACAGGGGAACTCCCGTTGAGGGGCTAAATTAATAGGTAGTTAGATTATGGATGCCAAGGAAATTATTAAGCGCTACGAATCAGGGCAGACAAAATTTAGTGGGATAAGTCTAAGTGGAGTAAATCTTTTAGGGGCAGACCTAATTGGGATTATTCTCCACAAAGCAGATATGCATAACACTAATTTGACTTTTACCTACCTAAGTCGGGCAGATCTGGGGCAGGCGAATTTGACCTCTAGTAAGCTCTGTGGTGCCAACCTCAACCAAGCTAAATTAGGTGGGGCAAACCTCCATGATGCCGACCTCCACGGGGCAATGCTCCAGGGCGCAGATCTGAGGGGGGCTGACTTGACCTTAGCTGATTTATTTGATGCCAATTTGGTAGATGCAGACCTGCGTGGGGCTGACTTGAGTGGGGCGAATCTAACGGGGGCTTGTCTGCGGGGGGCAAATCTGCGGGAAGAAAAGCGGATTTATTGCGCTAACTTGCGGGGGGCAAATCTGCACAAAATAGACCTGCAAGGGGCAAACCTAACGGGGGCGGATCTTTCGCGGGTGAATCTGAGTGGGGCAAATCTGCGAGATGTGATGTTTCGAGATGCAGATCTCAGTGGGGCTGATCTGAGTGGAACTGATCTAACTAATGCTTTTTTGACTGATACCAACCTGAATGGGGCAAATCTTCAGGGGGCAAAACTAAAAAATGTCAAATTAGAGCGATCGAAACTTTTGGAAGTTAATCTCCGGGGGGCTGATTTATCCGGGGCGATCATGCCCGATGCCAAACTGAACAAAGCCAACCTCACCGGGGCAATCATGGTGGGGGTGGTGCTGAATCGAGCCGACTTGAGCCGAGCATCTCTCCGAGAGGCAGACATGACCGGAGCCATGTTAATTGATGCCTACCTAGCCAGAACTAATCTGATGAATGCCAATTTAACGAATGCCAATTTAGCCAGAGCCGAGTTGAGTACTGCCAATTTAGTTGGCACCAATTTTCGAGGGGCGACTATGCCCGATGAATCTATTTATCAGTAGCCACCTGTACAAATGAATCAAAAAGATCAAAGCTATCTCCTGCGATTACTGCCTTTTGTGGTGGGCGGCTTGGGCGGCTCTTTATTACTGGTTAATCGATTGTTGACCCCAGAACTAAATAATAGTCAATCGCGATCGGATGTTGTGGGAGTAATTTTGGCAGCGGTCTTGATTCTATCAGGTTTATTATGGCAGCAAGTCCAAGCTCGATCGCCCGAAGCTGTCACCTTAATTGGCGATGAAGGTTTTGACCTAGCTCCAGACTTGCCAGAAGCAGTACAGATAGAACTAGCTTGGGCTTCCCATTTATTGTTAACCAACACCGTCACTAAATCCTTGGTCGTTTTCTATGGTGGTCAGGTATTACTCCGCCGAGGAATTTTAGGTTCTAACCCCAAGGTGCAACCCGGCGTGATTCTTCAGCGCGTTCTCGATAAGCAAAAACCTGTATATTTAGTTAACCTAAATATCTATCCCGGCAAGATCGAATTTGACTATTTGCCCCCCAATACCCAAGGGGTGATCTGTCAGCCGATCGGCTCCCGAGGCGTATTGATTTTAGGGGCAAATGTACCCCGCAGCTATACCAAACAGGATGAGCAATGGGTGGCAGGGATTGCTGATAAAATCTCTAATACTCTTAAGATATTATTTTAGGATGGCGCAAAACCTGGCTCCCCTAACAGATATGCAGTCTTTATATCAGTCCTATCCGAGGAAAAAATCATGGCTCGATCACATCCCTACCATCCCCTTGCTCTCCGCTTGTTTCATGGTGTAAATGGCTTGATTATATTACTGGCAATTTTTACCGGATTCCTAGTATACAATCGCTTCGATGGCCGGTTTGGTCAGCTACCTTTACCCATGATAGATAATGTGATTGGCATTCATGGTACCTTTGGCTTAACTCTCCTGTTTGTGTTTCCAGTGTTTGCCCTCTACAGTTTCCATGCCGGACAAAAACGTTTGGTTCAAGCAGATTCTCTGAGCAAGCTATCTCAAATCGGCAAACCAGTTTGGTGGTACACCCTGCACCGGATTACCAATACCCTAATTTTAGTGGCGGCTGGGTTTGCCCTCCTTTCTGGCAGAATGATACAAGAATCGTGGCTACCCTTGGGGGAATTTTTCCATTTCTGGTATTCTGCTCACCTGATCGCTTGGGCAGTAATGACTCTGAGTATTCCTGTTCACCTATCAATGATTATCAAAGTTGGTGGAGTTCCCCTAATTCTCTCTATGGCTAGTTTCTACAATCGTCCAGGGGATGGTTGGCGGGCATGGGGGCAGAAAATTCGATCTATTGGTTCTCGGTTTGATGGGCGATCGTAGCCTATCCGGTAGTCTCATACAGGGAATGGCATCCCTCAAATAATTACTTTCAGCTATGTCCAAAAAATCTAAAATCAGAAACTCTCAGCAGCATAACTATCTACTCCTAGCTGCGGAAGTTGTCACCATTCTCTTGGTTGTTAGTGCGGTTGTTGCACCGCTCCTTGTTTCTGGAACCCAAAGCCAGAGTAGTCAAACAAAGATTGTCGAGCGATCGCAGCCTTAAATAACTTGAGAACGACTCCCCCTCTGGAGAAGTCGTTCTTGATTTCTTCACTTACGGAAATTTACATTCAGATACGAATATTACATACCCAAGGTGTTGCCCCGTTTGTATTGGGTATAAGCCGCAAAGAACAAGCCACCGAGGGTGACAAAAATCAATCCTAAAACAATCCCAGATAATAGAGGTTCAACCACGTTATAACTCCTTAAATTATTGTGTTCTTATTTTTATAGGGCGATTCTGATGCAACTCAGAATATCTCGAGGCTTGAAGATGTTACTAACCCAGAGCTAGCACCTAAAAGCTTGCTAGTATTGTCATCTTTAAATATACAGAATTTCTGCCAATTAATCATCCAAAATCATAATGCCAGAGGGAAAATTGACATTCAGCCTAAACGCCTTATAGTTGTACTAGACAGAAAAATTCAGTCTAATAACTAGTTCTATCTAGGGCAAACGCATACGTTTCGTAACAAAAGAGAAAGGGAGTATAAATTCTGAAGTAGGCTCAGGCGGAGATCAGACAAGGAGTATGATGCTATGCCAACAGATTACAGTCCCACAGCCCTCCTAGAAACCCATTTCGGCACACTGCCA
>CALRPI020000161.1:0-3386 GCA_943370025.1 Phormidium lacuna HE10JO | reverse complement strand
GGGCTTCGACTCCGCTCAGCCCGCAACAACGTCCACAACTCTCGATAATTCCGTTGGCAGCGCGTAAGTCCTATTAAGTTAACCAAGGAAAAATTATGGTGAAGTGGCAACCTCCGCAGCTACGCACAGGCATAGAAAATGAAGCAACTGAGCGCCGGGCAACGTGGTTAGAACTATTTTATGACTTAATCTATGTGGCTACGATCGCTAGTCTTGCCCATCAACTTCATGAAAACATAACTGTAGCTGGGTTTTTGGAGTTTTTCTTTATTTTCATCCCCGTTTGGTGGTCGTGGGTGGGAGTAACTTTCTACGCTACTCGATTTGGTACCGATGACTTGGGGCATAGATTACTGACCTTATTGCAAATGATGGTAATCACGGCTCTAACCGTAAATATTCCCCATGCTTTAACCGATCGGGCTATTCCCTTCGCACTCTGTTATGTGGCTACTCGCCTGATTCTCATTGCCCAGTACCTGATGGCTGCCTACTTTATCCCTGTAGCTCGTCCCTTGGCTAAATATTACGCGCTGGGTTTTAGTCTGGGAGCATCCCTCTGGCTTGTATCTATTTTTGTCCCTAGTTCTTGGCGGTGGGGATTTTGGCTAGTGGGTCTAGCCATCGATCTCTTGACACCCCTAACCGCCGGAAAATTAGTTGAGAAGTTGCCTCCAGATTTCTCCCATATTCCAGAGCGGGTGGGTCTATTTACAATTATTGTCTTAGGTGAATCTGTAGTGGGAGTAGTTCGGGGGTTGGAGAATTTCCAATGGGGGATTTTATCGGTGTCGACTGCCCTGCTAGGGATGGCGATCGCTTTTAGTTTGTGGTGGATCTATTTTGAGACAGTGGATGGTTCTCCCCTCCGAGCTATGGGGCAAGGAAAAATGCGAGCCAGCCTGACTTGGCTATACTGCCATCTGCCCTTAACCGCAGGGATTACCGCAGCCGGAGTCGGGATTGAGAAATTAGTTTCTGCCCCTATGAATCAACCGATAACCGCAGGAGGAATTTTGATCTGTACCTCCGTAGCCCTCTGTTTATTTGTATTGGCGATGGTGCATCAGATTACCTGTTCCCTAGGCGATCGTCGGCATCACCTAGTTATCTATCGTCTAGTCGCAGCAGTAGCAGTGCTACTCTTAGGTTTGGGTTCGGGAATGTTGTTGCCGATCGCCCTCATGGCTATGATTGCAGTCATTTGCATTAGTCAAGTCATCGTGGATCTATAGCGATCCTAAATCGGTTGAGAACGGTTCCCCCGGAGGGGGAACCGTTCTCAACCCTCTAAAATTCTAAATTCATTTAGGATTGCTATAGCAGTCCTAAATCATTTTCTAACAGTTGCCAAGTCAACTTGCTTCTAGTAAATGGTTTCACCCGCCGAAGGCGGGTGAAACCATTTAGGATCGCTATAATAAAGGTTATCTTGAGCAGCAGCCTAGTTTGGATTCGATTATTTGTTATTATTAAATCTCTATTCTCTACACTTCACAGGTAATTTACTATGGCTGTCAAACAGGAATTTTCTAGCTTTGCTGATCTGATCTCTAGCTCCGATACCCCCGTATTGGTGGATTTCTATGCTACTTGGTGTGGCCCTTGTCAGATGATGGCAGGAATTTTAGAAGAAGTGAAAGGGCAGATGGGCGATCGCCTGAAAATAGTCAAAATTGACAGCGATAAATACCCCGATTTGGCTACTGAATATCATGTTTATGCCCTACCCACCTTGATCCTATTTAAGCAAGGTAAGCAGATAGACAAAATTGAAGGAGTAATGCAAGCAGAGGCATTAAAACAAAAACTAGTAGGGTTGGGAGTTTAGGTATCGCTATATTTGTGAGGCGGTTCGACTTCGCTCACCGAAAGTCGCTGAGATAAATTAATTATCCCCCTTTTTAAGGGTAAGGGGGGGTGCACAGACTAGATATTCTCTAAGATGCTGGCTTGTCTTCAGGTTGGGCTTCAACCTTGGCTTCTAGGCGTTCTTCTCGTTTCTTACGATCGGCTTTTAGGGTATCTTGAATCACCTCTAGAACCTGAGACATCTTTTCTAGGTTGCCTTGATAAACCTCTAGGTCTTTTTGGATCTTATCCGCAGAAAAATGAAGCTCTTCGCTAATTTTTTGGATGGCTGCCTTGAAGCGATCGCTGCTCTTGACAAATTCGGGGTCGGCAATTTCCAAAAGTCGATAGATGCCAGTGGCAAAAAGGCGACTGTACTTAAATTTGGGGTTAGTGGCGATCGCTGTTGCTAAGTTATGAATATCCTTTCCCGCAGGCACGGAATCATCAAAGCTAAAACAAGCTACTAATTCTTCTGGGGTCATTTGGGCAGCATCTGCGCTAACCTTAGCCGCATCTTGGCGGTAGGTTTCTGGTTGACCACCCACACACTGACACAGGGCGGAGAAAATAGTCTGGCGATCGGTTTCTGGACTATAGCCCACCATAAAGGAATCAAAGGTGCTAACTACACCGAGGGCATAAATAGAGTCGTAACGAAAATCAGTATTCACCGAGAGCAGGTGCATTTCCACCATCATCTCTTCCACCACTCGCCGATAGATGGAGTTGATCGGGCGAGTATGATATTTATAAAAATCACGCTTAGTATCAGAAACAGTACGAAGGTTATTCACAAAACAAAAATATTAGTAACAATAATTACTATTCTCGCACTGTCTGCCTTGGTTTGCACCAGATTAGCCCAAAAATTCTAGATCCGTTCTTGGTGGAAGGAGGTATAGGGAGGTAAGGGGAGGGAGGGAGGTAAAGAAGAATTAGTGGTGTTGGCAATCACAGTCAGTTTTGGAAATAGGTTGGCGATCGGGTTGAGAATCAGGTGGGCGATCGCCTGTCAATTCGGGGACGGGATCGTAGCCACCGGGATGCCAAGGATGGCAGCGCAGAATCCGTTTCACAGCCAGCCAACTGCCCCGCCAGATTCCAAACCTTTCTACTGCTTCTACGGCATAGACTGAACAGGTAGGATAAAACCGACAAGCGGGGGGCAAGAGGGGTGAAATCAAGAATTTATAGCCCCGGAGGAGAGAAATCAAGAGAAATTTCATCGGTAAAGTAACATTAGAATTAATTGATAGACCTTTTCCAAGATTAGAAAGCTTTTCGCAACAAGGACTTTTGGTGTAGGGGCGTAGCATTTGCGCTATGGGTTTCATTGACTATCAGGATTTCTTCGCAAATGCTACGCCCTTCTTGGTTTAATGATTAGAACCCACATTCCGCTCATAAAATAAGGTAAAAAACAATTAGAAAACAGGTGCAGGAAGAAGATAGTAGCGTTGACAAGCAGGAGAAAAGAAACTCAAAATATGGAGACGAGCAGGAGACAAATTGACAACTTGAGTCAGCCCTTG
>CALRPI020000160.1:0-3481 GCA_943370025.1 Phormidium lacuna HE10JO | reverse complement strand
GTAAGCCATCCACCTAGAGCCAGGTAGGCGCAGGGGAAGAGTAGGATACCGCTCCAGCCGACGAACACGAACCTGTCGCGTTTCAGCCAGTCGTCTAGGATATCAAAAGCGCCTCTTTCCGGGGCGCGGCCGACTGCTATTGTCATAATTATGTTGCTCCGAAATGGTTAAATTTTTAGATGGGTGTATCTATGAGTGCGAAGGGTCGATTGTCACAAATTCCTTGGGGCTAGTTGATGTAGAGCTAAGGCTCAAATCAATTGTGAACAATGTTTACCTTTCTTTACATTATTTAATATCATAAGGGAAATAAACAATTTTTGCCAAAAAACATCGAAAATTATTTGGTAGTGCTGCAAAGTAATGGTTCAGTTAATGGTGCTTGAGGCGCTAAGCTCCCCAAGCACCACGACAATACGTGACCACCAAATATTTTTAAGTTATTGTTTTTAAGTTATGCAATCTCAGTATCGGGCAAAGATCAACCTAAATATTTATGACTCCCCAGAATGCAAATCCTTGGCGACGCAAGCTGCGGCGGGGCGTTACTTAAAGATTTTATCTACACAGCCATTTCCAGAAGACCAAGACTCAGCTTTAGAGGTAGTTTGTTGTGAGGATAATTATGGTGGCTGGGTCCGATCGCCCCATCTCTTCCTAGAATACCTAGAGCCAGTGGCAGAACCCTACCAAGCAATTACCCTCTCAAGATCAGAAATTGCTGCCCGTCTGCCCCAAGTTATGGCATTTACTCAACAGGCAAAGTTAACCCCCAATCAATACCTCTGGGGCGGTACAGTTGCCCCCAATTATGATTGTTCTGGTTTGATGCAGGCGGCTTTTGCGGCTACGGGCATCTGGCTGCCACGGGATGCCTATCAACAGTATGACTTTACGGAAAGAGTTGCCTTAGAAGCTTTACAAGCAGGGGATCTGGTATTTTTTGGGACGACAGAGAAGATTGATCATGTGGGGCTGTATTTAGGAACAGATCAGTATATTCATAGCTCTGGGGTGACGGCGGGGAGAAACGGGATTGCGATCGATCTCCTCAAGGATGGGGGTGATGATATTGGTCGATCGCTCTTCCAGCGTTTACGAGGATTTGGGCGGGTGATGCGATCATTGTTTTAACCTCTGCGTGAGGGGAAATAGCCTCCGATCTGGGGGGAATTCATGTTGAGGGAGAGATTGTCAAGAGGAAAAGGTGGGGATCTGACGGGGATTTTGGTATTGATGAGGAGATTTGGGTTTAGATTCCCGACTTTTGAAACCTAGGCAAAAGGGGAGGGCAAAAATTATTTTGCTAAGAACAGATGCTCTAAAATGTTTGATAGGGCAGACTACAGCCCAAAAAATTCCCTGAAGATTCTTGGAGAGAAAAATCATGTCCCTAGCTCAGTCCCCTGATAATCCAACTCCTCCCCCAGCCAAGGGTTGGCGGCTCCTGCTGATTAGACTGCTGAGGGGGATGATTAATTTTTTAAACTTGGTGATTATCTCCCTAGAACAACCCGGAACCGAAGCCGATAGCTTAGGGAAAACCTACTCCCAAACCTTAGGCAAGGTGCGGAGTTTCTTGCCAATTGCAGTGAGGGACAAGTTACCTGATTGGGGTTTATCGGGGGCGATCGCTTTCCTTACCGTCTTAGTATTTTGGACAACAGGTTCTCTGCTTTTCCCCAATCCCAAACCAGTAAATATTCCTCGTCCTGTGGCAGTAATGCCTAGCCCAGAACCTCTAGTAGCTCCCGATGTCCCGCCAGTAGCTTCCCCATCACCTTCCCCAGTCGCAATACCAGAGGTATCCCCAGCCTTGCCAGAAACTCCTGTGGCAACAACTCCAGTTATCCCGGAGCCTACCTCAGGGGAAGTTCCAGAGGTAGTTCCAGAACCAACTCCCGCCCCATCGCCAGCTTTAACTCCAGAGCAAGTGCTGATTGCTTCTATTCAAGAGCAAGTCACAGAAATCCTGCCCCAGGATGCAGAATTGATTACCGCTATCAAACCCAATTTTTCCGGCAGTCTGCTGAAAATCACGGTTAGTCAAGATTGGTACGATCTCAGTGCTGAGAAGCAGGATCAGCTAGCAGCTAAGGTAGAGGAGCGATCGCAGGATTTAGACTTTCGGCAACTCTTGATTACTGATTCCACAGGACACCTAGTTGCTAGAAAAGCGGTGGTTGGCAAAGGGATGATAATTCTGCGGCGGTTATTAGCCTAGGGGCAGATTCATTTGGGGAAGAGTCTCGATTTTTAGTTGATTTCTATACAAACTAACCAAGTCTTTCTATTTTAAGATAGGGCAAAAATATAGCGGTTCTAAATCCAGTAAGGTACAGTCAGTCGTAGGGGCGCAAGGCTTTTTGCCCCCTATGTGTACCGTAGCAAAATGAGATTTGTTACATTATTTCTTTAATCCCCGTAACCTTTGACCATAAAAAATAAATCTAAAAATAAATCTATGAGTAGCAATAATTCCCTTCCTGAAATAGTTGATGGTCATCTTGCGATCGAAGATGGTAAAAATTCCGCCAAAAAGTCTAAAACCGATCACAAAAAGAAAGATCAGAAAAAATCCCAGAAAAAACACAAAGCTCATGTTCCAGAGCCACAGGTATTTGACCACATCTCTGAGGCTGAAGGTAGTTCTAAGCTTTCTAATAAAGCTTATGAGAAAGAACTTGCCCGGCTACAAGTGGAGTTAGTGAAGATGCAATATTGGGTGAAGCATACAGGGCAGCGGATTGTAATTTTGTTTGAAGGACGGGATGCTGCGGGGAAGGGGGGAACCATTAAACGAATTACCGAACCCTTAAATCCTCGTGGTTGCCGGGTTGTGGCATTGGGAACCCCCAGTGATCGCGAAAAAACCGAATGGTATTTTCAGCGCTATGTCCCCCATCTGCCCGCTGCTGGAGAGATAGTATGTTTCGATCGCAGTTGGTATAACCGAGCTGGAGTAGAGCATGTGATGGGTTTTTGTACCGATGCCCAGTATCAGGAGTTTATGCAAACCTGTCCAGAGTTTGAGCGGATGTTAGCCCGATCGGGAATAATTCTCCTTAAATATTGGTTCTCGGTCAGTGACGAGGAGCAGGAGCGGCGGTTTCAATCCCGGACGACCGATCCGGCTCGGCGCTGGAAACTCAGCCCCATGGATTTGGAATCTCGCGATCGTTGGGTAGAATATTCCCAAGCCAAGGATACTATGTTCGCCCATACCAATATTCCCGAAGCCCCCTGGTTCACAGTAGAAGCTGATGACAAAAAACGAGCACGCCTCAATTGTATTAGCCATTTCCTGAGCAAGATTCCCTACATTGATATGACTCCCGCGCCCTTAGAGTTACCGCCCCGGAAGACTGCTCCCCATGATTACGTCCGCCCACCCCGCAATGAACAATTCTTTGTGCCCCAGAAATACTAAACCTGACAAGACTTGATCATAAAGTCTGGTTTTGGGGCCCCCGGGGGGGGG
>CALRPI020000159.1:0-3770 GCA_943370025.1 Phormidium lacuna HE10JO | reverse complement strand
CAAATCCCTCTCTCTCCGCTTTTTCACTCGATAGTTCAGTGGTTAAGTTTCATCGTCATCATTGCCTTGTAGCTCAGCGGTAGAGCAGTCGCCTGTTAAGCGAATGGTCGTAGGTTCGATCCCTATCGGGGCAGTTAGACTCCTGTAGCCCAATTGGAAGAGGCAGCAAGCTTAAACCTTGCGCGTTGCTGGTTCAAATCCAGTCAGGAGTATGTACGAGATGTGGCGCAACTTGTTAGCTCTGCGGCTTTGGGAGCCGAAGGTTGCAAGTATGTCTTTCAGATAGGCTGCGTCAAAAAATCTTGTCATCCCGATTGACCCTTGTGACGGAACGGTATACGTCGCTCGTTCAGACCGAGTGTTTTGCAGGTTCGACTCCTGTCAAGGGTATTGGGTCAAGCTCTCGTGGCGGAATGGAAGGCGCACTAGACCGATTGGGAAAATAGCTGAGTTGGTTCTAGCGCTTGCCTGAAGAGCAAGAGAGGTGGGTTCGATTCCCTCTTTTCCCATCCTCGCAGTTGGAGTCTGTGAGCGTACATTGCCGAGTGGACGAACAGCAAGTCATCTGACTCTGAATCAGAAGGTTGTAGGTGCGAATCCTACCTCGGCATTCAACCGTTTTTAAGGTCGGATTTTCGATTTCCAAAGTCTAGCCCTGTGGTGTAATTGGCAACATCCTTCGCTTTGAATGAAGAGAGTCTAGGTTCGAGACCTAGCGGGGCTGTCGGGAGAATAAGATTTATTTGTATCGTCAATTATCCTTAGCCTCCTGTCCATTCTACTCCTGTGGCGTAATGGTAAACGCGATCGCCTCAAAAGCGATTTTTCTGTGGGTTCGACTCCCACCAGGAGTATCGCGGGGATCGAGAAAAAATAGCTCAATTCTCACTCCCGCGTCCAACAGGCTGGTGTGGCTCAATAGGCAGAGCGGCTGTCTTGTAAACAGCGGGTTGCAGGTTCGATTCCTGTCACCAGCTTGAATGATTTCGAGTCAATCGATATCGTCTCGATCGTACACCCGATCGCGAGTAACTGATAACTCAATTAATGCGGATATAGTGTAACGGCAGCATCTTAGCCTTCCAAGCTCTAGGTACGAGTTCGAGTCTCGTTATCCGCTTTTCTAGTAGTAAATAACTTGTAATCAATGACTAATAACTGATTCACTAACGACCAATAACTGATTAATGCGGTTGTGATGTAATGGCTAGCATCTGAGTGCGCCACACTCAGTGCATGGGTTCGAGTCCCTTCAACCGCTTGGGATAGCCTTGTAGCTCAGTTGGGAGAGCGCCTTTCTTACAAAGAGGATGTCGCGGGTTCAAATCCTGCCGGGGCTACCAACTCTGGATCGATCGCTTGTAAATCGATCGGCGATCGGGGAGTGTAACTCAATGGAATAGAGTCTCGATCTTCTAAATCGATGGTTACAGGTTCGAGTCCTGTCACTCCCGTTTAATGGGTCTGTAGCTTAACTGGGAAAGCGTCTAGCTTGCAACTAGAAAGATGTCGGTTCGAGTCCGATCAGAATCCACCAATTTTCCTGCGCCATTTAAAATCTAAAGCTAAATCTAAAGCTAAATCTAAAGCTAAAATTCAATGACTATCTATTTTTATACCACTCACGAAGAGCCTTACGGTTGTTTTTCCAACTTTTCCCCACATGGATTCGAGCTAGAGGGGTATTGGTGGCAAACCAGCGAACATTATTTTCAAGCGCAAAAATTTGTCGAAACCGATCCTAAATGGTTTGACAAAATTAGAGAAGTGAAAACGCCAAAAGATGCAGCGAAAATGGGACGCGATCGCACTCACCCACTTCGTCAGGATTGGGAGCAAGTCAAAGATGAAATCATGCACCGTGCTGTGTTCTGCAAGTTTTCAACCCGGTCTGAATTGCGAGAGATTCTACTCGCGACAGGAGATGAAGCGATCGTCGAAAATGCTCCGGGCGATTATTACTGGGGCTGCGGTAAAGATGGCAGCGGAAAAAATAAACTCGGACAAATTCTAATGGTAGTTCGAGAAAGTTTACGCAGTCAAAATAACATTTGATTTTCGATAGTTTGAGAGTGGGTGGCTACAGCTACCCACTCTCAAACCCAACATTGATAGGACTTTCAATGTTTGTAGTGTGTCTCATTTGAACGCAAAGTGCTGTAAGTGAATGAATTCGGGGTCATAGCTCAGATTGGTCAGAGCGCCTGCCTTGCAAGCAGGAGGTCAGGAGTTCGAGGCTCCTTGACTCCATGTGTCTGAAGTCAATGTGGTTAGACGCTAGCCTGTGAAGCTAGAAGTAGCGGGTTCGACTCCCGTCAGACACCTTTTTTTCAGTCACTGATGACTGATTATGGAAGCTACTGCTAACGGGTTAGCAACCTGCCTCGAAAACAGGAGTGCGGCAGCGATGTCGTAGGGGTTCGATTCCTCTAGCTTCCGTCGATCGATGACTATCAACCATTAACTATAGTCAGCGCCAAGCTAGTTAGGACAGTTAGGACAAAAAACGTCCTAAGCAAAGTAGCGCTTGCTATGAAACGGAAGATACCGCTACAGGGATAGCAACCAGTTTTGAAAACTGGGGTACGGCAGCGATGCCGCAGGGGTTCGATTCCTCTATCTTCCTCTAGATTACTTTTAGTCAATTTGTCAGTTGATTTTGCCCACTGGAAGCCAAGAAGCGAGGCGCAGTCCTGATAAGACTGAAGGAGAAGGGGCAGTACCTTCCCAGTGGATTTCATGTACCCCTGTGAGGGCAAGATATGTTAATTATTAAAAGCGACAGATTGTGGCTGGGCTGAAGGGACAGCGGCGGGGTTCGGGAATGGGGTTGTTTTGTAACTGGAGATTCTGCATAAAGGCGAGCGATCGCACAGGAGAAATATCCCGGACTTGATTATTATTCAGGTCAAGGAACGCCAGATTGCTCAGACCCCGGAGAGGATTGAGATCGACAATTTGGTTGTCGTTGAGTTTTAGAGTCACGAGGCTATTTAAATTCCTGAGGGGAGAAATATTTCTAATTTGGTTATTGCCTAGGGTCAATTCCCCTAGACGAGTCATGCCAGCCAAGGCGGTAATATCACTAATTTGATTTTCGCCTAGATAAAGCCCAGTCAAACTGGTTAAAGGGCGGAGGGGGCTGATATCTGTAATCGGGTTGAGGACTAGGGATAGTTCATTGAGGCGGGTAAGCGATCGCAGGGGTAGCAGGTCTGTAATCCGGTTATTATCTAAACGTAAAATATTTAAATTAGGTAAGGATTGCAGAGGCGATAGGTCTGTAATATCATTCCCTGTCAAATTCAACTCCCGGAGACTACTAAAGGTGATCAAAGGAGTTAGATCCGAGATACTTTGGCCAATCAAACTAATTTGGCGCATATTGACTAAAACCTGCCCCGCCCGGTTGCAATCAGTAGTGTTTGCTTGCAAGAGCAACGCATCTACAGTCCGTCTAGTTGTTGTGGATAAGTTACTGCGATTGGTACACAACTCAGCAAAACTCCGCAGGTTCCGAGTCCCAACCCGTTGGGCAACAGCCCCATCACTTAACATCAAAATTGGCATCAAGACCATTAAGGGCAATAGGGCAAAAAAATTCTTAGGCATAGACATCAATTATATCCCACATTCCGCTCATAAAATAAGGTAAAAAACAATTAGAAAACAGGTGCAGGAAGAAGATAGTAGCGTTGACAAGCAGGAGAAAAGAAACTCAAAATATGGAGACGAGCAGGAGACAAATTGACAACTTGAGTCAGCCCTTG
>CALRPI020000158.1:0-3903 GCA_943370025.1 Phormidium lacuna HE10JO | reverse complement strand
ATCCGCCATCTGCTCGAAGGTGGTGCGATGAACACCGCATCTGCGTTTGAAAGCACTAGACTTGAAGAGTTTGAGTTGTTCGTAGGTCATGATTGGTTCCTCCTTGACCTAGTTTTACACATCTTTTATCTATTCACGCAAGAGGTCTTTTGTATTGGAGTAAATCCCTTATTCCTGATGATTTTCAGGAACTAGAGCGTTTAGAGGAAGATGGACATCAAATTATTTCTGAAGCACGGCGCTATGTGATTCGGATGACTGCTGAATCAATTCGTGCAACGCAGCTATATAGAACTTTGCCGCATGAGGTTGGTCACTACGTAGACTATTTGTTGAATACCGATGAGAAAGGCGATAGCGATCGGTTTTGGAGCAAGCCTAGCAAGGATAAGGAGGATTTTGCACATCGGTATGCGAGAGAATTTATTGAACGCGAGAAGAAAGCAGGGAACATTCCATTTCAGCGAAAGTTCGATGAATCGGCTTTATTTGCTGAAGGTTTATCAGTGTTATGGTTTACGCAGCAATCCTGAATAATTACACCCACCTACGGCAGGTAAAATCATTCAGGATTGCTATAGACTGGATAAACATTAAATTTTAGATGAATATAGGGAAAAATTATGGATGCCAAATTAATGTTAATGATTCCGGGACCAACACCAGTCCCAGAGCAGGTATTGCTCGATATGGCAAAGCATCCGGTGGGGCATCGGAGCAAGGAATTTATGGAAGTGATTGGCACAGTCACCCAAAAGCTGAAGTGGCTGCACCAAACCCAGCATGATGTGTTGATCCTGACTGTTAGCGGCACTGGGGCAGTGGAAGCCGGGATTATCAATTTCTTCAGTCCCGGCGATCGTGTCCTCGTCGGTTCCAATGGCAAATTTGGCGAGCGCTGGGTAGAAGTTTGTCAAGCCTACGGATTGCAGGTGGAAGAAGTCAAGGCTGAGTGGGGCAAACCCCTAGATCCCGAAGAGTTTCGCCAAAAACTAGAGGCAGATACCGCCAAGACCTACAAGGGTGTGATTGTTACCTTCAGTGAAACCTCCACTGGTGTCCTCAACGACCTAGAAACCATTAACCGCCATATCAAAGCCCACGGTTCTGCCTTGGCGATCGTCGATGCAGTGACTAGCTTGGGGGCGGTGAACCTGCCCATGGATGAATGGGGTATTGATGTGATTGCCTCCGGTTCCCAGAAGGGTTATATGATCCCACCGGGGTTAGGTTTTGTGGCTGTCAGCCCCAAGGCATGGGAGGCATACAAAACTGCGAAATTGCCTAAGTATTATCTAGATTTAGGCAAGTACAGCAAGGAATCTGCCAAGAATAGTACTCCCTTCACTTCTTCGGTGAATATGATCGTGGCATTGCACACTGCCTTGATCATGATGGAACAGGAAGGCTTAGAAAATATCTTCCAACGCCACCATCGGCAGATGACCGCCACCCGTGAAGCTATGAAGGTGTTGGGTTTACCGTTATATACCGCAGATAATTGTGGCAGTCCCGCCATTACCGCCGTGGTTCCCACCAGTGTCGATGCTCAACAGATCCGCTCAGTAATGAAGAAACGCTTTAATATTGTTCTCGCCGATGGACAGGATTCGATGAAGGGAAAGATGTTCCGCATGGGACATTTGGGCTACGTCAGCGATCGCGATATTCTCACCGCCATTGCTGCCCTAGAAGCCACTCTCCAAGAGCTGGGTCACACCGTCCCCAATCCGGGGGGAGCGATCGCTACTGCCGCCAAAATTCTCTCTGGCAAGTAGAGTATCCCTCTAAATCCCCGGATCGGTTCGGCTACGCTCGGTGAGCGAAGCCGAGGTATATTAATTCTCCCCCCTTTTTAAGGGGGGCTGGGGGGGATCATCTAAACGACTTCTTTCGGCTGGAAAAACCCATCAAGAATCCCCGAAACGATCGACAGGACGATCGAGCCAATGATGGCAGGCAAGAAACCAACGATCGTAAATCCGGGAGTGAAATATGCTACCAAGGATAGGGAGATGGCATTTACCACCAACAGGAACAAGCCGAGGGTGAGGAGGGTCAAGGGGAAAGTCAGAATCACCAAAATAGGACGAACGATCGCATTTACTAACCCCATAATCACAGCAGCGATCGCCGCCGCAGTAATACTATCAAGGGTGAATCCGGGGACTATTTTCGATGTTAGGATCAGGGCGGCTGCGGTCAGCAACCAAGTTAATAGGAAACGTGGCATAGTCTTGATACCTCTTTATTAAGATTGGCGTTAGGATTGACGCACTCAAATATTGTTGTGGAGATTTAGCCTCTAGAGAGCGATCGCTCTCTAGGCTTTGTCTATATCCCATCATAACCCACAGTCCTCTGGAACCTAAGGTAATTAAGTTGAGGATATCCGTAGTTAAGAATTGCCAAGATCACAACTAATATTTTTGTGAAATTTGGCACGATCCTGTGGTAGATTAAATAAGTTGATTATTTTTGCTGGTGTAGCTCAGTGGTAGAGCAGCGGTTTTGTAAACCGCCGGCCGCAAGTTCAAATCTTGTCACCAGCTTATTTTGCGTAAATCTTAATTCAGGTTAAAGCTTTGCGATTACCATAGGTAAAACCTGATTATTACTAACCCTTAAATAAATCATTTCCCATGCTATCTGCCACTAGTACCGTTAGTCTAGTTCATGCCGCTGATTATGATTGTACGACCCTGCCCCAAGCCCTGAAACAAGTCCTCAGCCCTTGGGGAGGCATAGAGCATTTTGTCAAACCGGGCGATCGAGTCCTCCTCAAACCCAATCTCCTCACTGGTGCCAGACCCACGAAAGAATGTGTTACTCGCCCCGAAATTGTCTATTGGGTAGCAAAAATGGTACAGGATGCTGGAGGACAACCTTTCTTGGGAGATGGACCAGCCTTTGGTAGTGCCAAGGGAGTGGCTTTTGCCAATGGTTATCAAGCGATGGTGGAGGAATTAAACCTGCCGATCGTCGAGTTTCATGGTCAACGCTATGCCACCATCAGCCAAGAATTTAACCATCTCTTGCTCAGTAAAGAGGCGATGGCTGCCGATGTAGTGATTAATTTGCCCAAGGTCAAATCCCATGTGCAGTTAACCATGACCATGGGAGTGAAAAATCTCTTTGGTTGCGTACCGGGAAAAATGAAGGCTTGGTGGCACATGGAGGCGGGGAAAGATGAGATGAGATTTGCCCAAATGTTGGTGGAAACTGCCCGGACGATCGCGCCTAATTTAACCATTGTCGATGGCATTATTGGTCATGAAGGCAATGGACCTAGTGGTGGCGAACCGAGGCAACTGGGTGTTTTAGGAGCATCCCCAGATGTCTTTGCTCTCGATCGAGCAATTATTGAGATTCTCCAGATTAATCCCCAGATCATCCCCACCATTGTTGCTTCCCAAAAATTGGGTTTATGCCCAGAACTCTCCCAAATAAACTTCCCCCATCTCCATCCCCAAGATTTGCAGATTGACGACTGGCAGTTACCCGCCAGCCTAGTTCCCATCGATTTTGGATTGCCGAGGGTGGTGCGATCTACCTTCAAGCATCTGTATATCCGCTTCATCAAAGAACGTTTCCACGCCTTTGCTCGATGATAGGGTTTGGCTTAAGAGTGGGTGGCTACAGCCACCCACTCTTAAGCTGCTGTAGAACTTAAACCACCAAGAAACTATTCGGAGTCAAACTAGCCGCATTAACTCCCGTGAGTAGAGCCAAAGGCTTGTCGGTGGGGAATAGGGTTCCGGGTTGAAAACCAATCACTGTTGCCCCCACTCCTTGAGTGATTTGCAGGTCAGAGAATTTTAATCCTTTAGTTAGTTCAATTACATCTTCTCCTACAGTGAAATCAGCTATGGTGTCAGTACCTTCATTGGGAGCAAACTGGAA
>CALRPI020000157.1:0-3911 GCA_943370025.1 Phormidium lacuna HE10JO | reverse complement strand
CTCCATTGGATTCTTGATGTCGGTTTTGCAGAGGATGCTTCTCAAGCCTGTCAAGGTCATAGTGCAGAAAACTTCGCTATCATCCGTCATGTCGGTATCAATTTATTGTCACGAGACAAAAAAACGAGGGTAGGAGTCAAGACCAAACGTCTCAAGGCTGGCTGGGACGACAACTATCTGAAGGATGTTCTTAGCTCCTTGAATATACTTACTGTCTAGGTTGTGCTTATTGTTACGAAACGTATGCGTTTGCCCTAGCACTAGGCTCGATTGATCGAACTCACCCTATTTCACTATTTGTGATCGGCTATGGCAACATAGGTTCCTAGACCAATTAAGGTCAAACCGGAAGTGATTTGCTGACCACGCCTTGCTCTAGGACTATGACGTAACTTTTTACCAATGGGTTCTGCTAATAGGACAAATACCAGATCCGCCGCAAGATTAAAGAGGTCTGTGATCACCCCTAGAACCAAAAACTGCATCAAAATATTGCCTTGGGCAACATTAATAAATTGGGGAATAAACGCTAGGAAAAATAGCGCTGTTTTCGGGTTTAGAGCCTCTGTGATCACTCCTTGATAAAAGGCATTGCCCCTAGATTTGGTCTCTCCTGCTGCATCAGGATCAATTGATACGGAATCTTGATGCAAAATGGTTTGACAACCCAGATAGATCAGATAAGCAGCCCCTACATATTTGATAATGGTAAAGGCGATCGCCGAATTCATCAGCAGGCTAGAAATGCCGATCGCTGCCGCCAGCACATGAAAAAGTCCCCCGACAAATAATCCTAAAGCAGATAAAATACCTTGACTTTTTCCGCCATGGAGGGTGCGGGCTACGGTGTAGATAATGCCGGGTCCCGGAGTAATGCTCAGAATGATGGTGGCTGTGAGAAAGTGGCTAAAGGTTGTCGGATCGAGCATAGGAACTCCTTAGATATAGTATGTTTGGATGTTTTTGTGGGCTGAGGGTTGCCAAAGTCCGCAAAAACGTCAAGATAATGACCAGCAAGCTTTGGCGATCGCCCAATCTTCTTGGGTAGGAATCACTAATACTTTAACTAATGATTCCGGAGTAGAAATAACTCTTTCCCGATTGCTGTCTTGTTGATTGTTGAGTTCTGGATCGAT
The DNA here is from genome assembly GCA_943370025.1 of Phormidium lacuna HE10JO. Taxonomy (GTDB): domain Bacteria; phylum Cyanobacteriota; class Cyanobacteriia; order Cyanobacteriales; family JAAUUE01; genus JAAUUE01. Next base: position 2,775 of record CALRPI020000157.1, on the reverse strand, counting down.
CGCAATGCCCAAGAAACCTAGGCGATCGCTAGTCAATTTCCTGACGATCGGGCTATGTTCCCCAATCCCGCCAGTAAAGATCAGCCCATCCAAACCACCCAAACTAGGCACAAGAGCCGCAATCCCCGCACTCAGGCGATGGATAAAAATATCCAAAGCCAATTGTGCCTGCTGGTTTCCTTGGTCAATAGCTGAGAGAATTTGCCGCAGATCACTACTGACCTCAGAAACCCCCTTCAGCCCAGATTGCTTATGTAATAGCTCATCTAGACTTGCCTCTGAGTAGCCTTGGCGCAAGAGATAGAGTAAGATTCCCGGATCGATACTGCCCGATCGACTGCCCATCATTAAGCCTTCTAAGGGAGTAAAACCCATCGTTGTATCTACAGAAACCCCATTATTAACTGCTGCCAAAGAACATCCATTACCCAAATGACAATTAATGAGCCGTAGTGATTCTGGGGATTTATCTAAGGTTGTTCTCAAAAGCCTAGCCGCTCGATCGCTACAGTATTGGTGGCTAATCCCATGAAATCCATAGCGACGAATCCCTTGCTCATATAACTCGTAGGGCAGAGGATAGACCACCGCCGCCGGGGGCATGGTTTGATGAAAAGCCGTATCAAAAACTGCTACTTGGGGTACTTGAGGCAATAGTTGGCGGATGAATTTGATCCCTTCTAGATTGGAGGGGTTATGGGCGGGGGCAAGATGAATTAATTGCTCGATCGCCAATTCTACTTCTGGAGTAATTAGGACTGGCTGATGGTAGCGATCGCCCCCATGCACTACCCGATGTCCGACTATATTAATAGCCTCTAAATTATCAATTACCTGAGTAGCTCCTGTGGAGAGAGTTGCCAAGAGTGCCCTAATTACTGCTGCTCGGTCGGCGGCGGGGAGTTGCTGGGTAATTTCCTGCCCATTGCCCTTAACCTTAAGTTCAGCTACCTCTGGTTGGTGCAACCAATCGATCGTCCCTGACCACACTGGTGCAATATGCTCCTCCGGGAAAGGAGATTCCAGATCGTAGAGGCTACTTTTTTGGGTACTGGAGCCAGCATTAAGAACTAGGATTTTCATAGATACTTAAGAAATGGTAGTGCTGCAAAGTAATGGTTTGGGTAATAGGGTTTGGGGTGCGAAGCACCCCAAACCCATGGCTACCTAAGAAATTAATTGGAAGGCAAAGGGGTATGCTTCTTCTAGGTTGAAGTTGATGGTGGCTAATTGTTTCTCCCGCACAGGGATCCCGGCTCCAGCATTGGCAAAGGCATAGAACATCTGGTTCCACGAGGTTTGGGGGGAATGGGGACCTGTATTGAGATAGTTGCCATTGCTAAGTTGATATTCTCCCCAGATCAGCATTCCGTGACAAGTTCCGGTATGTTTTAGTTCGATCAAGGTTTTTTTCTGGTAGGGATAGGATTGGGTAAGGTCAGCATCAAAAACGGCGATCGGCTCTGCGAGCATTTGATAGTAGGGAATATCCTTAGGGGTGACGTAGAGCCAAGTTCCCTGATGTTCATTGATGGGAGAGAGATCAAAACCACAGGTGTTATCAGGAAATACTCGGAGTTTCTCCATAAAATACCGGGATTCTATCAAAGCTAGATAGACCCGCACTGTCTGAGGAATAATTTTGGCTTGGGGTTTCAAAAAACGTTTTTGAGCATCACTCACCACCTTGAGGATATTTTCTCCAAATACGTCATCGGCGATCGTCTCTGTCACCAATACATCACAAGCCGGAATATCTTGACTGGTGAGATCAAAACTAAGTTTATTAAAAACCGTAATTCGATCGCTAAAGCCATTTAGATGAATAATTTCTAGGGATTTTTGATACAAAACTGGGTTAACTTCGCAGGTATACACATGCCCCGCCCCCATCTTTGCCGCCATCATGGACAGCAAGCCTGTCCCCGTACCAATATCTAGTACCAAGTCTCCCGGCTGGACAGTATCGGCGATCGCCCGATAAAAAGCCACATTTCGCACCTGATTATTCAACATCAGGATATGCCAATCTTGAATGGTTGTCCCTTCCATGACGATCGAATTAATTATTTTCTTTGGTTTAGGAGTCAAATTTTATCAATTAGCTTCGGGAACATCATAGGTTATTTTGGTGGTTATTTTGGTTTAACTACCAAAACTGAGCAGGGAGCTTCTGCCATAACCTGACTACTCACAGAGCCAGCAATAATCCGATTGACTCCTCTCAACCCCCGACTCCCAATCACAATTAAGTCGGCTTTGTGAATATGCGCCAAGCGAACTAGCTCGATCGCTGCGTCTCCCGTCACCACTTCTGATTCACAAGGATAGGGCAATTGGGCTTTGTATTCCTCTAGCTTTGTTTCCGCTGCCTCAAAGGATAAAAGTTCTGGTTTATGGGGGCGATCGGCTGATTCCAAGTCATCAGGCAGAGGGATCACATGAGCCAGAACCACCTTGCCTTGGGAGGAGATTTTTAAGTTTTCTAAGGTATTGATCACCGTCAGGGATAAATCCGTCCCATCCACCGCTACCACAATTACATTTAACACTTAGACATCCCCCTACTGAATAATTACTTTCAGGGCTTATACCAAGTGGCATAAACCCACTAAGGGCGCAAAGCCTTCATTGGTGTCAACTTAAGGCTGAAAGCCTTGAAGGACATCGCTTTCATCTAGTCCTCGATCCCCCTAAATCCCCCTTAAAAAGGGGGACTTTGAACTATTTCTTGTCCCCCCCTTTTGAAGGGGGGCTAGGGGGGATCGAGGACTA
>CALRPI020000156.1:0-4070 GCA_943370025.1 Phormidium lacuna HE10JO | reverse complement strand
GGAGCAAACTGGAATCTATCTTTACCTTTTCCTCCAGATATCCAGTCATTACCTTGACCACCTTGGATAAAGTCATCTCCCTGATCTCCATAGATCAGGTCAATCCCTTTGCCACCGAAGAGGCGATCGTCCCCCTTCCCTCCAGAGATAAAGTCATTGCCTTTTTCACCGTAGGTCGTGTCATTACCCTTTTCACCAAAGAGCACATCTCCACCTCGACCGCCATAGATGGTATCGTTTCCGGCTCCACCTCGAATAAAGTCTCGGCTTCCCAAACCTCTAATGATGTCATTACCTTGACCACCAAGGAGATTATCTGGTTTCGGAGTGCCCACAATCTCATCATTACCTTGTAATCCAAAAACGGTATTGGCGTTATCGGTGCCGGCAAGGGTGTCATCGTCTTTTGTCCCTCTGATGGTATTGGTGACTGGGTTAGGTTGATATCGACTCATGGCGGAGGCTCGATCGGGCTGTTCAGACCATTTAGATTTTGCCTCTGCGTTGCGGGGATCGTTTACATAGGTGGAGATGTAATCAACATTGTCTGGGAGTGTTGCCCATTTGGATTCAGTGGTTGCCTTAGGAGGTTCGTTCTCCCAAGTTGAGATAGGTTCTGGGAGGCGATCGAATTCAGATTTACTGTCTACATTTTCAACGGCAGATACTGGTAGTTCCCCAGCTACCGCTGCTTTAGGTGCCGGAGCGGGGGGAGGATTTTTGAGGAGACGGAGTACTTCTAGGGGAATAATAAAGGGGTCAGTGGTTTGAGGGATCAGGATATTCCCGATAGCGATTCCTGCTTTCCCTAGGGCACTACTAAAGGCGGTCAATCCACCATTCATGGTTGTGTCTCTAGTTCCCCCTGCGATGCCATTGGTCTGATCCCAAGCTCGGAAGCTGATCTCTGGACGACCTTCATAACCCGGATTAGGTACAAACCGAATTTTGGTTGTGCTGTCTGCTGGGAGGAGGCGGGCATTAGTTTCAGAAGGACTACCCAAGGCTTGCCATGTTGTGCCATCTAGGGTGTATTCCCATGTTCCATTGCTAGTATTATTTGCCGCCGTTACGGCTATTCCTTCTACTGCCCCCGCATCTGGGTCAGTGACAGCCAATCCGGGAATCAGGGAACTTACTAAAGTTCCAGGGTTAGTTACTGGATCTTTGCCAATGGAATTTAAAGGCTCAACTAACAGCGGGTCTAACACTGGAGCCTTGTTAGTTCCAGTTACTCTCACAGTCAGACTATCAGTATTTAGACTAAGAGTATCCCGGACTCGACCAACATTAGTCCGTCCCCCACCAGTATTTAAAAGTAGCCCATTACCTGCGATTCTTTGATTCCAACCTTTATAGGTGACACCATTAGCCACAGTTCCCGTAAAGTTAGGATTGGTCGGCAGAAACCGAATCCGATTTTTGTCATCGGGAGAGAGGAGAAAGGCAGATACAAAGCTGGCTGAATTAGCAGTCGGTCCATATTTCCCATAACCACTAGGGGACAGTGCCTGTGCCAGATCAGACCATTCTTTGCCATTGTCTATAGAATATTGCCACACACCATTAGGATTTGGATCGACTGCTGTAATCGCAATCCCATAATCTGAGTTGGGACTACTACCATTGCCAAGAATGGAGCCACTCACTAGATCCCTCACCAAATCTCCTTGGTTTAGAGCCATGGCATCATTTACCACATCGCTTAATTCAGGATTTTTCGGATTCAGAACTGGTAGGGTACCCTGAGCAGGAAACGGCGTGGTATTTATATTGTTGTTGATCAGTATGGCATCAGCACCAGCCAAGCGAGTTATGGTGTCTGGATTTAGAGTCTCAACTTCCTGCATTAATGAATTTATATACCCCCGATTCCGCAGGGGCTTGCCGTCAATACTCCGGCCAAAGGTGTTATTTCTGACGACTAGGTTGTTACTGTTGTAGTGCCAGATTGCTTGCAAGCCGCCACTCAAGTTATCGTAGCCATTGGCTGCGACTAGATTATTTTCAAATAATAAATTATGAGAGCTATTACTGACGTAGAGGGCTGCCCTTTGGTTACCTAGGGGTAATGTCCCTGTGATATCAGTGCCAATTTTGTTGCCAGTGATCTGGACACCTGTAGAGTTAGTGCGGATAATGATCGCTGTAGTGGCGTTACCAGAAATTAGGTTGTTGGTAATTCTCGTGTCGGGGCTGGTGTGGGCATAAACGGCATTCACTACGTTTGGATCACCCCACCAGCTATTAGGTAAACCGACAGTGCCGGTCACATCTGTACCGATGTAGTTATTATCGATCGTCACCCCTGTAGGACCTGGCGCACCATTATATTCAGTCCCAATCCCAATCTTCACCCCATTGCCAGCAAAGCGATTAATAATAAATCCTCTTGCCGTACTATTGTTGCTACCGCTCCAAAAGGTTAAGCCATTACTCAGAGAATCGGCAAAACTGTAGAAGGCAGGGATGCCATCACCCCGGAGTTCGATCGCTGGTCTGCCCCCAGAACCGGGCTGCGTTGTCCCATCCAAAGTAATTCGGGTCGTAATTGCTGGCAGAGGAGTTAGGAGCTTAATCGTTTGTACTCCCCCAGAGCCAATATCAAAAACAATATCATCGGCGGCAGGAGTAGTGTTGGCATCAAGAATTGCCTGCCGCAGAGAACCAGCGCCAGAATCGTTATTGTTGGTGACCGTAAAAGTCGCCAAAACATCTTGATAGGCATCCCGGACTTGTTGGGTGAAGGCTTGCCCCGCTTCGATCAATCCTGTTGCTTTTTCTAGAATCCAGTTACCACCCTTAGCAGCACTTCCGGTTAAATCTACCGAAGCAGCCACATCTGCTCCCGTAATTTGACTGAGCTTCTGAATAAAGCTTTCTCCCACATTTCCTGCGGCTACGTCGCAACCATAGATAACTAAATCTGATTTTTTATCAGCTTGGGGAGTAAACCATGTACTTAGGGCAGATTGATATTGATCTAAATTAGCAGCAGTGAGGCTAGTCGCTCCTAGTTGCAGCATTCCCGCTGCTCCATGACCAAGGATTTGAATGCTATCAACAATTCCTGAGCGTTGGGCAAGGAAATCCGTAATTTGACTTACCCCGTCTTTATTTGGGTCAAGGACGATCGCCTCTGTATTCGGACTCAAACCCGCTAGGAGGCTGGAGAAGTTGGCTACGGCGGTGTCAATGAAAACTAGGTTAGTAGCACTACTACCAGAGAGACTATTCTGGGAGGTAGTCAAATTAGCATTAACCATGAGAAATTTACCCCTAATTTTAAATTACTTAGTTTTAACTACAAGTTACTTAGCTTTAATTACCTAATTTTTACAACGTATTTTCAACTAGCCTGAATGGTAGATATGGTAGTTTCTAATGGTTCAGTAATTCTTCAATAGTAATTATAAGGATACCCTTTAGATGAGTGGCACTATCTATAATCAGTAATGAACTACTACTCTCTCGGTATTAATCTTAAGGTAGTGATAGAACGTATTTTTTTAAGGAATTGTATTTAGGGCACTTTGCACTCCCAATAAAATTCCTATGTATAACTGTTGATCTTGAATATGGTTTAGAGCAAGTATTTACCAAGAGAAGCTAGCCATATTTCTTGACAGGAACTCCTAGATTTTACTTACTTTTATGAATTTATGATAACGTAGCTCAGTAAAATCACGGACTGCGATCGTGTAAAGCTTAGATAAAGTCTTTGTAAAGTAAGCATGAAAACTTGAATAAGCTCTAAAAGGTTATTTATAAAGTCGCTGGAAGGTAGGATTTCCCACCCCCACTAGGGGCGAAAAATCTTCCTTTATAAATAGCCTCTAAACCACCAAGAAACTATTCGGAGTCAAACTAGCCGCATTAACTCCCGTGAGTAGAGCCAAAGGCTTGTCACTGGGGAATAGAGTTCCGGGTTGAAAACCAATCACTGTTGCCCCCACTCCTTGAGTGATTTGCAGGTCAGAGAATTTTAATCCTTTAGTTAGTTCAATTACATCTTCTCCTACAGTGAAATCAGCTATGGTGTCAGTACCTTCATTGGGAGCAAACTGGAA
>CALRPI020000155.1:0-4358 GCA_943370025.1 Phormidium lacuna HE10JO | reverse complement strand
TATTGATCATCTCGTTTAATGGGGAGGATCCCCCTAAATCCCCCTTAAAAAGGGGGACTTAAATTAATTCTCCCCCCTTTTTAAGGGGGGCTGGGGGGGATCAAATCCTGAAACGTAGTCGGAGTGGACTTGTGTGTACACCGTAGCCCGGAGGGGGAGCCGTTCTCACCCCTCTAAAATTCTAAATTCATTTAGGATAACTATATTAAGTATTTCTGATAATCCTTATAAGATCTTAACAAATTAAATATGTATTAAAAACCGGGTAAATGGTTAATTAGTATGGGCATTGTATTATAAGGCAGTAAGATCTAGTCACTAATAACTTAACAAAGTATATTTCGTTTGGGAGTGTAAAATCCTTTGGAAAATCATAAAGAAAAAATCCTAGTTGTAGATGATGAAGCCAGCATTCGGAGAATTCTGGAAACCCGCCTCTCGATGATTGGCTACGACGTAGTCACCGCTGCCGATGGCGAGGAGGCACTAGAAACGTTTCGTAACACCGATCCAGACTTAGTAGTTTTAGATGTCATGATGCCTAAGCTAGATGGCTATGGAGTTTGTCAAGAACTCCGCAAGGAATCAGATATCCCGATTATTATGCTCACAGCCTTGGGAGATGTGGCTGATCGCATCACTGGTTTAGAGCTGGGGGCTGATGATTATGTCGTTAAGCCTTTTTCTCCCAAAGAACTAGAGGCGAGGATTCGATCGGTACTGCGACGGGTGGATAAAACCGGCACATCGGGAATTCCCAGTTCTGGGGTGATTACTGTGACTACCATCAGAATCGACACCAACAAGCGCCAAGTCTATAAAGGTGATGAGCGGATCCGCCTTACAGGGATGGAGTTTAGCTTGTTAGAACTTCTAGTTAGTCGTTCTGGAGAACCCTTCTCAAGGTCAGAAATTCTCCAAGAAGTCTGGGGCTACACTCCTGAACGTCATGTGGACACAAGGGTGGTGGATGTACATATCTCCCGGCTCCGGGCGAAACTGGAAGAAGACCCCAGCAATCCAGAGCTAATCTTGACTGCTAGGGGTACAGGCTATCTTTTTCAACGCATTATAGACCCCGATGAAAAATAGGTAGTCTTGTATATAGCAATCCTAATTGAGATGAGAATGGCGCACCTCCCGGCTGTGCTGTTCTAAACCTCGATAGCTTAGAAATGAATTAGGATTGCTATAGAAGCTAAAATGCCTAGTTACTATGATTCCTTGCCTAAATCCAGCGTGCAAATACATTAATGTGCCTGATACCAAGTTTTGTATCAAATGTGGCACAAAGCTATTGATTCAAGATCGTTATCGACCATTAAAAGAAATCAGAACTAGGGTTTTTGGGCAAACTTTACTGGCAGTAGATCAAAGTATCTCTCCCCAGTCCCTATGTATTATTAAGCAATTCATTTTTAATTCTGGTCATCCTCACCTCCGGAAAAAAGCTCAGGAGTTGTTTCATGAAGAGGTGAAACAATTAGGAAAACTTGGTAAACACCCCCAAATTCCCGAACTATTTGGCTACCACGAGCAGGAAAATAGACTGTATCTAATTCAAGAATTTATTGAGGGAGAAAATCTGGGGGAAGAACTCGATCGCCATGGAGCATTTAGTGAGGAGCAGGTCTGGCAGATTTTAAGGAAACTATTGCCAGTGCTGGAGTTTCTGCACAACCATCAAGTAATCCACCGAGATATCAAGCCAGAAAATATCCTGCGGCGGCATAGTGATCAAAACTTGATTCTGATTGATTTTGGGTCAGTCAAACAAACCACCATCACTAATTTACGCAGAACTGGAACTAAAGTTGGTAGCCCTGCTTACCAAGCTCCAGAGCAGGGGATGGGTAAGGCAATTTTCAGTAGTGATATCTACAGTTTGGGGGTGAGTTGTCTTCAGTTATTAACTAACATGGAACCCTTTGATTTATACGATGTTCACGAACGGGAATTTGTTTGGCGGCATTACCTATTGAATAATCCAGTGACGGATAGTATGGGGAAAGTTCTAGATAAAATGACCCAAGGCATAGTCAAGCAACGGTATCAATCTGCCCAAGAAGTAATTCGGGATCTGCCTCCATCCCCCCAAGTTGCCATCTCTGTCTCTGCTATCCCCCAGATATTATCCTTAATCCCCAGGACAACCCCAACTCTAAAGACATCAGCTATTTACCAAACCTCTAGTCATGACTTTACAGAGTATTTGGGGGGTGGTTTTTTGAAGGATGAGATTAAATTAGAGATGGTGGCGATCCCCAGTGGCAGATTTTTGATGGGTTCCCCCCCTACTGAAGCGGGACGCAACAATAGTGAAAGTCCCTGCCATCAAGTATCTGTCCAGCCTTTTTACCTAGGGAAGTATGCCGTTACTCAAGAACAATATCAAGCAGTGATGGGAAATCATGCTTCACGGTTCAAGGGCAAGAATCTTCCTGTAGAACGGGTGAGTTGGAATCAAGCTGTCCAATTCTGTCAGAAACTTTCCCGAAAAACTGGCAAAATCTATCGCTTACCCAGTGAAGCTGAATGGGAATACGCCTGCCGTGCTAGAACTACAACTCCCTTCTTTTTTGGTGAGACAATTACTCCAGAAGTAGTTAATTACCATGGTAAATACCCCTACAGTGAAACTCCTAAGAGACTTTATCGCCAACAAACCATAGCTTTGGGTTTTCCTAATACCTTTGAATTGTACGATATGCATGGGAATGTCTGGGAATGGTGTAGCGATCGCTGGCACGCCAACTATGATGACGCACCAACCGATGGTAGCTCATGGGAAACCGGCACTCATAATGGCCGAGTGCTGCGGGGTGGTTCTTGGCATGACAAGGCAAGGCATTGCCGCTCTGCCCATCGTAATTGGGGTCGCCCAGATATTCACTGTGACTTTTATGGGTTTCGGGTTGCTTGTACTGGAACCTGTGACGACTCCCGACACTGATGCTTAGGCATACAGTGCGGGCTTCTCAGCTAATCCTGCTATTGCATAGGAAACACGCTGAGCTTTGTAACGACATCGAGCGCCCCTCGACACCGAGAAAGTTAGACTTTCCAAGCTTGGATTCTCCATGGGAGAAAAGCTTTTTATCCTTCGTTCCTTGAAGATTTTACCCACAGTAAGGCTGTCACAAATTAATGTTTCACTTCCCTGTAGAACCCCCTATCTTCAGTTATCAAGGTACAATACCAACTGGCACTTTCAGCCTTGTTGATGAGATGATTATAGCTGAGATGTTCCTTATCAATTCAAGATGATTGTCCAAGGGCGGGGGATCGACCCTCACCCTTGGACACGCTTTCATCCCGCCACTCATCCGTAGCGGATAGAGTGCGGGGCTTCCCGCTTAGGAGCTAAAACTTAGATAGGATTTATGCAAATTCTGTTTTTGCAACTTTGAGATGCTCCCACGATGATTGCCTAGATCATCTGAAATACTCTCAAAGTCTCGCCAATAAACATTATGCAGCACAACTCTTTGTCCTGCTGGTACTTGAGTTTGCTTGATGGCTACAAACATAATTTATGGAATTTATTGGGTCTTGCGACCAGAGAGTGTCGATCGCTAGAATTGATTGGACTCTGCTGGAGGGGCGGCGACTCCGGGTTGATTAATAAAGAAGTTTTGGGCTGCATCATTTTGATAAATACATCGAATATCTGGGGTTCCTTCCAATGCTCCGGTGTAGCCAAAGGTGTTCATCCGCTGTTTGCACTCATTGACCTGTTGGGAAGTGACTAGTTTCTTTTGTTCTAGTACCGACCAATTGTTGGTACGCATGACGCAACCGGGACGCATGACAGGTTGGGAAACATAGACATTGAAGGGATTCAGGGTGACGTAGAGGCGGCTATCCATCACCATGGCACTGGCACCAAATTGGGCGCAAAACTCTGGATTTGGGGCGCTGCGATCGATCACTTCCCGGGAAGCGACATTAACGGGATCCAAGGTGGCCGTAGAACTAAAACCGATGCCTACCCCAATCCCAAGGATAAACACGCCACCAAGAATAGCGATCGTGGCATAGTTAAAAGCCGAGTTACCACCAGATTTTGGGGGCTTACCAGTGGGTTCTGAGGGTGAGTAGCGGGGTGGTCTGCGTTGTCTCATGGATATTTCCTAAACTTTTGACAATATTTACAGTATAGCAATCCTAATTGATTTACAAGTTTTAAGAGTAGGACTTCAGCAATTCTTCTAACCCACATTCCGCTCATAAATGAAGGATAAAATAATTAGAGAGAAGATAGGGGAAAAGAGGAGGGAGAAATTAATACAGAGATGAAAGTATCGAACCTAGACCATCTAGGAATCGTAGCAGGAATAATAGACGAGATAGGAATC
>CALRPI020000154.1:0-4395 GCA_943370025.1 Phormidium lacuna HE10JO | reverse complement strand
CCCCCGCGAAGCTGGGGTTCCACTACTCAGCAATTATTATGGACGATACTGGATTTGAACCAGTGACCCCATCCGTGTGAAGGATGTGCGCTACCACTGTGCTAATCGTCCTCAATCGCATGACAAGATAATAATTTTTCTGATTATCTATATCAATGCCCTAGGAAATTTATACCATGTATTCAGCAAGTCCTCAACCATAGATAATTTGTTTGTGATGCACATTTGGAAGTTTTGGCGGGCTTCGACTACGCTCAGCCCGCCAAAACTTCCCGAACCATAGATAACTTGTTGGCAGTGCGTAAGTTCTAGAAAAATGCTGTAATTGAGAAGACAGATCGGCAACTTGCCCTAAAATTTCACGTCTAACTCCTATCTATAGCTGTCGCCAAGCAGGTTGTGTTGTGAAACTCCCGCTTCGCGAGGGTTCCATAACCAAAATCCTCTCACCCCCCTTGGTGGTTGCGATAATTCTCATAATCTATTCCTGACTTATATGCGTAAGGTAAATAAACTTGCTTGTCTCTCCCGTTGCTTTTCTCTAGCCTTGCTGACTGCTATTACTCTGAGCTGCAATATTAGTCCTAGCTGGGCTGCGGATCCTTTTCGGAGCAACAATCCTCGCAATATTGATAGCAATACCGAGGCTGCTTTTAACGCGATATTTCAGCAGGGGGACTATCCCACTGCCCAACAATACTTACAACAAGCCGAGGTTAGTAATCCCCAAGAACCCTTGGTTTACGCCATGATTGCCTCCCTTGCCCATACCAAGGAAGATTGGGCTACCCTAGATCGCTACGGAGCGAAAACCCTAGAAACTGCTCAGAATATTATGGCTAGTGACCCCCTGCGAGGAAATCTGTACACAGCGGCAGGAACTTTCCTCCAAGGGGCGGCTAGTCTGCGGCGGGGAGAACGGGTGGGCATTTTGCTCAAGCTTCAGCAGGTGTTTCAATCCCTTGATCAGGCAAGTAAAATTGATCCTCAAGACCCAGAGTTGAATCTCCTCAAGGGTTATATGGATTTACTTTTGGCGGTACATTTGCCCTTTTCTAGTCCAGATCAAGCGATCGCTAAACTCCAAAGCTATGGAACTCCTGACTATTTGGTGTACCGGGGAGTGGCGATCGCCTACCGGGACTTGAAAAACTATCCTCAGGCACTGAAATACGTAGATCAAGCTCTAGCAATTACCCCCAATAACCCAGAACTCGATTACCTAAAAGCCCAGATTATCTTCCGCCAAGGCAATAATGACCAAAGAGCCTTAAGACTTTTTAACCGCGCGATCGACAAACAACAGCAGCTACCAATTAGCCAAGTTGCCCAAATAGTCTACGAGCGCTGTGTCACCGAAAATCGTTTAGATGCCGCTGCCAGAGATTGCTTTGGGCAAATGACGACGGTGAGGCAGAATGGTGTGGCTACTGGGGAATGAGAATATCGATAAAGTTGGCGGATTGGAGAGATCGCCCTAATTGATACTGGGTGTAATCCCGCAGCAGCCGCTCGATTTTTCGCCAGGGGGCAGGGGGCAAAAGTTGGGGTAGGTGAGGCTGTGCCAGTTGTTGCATTAGGGATAATTCCAAGGCGGTGAGGGTTTGGGGAGGCAGGGGTTCTCCCATTTCTAGGTGATCTAAACTAATGGCTCCCCCGGCATGGGAGCTAAACCCAACTAGCCAGTCGGTATAGGCAAAATCAGGAACTAACTCTGCCTGAGTCAGACAGCAGGTCTGGACTTGGGGAGACAGACCCACCAGTGCCAGAATATGAAACACCGCTTGGGAGAGGTGGGCGAGGAGAATGGCAGTTTCCTGTGGGGGCAATGCTTCAATTCGCCGGAGATGTTCGGTGAGAATTTCAAAAAGTTGCTCTTGGGGTTGTTCGCTGAGGGCATGGGCAATGACGATTTCGGCTAGGTATTGACCCGCCGTCAGCTTGCCAATATCTTTGCTCAAGCCAGCGTAGACATTTTTGGTTTCGGCTTGGATCATTTTGTCGATCGACTTCCCAGCCACTAGCAAAAGATCATTGACTATAAATAGACCACTGCGGGGACTGAGGGAGTTTTTTTGCTTTCTTGCCCCCGGAGCCACGACCCGGATCAGACCATGTTCTTTGGTCAAAATCGTCACTAGGCGATCGGCTTCCCCTAAAGGTATGGCTTTCAGATTAATTCCCGTTGCTTTGTAAGTACCGCTCATGCTCCTAGCTTAACTGATCTTGTGTGGGGGCGGCTGTCGCCGCCCCCACACAAACTAAAACCTATTTAAGCCTCATACTTGGCTCGAAAAGCTAAAATTGCCTCTAGGTGGGAGTCCATTAATAAACATGACTCTAAATGCGATCGATCAAGACCGGGCAAAAATTTACTTTCCTCTGCTTCTAAATATTCGCCATTGTCTAAAACATAAATACTGATCTTGCCAGCCTCCCAAAACCAGACCTCAGGAATACTGCGTAATTGATATTTCTTTAATTTCTTGATCCCACCACTGGTAACTACAATTTCTATGCACAGATCAGTTGCTTCTTGATTTCCACTAAAAGAGTAGGATAGATCAGCCTGAAATTCAGCCCGAGGGGCAATGATTTGAGAATAGGCTCCCGTAGATACAAAATCAATCCGCTTCAGAGAAAAATAGGTCATCAGCAGTCCTCCTAGGAGGGAACAAACCATTTCATGAAGTAAGCCAATGCCCATGATTTCTAGTACTCCTTCACAGTACATTAATCGCACCCCGCCAATCTCAGCAAAGGCAGATTGAACCGTTTTAAATTGCTCCCAAGTTACAGATTGATGGACAAAGTAGCGATCGCTATTTCTCTCTAAGGCTTGGGTCATGATCCTTTCCTCCTGAAGAATTACGGTAGTGATACAAAGCAACTATAGTAGTCCTACTTCTGGCGGGCAAAATTATTTCGGATCACTAATAATACCAAAGGCGGAAGTGTAGCCGTGGAGAAAAGTCTCACCCGCCACCGGACCAATTTCCCCACCACAAAAGAATCCAGCCAAGGGAATACTGCCCATATAGCTCTGAAATAGCTGGGAGTCAAAATTAGCTTTGCCGTAGAGATTCTTACCCCTTCCTAAACAGGAAAATAACAAAGCTCCTGCCGGAGTTTTTGGAGAGTTGGCATGATATTTCTGGAGGAGAATATCTAAGTCTTCCGCAGAGGTGTGGGCATCCCGGAGGTGGAATTGCAGGCGCTGTCCCGGACGCACTCGATCGCCAATAGCCACTGCCCCCAACCGGGGATCTACCCCCAACATATTTCTAATCAAGAAATCCCCAGCCTCCAACTCGATCTTAAATTCATCCCGTGCCACTCCGACAAAGAGGGAATGTTGCGCCAACTCGCGATCGTTCTCATTCAGGTTGTCTAGCAATTCCCGCAGTGCCTCTAGGGGAATCAGAGATTGCTTATCACCATCAGCCGTAGCCATTTCCAGAATAATATTCCGTTCTCCCTTCGTCACCTGAAATAGTTCTCCAATGGGGCGGCAGCCCTGAGCTACAATCGTCTCTACCACAAGATCTCCACTCAGCGCCACCCCGACAGTTCCTTCTCGATGAAAAATATAATCCTGAAACAAACCACTCTTAAAACCCACTTCCCCACCACTGGACAAACCGCCAATTTTGGCAGCACCGGGGTAGGCAAAATCTAAGCCCGCCAATAGGTCATTAATCCTTGCCGAGAAGGGATCCGCCAGCAGAATGAATTGAGGATTATCCTCAGGTGCTGCCCCAACTAGGTTCACCCAACTATCGGGGGAGCTATCCATATCTGGCAAGTCTTCTGCCGGGAGATGAAATGTATGCACCTTAATGCCCGGCAACTGCATCAAGGTTAGACTAATGGCGGGTTCTCCTTCAATCTCGATCGCCTCACCCTGAGCATTTGTGCCAATGATGCCCCCACCACCACAACCAATCAATGCCGGCAGAGAGAGCTTCGATTTCAACAGGGGCATGAGGCGAGAAAATTCACTACTATAGGCAGCGGAAATAAAAATTATCCCCAAATCTGGGGTGGCAGAAAATTTACCCTCTAGTTGCTCCACAAGTTCAGCGATCGCCATCTCTAAAGACGGATGGGTAGATAGGGCATTGGCACAGACAATTGCATTGCTCATGGGAAATATAACCGAAATTAATCAATTTGCGTGTAGAGGACTTTATTAGCAATTGTATGCCATATTACAGATCATTGATAAAGTGGCTGGAATATGCCAGTAGGGCAAACGCATACGTTTCGTAACAAAAGAGAAAGGGAGTATAAATTCTGAAGTAGGCTCAGGCGGAGATCAGACAAGGAGTATGATGCTATGCCAACAGATTACAGTCCCACAGCCCTCCTAGAAACCCATTTCGGCACACTGCC
>CALRPI020000153.1:0-4445 GCA_943370025.1 Phormidium lacuna HE10JO | reverse complement strand
GCCATCTGCTCGAAGGTGGTGCGATGAACACCGCATCTGCGTTTGAAAGCACTAGACTTGAAGAGTTTGAGTTGTTCGTAGGTCATGATTGGTTCCTCCTTGACCTAGTTTTACACATCTTTTATCTATTCACGCAAGAGGTCTAATATTCCCCCCGCCGTGAAATTAATTCCCCCGCAAGTACCTGTAGTACAAGCCGCAAAAGTCACCGGAACATTGAAAGTAATGTTGTTACTAGCTTGAATATCTACAGCAGTGGACGGTAATATCGCCGCCAATGCCCCCGCCGAAATCGTCATCGGATCCGGTAGGGTTGCAAACACAATATTTGGTAACGATCCATCTCCATTCCCCACCCCTCCTTGAATTACAATATCCGTAGGATCCAGCAACAAAGTTCCATTTAACCCATTAGCCCCCAGCAACTCCACCCGCCCATCAAAAGCTAAATTCTGCCTTCCCGACACCTCCACAAATCCCCCACTACCAGTCACCCCTCGCCCAGAAATATTCCCATAAAATCTCGTAGTGTCATCAGCCCAAACTATCACCCTGCCTCCATTACCAGAATTAATTGCATCCGCATTCAAAAAAGAACCAGCATCCACATAGGTCATCCGAGAATTAAACGGATTAACTCCCTCGCCTCGATATTCCCCACCAACCCGAATAGTTCCCCCACCATTGCTACCACTGGCATTGAGATTGGTATTCACCAGAGCAACTCTATCCCCCAGAACATTAATGACCCCGCCCTGAGAGAAAGTACCCAGATTTCCCGAAGTGATATTGATCCCTTGCCCCGCAGGAATTGCCACCCCCGCAACTTCCACAGTTGAACCATTGTTAGTAATTCCCGGCAAACCCGATCCTGTCAGCAACCGAGGCAAATCTAGAGGCGTGATCGCAGAATCTACAGGCGGCACAATTTCCAAACTCAAAATATGCCCCGGCTGAGAAATCCTCACTCGATTCGTTCCCGGCACTGCCGCCAGAGTAATATTCCCAGCATTGATATTGCCAGTATTAACAACATTCCCGCCAATCAAACTAATTCCCTGCCCCGGTGTGACTGATAAATTCCCAGCATTGACAATACTTCCAGCTTGATTTGTCGTGAAAATAAAACTATCGGGATTCCCCGTTAAAGCCGAAAAATTATTATCCCCAAAAGCATTAAATAAATTATTACCAAACCCAATTTGATTCGCCGTAGTTGCCGTAAAACTTGCCGGGACATTCAAACTTGCTCCCTGCCCAAAAACAATCCCCGCCGGATTCATCAAGAATAAATTAGAATTTCCCCCCGTCACTTGCAGCAAACCATTAATAACCGAAGGATTGCCGCCATTGATCCGACCGAGGATATTTTGAGTTTGCGGATTGCTCAGGAAATTGGCAACTTGGTTTGAATTAACATTAAAATCCCGAAAACTATGAAAAAGATTCCCCCCCGCCTGAGTTCCCCCAGTGATATTAATCTGGTTCCCTTGGGGAGTAGCGACAGTCCCCGCACCATTCGGGACGATCTGAGCAAAAGCAGGATGGATCAAGGCAAAAACAACACCTAAACCTAAGGAGGCTTTAGCAAGATAGGGGTGGATGAACATGACAGTTATTCAGTTACCAGTTATCAGTTATCAGGAGGTAAAGAAGGTACAGGGAGGTAAAGTTATAAGTTACCAGTTATCAGTTATTCAGTTATCAGCTAGTAATTATTAGTTCTTAGCTAGTAATTATTAGTTTCTAATTAGTGATGATTAGTTTCTGGTTAGTTGGCAGTTCTTGCTATTCACTATTCACTATTCACAGTTAACTGTTAACTGTCACAAGATAACCTATGTGCCTAGGGAAAGTCGCCCACAATCTTGCTATTTTTTGACTAATTTTGAACACAATCTTGCTATTTTTGCCGAAACTGACTGGGGCTGACTCCCGTATGGCGGCGAAAGTATCGAGCCAGATGACTTTGATTTGCAAAACCACATTCTGCTGCTATATTGGCGATCGATTTCTTCGATCGCCTTAACAAAAACTTTGCCCGCTCCACCCGTTGCTGGATCAAATACTGATGGGGAGATATGCCCATAGATTGCTTGAACAAATGGCAGAAATAATACTGACTCATCCCCAACTCCGTCGCCATATCCTCCAAGGACAAATTCTTGTTTAGATACGCCTGCATATAATCGATCGCTCGATCGAGCTTCTCCTTGGGCAAACCATCGGCATATTCCCGTAGAGTTTGGGGGCGAGTTGTGTAGTGCTTAAGGATGTGGGCAGCAAGGGCGGTGGCGAGGGCATCAACATAAAAAGCATCACTAGGATTACCAGTTTTCAGACTGGTTTCCAATTCTGTATTCAGAGCTAGAAAAAGTTGATAGATCAATAGATCACTAGCTTGTACCTCAAACGCAAGCTCCACTCGATCGCCATCCACCGTCTCATGAGCCACCTCCGCCACAAAACTCGGCTCCAAAAGAAAGTGACTAGTGTTCGTTGCTCGATCCCAAGCCACAGAATATACGCCCTCTGGACAGATATGAATACAATCATGAACAGGTTGGCGGGGATGCCAATGGGATTTGGCGATCCGACGATCCGAGTTATATTTGAAACCTAAGGACACAGGATAGGAAATAAAATCAGGAATCCCAATCATGTGTTGTTGACTATGGAAAGCTGGAGTTTGCCAAGGTGTATCTGGCGAAATAAATTGAGCTAGATGAATATTTCGCCATCCTGCTCGATCACTATTAAGAACTTCACGAAACTCCGGAATTGGTATTATCTGCTCCAAGGTATCTGCTTGGAAATGTTCAAAAAATATTGCCTGTTCTTCAGACATCACCTTTGCCTTATGGAAATATCACTCAACTAATTTGCTTAAGATAGCCCACAAGGTTTGGCTGACACAAGGAAACCCAACGAGAATAGATGTCAAGTTGGGTTTTGCTGCGTTATCAATGACCTCTTATACCATTTTGCAAAGCAATTGATACAAATAAGACTTTGAACACCTTGCTGTGTAAGGGTTTAAATTATAAAAATGGTGAAACCATTTTTATAATTTAGTATTAGGAAGCAGGAACTGGAGTAGGCGAGGGTAATCCTACTAGCTTGGAACTGGTTTCCCACATTAATTCTCCCTTCTCATCATCCCGTGCTTGGGGAGAAACCTTTTGGACAAAGGATTTACCATCTTTCTTTTGCCGGTTGCCCCAACTCCAGTAAGCTCCAGATTGTCTATATTCAGGGTCTGCCACCACCATAGCTACCCGCTCTCCCGATAGTTCTTGAGAAACATAACCTCCAGTGATATTTTTCTGGAACCAAGGGAAGATTTTTTGGAATAGAGGATAGTGGTTTCTAAATAGGGGAGTATCGGCAACACAGCCCGGATAGAGAGAAGTGAAAGTGATGCCAGTGCTGGCGTGGTAGCGGCGATCGAGTTCCCGCATCGTCAACACATTACACACCTTGCTGTCTTTATAAGCCTTGACTGGTTCAAATTGCTTGGCATCCGCCATCGAAATCGGGTCTTGGAAACCCACAGCAAAACCTTCAAAATTCCCCAAATCTGGACGGGGAGGAATCTTGCCCCCTAGTTCATCGGGGTTGTGGGTGACAGTACCGAGGATGACCATGCGGCGATCGCTAAAATCAGATTTCTTCATGTCCTCAAGCAACAAATTACAGAGCAGAAAATGCCCTAAATGATTAGTTGCCATACTTAGTTCGTAACCTTCGGGACTCCGCAAAGGTTCTTTAATTAGGGGCATATAAATTGCCGCATTGCAGACCAAAGCATCTAGGGGCTTACCAGTAGCTCGAAATTTCTCTACAAACTGCCGCACACTTGCCAGAGAACCCAGATCAATGTGCAGAATGCTATAGCTTCCCTTGGGAATACCTACTTCTTGAGCAACCTTTTCGGTTTTGGCGAGATCCCGACAGGCCATCACCACATGCCAACCTTTAGCAGCCAGAGCTTTAGCGGCATACAAACCCACTCCAGAAGATGCACCTGTAATCACAACAGTAGATTGCCGATGTTGTTCCATTTTCTTATAAACTCCTTAAGTAAATTAAGTAAATATTTTCTAAGTATTTTGTAAGCTTTGTATCGCGATCAGAAAGTTTCTTCATAATCTCATAGGGCTGGGCTTACGGATCTTAAGTTTTCTATAAAGTCAGGACTTATGCATTAGTCGGTTGTTGCGGGCTGAGGGTCGTCGAAGCCCGCAACAATATCCAAAACCCTAAATGATTTGTTTTCAGTGCGTAAGATGTCATTTAGTTAGTGTCATGAAGTTTTCGCCACAGATTTACGGTTATGTTTAGCATGATCGCGCTCAATCACTAAGAAAAACACGGTTAAGCAACTGGTTTCGTGAGGGAATGCCCCAATCTCATCAGACTTAGCCCGAAACTCGCGAAATAAT
>CALRPI020000152.1:0-4721 GCA_943370025.1 Phormidium lacuna HE10JO | reverse complement strand
CATGTTCACCGCAAGTTGAAGGTCTTTCGGATTCTGTCCGAGCGTTATCGCAATCGTCGCAAGCGTTTTGGCTTACGCTTCAATTTGATTGCGGCTATCCTTAACTTTGAGCTTGCTTCCGCATCTTGATTCACGCAAGAGGTCTATTTAATACTAATGGCAATGATATTACTGCTTCTGGGAGGAACTTCCGGGTTACGGCGGGGAGTATTGATGTAGGCAATGTCAGTACAGGCGTTATTACACCTCTTAGAAATGGAGGAAATATCAATTTAACTGCTACTACAGGAAACATCAGAACAGGGAATCTTGATTCTTCTTCTGGTGTAGCTGCGGGGAACAGTGGTAATGGGGGAAATATTACTCTCAATTCTCCTAATGGCAACATAACTACAGGGGAGGTGGTTAGTATCTCTGTTGTTGATGGTGGCAATGGCAACTCTAATAGAGCAGGGGATATTTCCATTATGGGAAGGGAAGTGAATACAGGAATAATTTTTGCCTACTCTCGTGTTGATGATGGTACCGCCGGAAATGGTGGCAATGTCACAATTAGGGCAACCAATGGAAGTTTTGCGGCAAATGGCGTGACAAATGGCATCGCTACTTTTTCTGGAGCATCTTTTTCAGGAAATGCAGGAACTGGTGGAGATATCATCATTGATGCCACCAATAATATAGATATTATTGGTGCCTTTAGTTCTGAGATTTTTACTCCTAACTTACCATTCCAAGCTTTTGCTCTTTATAGTAGTTCTGTCTCCCTACAAAATGGCAATGTTGGAAACGGGGGAAATATTAGAATCAATCAAAATCTGTCTAGTAATGGTAATTTCAACGTTTCCGGGCAAATTGAGAGTAGCTCTGAGGTAATCGGAGTAGGTAGTTCTGGTAACGGAGGCAATATTAATATAAATGCTCAAAATTTATTTGTTTTTTTAGGTAACACAATTAGTTCTTCCTCTACTTCAGGCAATGGAGGAGCGATTAGTTTAACTGCTAACGGCAATATTAGTACAGGTGATTTACGTTCTACCAGTAATCTAGGAAATGGAGGAGTTATTAATTTAACTGCTGGCGGCAATATTAGTAATGCTGGTTTATCTTCTGGGGGTAATTTGAGTGGTGGAAGCGTTAATTTAACTGCTGGCGGCAACGTCAACATACTCAGGGTCGATGCTACTAGTAATCAAGGAAATGGTGGAAATCTTACTTTAACCGCTAGCGGCGATATTGGTCCAATTCGTTTATCTTCTGGGGGTAATCTGAGTGGTGGAAGTATTAATTTAACTGCTAGTGGCAATATTAGTACAGTCGATTTATCATCTACTGGTATTCAAGGAGATGGCGGGAGTATCAATTTAACTGCTAGTGGCAGTATTAGTACAGGCAATTTATCATCTACTAGTATTCAAGGAGATGGTGGCAGGATAAATCTAACTGCTAGTGGCAATATTAGTACATTTTCTTTAAACTCGTATAGTGATCAAGGAGATGGTGGGATTATCAATTTAAATACTACTAACGGCAGTATTGTTGCGCAAAATTTAAGGTCTTATAGTATTCGAGAAGATGGTGGAAATATCGCTTTAACTGCTGGTGGTGATATTCGTACAAATGATTTACGTTCTGATAGTGATCAAGGAAATGGTGGAAATGTTAATACCAATAGTATTGGTGCTGGTCTACTAGCAAATCTCACTGGAGCAAATGGCGGAAATATCTCTTTAACTGCTGGTGGCAATATTTTTACAAATAATTTAGTTGCTAGTACTGGACTAGGAAATGGTGGAGATATTAATTTAACTGCTAACGGTGATATTGTTACTCGTGCTTTAAATACTAATACTGTTGTAGGAAATAGTGGAGATATCAATCTAACTACTAGAGGTAATATTGTTACGAGGGATTTAATTACTGGTGATGAAGCTTTACCTAGTATTTTTGGCAGCACTGTCCAACCTGGAAATGGTGGAAACATCACTTTAAATACTAGAGGCAACATTACTGCTACTGGTAATGTAATGACTTTGGGAGGCCGAGGTGCTGGAGATATCAACTTTACTACTAGCGGAAATATTGTTTTAAACCCTGTATATGTTCGGAGTAGAAATATCAATTTAACTACTAGCGGCGATATTTTTACAGGTAGTATAATGTCTGGAAATATCAATTTAACTACTAGTGGTAATATTTATTCAGCTATTTTAGTGACTGGTGGTGGAGATATCAATGTAACTACTACTAACGGTGATATTTTGGCATATTATGTAAATGCTTCTTCTGATATACCTATTATAAGAAATGGTGGGAATATCAATATCCTTGCAACTGCTGGAAATATTGTTACTGGAGCTATTTTGTCTCAAAGTGGTTTCAGTGGAGGAACTGGAGGAAGAGTTGATATTAATACCGGAAACTTATTTTTGGCAGTAGACAATACTTTTCTCGCCAGAGATGGTAGTACCTTAGCTAGTATTAGTACCCAAGGAGTAGATGGGGGTGGGGCAATTACCATTACTCACGGAGGTAGCACTTCTGTCCCCTTTTTAGTTGGCAATGTTACGATCCCATCGTCTTTAGCTTTAATTCGTAGTATCACCGATCCATTTTCAATTGGCAATAATAACGGAACTGTGGCAGCAATAACTAGTGGCACTGGATCAAACACCATCAATAACCTCACCGTCCCTGTTCCTCCTGCCATAAACAACTACGGTACAAACATCAGCATCAGAACTACCGCTCCTTCAGTAACATTCCCTGAACCAATCATCGATCTTAATTCCACTCGAACCCCAGACCCTGTAGTTGTTGGCACACCACCTTCAATCCTTATCCCTGAAACCATCTCCCTTCCTTCAACTATTTCTACTCCCATAACCCCGCCTCCACCAGTAGTCACCCCGTCACCAACAGTAGTTGTAGCCCCTCCTACAATCCCAACTCCTCCAACACCATTACCCCCGTCACCACCACCAACTCCCCCGGCTCTAGTGCTCGATCGACCAATTCTCGATGCCACCTCCCCCGGTGTCCAATCCCCCATCTCCCTAACTGCCGCCAACTCAAGTATCCCCATCATCGACAGAATCCCCGTCAATAACCTCAATGACAGGATTCGCCTCCTAGACGACCCCTTCAAAGAAGAATTTCAACTCTTCACCGGACTTGCCGACGAAATTGCTACCCTCGATGTCAATCAGGCACAAGACATCCTTAACCGGATCACCAGACAAACCAACGTCAAACCAGCCCTCATCTACGTCTTCTTCTCCCCCGCCAACGATACTGCCGCTACTAACCGCTCCGTCAGCTCCGCCCGGAGCCAGCTCTTCCGCAACCCCAGCAATACCGATACCCTAGAAATTGTCCTCGTCCCCCCCACTGGCGACCTAATCCGGGTGAAATATCCCGCCTTAACCCGCCCTGAAGTTCTCGAAAGTGCTGGGGAACTTACCAGAGGTGTTGCCCGGAGGAGCATCTATGGCAGAGGCTCCAGGCGGATGTATGACCTGATTGTTGCCCCCCTCGAAGAAGACCTGAAAAGACTGAAAATTGATAACTTAGTCTTTCTTTTGGATCGAGGATTAAGGTCAATGCCGATCGCCGCCATGCAGAACAAAAATAATCAATTCATCATCGAAGACTATAGCGTTGCCTTGATGCCTTCTTTGACCCTCACCGATACCACCTACAGCCCCCTCCAAGATGCCCAAGTCATGGCGATGGGAGCCGATCGCTTCGTAGTTGATAACCTCTCTCCCCTGCCCGGAGTTCCCGTAGAACTCAAAGCCATCAACCAAATTCGAGGCGGAAATATCTTCCTGAATGAAAACTTCACCCTGAGTAACCTGCGCCAGAACCGCAGTCCAAACCAAAGAATAGTCCATCTCGCCACCCACGGCTCCTTCTTAGGAGACAAAACCAACTCCTTCATCCAACTCTGGGGAACCGAAAGACTCACGATCGACCAAATCCGCACCAACGGTTTTGGCACTCCCCCGGTAGATTTGTTAGTCCTCAGCGCCTGCGAAACCGCCCTAGGTAATACTGATGCCGAGCTAGGTTTTGCTGGTTTAGCCGTCACCTCTGGAGTCAGGTCTGCCCTAGCCAGCCTCTGGCAGGTCAGCGATGCAGGCACAATGGGCTTAATGACCGAGTTCTATCAACAACTCCAAACCACCACCACCAAATCCGAAGCACTCAGGCAGGCACAACTGGCAATGCTCCGAGGAGAAGTTCGTTTAGAAGGCGGCAGCTTAGTCACCCCCAAGGGCAACTTTGCCCTGAACGACGAGTTGAAAAAATTGGGAGACAGAACCCTGACCCACCCCTATTTCTGGAGTGCCTTCACCATGATCGGCAACCCTTGGTAAATTTAACAATCCTAGGTAACGTCAGTTTAGGATTAAGAAATACCCCCTCATCCCCCAACCCCTTAAAACCACGATATAATGAGAGTTGATAGTTTGCATTAGCTATTCTTATGAAAATTAGCTAGACAAATGCAAAGTAATGTAACATTATTAAAGAACTAAGAAACAAATCTTAGATTCATACCAAAACATCAAGCAATCATAAACAAATGACAACAACAATCCAACAACGCGAACAAAGTAGCGTGTGGGAGAGATTTTGTAACTGGGTAACCAGCACCAACAACCGCCTGTATGTAGGCTGGTTTGGTGTCATCATGATCCCTACACTGCTAACCGCAA
>CALRPI020000151.1:0-4895 GCA_943370025.1 Phormidium lacuna HE10JO | reverse complement strand
TAAACAGTTACTTCGTTCGGCTAAAGCTCGAACTAATGAAGCACTCGATCTAGCTCTAACTACAATTATCAACGACTGTATTTCTAGTGATGATGCGCTGGGCTGGTTCAATCACTGTGGCTTATTCATCTGAAAACTGCTGTAATATTTCCATACTGCCCATCGTTGATCAATGCTATCGCCAAACCATCACAAAGGTCTAAGAAAAATCCTTGATATATTTGTCCCTCTCATTCCCTTGAGAGCCTTGCCATTTGTTTAAAAATATCTGAACTCGGAGGCGATCACGATCGTCCATGAAAAAATTACCTAGGCTAATTATCTATATTCTAGGTCTAAGGGGAGTATTTTTCAGCGAGATTTTCGATATAGGACAAGGATTTTAAGCAGGGGCATTAACGTGTAATAGCACCTCTCCCTTAATCATTCTTTGCGCCGCATCTAACAGGACATCTTCCAAATAAGGCTTAGTGAAATAACCCCTTGCCCCCCGTTCGGCGGCAATTTGGCGGTGGCGATCGGCTCCCCGCGAGGTGAGCATGGCGATCGGGAGATTTTTCAGAATTTCGTCCTTGTGCATTCGATCGAGCAACTCCAAACCATCCATCTTCGGCATTTCAATATCGCAGAAGACAATA
The DNA here is from genome assembly GCA_943370025.1 of Phormidium lacuna HE10JO. Lineage (GTDB taxonomy): Bacteria > Cyanobacteriota > Cyanobacteriia > Cyanobacteriales > JAAUUE01 > JAAUUE01. Next base: position 4,257 of record CALRPI020000151.1, on the reverse strand, counting down.
TCACAGGGCAGCCCCGATCGCATTTTGTCCCAAGCCTCCTGACCATCCCGTGCCTGCTCCACCCGATAGCCAGACTTGGTGAAGGTCATGGAGAGTAGTTCTCGAACAGTAATGGAATCATCCACGATTAATACCAACGGCTCCGTCTTCACGGGGGCTGGCTCCGTGAGAATAATATTGCTTTGATCCCAGAGCATTCCGCCCTTATCCTTGCTCAGGCGACCAAGGGAGAGGTCAATTAGTTCTAGCACATCGACGATCGGCATGATTTTGCCATCCCCCATTACCGTCGCCCCAGCGATGCCCACGGGCTTGGGCGCAGGACCTTCCAGTTGTTTGGTCACAATTTCCTGCTCTCCCAACACCTGATCCACCTGTACTGCCAGATAATTCCCCGCCCCCCGGAGAATCACGATCGAGATCATCCCATCTTCCCGCTGACCGCCGTAGAGATTACCTCGGCTGATATGGCGGTTAAAGGTCAGTAGTTCCGATAGGGGATAAACTTCTAGTTTCTCACCATTCCAAGGATAAAGGAAATGACCATTTTCATGGGTTTCCAAAGATTCCACCGTCTCATCCATCGGCTGCTCCACCCCGTCAATGGGGAAGGCAATCAGGCTATGGTCACTCAAACAGCGCAAAGCTTTACCAATACTCAAGGTTAGGGGTAAACGAATTGTAAAGGTAGTCCCTTTACCGAGGGTAGAATCGATCCCCACAGTGCCGCGAATGTCATTCAGTTTCGTCCGCACCACATCCATGCCCACGCCCCGACCCGCCAGCTCATCTGCCTGATCTTTGGTACTAAAACCAGCGTGGAAGAGGTAGTCATAGAGATCGATTCGAGATAGCTTCTGTGCCTCCGCCGCCGAAATTAATTTCTTTTCCACTATTTTCCGGCGAATCACCTCTGGATCAATACCTGCGCCATCATCGCCAACGGAAATTATGGTTTGGTTCCCCTGGTGGAAGGCTTTGATTTGAATTCGTCCGAGGGGATTTTTCCCGGCTTTCTGGCGGACTTCTGGGGTTTCGATCCCATGGGTCATGGCATTGTTCACCAGGTGGGTCATGGGGTCGTAGAGTTGCTCTAGGATCATCTTATCCACGAGGGTATCTTGACCTTCTACCTTGAGTTCGGCTTGTTTTTTTAGCTTGACACAAATATCTCGCACTGCTCTAGGTAAGCGATCGGCGGTCTGCTTGAAGGGCATCATCCGCGATCGATTCAACCCTTCTTGGAGCTTATCGGTAATCTGTCGCAGCATTCGTGCCACTTGGTCTGTGCCCTGCACCAAAAACTCAATATCCGAAGCCGATTCCTTGACCCGGACAATCAATTCAATCATCTCTTGAGAAAGGAGATGGAATCCAGTGAAGCGATCCATTTCCAAGGGGTCATAATCTTCATCCCCAGAATTATTTGCCTGCCGACTAGATTCATCTCCCCTAGAGTGTTGGTTGAGGTATTGGTGGGTGGGTTGCTGATTTTTTTGCCGACTGGCGAGGAGAGAACTTTCTAGGAGGCTCCGTTCGTAGAGGTCTTGCATCCTTCCCCCCACATCGGTTAGCTGCTGAATATTCCGAATCAGGTTATCCAGAAACTCCCGCAATCTGCCCTGATCTTGCTCTAGGGTATTCCGGTTCACTACCAGTTCCCCCATCAGGTTGTTCAAATTATCCAGTTGCTTCACAGGAACCCGCATGGTTTGCTCGCCCACGCCTCTTTGGGGACGGGCAACAGTGGTGCTTCTATTGCCCCCACCATCAGATTTCCGAGAGCCGCCCATGGATTTTTCGGTTTCTTCTAGCAAGCCCTCTAGGTCTTCAAAGCCAAAGCTATCTTTCTTCGCTTCCTTGACAGGAGCCACAGGAGTAGCTTTAGCTGGCATAGACGGAATAGCTGGTTCGAGGAGAGCATCTAGGTCGGCAAAGTCATCGCTGAGATCATTGAGAGAAAAGCCGGAGTTTTCTGTATCTAGCATTGCATCTAGTTCATCAAAAGCTGAAGCTCCGCTGGGGTCGGAGTCCCCTAGCATACTTTCTAGTTCATCAAAATCGGCATAGTTTGGCTCTGAATAGTCTTGTTCTAAGCCGAGGTCTTCTTCTCCGCCAAAATCAAAGATATCTTCTGGTTGCAAAGCTGTGCTGACTTCTGGAGTAGCTCCAAATAAATCATCAAGACTTAGCTCACTTGCCTCTGGAGCCGCTCCAGCATCAGCAAACATATCGAGGGCATCCCAATTTTGCTCTGGGGCAGCAGAGTCGGTAAACATATCATCAAAGCTGCTGTTTTCTCCAGCACCATCTGCGCCAAAGCTGTCTAGGATAGATTCATCAGTAGAAGTTGCAAAGACATCACTCAAGGCATCGTACTCTGAACCTTCTAGGCTATCTGTGCGGATATCTTCTAGGGAAAAGTCACTAGCAAAATCTCCAGCCTGACTAGAGGGTTCTCCTAATAGGTCTTCCCATGATTGGCTACTAGATGCTTCTGTGCTTTGAGGGCTAGATGGGGTTGTGCCTTGGTCAGAGAACATCTCATCAAAACCGCCATCAAAACCACCCTGATCGCTACCATCATCAAATAAATCTAAACTGAGATCGTCCAAACTTTCTCCCGGCGATGGGTCTGAACTTAAATCTAGTTCTGATAGGTGATCTAGGTGATCTAGATTGTCTGAATGATCGGCAAACAAATCCATAGACGTGAGATCGAGGAAATTATCTAGGTCTTCTCCCATCAGCACTGATGAATCTGGAGTTGGGGGAGTCGATCGAGGAGGTTGATTCGATTTAGCCGTAGCTGGTTTCGATTGAGACATAGCTGGTTGCGGAGTTTCGGTCATTAAGAAACTCATATCTTCGCTGTTGTAGGAAATCTCTGCTAATTCCTCTTCTCCATCTAATCCAGAGAAGAGGTCATTCAGGTCTTGGTTACTATTACTACTGCCCAAAATATGTTGCTCTTCTTGATTGAGGTGGCGATGGCTAGCTGTGGCTGGGGTGACTTCTTCTAGGTCTGAAGTTTCTTGGGAGAATAAAATAGCGAGGTTGTCTAGCTCGGCAGAGCCTACTTCTGGGGTTTGAGAAGAACTGCTGGCAATAGCTTTGGTTTTTTGAGTACTAGTTTTGGCTAAGGGGACTAGTGCTTGGAGTTGGGGGCTAGGGATAATCTCCTCAGCCCGGTTAGCCACAATCAAGTCATGGGCTTGTTTAATTTCTTTAACTACCTTACTGGCAAGAATCTTTGGGGAGTTTTCTCGGTTGTCGATCGCTGCCGTTGCCACCGCCATTAAGTTCACCCATGTCGGCAGATCAGCCTGTTTCCCCAAGGCGGTAAGACCTTTGGCACAATCTAAGGCTTGGCGACGATTTGCGGTACTATCTGGCTGCTTGAAGAGTTGCAGTAGTTCGCGGAGTTTACTCAGGGCATCGGGGGCAAAGTTAGTAGGCAAGGTTTTAGTCGGGGTGGCGGTGGTGGTACCGTGGGCTAGTTGTTCTAGATGGGCGGGCATCTCCCCAAAAATTGGTGTAATTACGGCCATAACATCGCTAGCTTCAGCTTCGCTGAGGGTCAGGTCGGGGCTTTGCTCTAGGCGATCGATCTGGGTTTGTAGAGCTTGGTTAAGTTGGGCAAAGCTAGTTTTTATATATTGATCCGGTTGGACTGGGTTTTCCTTGAGATACTTGAAATAATCTTCCATCCGGTGAGCAGTCAGGCGGATACTTTCCAGAGCCAGCATTGCCGCTCCGCCTTTGATGGAGTGGGCACCTCGGTAACATTCATGGACATCATCAGGGGTGGCGATCGTCTTGGCGAGATCCACCAAACCTTGGCCAATAGTTGCCAAGTGTTCTCTGGCTTCTTCGATGAAATATCCGGTGATTTTCTTGAGTTGTTCTGGCTCCATGGCAATGTCCCTTGATTCAGTTACCAGTTATCAGTTACCAGTTATCAGCTACCAGTTATTGACTGTTCACTATTTACCGTTCACCGTTCGCTGCTTTCTGAGTGAGATGTTTTTATATTATTTATTAACTTTTTAAATTTACAAGAAATTTACAAGGTTGCTTCTAGTTTAACCAAAGAGCTTAGGATTTAGCTAAACTTCTCGTCCTCTTGATGGAGAATTTTCAGCTAGCCCCTAGAAATATACTTGAAAAACTTATCCCAAATCAAAAAAATAGTTTCACCATTTTTTTGATTTTACAGAAGTTTGAGAGTGGGTGGCTACAGCCACCCACTCTCAA
>CALRPI020000150.1:0-4903 GCA_943370025.1 Phormidium lacuna HE10JO | reverse complement strand
TCCAGTTCTGGTTGAAAACTTGTGGCTTTGACTCGTAGTATTTGTTGTTCTCGTGCTGCTATGTTCATTGGAGGTTGCTTGGATCGCTTTATCCTCCTTACTTTCCCCTATTATTTATTAGTGGCGAATAAATAATGACACTAACCATTATGAACCAATTGGGCTTTTTGACTAGCTGCACGCACGATACTCACAACTGTATTGTAAGCAAGTCCGCTGGTGCGGCTAATTCCTCTCAGACTGCTGCCTTCGCTATGTGCTTGTAACACTTGTCGAATTTGTTCAGGAGTGACTTGGCGATGATAGTAAATCGTATTAAATCGCTCGTTAAATGTTTGTTGGCAATGGGAGCAAAAATAACGCTGGCTCCCATTCGGAGCTTTTCCATGTTTACAGGTACTAGGATGACCACAGAGCCGACATTCCATAATTTGTGTGTAAAAAGTATTTCTCTCCACCTATTTTACTCCAACAACCATATTTTGACGCACAATCGAATATCGGACGTTATTGCGGGCTTCGACTCCGCTCAGCCCGCAACAACGCTTGAAAATGAGTATGTCATACCAAACCAAAAAACTGGACTTGCCAGTTTTTTGATTGAAATCCCTACACAGCAAGGCATTCAAAACCTCATTTGTATGAACTATTTAGTAAAACAGTATCATGACAATTTGGGATCTGCAGCAGTTTGCGTTCAGATTAGAATAAAATTTGCTGTTTATTTATACAAACGAGTCAGGAGCCACAGTGCCGCCACCACCCCAACGAAGTGGGCAAAGATTGTATTAGTATTTGCTTGAACAACAAATAAATCTAGGGGTTGAATAAATTGGACAGTGCCGCCGGGGACAAAAGTGCCGGGTTGCTGGGAGAGAGATCGAGCCAAAGTACTACCAATGATGGCTTGCGCTCCCACCAAAGTCAGCAGCATTCCTGTTAAATTAACAATGATGCCAATGCGGACTGCCTTGATCGTATCCAGCTTACTAGGGCGGAGATTGGCGATCGGATCCATCAGTTTTACCCCCAAGCGAGTATAGCAAAATGCCCAATAAATACTCACTCCTAAAGTAACTAACCCAGAAATGGCAAAGAAAATCCCAAAACTAGTTCCCTGCCCTACCTCTGCCCCACGATTGGAGGTACTACTAGAAAAGGCATAGAGCAATAAAATGACCGAAGAAATTACCCCTAAGACTAGTTGTGTCCAAAAAGCAATCCAACCCGTGAGCCGGAGAGACTGGGAAACTTGCTTGAGATTAGTAGGAATCGGCGAAACATCTGGCTGTTCTGACATAAACTTAGGCGGAAATTACGTAAAAATTGATGATTATAATAAAAGTAGTCATTCATTGTAATGGTGCTTGGGGCGCTTCGCGCCCCAAGCACCATTATCTAAACCATTACTTTGCAGCACTACCTTCACCTTTATGATTTAGTTCTTAATGGTTCAAATATATACGGGTTTAACTTTAGGGAGCAATAGAAGCATTTATAAAGTAGATTTATAAAGTAGTTAGAGGTGATGATTTTCAGCTCTTGGCAGGGGCGGAGAATCATACTTTAATAAGTCGTATCTTAATTATGGTTTAAAGATCGCTTAAATTATGATTCAAGCTATGACTTTACCGTAATACCTCAATACCTCTAAAAGATTAGCACAGCAACTTACATCTACTCACCCAGTAGTTTGGTCGCCATCTAACACCAAACTGCAATCAATCTCTTCCCAAAATGTATTGGTCATATCTCCAGAGGCATCAAGCCAGCATCAAGGAATTTTCAGGGGCAGCAAAATCACATATTCCTACAAAAAGTTATTCAGGTGATTGTAATGAAATTTGATGATATTTATCGTTTTTTTGAGAATCCGCCCCCAAATTACCTTAATCGAGAACTGGCAGTTTGCTATATCCTAGCGGTTTTAGTGCAGGGAGAATCCTATGGCACAGAGATGATTGAACATTTAGAGCACAGATACGTTACCTATCGGATTTCTGACACGGTTTTGTATGGCTCTTTGAAGTTTCTTGAAGATAGCGGGGTGATTGCTGGAGGCTGGAAAAAAGTCGCTAGTCGGGGCAGACCTCGGAAAATGTATCGCATTGAGGAGGAGTGGTACGATCGCTCTTTGGAATTGGCAAAGCTCTGGCAGGAATACGCAATGGATGAACGCAAGGCTATTTAGCTTGTGCCAAATCAAGGTTGAATTTGCGATAGACTAGGTGAGCAGATAATTTGGGGTTCAGATAATTATATGAAACAGCGCTTGGTTTCAGCTTTAGTGGCGATCGCTCTAGTCCTCCTCACCGCCTGTGGGGGTAATTTGCCCGGGGTTTCCGCCTCTCCTCCAGGAGTAATATTTATCTCTAAGCAGGCTCCCCTTGTCATTTCTTTCCTGACTAGCTGGCAGCAAAGCCAACCTCAAGTAGCCAAAGCCCTCAAAATTTTCTTAGCCAAGCAGAACCTAGATTACAAGAAAGATATTCAACCTTGGCTAGGGTCAGAGATTACTCTAGCAGTGACGGATCTAGATTTTGACCATGAAGCTAGCAATGGTGTGCAGCCGGGTTATTTGTTAATTGCTACTACTAAAGATCAGGCTAAGAGTCGAGAATTTTTGCAAACATGGCTCTCGCAGAAGGTAATTGCGGGTACAGAATTAGCTTTTACTCCCTACAAGGGAACTCAACTCATCTATCCTCAAGTATCTGCGGCAGAAACCCCTGTTAATCCAGCTAATAGTATGGCGGGGAGTAATCCTGCTGGTGATGAAATAGGTAGGACAGTAGCTAGTACAGTCGTGAGCGATCGCTTTGTATTGATTGCCAACCATCCTCAAGTTCTCCGTCAAGCCATCAACAATGCCCAAGCAGTAGATTTGAGCTTAGCCAACTCTCCCAGCTACCAAAAAACTATGGGGAGTCTGGAGCAATCTCGCCTAGGTTGGGGATTTATTAATCTGCCAGCGGTAACAGCTTGGTTAGGCAAGCATGGGGAATTATCCCAAGAGCCGCCCTTTGCCAGTTTGGCGATCGCCGTCTCTGCTGAAAATCAAGGTTTAGTTGCCAATACCGCCCTGATCACTGGGGATCCCCATGTTAGTCCTGAGTCCAATCTACAGAGTAGTGCCGATGGTCAAACCGATGACCAACCATCCAGTCTAAATACCGATAATCTTGCTGCCAACTATCTTCCTGCCAGCAGTGGTTTAGCGATCGCTGGCAAAGACCTCCAGAATTTCTTTACTACCTATGGAATTCCCACCAATGGAGCTGCCACAGAAGAAACTAGCTTATTAGCCACTGGCTTAGGTAATTTACTGAGTAAAGTAAACAAAGAACTAAAGCTAGATTTTCAGCAAGATATTTTGCCTTGGCTGACGGGGGACTATGCCTTGAGTTGGTTACCTAATCAAGATGCAACCGCAAACTCAGGAGATTGGCTGTTTGTTACCGATCGCACATCTCCCCCAGTTCAAGAAGCGATCGCCCACCTTGATCAAATAGCCACTAAGCAAGGTTTTAGCCTCACACCCCTAACATTAGCCGAGCAACCAGTCACCCTCTGGACGCAGCTCCAAACTAAAACGAATAAACAAGGCTTAAAAGATGTAGATACCCTAGTTCGGGGTGTGCATGGCCAAGTAGGAAATTACGAAATCTTTGCCTCTGATATTGGGGCGATGGGGGCAGCTCTAGGTTTGGGGAGCCAACCATTACCTACAGACAAACAATTTCAAGGGGCAATCGCTCCCCTAGCCACTCCTAACCAAGGCTACATTTACCTAGATTGGCTCACGGCCCGCCCTTTCCTAGAATCCCAGTTTCCCCTCCTCCGCTTCCTAGAAGTTCCCCTAGAACCATTACTAGAAAACTTAGGAACCCTGAGCTTTACCAGCTATGGCACTAAGGCAGGAATTACCTCTAGTGAATTGTTCTTGAGCTTTCAGAAAAACTAAATTATGATTACTTCTCCCGCTCTGCGGGAGAAGTAACTACCCAAAAGAAATCTAGATTGTGACAAATTTTTATGAAATCTTAATCTAAATTGGCTATATTTAAAGGAATATTCATAGAACTTAGCAAATATGCGCCACAACAAATCTTTTCTGCGTCAAATCACTGCCCTAGTAGCCACCATTGGCTGTGGAGCGATCGTCCTTCAATCCAACAATACTAACGCTGCTACCCCAATTATTTCTGGCTCTGCCAACCAGCCTCTCCTCCTTGCCCAAGTAGGTGTCCTGAATAATATTGCCACCGAGTTATCCTTCAACAGCGGTGCTTTCTCTACCCTTTTGGCAGCCGCTAAGGCTGCTGGTCTAGACGGAGCATTGGCTACTGGTGGTCCTTTTACCATTTTTGCCCCCACTAATGAGGCTTTTGCTGCCTTGCCTGCGGGGACTGTACAAAATCTCCTCAAGCCAGAAAACCGCGCCCAGTTAGCCAGTATCCTCACCTACCATGTAGTTCCCGGCAGAATCAGTTCCCTAAGTCTAGCTCCCGGCAGCAACACCACCGTCAGAACTCTCCAAGGAAAAACTTTGCGAGTCAGCGTGAATGCCACTGGAGAAATCACGGTTAATGGGGCAAGGGTTGTCCTTGCTGATATCGCTGCCAGCAACGGCATCATCCACGGCATCCAAGGCGTGCTGCTACCTTAATATTTCAACATTTCAACTAGTAGGGGCGCAAGACTTTCATTGGTGTCAACTTAACGTCAAAGGTAGTGCCAGCCTGCTGTTTGACGCTTAGTCCTCGATCCCCCCTAGCCCCCCTTCAAAAGGGGGGGACAAGAAATAGTTCAAAGTCCCCCTTTTTAAGGGGGATTTAGGGGGATCGAGGACTAGATGAAAGCGATGTCCTTCAAGGCTTTCAGCCTTAAGTTGACACCAATG
>CALRPI020000149.1:0-4952 GCA_943370025.1 Phormidium lacuna HE10JO | reverse complement strand
CTTGATTTTCTTAAGGTGTTCAATTAGACTATCCATATTAATTTAATTGAAAAAATAGGCGATTACTTCCTAGTTTACTAAGCTGTAATCGCTTTTTATTTGCTTGATTTGACTTTAGAATGAAACAGCCCTGCCTTAAAAAGGGGGGGAAAGAATTTCTTAAAGTCCCCCTTTTTTCTAGCGTAGCGGTGCGTTAGCACGAGGATTTAGGGGGATCAAGGCTTGGCTGAAACCTATATTTATTAACAGTCACAATTTTAGGTTGACATAGACAAAAACCTTATACCCCTTGTCAATACTATAGTTCCAGCCACTGTTTTACTTTTTTTAGGTGTTTCCAGTCTGGTTTCCGGGTCAAACCATCATTAATATTATCAACCACAGATTGTTTTACTTCGTCATCCACATCATTAATGCGTTGAATTGCTTCGATATGTTCCCGTACCCCCTTTTCTCCTAGTTCCAACATGGCTAAGACAAGATTAACTCTGGCTTGGGGAGCTGTCGCATCTGCCTTAACAGCCCTTTTTGCTGCCTTCAGCGCCAAATCTCCCTTATTTGTGAGCAGGTAGAGCCAAGCTAGACAACTCCATGCTGGAGCAGATTTGGGGGAGCGATCGCACACATCCTTAAATAGGGGAATCAAATTTTCGTAAGGTTCGCCCTGTTCATAAAGGGCATAACCGCGATCGAACAATTCATTAACACTGGTATCTTCAATAATCTCTGGCATATTTTTAGATATTTTTTTATTTATTTTTCTTCGGTGCTGTTATGGACGACTCGGCGGATAGGCAGGTTGGCAATCAGCGCCGTTGCCCGTTGATTGCTTTCTAGGGAAAACTCTAGGCCATCTACGTCCAACTCTACGTAGCGAGAGACAACCTCAAGAATCTCCTGTCGCATTGCCTCCATCATTTCTGGATTTAGCCCAGCTCGATCGTTGGCAATTACTACTTTTAATCGACCTTTGACCTGTTCTCGACTACTAGCATTATGAGGAAAAAGTTTATCAAGAATTTGATTAATCATGGAGCTGCCATAAATCTATGGGTTTATCTATATTTTCTAAGTCTTAATCTTCAGAGCTAAATTTAATCATTACTAATCTTGTCCTCAGGACTAATTAAGATTAATTAAGTCAGGAAAAATCGTTTGATTCGATTTAGTAAACCATCATGATACGCCATGAGATCAATTAAAGGAATTTGCTCTCCCTCAAGGCGGCGGGCAATGTGAGTAATAGCAATACTAGGCAGAGAGGGGTTTTCTTTATCTGCCAAAACTAAGGGTTCACCTCGGTTGGAAGAAATAATCACCTTCTCATCATCGGGAACTACCCCAATGAGAGGAATCGCCAAAATCTCCTGCACATCTTCCACTGACATCATATTATTGGCTTTTACCATTGCTGGACGAAGACGATTGACAATTAGGCGAATCGGCTTAATACTCTGGGATTCCAGCAAGCCAACTACTCGATCGGCATCCCGAACCGCCGCAATTTCTGGGGTGGTAACGATCAGAGCTTCTCTTGCCCCAGCGATCGCATTCTGAAACCCTTGCTCAATCCCCGCTGGGCAGTCAATCAAAATATAGTCATAGCTCTTTGCCAACTCATCTAACAATTGGCTCATTTGCTCTGGACTTACCGCTTCCTTGTTGCGATTTTGGGCAGCAGGTAGCAGCGCTAAACCGGGCTGGCGTTTATCTTTCACCAATGCCTGATCTAAGCGACAGACCCCAGCGATCACTTCGACTGCTGTATACACCACTCGATTTTCCAAGCCTAAGAGGAGGTCTAGATTGCGTAGCCCAAAATCCGCATCCACTAGGGCAACTTTCTTATTTTGTTTCGCCAAAGCCATGCCCAAGTTAGCCGTAATGGTCGTCTTGCCCACTCCTCCTTTGCCCGATGTCACCACAATCCGCCGGGCATGACCCTTCGACGCGCTGTTGGGCATAGCTTTCGGGGTAGCCTTCGGAGCAGCTTTCGGAGTAGCTGAAGACATAGCCTTAGCCATAGCATTGGGAGCAACTGTCGGTATAGCTTTAGGTGCGGTTGGGCTAGGTGCAGGGTTAGGCGTAACTTCAGGGGCAACCTCAGAAACAACAACCTCTGAAGAAACTTTGGGTGGAACCTTTGGGGTAACTTCTGGTACAACTGGAGTGACAATTGGAGATGCAACTGGAGGTACTACTGGGGGTGCAGCCTCTGGAGTAGCCTTAAGATTAGCGTTAGATTGGCTTTCTAGAGCAACTTCTGGAATAACTTCTGGAGTCGCATTGGCATCACCAAAGTTTTGATTTTCTGGGATTATCTGTTCGTTACTCATTGATTTGATCTGCTGAAACTCCCGTTTTTAGTCAGCGAGTAGGGTGGGCAATGCCGACCCTACTACTACTATTTAGTAGGTATACGAGGTTAAGTATACAATTCGGGCTGGAAACTTCCCCATTCTATAGCATGATGTTAAATCTCAGGCATCGGTGGTGTTGAGATTAAATATCTCTACAGGGGCGATCGCCTCTGCTAGGGCAAAACCAAACACCCGACTATAGAAGTATAGTTCCCCTTCTAGGGTGCGTTGAATATTTTCTGCCTGCCGAAAGCCGTGCTGTTCGCCGGGGTAGGCAACATAAGCCACGGGTAAACCTTTTTGCTGCAAGGCTGCTACCATCATTTCGGCTTGGTTGGGGGGGACGACCTTATCTTCTAAGCCTTGGAAGAAAATCACCGGGCAGTCTAGCTTATGGGTGAAATTAATGGGCGATCGCTCTTTATAAATTTCCTGCTGGTCGGGATATGCTCCAATCAAGCGATCGAGGTATCTCGCTTCAAATTTATGGGTATCTCTAGCCAAAGCTTCTAAATCACTCACGCCGTAGTAACTGGCTCCGGCTTGGAAGGTATCCCGAAAAGTCAGGGCGGCAAGGGTGGTAAATCCTCCGGCACTGCCCCCAGCGATCGCTAATTTCTGGGGATCCGCCAAACCTTTACTAACTAGATACTTCGCCCCATTGGTGCAGTCATCCACATCCACAATCCCCCACTGTCCATCCAAGCGCAAACGATACTCCCGCCCGTAGCCCGTACTACCGCCATAGTTGACATCCAGCACAGCAAATCCCCTTGAAGTCCAGTACTGAATCCGCAAACTAAAACTACTAGAAGTTGCCGCCGTTGGCCCCCCGTGGCTTTTAACAATCAGGGGAGGTTTTTCGCCCGTGGGAGCGCTGTAATCTGGATTGCAGGGGGGATAGTAGAAGCCATAGGCTGTTAAGCCATGTTCGGTGGGGAAGGCGATCGCTTCGGGAACCGAGAAATAATCACTAGAAATCTCAACTTGGCTAGATACCCTGATCACATCTAGCTCTTGGGTTTGTAAATCCATAACTACCAAACCGGTGGGGGTAGTGGCGGAACCACCAAGAAATACTGCCTTACCGTTGGTTACCCGCAATCCAGAAATATCTGTGTAGGGAATCTCTAAGGTAGTTAACTCCTTAGTTAGCAGATTAATTTTGCCTAAATACCAAATTCCCTGCTGCCCGTAAGTGCAAATAATTTCTTGATTAGAAGTAAAGCCATAGGTTTTCATGGCAAAGACCCATTGAGGCAAGCCAAACTCCGCTGCCATTTCGCAAATAGGAGTAATTTCTCCCTGCTGCCAACAATAGAGATTCCACCAGTTCGATTGATCGCTGACAAAATACAAACTGCCCTCAACTCCCCATTCTGGCTGGAAAATAGATTCATCTTTGCCCCCAGCTACTAACTCTGGTTGTCCTAGATTACCAGCCTCATCACAAGCTGCCACCCATAGCTGGGTATTGTACCAAGGCAGATCTGGATGTTGCCAAGTCAACCAAGCAAGGTATTGACCATCAGGACTCAAGGCAGGGGAGGAGTAGAAATCCTGTCCGGAAGCTAAGATTGTCTGGTTGCTTCCATTCGCGAGATCAATTGCGACTAGGGTATTAATCGGTTCACCATCAAGACTATGATCTTCCCGAATGGCAATGAGGCGTTGGTGGGGGCGATCAATCACCAGATCCGCATAGCGATACTTCCCAGCTTCTGTCAAAGCTATGGGTGCTTTTATTTCAGGATTGGCACTAACTGGAGTTTCGATTGCGGCAACCGCAGCTTCGATTGCGGCAACCGCAGCTTTGATCGCATAAATTCTTTGATCAGCAAAGTTCACAAAATAAACTACGCCCTGATCTACAGCAAGGGAACCTCCTCCATACTCATGAACTCGGCTCCGGGCATTGAAAGGAGCAGGGAGCAGGTCTTGAATTACTCCGCTGGGATCACGATGGACGATCGCACTTCTCCCCCCTTCCGCAGGTCTGCCTTCTGTCCAATAGACATGATCCCCTTCTACTTCTATTTGCCCTAAACCGATACTGCCTTTGACAATCAGTTCCGCCGTAATCGGCGATCGCCAAGAGCCATAGCTAGCAATTTCCTGATTTTCATTAGTTGTTTTATACATACACCAATCCTAGTCCATAAGTCTTATTATTTTATCTCAAGGCTGGATTTGTAGAGGGTTTGGAGCGATTAAAAACCCTTATAACTAATTCTCGAAAATCATATTATCAAACAGGATTAGCTCGATTCTCTTTAGTATTTCTTTTTGTTTGTGTCCTGCTTAGGGATCAAAGTTGAGGCGAATGAAATGCCCTCGTTTAGGGAGATAGCTTACCAAATTTTCCGTTTTCTATGCTGCAAGTTACTGAATCATGGGAGCATCTCAAAGTTGCAAAAACATTATTAAACAGCAAATTGTTTATTTAAGGTAAGCGCAGCGAACGGATAATGCCTGTGGGATATTCTCCCTCTTCCACTGTGCTCCTGTCCGCTTCATCCGAAAGTCAATTTGTTTAATTGACGATTCCACAGCCCCAGAACCAATCGGGATACCCTCTGCTTGGAAATAAGC
>CALRPI020000148.1:0-4973 GCA_943370025.1 Phormidium lacuna HE10JO | reverse complement strand
GAACATGTTCACCGCAAGTTGAAGGTCTTTCGGATTCTGTCCGAGCGTTATCGCAATCGTCGCAAGCGTTTTGGCTTACGCTTCAATTTGATTGCGGCTATCCTTAACTTTGAGATTGCTTCCGCATCTTGATTCACGCAAGAGGTCTAATGTAGGGCGGTTGGATGAGGCATTGTTGTCCGCCTTGCCAACTGTGTTTGCAGACTTGATTCAACAGAATGATCCGTCGATGATTGCGGCTGTGTTTGTTGAGTTTGGTGATTTGATTCAGCAGTTTCCCCTCGGCAGCCGGATGCTGAACCTAGAGATGGGCATCGCTGCCTATGAACAAGTACTCCAAGTCTATACCCGCGACGCCTTCTCAGAAGATTGGGCGATGACGCAAAATAACTTGGCTATTGCCTTCAGAAACCGTATCCGAGGGGAACGATCTGAGAATCTCGAACGCGCAATCACCGCCTATGAACAATCGATACAAATCTATACCTGCGCCGCCTTCCCAGAAAATTGGGCAGCGACGCAAAATAACTTGGCGAGTGCCTACTTGTACCGCATCCGAGGGGAACGGGCTGACAACCTGGAACGGGCGATCGCTGCCTATGAACAAGCACTCCAAGTCTATACCCGCGCCGCCTTCCCAGAAAATTGGGCGATGACACAAAATAACTTGGCGAATGCCTACTCTGACCGCATCCGAGGGGAACGGGCTGACAACCTGGAACTGGCGATCGCTGCCTATAAACAAGCTCTCCAAGTCAGAACCTGCACCGCCTTCCCAGAAAATTGGGCGATGACGCAAAATAACTTGGCGAGTGCCTACTCTGAGCGTATCCGAGGGGAACGGGCTGACAACCTGGAACTGGCGATCGCTGCCTATGAACAATCGCTCCAAGTCTATACCTGCGACGCCTTCCCAGAAAATTGGGCGATGACGCAAAATAACTTGGCGAATGCCTACTTGTACCGCATCCGAGGGGAACGGGCTGACAACCTAGAACGGGCGATCGCTGCCTATGAACAATCGCTACAAATCTATACCCGCGACGCCTTCCCAGAAGATTGGGCGATGACGCAAAATAACTTGGCGAGTGCCTACTTGTACCGCATCCGAGGGGAACGGGCTGACAACCTCGAACGGGCGATCGCTGCCTATAAACAAGCCCTCCAAGTCAGAACCCGCGCCGCCTTCCCAGAAGATTGGGCAGCGACGCAAAATAACTTGGCGAGTGCCTACTCTAAAAGCATCCGAGGGGAACGGGCTGACAACCTGGAACTAGCGATCGCGGCCTATGAACAAGCTCTCCCAGTCTATACCCGCGATGCCTTCCCAGAAGATTGGGCGATGACGCAAAATAACTTGGCGAATGCCTATTCTGACCGCATCCGAGGGGAACGGGCTGACAACCTCGAACTGGCGATCGCTGCCTATGAACAAGCTCTCCAAGTCAGAACCTGCGCCACCTTTCCGAAAGACTGTCGCCAAACGGCTAAAAATCTAGGCAATCTCCATTGGCAAGAAAAAAGCTGGGCCGCCGCACGCGATGCTTACCAGATTGCCATCAACGCCGCCGAACCCCTCTATAAAGCTTCCATTTCCTACGCGGGCAAAGGCGACGAACTCAAAGCCACTGCCGATCTTCCCCATCGCCTTGCCTATGCCTATGCCCAACTCGGCAACCTCCAAGCCGCCGTCCTCACCCTAGAGCAAGGTCGCGCCCGTGGTCTCAGCGAAAGCCTGGATCGCGATCGGGCTAACCTTACCCAACTAAAAACCCTCGCCCCAACCCTCCACACCGAATACCAGGACATCACGCAGCAACTCGGCAAACTGGAAAGCGGTGATCGCGATCGTATGGTTTCCACCGATCGCGATCGGGTGCCTGACTATCTGATCCAGACCACGACAAAACTTCGACAAAAACTAGACCAAACGATCGCCCAAATCCGCCAAGTCCCCAGCTACGAAGACTTCCTGATGCCAGCCCAATGGGAAGACATTGCGATCGCCCTAAGCCGGGACAATCCGTTGGTTTACCTGGTCACCACACCCAACGGTGGCATGGTTACGATCGTTACTGTCAAGGCGATCGAAGTTCTGTGGCTGAAAGATTTGACGGAAACCAAACTGATCGAGGAGATCGATCAAACCTGGTTTGCTGCCTATGGGAAATCTCAAAGCGATCGCCAAGGCTGGTATGACGCGATCCACACCACCACCCGCGAACTCTGGGATATTCTGATGGGGCCACTGGTTCAGCAGATCAAAGAACTGGGATTTGATCGCGCTACGCTTATCCCCACCGGCTACCTCAGCCATCTCCCCCTCCACGCCGCCTGGACCGAAGACAAGAGCAAACTCACAGGCCGCCGCTATGCCCTCGACGACATCCACATCACCTACGTCCCCAACGCCAAATCCCTCACTGCCGCCCAATCCATTGCCCAGCACCCCAGCACCGATTCGATCTTAGCGATCGACGAACCCAAACATCGATATCTTGACACAGATACAGGCGAATTCAAACCCGTTAACCCGTTGCCCAGTTCCAGCCGAGAAGTCGCTAGCGCGATCGCCACTTTCTCCACACCCACAGTTCTTCTGCATGCAGAAGCGACTCGTCAAGCTGTGTTGAATGCCCTTCCCAACATCAATGTTTTACACTGCTCCTGCCATGGCAACGTCAACTTCCAAGAACCGCTCAGGAGTGGACTTGCCATGACTGGAGATGGTGAAGCGGCTATCCTCACTCTGCGTGATTTCCTCGATCTCAAGCTGACCGACGGCGATCGCGGTGGACTCCGCCTTGCCATCCTCTCCGCCTGCGAAACCGGAATGATTGGCATCGAAAACGCCGACGAAGCCATTAGCCTGCCCACCGGACTGCTCCAAGCCGGAGTCGCCGCCGTTATTGCTTCCCTCTGGTCGGTCTCCGACCTCAGCACCATGCTCCTCCTCAGCAAATTCTACGTACTGTGGCGTACCGAAAACAAAGAACCGTCAGAAGCCCTTCGCCAAGCCCAAATCTGGCTGCGAGATAGCACCGAAACCGAGATCGCTCCGTTGTTAGGGAAACGACCCCGAAACCCCAACAGCCGACCCTTTGAGCACCCCTACTATTGGTCAGCCTTTAGCTACACGGGAATTTAATTCACCCTTTGCCCGACTCCCCCCTCCTCCAACTTACCCTCATGTTTACCAACGAACAAGCTCTGGAAGCTGCCCGCCTCGCCCGCTCTCGCCTCGCCCAAATGCTTAATGCCGAATCCGCTCAACAGGTCGATCATCAACTTGCCCAACTCCTGAATCAAACCGATCTCGACGAAAATACCCAAGCCGATCGCTTGCTCGAAATTCTGGACAGCCACCCAGAAACCAAAGCTTGGCTGGATGACTTTCTCAAAAACAAAGACCTGAGAAGTTACTCCCGCCCACCCGGAAACGAAAAAGTGCAACCCGCGACCAACTATGTTTGCCCGATCGGCAACGACTACAATTGGTTTCAGGAAGACAGTGGTGCCATTCCGCTGTGCCCCACCCACCTAGTCCCCCTCGTGCCCGCTCAATCATAAGGTGCATCCATGACCGCAAAAGTCCTCGAAAGCTTCGGCGGCAAACTGGCTGAACAGTGGGTCGCTACCTTACTCACCCCCGCATTTGTCTTCTGGCTGGGAGGTTTCACGATCGCCATCCAACGCTGGGGCGGGCAAGCCCTTGTCACCCAATTCACTCGTTATCCAGAACCCCTGCAAATTGCGATTTTAGTGGGCTGTCTCTGTCTGATTGCGGCTTCCGCCTTCATCGCCCAGCGCTTCGATTTCGCCACCCTGCGGTTTTTAGAAGGCTATTGGCATCCGTTGTTACGTCCTCTCCGTCAAGGCAGAGTACAACATTACTGCGAACTTAAAGATCGGCTGACGCAACAAAACCAGGAATTGAGAGCGATCGAAGAGAACAATAACAAAACATTTCAAGCCCTCAAAACGGCGATCGCCACCCAAGGAGCCGCCAGCCTCAGCGACCAGGAACGCGCTCAATTCCTCCAACTCAACGAACAACGACTGAAACCAATCGAACTAGAAACCTTGATCCAACTCCGGCAAGTCCTCCGAGAAATGCCGACCAGGAACGCTGACCTAATGCCCACCCGTCTGGGCAACCTCCTGCGCGCCGCCGAACGCAAACCGGTCGATAAATACGGACTCGATGCCATCATCTGCTGGTCGCGCCTGTGGATGCTCCTGCCGGATGCTGTCAAAAAAGACCTCCAGGAAGCCCGCGCTGACCTCAACACCGCCGCCCGCGTCTGGCTGTGGAGTCTCTTATTCTGCGGCTGGACATTCCTGGGCTGGAACCTCTTGGCAACCTGGCCACTCTTGTTCGGCGTTCTTTCTGCTTGGTTTGCCTATGGGTGGGCGATCGCCGCCGCCAGAACTTACGGGGAACTGATCGAAGCAGCCTTTGACCTTTACCGCCACTTGCTCTATCAGTCTCTGCGTTGGAACCTCCCGCCCGATCCGGAAGTAGAACGTCGAGTTGGCGCAGAACTCACCCGATATCTCCGACGATAATGTCACATGACATACCCACAGGTCGCCGCTACGCCCTCGACGATATCCACATCGGGGAAGTTGCCGAACAACTAAAAACAAGCGATCGCCATCCTTGCCATTTTTGCTTCTCAAAGATTTGCTTCCATACTGCCCATGCTTGATGCGATTTTCAGGAGATCAAAAATGAACGCCACACTCAAAACATCCACAACTCATCTAACAGCAATAACTCTGGGCTTCTGGGATGCAATATTCGCAAGTGTATTTACACTCTTACAGCGATTTTCAAATGAATAAGCCATAACCTGCTAGTATAAACAGAAATAAGTAAAAACTAATGGATCAATAATGCCAGCCCCACTCTCAATAGATTTAAGACAAAGAATCATTTCAGCATATCAAGGCAAAGAAGGGTCTTTGCA
>CALRPI020000147.1:0-5039 GCA_943370025.1 Phormidium lacuna HE10JO | reverse complement strand
CAGTGTGCCGAAATGGGTTTCTAGGAGGGCTGTGGGACTGTAATCTGTTGGCATAGCATCATACTCCTTGTCTGATCTCCGCCTGAGCCTACTTCAGAATTTATACTCCCTTTCTCTTTTGTTACGAAACGTATGCGTTTGCCCTACATCCGATCGTAAATTCCTTCTTCAACATAACGATGAAAACTGGAATATTGCCAATCTTTCGGAGCGTTTACTAATCCATGATGCACGGGATTATAATGGATGTATTCGATATGATTAACAAAATCTCGATCATCTCGAACTTGATGCTCCCAAAATCGACGTTGCCAAATAGCCTTCTCTCTTTTATGTTGTCGTGATGTTGAAATTTTACCCTGATATTGAGAATGACATTGACGGCTAAAATAACTTTTAATTAATCGCCAACGAATTGAAAAATCTGCATCTGTTTCAGGCAACGTCCAAAGAGTATGAATGTGATCTGGTAAAACGACAATAGCATCAATCTTAAAATGATGTTGTCGCATAACATATTGAAAAGCATTTCGTAGTAAATCCACATTTTCAGGTTCACATAAAATTCTTTGACGATTGTATGTCACAACTGTAAAAAATAAGTTGCTCCAGGTGTTTTTGCTCTACGGTATTGCATAGAATTAAAATAAAATTTATCACTGCGATCGCTGTCATCTTGTTGATTAAACTTTAAAACCGCGATCTTGTAGGTTGGGTTGAGGTGACAAAACCCAACATTGCCCTTATTTTTTACCTTAATATTTCCTCGCTAATAAAATCGGAGTTCTCACTTCGTCAGAGAGAGAGATAGCAGTAACTCGACAATGAGGTTATCATTTCTCATGGTTGGGTTGCGTTCCTTAACCCAACCTACAAGATCAGCGATCGCACTATGCTGCTTGGGTAGTATCCGAATCATGTTTCTCTCACTCTCTAAAGAAGACCATACAATCTTGACTCGCCTCGAAGAAGATATGTGGCGAGAAATCACTCGCTTCGATCGCACCTTTCAAGAACAGAATTTCGCAGCCGATTTTTTTGAGTTCGGTCGATCGGGACGAGTCTACACTCGCGATCAGAATATTCGCTTAAATTCGCAGCCAATCCGTGCAGTGCTTCCTCTGCAAAATCTTGCCATTCGCCTGCTTGACAAGAATACAGCGCAGATTACTTACAACAGTCAGGTGGAATACAATGGCATCATAGAGTATGCAAGACGAAGCTCTATCTGGTCGTGCATAGAAAGTGGTTGGGTCATGCGCTTTCATCAAGGTACACCATACCAGCCATAATAAATTTTATCGAATTCACGTTAAATTCATCCAATAGATCAAAAAATGGGTCAAATATTCGATCGCTCTATTTCTGATTCGGTAAGTTATCTGCGTTCCTTGGCGGCAATTCGAGAGCGGTGTCAGCAGTTGTTTGATTTGGCTGTGGCGGATCAATTAACCCATTTTCGCTGTGATCTCACCCAGCTCGATCGCACCGCAGATTATGTCCTCCAAGTGATCCAAACCAACTATCCAGACCTGCAAGTTCCCTTCCATAGCCGCTGGCGGCATTTTGGGACGGGGGGAAATCAACGGTTGGATTTACTAGAAACAAAATTAGCAGGTTTATCACCCCTCGAAAGAGCTAGAACTAAATTTGATTTGGTGATTACCAGTGTGCTATTGGATGCTGGAGCCGGGGCAGAGTGGCAGTATCAAGAACCGGGGACAGATGCAGTGTGGAAGCGATCGGAAGGTTTGGGGATTGCCAGTTTTTATACTTTCCTCCAAGGGGGATTTTCCAGCGATCCAGACCAGCCCTTACAAGCTGATGCCCAAGGTTTACAAAATTTCTCGGCTCAGATCCTAGAGGAAAACTTTCAAGTCACCTCAGATAATCCCTTGGTTGGAGTGGCAGGACGGGTGGAACTGTTGCAAAAATTGGGGGAAACATTAGCCAAATCTCCCCAGATGTTTAGTTTGGATGGGGTAAATTTTCGGTTGGGCTATCTGGTGGATTATTTATTGGGCGATCAGCGATTCACCCCAACTAACTACCAACTCCCCGCCGCCAAGGTATTCCAAGCCGTCCTCTATGGATTGGGAGATATCTGGGCAAACCGGATTGTTTTAGATGGTGTAAACCTAGGCGATGTGTGGCAACATTCTCAACTAGCTGGAGTAACCCCAGAATCGAAGCTAGTCCCCTTCCATAAACTCTCCCAATGGCTCACCTATTCTCTGTTGGAACCTTTGCAGGAATTGGGTATAGAGATCACGCACCTAGAAGAAATGACCGGGTTGCCAGAGTACCGCAATGGTGGTCTATGTCTAGATTTGGGTTTGTTGCAACCAAAGTATCCAGAGATACTTACCCAAACCTATAGCCCCGATGCCGAGGTAATTGTCGAGTGGCGTGCTCTAACGGTAATTTTGCTCGATCGCATGACCGAGACAATTCGCCAAAAATTAAACCTCAGCCCTACAGATTTACCCCTAGTTAAAATCCTCGAAGGGGGAACCTGGGCAGCAGGAAGAAAAATTGCTGCCGAACTCCGCCCCGGTGGGATATCGCCCCTAAAAATTGCCAGTGATGGCACAGTCTTTTAATAGGGCTTTAGATATTAATTGCCATCAGTGTCTGATTTGCCCATTCTTCAATTTCTTCTTCGGCAATGACCTTAGCATCCATACCTTTAAGGATTTCAGTAGTCTTCTGATATGAGCGACTAAGTTGTAAATAATTTTCAGACTCAATTTTAGGAGGTAAGGAAACAATTGCTATAGGAAAATTAGGTAGGCACTCTTTAATATCTGCCACTCGCCAGTATAAAGAATCTAAATGTAGGCTCTGGATGTTTACCTCAAAGGAAATTCCATGGGCGGCTAAGTAGGGACTACCATTAGCAACCACTGCATCAAATTCATGGTTTCCCTTGATACCCTGCAAACTATGTTTTAGATAATCCTTACCTCTATCACCAATGCGATCCTTTAACACCTTTTTGATTTTTGAAGTTGTTACCCTCGCTGCTGCTTGACGATCGCGAGCTGTAGATTTCTGGGTAGGTCGATCGACCAAAAAGCTATAGGCAATATCTTCCATCAGAGAATTTACATCCTCTAAAGAGGCGCGGGGTTCTGTAAATTGAATACTATTTATGTTGCCAAGGGCTACTTCTCTTAAACGGTCATAGCGAGATATTTCATTAGGTATATCGCCGGGGAAAAGCAACCCAGACTCAGCCGATTCGTGCATCCGTTGGGCAAAATCATGCAAGAAACTAATATCAGTTTGGCTAAAGTTACGAACTCGCTCCCAAGACTGCAAAAATTTCACACACACCTGATCATGATCAAAGGCAAGCACACCAATATTGATCCGTTCATCAGCGATCGGGTCTGGGACATACTGAATAACACTATACTTGCTAGCCATAACTACTATACTCTTGGTCAATAATCTACTTACCGAAGTGCTAATAGATTCCTTTGCCTTCTAATTAGATACTCTACCATCATAACCCTCTCCTCTATTGTGATGCCCCACTCTACAGGCGGTACACCGACTATCTTAACAACTGCTTCTTCATCAATCTGAGCTAGGGCATCTAGCGATTGATTGATCTCTATTGGGGTAAAGTTACATTCCCTAAATAAAAAAGCATCTAATTGAACATTATCAGTTTCTAAAATATCCTCTACTGTCCAATCAGGACTATTAGGGAAAAAATGCCCATGATCGACAGAATAGATCAATCTTGGTCTGGTGTTGCTAAATAAAAATTGTCGATCGCTAGCCTCTGTCCAGCCATAAAGAACGGCTAGTAAGGCGAGCCTTGGTCGATTCATATCATCGCTGGTAGCAAGCAAGTCTCTGCTATCAAAACAATTTGGCACAAATAATGAGCCGTGAGCTGTTCCCGAAGATAGATGAGCCAGATTTCTTTCAACTTCTATCAGTTTAGCAAGATCAACAATCTGTACTTCTGTAATAGGTGCACCTAGTAATAGCCCTAATCTGGCAACAATTTGCTCATTGATGATTTGCCGTCCTGCATTTTGCCCTTTAACTACATAGTCTTTACCATCACTACACTTGAGTAAAACTGGTTGAGCTTTAGTACTCCATCCTTTTTTGAAAGTTCTGGCTTCAATAATTGTTCTTGGTTGAGCGATCGCAATTTCTAGCTGTTGTCTCCATCTTTGCCGATCCGCAGTTAAACTCTTTATCTCTTGGCTCACAATTTACAGCTACCCATAATTTTAGAATCAAATTCAATTAGTATTTATCACGAATCTTCTGGGCAGTCCGCAAAATTTGCCCCGCTAGGATAGCCGCCCCAAAACCATTGTCAATATTCACCACCCCAATCCCTGCTGCACAGGAATTGAGCATGGTTAATAAGGGAGCCAAGCCTCCAAAACTAGCCCCATAGCCCACACTAGTCGGTACCGCGATCACAGGGCTATCCACCAACCCCGCCACCACACTAGGCAACGCCCCTTCCATACCAGCTACTACAATCAACACATCAGCTTGATCCATCTCGCCTTGATAGCTCAACAGGCGATGAATCCCCGCCACCCCCACATCCCAAATCCGCATTACTCGATAGCCCATCAGTTCTGCTGTAATTGCCGCTTCTTCCGCCACGGGTAGATCCGCAGTTCCGGCACAGAGTATGGCGATCGCCCCAATTTGGGGAGTCAGGTGGTGGACGATCGCACAAATTCGCGCTGCCGGATAATAATCTAAGCCCCGCACCCGGTCTGCCAACAGGGAATATACTTCTGGGGCAACACGGGTAGCCATAACTACGGGGTGATTTTGCTGCATAGATTTCAAAATCTGCTCCAATTGTTCTGGAGTCTTGCCCTGCCCAAAGATCACCTCTGGAAACCCCGTGCGTTGTTGCCGTTGGTGATCGATTTTAGCGAAATCACCCACCGGCTGAAATTCTCCCTTCATCATAGATTCTTCGTTAATCAATACTGTTGTTAATTAGTCTAGGACTTTCTACAGTAGTGGGGGGGGGGGGGGGG
>CALRPI020000146.1:0-5085 GCA_943370025.1 Phormidium lacuna HE10JO | reverse complement strand
CGGTTAAATATAATTAGTAAATATAGGTAGAGAGAAAGAGTTCTGGCATGGAGCTATTGTCCCGTGAAGCAACCCTCAAAGTATCTTCGCCGCAGCAACGTTTCACATCCGAGTTCGGGATGGGTCGGTGTGGTTCCATCGCGCCCTTCACACCAGAAACTTCTCACCCTCAAGACTGCATAAATTTACAACAACCATTTTTCTTATCAAGACCACTAGTCAAGCACTCGGTCTGTTAGCACGCCTTGGCTACATTCATTACTGAACTTACACCTAACGCCTATTTACAGGTGTTCTTCCTGTGACCTTACCTACTTTTAGTAGTCAGAGTACTCATCTTGAGGTGGGCTTCCCACTTAGATGCTTTCAGCGGTTATCCTCTCCGCACTTGGCTACCCAGCGTTTACCCTTGGCAGGATAACTGGTACACCAGCGGTGCGTCCTTCCCGGTCCTCTCGTACTAAGGAAGGCTCCTCTCAATACTCTAACGCCTGCACCGGATATGGACCGAACTGTCTCACGACGTTCTGAACCCAGCTCACGTACCGCTTTCATGGGCGAACAGCCCAACCCTTGGGACGTACTTCCGCCCCAGGTTGCGATGAGCCGACATCGAGGTGCCAAACCTCCCCGTCGATGTGGACTCTTGGGGGAGATCAGCCTGTTATCCCTAGAGTAACTTTTATCCGTTGAGCGACGGCCCTGCCACTCAGTGCCGTCGGATCACTAAGGCCGACTTTCGTCCCTGCTCGACTTGTCCGTCTCGCAGTCAAGCTCCCTTCTGCCTTTACACTCTTGCGGCTGGTTTCCAACCAGCCCGAGGGAACCTTTGCGCGCCTCCGTTACCTTTTAGGAGGCGACCGCCCCAGTCAAACTGCCCACCTGAAACTGTTCCCGCATTGCTTTTCAATAACGGGTTAGAATCCTAGCCGTGCCAGAGTGGTATCTCACCGTTGGCTCCTTACTTCCCACAAGAAGTATCTCTTAGCCTCCCACCTATCCTGCGCAAGCACCGCCCGAAGCCAATTCCAGGCTACAGTAAAGCTTCATAGGGTCTTTCTGTCCAAGTGCAGGTAGTCCGTATCTTCACAGACAATCCTATTTCGCCGAGCCTCTCTCCGAGACAGCGCCCAGATCGTTACGCCTTTCGTGCGGGTCGGAACTTACCCGACAAGGAATTTCGCTACCTTAGGACCGTTATAGTTACGGCCGCCGTTCACCGGGGCTTCGGTCGTCAGCTTCACTTTCGCTGACCAACTTCCTTAACCTTCCGGCACTGGGCAGGCGTCAGCCCCCATACTGCGTCTTACGACTTGGCGGAGACCTGTGTTTTTGGTAAACAGTCGCCTGGGCCTCTTTACTGTGACCTACTTGCGTAGGTACCCCTTCTCCCGAAGTTACGGGGTCATTTTGCCGAGTTCCTTAGAGAGAGTTATCTCGCGCCCCTCGGTATTCTCTACCACCCCACCTGTGTCGGTTTCGGGTACAGGCATGATTAGTTTATGGTGTTTAGGGCTTTTCTTGGAAGCTTGACATCTGCTACTGACTTACCGTAGTAAGCCGGACTCACTGCTCAGCTCAAGGTAGTTTCTCTACCTCTCATAACCTCGACAGTTTACACTGGAACTTCCATTCTCCAGCTAGTGATTGCCTTCTCCGTCCTCCTGCACCAACTAATCACGGTACGGGAATTTTGACCCGTTATCCATCGACTACGCCCTTCGGCTTTGCCTTAGGCCCTGACTAACCCACCGCGGACGAGCCTTGCGGTGGAACCCTTAGGGTTTCGGGGTATGTGATTCTCACACATATTTGCGCTACTCAAGCCGACATTCTCACTTCTGCTTCGTCCACTCCTGCTTGCCGCTAGAGCTTCTCACTACAACAGAACGCTCCCCTACCGATTAATCGATAGATCAATCCCACAGCTTCGGTAAATAACTTAGTCCCATTCATTTTCGGCGCAGGAGCGCTTGACCAGTGAGCTATTACGCACTCTTTCAAGGATGGCTGCTTCTAGGCAAACCTCCTGGTTGTCTGGGCACTCCCACCTCCTTAATCACTTAGTCATTATTTGGGGACCTTAGCTGGTGGTCTGGGCTGTTTCCCTCTTGACAATGAAGCTTATCCCTCACTGTCTTACTGGTATTACTTCCTATGGTATTCTGAGTTTGTCTCGATTTGGTACCGCGTGAGCAGCCCGCACCGAAACAGTGCTTTACCCCCATAAGATATTACATACCGCTGCGCCTCAACACATTTCGGGGAGAACCAGCTAGCTCCGGGTTCGATTGGCATTTCACCCCTAACCACACCTCATCCGCTGATTTTTCAACATCAGTCGGTTCGGACCTTCACTTGGTGTTACCCAAGCTTCATCCTGGACATGGTTAGATCACCCGGGTTCGGGTCGATAAATTGTGACTTTCGCCCTTTTCAGACTCGGTTTCCCTTTGGCTCCGGCTTTTCACCTTAACCCGCCACAACCTATCAGTCGCCGGCTCATTCTTCAACAGGCACAAGGTTAAACGTTTAATCGTCCTTCCTTTGCTTGTAGGCTAACGGTTTCATGTTCTATTTCACTCCCCTCTCGGGGTTCTTTTCACCTTTCCCTCGCGGTACTGGTTCACTATCGGTCACATAGGAGTATTTAGCCTTACGAGGTGGTCCTCGCTGATTCACACGGAATTTCACGTGCTCCGTGCTACTTGGGATTCAGTCGCGCCTTTGTTACTTTTGACTACAGGACTTTCACCTTCTCTGGTGCAGCTTTCAACTGCTTTGTCTAGCTTCTCTGTACGCTGGTGACTGTCCCGCTACCCCATGAAGTAAACTTCTTGGTTTGGGCTCTTCCCGCTTCGCTCGCCGCTACTAGGGGAATCGTTTTTACTTTCTCTTCCTCCAGCTACTAAGATGTTTCAGTTCGCTGGGTTTGCTACTCTTAAAAGAGTCCTTGGGGTTGCCCCATTCGGATATCTCCGGCTCAATGCTTGCTTCCAGCTCCCCGGAGTGTTTCGTCGGTCGCCACGTCCTTCTTCGCCTCTATGTGCCTAGGTATCCACCGTTAGCCCTTAGTCGCTTGACTTGTTTTTGGCTTGATTTCTTTTGTCTGCTACTTTCACTGGTTTTTGCTTTCGCTTTGCCAGTGGATTCACCTACTTTACTTGGTTGTTGTTTTTATGCAGTTTTCAAGGTGCGATACTGGAGGTTTCTCCAGCATTCAGCTTTTGGCTTTTTTTGCTTTTGGCTGGTGCTGAATTTCTCGGGAGTGGAGGTTAGCGGACTCGAACCGCTGACAGCCTGCTTGCAAAGCAGGTGCTCTACCAACTGAGCTAAACCCCCACCTAGTTAGGGTTAGGTGGGCCATTCTGGATTTGAACCAGAGACCTCACCCTTATCAGGGGTGCGCTCTAACCAACTGAGCTAATAGCCCATTCCCGAACCGTGTTTAGTTTGAGAGTTTGATTCTTTTTTTGCCTGTTTGACCTATTATTTTGTATTTTCTTTCTTGCTTTCGCTTGAATGAACTTACTAGGTCTCCTTATAAGGAGGTGATCCAGCCACACCTTCCGGTACGGCTACCTTGTTACGACTTCACCCCAGTCACCAGCCCCGCCTTAGGCATCCCCCTCCACGAATGGTTAGGGTAACGACTTCGGGCATGACCAGCTTCCATGGTGTGACGGGCGGTGTGTACAAGGCCCGGGAACGGATTCACCGCAGTATGCTGACCTGCGATTACTAGCGATTCCTCCTTCACGCAGGCGAGTTGCAGCCTGCGATCTGAACTGAGGCAGGGTTTGATGGGATTTGCTTCACTTCGCAGCTTCGCTTCCCTTTGTCCCTACCATTGTAGTACGTGTGTAGCCCAGGACGTAAGGGGCATGCTGACTTGACGTCATCCCCACCTTCCTCCGGTTTGTCACCGGCAGTCTGTCTAGAGTGCCTAACTTAATATTGGCAACTAAACACGAGGGTTGCGCTCGTTGCGGGACTTAACCCAACATCTCACGACACGAGCTGACGACAGCCATGCACCACCTGTGTTCGCGCTCCCGAAGGCACTTCCTCCTTTCAGAGGAATTCGCGACATGTCAAGTCCTGGTAAGGTTCTTCGCGTTGCATCGAATTAAACCACATACTCCACCGCTTGTGCGGGCCCCCGTCAATTCCTTTGAGTTTCACTCTTGCGAGCGTACTCCCCAGGCGGGATACTTAACGCGTTAGCTACGGCACGGCTCGTTTTGTTACAAGCCACACCTAGTATCCATCGTTTACGGCTAGGACTACTGGGGTATCTAATCCCATTCGCTCCCCTAGCTTTCGTCCCTGAGTGTCAGGTGCCGTCCAGTAGAGCGCCTTCGCCACCGATGTTCTTCCCAATCTCTACGCATTTCACCGCTACACTGGGAATTCCCTCTACCCCTACGACCCTCTAGTTCAACAGTTTCCACCGCCGTCCCGGGGTTGAGCCCCGGTCTTTGACACTAGACTTGTTGTTCCACCTGCGGACGCTTTACGCCCAATCATTCCGGATAACGCTTGCATCCTCCGTATTACCGCGGCTGCTGGCACGGAGTTAGCCGATGCTTATTCCTCAGGTACCTTCATTTTATTATTCCCTGAGAAAAGAGGTTTACAACCCAAGAGCCTTCTTCCCTCACGCGGTATTGCTCCGTCAGGCTTTCGCCCATTGCGGAAAATTCCCCACTGCTGCCTCCCGTAGGAGTCTGGGCCTTGTCTCAGTCCCAGTGTGGCTGGTCATCCTCTCAGACCAGCTACCGATCGATGCCTTGGTAAGCCTTTACCTTACCAACTAGCTAATCGGACGCAAGCTCTTCTTCAGGCAGCAAGCCTTTCACCCGTAGGCACATCCGGTATTAGCAGTCGTTTCCAACTGTTGTCCCGAACCTGAAGCTAGATTCTTACGCGTTACTCACCCGTCCGCCACTAAGTATTACTACTCCGTTCGACTTGCATGTGTTAAGCATACCGCCAGCGTTCATCCTGAGCCAGGATCAAACTCTCCATTTTGGTTTTGTTTGTTTTAGGCTATACTATTATTACAGGACTTACTTTCTTATT
>CALRPI020000145.1:0-5818 GCA_943370025.1 Phormidium lacuna HE10JO | reverse complement strand
ACCCGCAACAACTTCCAATACGTAAGTCCTGTTTGTTTCTCAATCTAATCAATTATAGTTAATTATCAAAATGCTAAATAAGCTGTTAGATCATCCTCTGTTTCCCACGATCGCTCCTTACCAATCTTTTCAGGAAACTCCCTTGGGCTTCATTGATATCGGTGCCAGAGGGGGGATTCATCCTTTGGTGGAACCCTTAGCTGGAGTCACCGGGATCCTTGGATTTGAGCCGGATGAGGAGGAATGTATCAGAATGCGCCAAGAATTGGGGGTTAATTCGCCTTGGTCTGTGTGGGATGTGGAACCCTGTGCTTTGGCAGAAACTATTGGTGCGGCGACACTGCATAGATTTAATACGCCTCCCTGTGATTCTCTGCGTCCCGGCAATCAAGCAATTGTCGATCGCTACAATGTCAACACGATGGTGCCGATCGGGACTTTGGCTTTACAGACCACGACTTTGGATCAGGTGATTTGGCAGACCCGTGCCAAGGAGAGTTTCTGGGGAGAATTTATTAAACTTGATACTCAAAGTACAGAATACGAGGTTTTTCAAGGGGGGCTGAAGACTCTGAGCGATCGGGCAGTGGCTCTATATGTGGAAGTGGAATTTGTGCAGATGTATCAAGACCAAAAGTTATTTTCTGAAGTCGAGATTTTCCTGCGCCAGTATGGTTTTTCTTGCTATGGGTTTCATAGTATGCACCACCGTTCTTGTAAACAACTAGATAAAGTCCAACAGGCAGGTCGAGAGAGAACTTGGTGGGCGGACGCAGTATTTTTTAAGGATCCCCTCGCTGGCAACTCTTGGTCTAAGCCAATTTCTGAAAGAGAAACCTACGTATTATTTGCTTGTGCCATGCTCTTGGGATACTACGATTTTGCCCTAGAATTAGCTCTGAAAACTTGGGCAACGGGAGCAGAAGCGGAGCGAGTCAAGGAACTTGTCCTCAGCTATGCCACTGTGCCAACAGAAACTACGATCGATGAGGTCAAAGACTTAGCCCAGAAGGTTAAGGCGCATCCAGAGTTGGCAAATATCATTACCGGGAATTTTGTCGATCGTCGCCGAGGCAATAGTGATTACGATGATATGCTGCTGCGCTATCAGAGTCAGCTTTAACCGAAACTGTTGGCAATAAAATAAAATAACGGCGCAAGGAGTAGCGAGGGCAGGAAAGAAGCTACTTGAATTGTGGCCACCTCTAGCAAATTTAAACCTAAACCTAAGAGCATCAAGCCCCCGACTCCGGTCACTACCAATACTGGTGGGGCTTGAGCAGGGTTGGACAGGGTTTGGGCTAGGGTGCCGGCGAGGAGGGATAGACTGCCTTGGTAGAGGATGACAGATAGCGATGAGAATCCTACACCAATGCCAAAACTGCTGGTGAAGGCGATCGCCACTAACCCGTCCATCAGTGCCTTCAACACCAAGAGAGTATTATCCCCAGTTAAGCCATTATTTAAGCTGCCAATAATTGCCATCGGGCCAATGCAAAATAGGAGACTCGCTGCCACAAAACCTTCAGTAAATTTGCCGCCGCCCCGGAATTTTGCCTTCAACCAATCCCCAGTAGATTCTAGTTTTTTCTCCAGTTGCCACCACTCCCCCAAAAGTCCTCCAGTCGCCAGAAGCATCACCGCCAAAACCACTCCGTCAATCACGCCTGCTTTGACCTTGAGGAGACTACTGCCCATCTGCATCCCCACAAAGAGGGTAACTAACCCTGTTGCTTGAATAATAATTTTCTGCATTCTTAAAGGTAGCTTGCCCCTGAGCAACAAGCCAGCGATCGTACCAAGGATGATCGTGATCACATTAATCCATGTCCCGCTAGTCTTAAACCAAAGATCAATCATTAGCGGAATCTTGAATTCTAAATTTCTTAATATGGGGATTATGTTTATCGCCAAGGATGGCACGGGTATAACTTTCTAGAATGTCTTCCCAAGGAAAAGTCCCGACTCGCGATCGCCAAGAGCTGCCAGCGAGGGGTTTTAGGTCAATCACCTCCCGCACCATCTGGCGGACGATCACCTCTGCTTTGGCATTGGGGTCTGGGAAATTTCCTTGAAGGTCGGCATCCCAAGTCCCGATGCGACTGACCACATTCCGGTTTTGCAGCGCCACAATCCACTGGATACTGATGCGATGGGTGCGACGGACTTTATCTTTCCAAGCTAGGGAACTATAGGTGGTGGTGTAGGGGTCATCGCTGGGCTTGCGTTTGCCTTTTTTTGCCCGATCTTGGTTAGCCATTTCTAGGCGCATCACGGCTAAATTGTCTAGGGTAATGATTAACTGGGCTTGGCTTTCTTGGTGCTTGATGTACCAAGTATGCACAGAACCCGGAGTGGAGCGATCGATTCTTTTTGCCTCGGAGAGCATATCTTTCGAGTTTAATTGCTCTACTATTTCTGTAGAATTTCGTTTGCCAACACTACTAACAAATAGGGCTTTAATCCACTTCACTAATCCCTGTAGCCAACCTGTAACTGAATTCATTTCTACTTACTCCCTATCTTGATCAGCATTTGAGTCATTGAGTCATTAAATATGTAGTTAAACGCCATTCAATTAATTGAGTTTAGGGATATCCCCAGCCAACCAGAGAAGTTTTCAGATTGGACAGCACTGGGATTTTCTATGGATGAGACCTGATAGCGGGAGGGGCGGGGGGGTGCCAAGGTTAGGTGGACTGTCCGTAGTAGGTCTCCATGAAATAGGGTGATCTTTAACATTGCGCCTGTCGAGTAATCCTTGATTCTATCACTTAAGTGTTCGGCACTGACTCGTACCCCATCGATCGCCAGCAACTCATCCCCCGGATCAATCCCGGCGAGCTGCGCTGGGGAGCCAGCTTCCACAAATTTAATCATTTCGTGTCCCCCTTCTGTTTTCACCATCATCCCCAAATGGGGAATGCTCTGGTCGCCACTAGAGACTAATTGCAATCCAAAGGGTTCCAGATATTCCCCGAAGGGCAATTCCTCTACCCCATCAATATAACGGCGGTAGAAATCCGTCAGATCGATCCCGGCAACTTCGCTAATTACCTGTTGCAAATCTTGGGGAGTAAAGCCGATCTCTGCTTGACCAAAGCGCTGCCAGAGTAATTGCAACACATCATCGAGCGATCGCCCATTTCCATGACGCAGGCGAATTAATAGATCCAACAGCAGGGAAACCATCTCCCCTTTTAGGTAATAGGAAACTTGGGAGTTATCGCTGTGGGCATCCCGACGGTAGAGCTTAATCCAAGCATCGAAGCTAGACTCGCTAGCCGGTTGCAGCAATCTGCCCGGTGTGGTTTGCAGCCGGGTGATTTCTTTACTCAGGTTATCTAGAAAAGTTTTAGCATCATAGATGCCCGCTCGCAGGGGAATCAGCAGATCGTAGTAGCTGGTAGTCCCCTCGGAGAACCAGAGGGAGGGAGTGTAATTTTCCTGCTCATAATCAAAAACCTCTAGAGCTTTGGGGCGGATGCGTTTGATATTCCAGAGATGAAAAAACTCATGAGCCACTAGCTGCATAAACCTTTGATACTTTTCTGGCGATCGAAACCCAAACCGAGGATAGATCAGGGAGCAGGAATTTTTATGCTCTAAGCCGCCAAAGTTGTTGCCAGTCAAATGGAGAATGAACAAATAGTCATCGTAGGGCAGACCACCGAAGATTTGACTTTCTACTTCAATAATTTTCTGGGTATCTTGAATAACTCTTTCTGGGTCCAAATTTCCTTCGCCCCACACCGCCAACTCGTGGGGCTTCCCAACCGCAGTGAATTGGTAGAGGGAATGCTTGCCAATCTCGAAGGGGCTGTCTACAAGGGTGTCAAAATCTGTAGATTGGTAGGTGAAAGCCTGACCGGGGATTGGTTTTAGAGGTGTGCTCACAATCCAGTCTGATGCTGGGGGAGTAATTTTTACTTGAATTGGCTCCTGCTCCCGTCCCGGAATATAGAAAAACAATGCCGCCCCATTAAAATAACCGTGGCTGGTATCCAAATGATTTGTTCGCACCGTTAACTCATTGGCAAATACCGTATAGACGATCGTAATTTCTGTCTGGTTTGGGGTTTGTACCAGCCAATGGTTTTTTGCCACCTTCTGCCAAGCTAATTGGGGGTTGGGGACTGCTGCCTGCCCAGGTATTGGCTGATCTAAGGGAAAATTCCCTTGAGCGGAGAAACTCTGGACATGACGAGCATACTCCCGCACTAGATAGGAACCCGGAGTCCAGACGGGCATTCGCAAACTCAGGGTCGACTCTGACCAAGCCTGAATTTTGAAGGTAACCACAAATAGATGAGACTCTGGATGGGGCATCTCCACGGTATAGCTGAGAGGGGGGGAGGTTGAGGTGGGGATCATAGAAATTAAGGTACTAGGTTCCTGCCTATAGAAGCTAATTTAATGACTTTATTCTGCCTTAGCAACTAATTGACTTAACTGCTGGATATTAGGGATACAAAGACTTTGCGATTTCTCATCGATTTTCAACCAGCCTCTTTCTTGGAGCTTGCTAATAATACTAGTGGTATCTTCAATGCTAATATCTGCAACTTCAGCCAAATCTTGGTAGGGAATATTATAAATTTCCATGCCTTCGGTGGTGGACTGACCGTAATTTTCAACTAGAGTAATTAGGCTATTTAGGAGTTTGACGGGGGGCTTTTGATTCCGTTGTTGAAACCGGAGATTGGTCTGGCGGAGTCGCTTCACCATTAACTGTAAAAGACGATGGTGCAGTTCGGGGTCTTTGAATAGCATCTGAATAAAATTTGGCGCAGATATGCTCAGTAGTTCCACCTGTGAAAGAGCGACCACATCAGTAGAGCGGGGAGATTCATCTAAAACTGCCATTTCCCCAAAGAAATCTCCGGGTCCCATGATGGTAATGGTAAATATCTCTTCTTTGTAAAGACGGCGGACTTTGATCCAGCCAGCGGTGATAAAGTACACTGCATTACCCCACGCATCTTCCATCAAGACAGTTCTGTCTTCAGGGTATTCATGTTTGTCCACTACTGCGAGGATCGAGGCGATCGTTTGGGGGTTAGCAGTGCTAAATAACGGAAAAAGCTCACTAAAAGCCTTGGTCTCCATGATAAATTTTAGATAAGTCTTACTTATATATAGTATATAGGGGAAAATTGTGAACCACCAAGGGAAAATCTCAGAAAAGCCTATAAAAAATAGCTTTCCCTTAACCTATTACACCACAACCCCGATTAGTCAGAGCAGCAATACCAAAAAACTTAAACCATTAATATATCTGGATAATATATGTGGAGTTTCCTCTGCTCAGAGTTGACATCCTCTCCACTCTAAAGAGATAGAGATGCCAAGAAGCACTGCTTAGAATTTCTGCTTCGTAACAACTGCCCTTTAGATGAATGAATCACGATCAGGTTTTACCTCTGCGCTTCACGCAGGCTTGGGCGAGTTTTTGGTTTCTCAGCAGATTCTTCACAGCTAAGTTCTCATCCCATTTCACTAAAAATGTGGTACATACAGATAAGTAGGATTTACGCACTGCTAACGAATTATAAATACAGCACTTTGAGAGTGGGTGGCTACAGCCACCCACTCTCAAACCCAACCATTGATAGGACTGGTAATATGTGTGGTATGTCTCATTTGAACGCAAAGTGCTGTACTTACAGCCTCAAGGGGTGACAAAGGGGTTGAAAGCTAGAGAGAGATAGGAATGTAGAGCAAAGTAGCCCAAAAAGAAATAAGGTAGTTGTATTCACAACCACCTAAATCAAATGTTCCCATCATTTTATCAGAAATGCCTTCAAGCAAACCTCAG
>CALRPI020000144.1:0-5970 GCA_943370025.1 Phormidium lacuna HE10JO | reverse complement strand
CGGAGCGCCTGCAACAACTTCCAAAACTCTCGATAATTTGTTGACAGTGCGTAAGTCCTATTGCCAAAAGCTGTTTACCAAAATCCGTTGACTTAAATAATTTAAGACTTACACACTCTCAATAATTCGTTGAGAGTTGTGGACATTTTTGCGGGCGGAGGGTCGTCGAAGCTCGCAAAAACTTCCAAATGCGTAAGTTATGATCAAGATTATAGAAGTAATGGAATAATTGGGATTGACACTAGGTTTAAATAAGCATCAATAGCCGCAACAGCCGAAGGATTAGCTCCAGCGATCGCTCCTCCAGAGGCTAAGTAATTACGAACTAAAGGGACTATGTTTTTTTGGATGGCAATAATATCATTAATAGGAACTGTTGCTGCCCAACTAGCCGCACTTGCAGCAGTCAGCCCTCCCTTGTGAAACTCATTTACCAATCGCTGAGAAATCCGACTTACATTAATATTCCCAGATTTAGCTTTTGTACTCAATCGATTAAGGAAGGTTGTAGAAATAGCTCCGCCAGTTGTGGCAGCCATCTCTGGTTCGCTTAGTTCAACAAAAAAGTTGAGATTTTCTTGAGTAGAAAGAGTCTGAATCATATTCTTTGCTCCAATTTAAGTTATAGCGATCCTAATTGAGTTTGGAATTTTAGATGCTTGAGAACGACTCTCCCTCCGAGGGAGCCGTTCTCAACCTATTTAGGATGGCTATATTAGTACTAGCTATAGATAAAAACTCCTATAACCAAGCTCTTATACAATTCTCTAGGGTGATTTTCCGCACTGGTTGTAGATTATGCAAAAGATTATGTAAAAAAAAGGTGGTTATAGATAGCAAACTAGTAAGGTTTGCTATCTATAACCACCTCAAAGAATAATGAATTCATGATGAATTTCTAATTTCGCTCTAACTGATTAGAAAAGAGCTAAGTAACCACGGACAGCAGCGACTGCATCAGGGGTTGCACCAGCGATCGGCACACCAGAAGTGAGGGTGCTACTCACCAAAGGAGCAGCTACTTTCCAAGCATCTTTATTGGCAGTCTTGGTAGTAGTAGCCCAAGTTTGTTGACTACTAACGGTTAAAGTTCCTCTGTAGAAAGAATTAACTAGGCGCTGAGCAATTCTTGGCAGATTGGGAGTGCCAGCGATCGTTCTTCTTGCCCAACGGTTA
Source organism: Phormidium lacuna HE10JO (assembly GCA_943370025.1). GTDB lineage: Bacteria > Cyanobacteriota > Cyanobacteriia > Cyanobacteriales > JAAUUE01 > JAAUUE01. Next base: position 4,794 of record CALRPI020000144.1, on the reverse strand, counting down.
AGAAACTTTCTAGAAACGCCACCAGTGGCAGTAGCCATTTCACTGTCACTTAATTCAACGAAAAAGCTGTCAAAATTATCGTTAGTCATAAGATATGGTAGTTGTGTGGTTTTGAATTATACCTTAAAGAATAAGTTAGCCTTAATTCTTAACTTTAAGGATTCTTTAAGGATTAGGTACAATTATAATTCAAAAAAATCTAGCACACACTATTTGTCCTACTTAATAGTTTTGATTATTTGCCAAAAAGTAGGTCAGAGATCATAACTTAATCATCTAGAAAAGCTAATATCTCTGACCTATTTTGAAATTTACAAATTTCTAACTTTGCTCTAGCTGATTAGAAAAGACCTAAGTAGGTGCGGACACCAGCAACTGCCGCAGTGGTAGCACCAGAGATCGGCGCACCAGAAGTTAGATAAGCACTAACTAGAGGAGCTGCGGTTTTCCAAGCACTCTTATCAGCAGCCGTAGCCGTTGCAGACCAAGTAGATACACTGGCAGATGTGAGTCCATTTTTGTAGAATTCATTTACCAATCTTTGAGAAATACGTCCAAGGTTAGGATTGCCATTTCTCACTCTTGCTGCCCAACGATTAAGGAAAGTAGTAGAAACAACTCCACCAGTTGTAGTTTCCATTTCAACTTCGGATAGTTCAACAAACAAATTGTTAGTAGTCATGGTTTGATTTACAAGTCTTGTAGATATAGTTTCAATTTTTCATTCAATGTCACGCTTATGCAAATTAATAGCGCAGACCTTTGATAATCAAATTAAACATAACATGATTTTATTCACACTAACAATAGTTAATATATAAAATTTCGACGGAGTTTTTGTAAAACTTAAATGTTTTTTTGCCAACTTAAAATAGGAAAAATATAGCTCAAAGATTAACCAAATGTTATTGTTTTCTTAACTAAGAATTGATATTGCTTAGAGAATCTTATTCTTAGATAATCAGCTAGTAGTTATATGATTGGAAACTATATAAGCTAAATTACGATTAAGATTTAATCTCTTGCACGGAAAAACTCCATGACTCTAAGCACTATTTCTCAAAAACCCTTGTCAGAATTAAGATCAATCCTACCTACTATTAGTGGCTGGGAAGCAGAGATTAGTTCGATCGCTAACCATCATGACCCCATTTTCCTCCCGACAACTAACTTACGCTTAGAGCAAATCACCTCCGGGTTCGCCTGCGCTTTGCACATGCACCAACCCACAATTCCTGCCGGGGCAAATGGGGAATTAATTAGCCATTTGCAGTACATGTTTGAACACCAAGGGGAAGGAGATAACCACAATGCCGAGGTTTTTGCATGGTGCTATGAACGGATGGGGGAATTTATCCCGGAACTAGTCGCCCAAGGAGATAACCCTCGGATCATGCTGGACTATTCTGGCAATCTTCTCTGGGGTTTAGTCCAGATGGGCAGAGAAGATACCATTAATAAGCTGAGAAATCTTACCTGCAATCCCCAATACCAACCCTATGTGGAATGGCTAGGAACGATGTGGAGCCACGCCGTAGTTCCTTCTACTCCTATTCCTGATGTTAAGCTGCAAATTCAAGCCTGGCAGCATTACTTCGCCTCGATTTTTGGTTTTGATGCCCTGAAGCGGGTGAAGGGCTTTTCTCCTCCAGAAATGCACCTGCCCAACCACCCTGATACGTTGTACGAATATATCAAAGCCCTCAAAGAATGTGGCTACCGTTGGTTAATGGTGCAGGAGCATACAGTAGAGCGTCTTGATGGTGCGAGTCTCCACCACGATGATAAGTATTTGCCCAATCGCCTAGTTGCCTGCAATTCTCAGGGCGAAACCATTAGTATCACCGCTTTGATCAAAACCCAAGGCTCGGATACCAAGCTGGTGGCGCAAATGCAACCCTACCACGAAGCAAAGGGCAGGGGACGGCAGCAGCTAGGAAATATTTCTGTTCCCTCTCTAGTGACTCAGATTGCCGATGGAGAGAATGGTGGGGTGATGATGAATGAATTTCCGAGGGGTTTCCAACCTCTGTGGCAGGAACTGCGGGAGCATGGTAGGAGCGTACCGGGAGTTGTGGGATTGCATGGTACGGAGTATTTAGAACTGATCGAGGCGGCGGGGGCTAATCCAGAAGACTATCCTGCCTGTCAGGGAGTGAATCAACACAAAATCTGGCAACGGGTTGACCCTGAAAATGCCACGCCAAAAGCGGTGGAAGAGGCGATCGCAGACCTGAAACAAACCGATCATCAATTCCACATGGATGGAGCTTCTTGGACTAATAATCTAAGTTGGGTTTCGGGTTATGAAAATGTCTTGGAACCCATGAATCAGCTTAGTGCGAATTTCCACAAGAAATACGATCCATTATTGCAAGCAGATGCGGGGGTAACTCAACGGGCAGATTATCAGGAAGCTCTGCTGTATAACCTCTTGGTGCAAACTAGTTGTTTTCGCTACTGGGGACAAGGGGTGTGGACAGATTATGCGCGAGAACTCTATCGCCGTGGTGAGGCAGTTCTATAAGTATTTTCATGAGTCTTCCCCTTGCTGACTATGACAATCCTTAGCAGAAAGCGATCGCCGAAGGTTTAGAGACTATTTATAAAGTCTGATTTTCCGACCCCGCCGGGGTCGGAAAATCAGGACTTCTAGCCACTTTAATAAATGGCCTCTTACAGAAAGGCCTACAGCAGTTTGAGAGTGGGTGGCTACAGCCACCCACTCTCAAACCTAACATTGATAGGACTGTCAATGTTTGTGGAGTGTCTCATTTGAACGAAAACTGCTGTAATTTGGTCACAAGGACAAATTAATTATGTAAGGAATGGCGGTTGAGGAGATTCTCTCTACAACCACCATTCCTTTCACGACTACCGGTAAAATCAATGCAAAATTTGCGATAGGAATTTTTTGGTACGATCGCTTTTAGGATTATTAAAAAACTCGGCAGGGGTTGTATCTTCTACGAGTAAGCCATCAGCTAAAAAGATAATGCGATCGGCTACTTCCCTCGCAAAGCCTACCTCATGGGTGACAACTACCATGGTCATCCCTTCTTGTGCTAGAGTCCGCATCACATCTAATACTTCCCGCACCATTTCTGGATCTAGGGCCGATGTGGGTTCATCAAAGAGCATTACCTTGGGCTGCATGGCTAAAGCACGAGCGATCGCGACCCGTTGCTGCTGCCCGCCTGAAAGTTGCCCAGGATACTTCTGAGATTGTTCTGCAATACCTACACGAGTCAAGAGAGTAGAGGCAATTTCCCTCGCCTGTTCCTTGGGAGTTTTGCGGACTTGCATCGGTGCTAACATCACATTTTCCAAAACTGTTAAGTGTGGGAACAAATTAAATTGCTGAAACACCATGCCTACTTCCCGGCGAATAGCGCTGATATTTTTCATGTTATGGGTGACACGCATTCCATCAATTTCAATACTCCCTTTCTGATATTCTTCCAAGCCATTAAAGGTACGAATAAAAGTAGATTTTCCAGAACCAGAAGGCCCCATAACTACTACTACTTCTCCTTTATTCACCGTAAGGCTTAAACCTTTCAAAACATTAAAATTATTGGCATACCACTTCTCCACATTGGTAGCCACAATAATTGGCTCTGGGGTTCTTTCTACTGTCATTGTGGCAGATGTTAATGGGTTCATAGAACATTATTCCTCTTTTTGCGACGGTATAAATCTGGTTTTGCTCTCCCCTAACTCCCCTACCCTACAGGACGACAAAGCTAACAAAAGGGGGGGAGAAGAAAGGATTTCTATTAACTAATTAGGTAACTCTCCCAAGGGTTCTCCAAACCATTTTCTAGATAATGTATCAAGATCACCACCCATCTTTTTACTGCTAACAAATACATTGATCCATTGCAAGAGATCTAAATCGCCCCGGCGAATACCAATGTAGCAGGGAGAATTTTTCATAATAAACTTTTGACCAATTTTCTTGTCGGGATTTTCTTTGATGATTCTGGCGGCTACTGCATTACTGGTGGCAATCATATCTACCTGACCAGCTAATAAAGCTGACACGGTTAAACTATTGTCTTTGAAGCGTTGAATTGATGCCTCAGGAGGAGCTTTTTTAGTTAATTCCAAGTCTTCTAAAGCCCCTTGAGTAACTCCAATTTTGTAGGGGACTAAATCTGTATAGGAAGTTGCTTTAATACTTTCTCCACCATAGATGCCAGAGAAAAAGGGAGCGTAGGCTTTGGAGAAATAGATAGATTTTGCCCGTTCTGGATTAGCCCCCAAACTAGCAATGATCATGTCTACTTTGTTAGTTTGCAGGAAAGGAATCCGGTTATCACTGGTGACGGGAACTAATTCTAGCTCTACTTTTAGAGCTTCAGCTAACATGGTAGCAACGTCAATATCGTAGCCTTGGGGTTTCATATCTTTGTCGATCGAGCCAAAGGGGGGAAATTCTTGGGGGACGGCAATACGAACTTTCTTGGCAGCAATTACTTGATCTAGGGTATTAGTCCCAGTACTTACCCCTCCAGCAGGGGATTGGACTGCTGTGGGAGCACTGCCAACTACATTAGAAGAGGTAACAGTACCGGAACTACAGGCAGCAATGCCGACAATCAGCACCAAAGTAGCAGATAGAAGAGCAAAGGCTTGACGGAATCTGGGGGGAATGGGGAATCGCATATCTAGTCTCCTGATATTGATATTAATAAAACTTAGGCAGACGAAGGTTACATTTGGTTAGGACTTACGCACTGCTAACCAATTATTGAGAGTTGTGGACGTTGTTGTGGGCGCTCCGCGCCC
>CALRPI020000143.1:0-6138 GCA_943370025.1 Phormidium lacuna HE10JO | reverse complement strand
CCCCCGCGAAGCGGGGGTTCCACTACTCAAATTATCCTAACCCCCTTGGCTGTTGCTGCATCGAAAAATCAGATCTACTACATTAAATTAAATTTATTTATCTATGTCTTCAGTCCCTTTCAAGATTAATCTCGGTGAAGGTTCCGTCTCCTGTGGATTCAGTCCCCAAGCCGCCCAAGAATTGCAAACTCAGATCGCTCAACTAATGCAAAATATCAAAACTGTCGCTCAATCAACCACAGGCGGAGGCAAACGGCAGGCTTACAAACCCATGGAATACCAATATACTGGGGATGTCTTTTTGGAAATCTTTTGCAATCCAAATATCTACGCTACTCCTTTTGCTGCCAAGGTGCTAATTACCCTGAGGGACGATCGCATCCGCCTCACCTCAGAAACTCAACTAACTAGTCTGGTAGAAGATATTAATATTTACCTAGAGCAAGCAGGCTAAAAAATGAGGATATCCCCCGCGTTGCGGGGATATCCTCATGTAACCCGGGTAGAAGATATTAATATTTACCTAGAGCAAGCAGGCTAAAAAAATCAGGATATCCCCCGCGTTGTGTGGATATCCTCATGTAAACCTCATAGCAGGCTAAAAATCAGGATATCTCCCGCGTTGCGGGGATATCCTGATGTAAACCTTGTAGAAGATATTAATATTTACTTGGAATAAGCAGAATAATAGAACTAAATCTATGACAAAACCGACAATTTTGGTGACAGGAGGCGCGGGTTATATTGGCTCCCATGCAGTCTTGGCTTTATCTGAGGCAGGTTATGGGGTGGTGGTGTTGGATAATCTGGAATACGGGCATCAGGAATTAGTTGCTGCCATCCCGAATGTGAAGCTAATTATTGGCGATACTAGCGATCGCCCCCTCCTCGACAAGTTATTTAGCACTCACCAAATTGCCGCCGTGATGCACTTTTCTGCCTACGCCTACGTGGGGGAATCGGTCACAGCACCAGCCAAGTATTACCGCAATAATGTGTTGGGAACTTTGAGCTTATTGGAGGCAATGACCGCAGCGGGGATCGATAAATTTGTCTTCTCTTCCACCTGTGCCACCTATGGTGTTCCTGTGGAGATTCCCATTACTGAAGACCATCCCCAAGCCCCCATCAATCCTTATGGAGCAACCAAGTTGATGGTGGAAAGGATTTTGAGTGATTTTGATGTTGCCTACGGCTTGAATTCTGTTTGCTTCCGTTATTTCAATGCGGCGGGAGCGGATCCGGCAGGAAGATTGGGGGAAGATCACGATCCCGAAACCCATTTAATTCCCCTGACCTTGTTTGCCGCCATGGGGAGAATCCCCGCTATCTCAGTCTATGGAACGGATTACGATACCCCCGATGGGACTTGTGTTCGAGATTATATTCATGTCAATGACTTAGCCTCAGCCCATATTCTGGGGTTGGAATATCTCTTGGCTGGGGGGAAGAGCGATCGCTTTAATTTGGGTAATGGTCAAGGATTCTCGGTGCGGCAGGTAATTGACACCGCCCGTCAGGTGACCGGGAAAGAAATTAAGGTAATTGAGAGCGATCGCCGTCCCGGAGATCCTGCCTTCTTAGTCGGCAGTGCCGCAAAGGCTAAGAAAGTTCTCAATTGGAACCCACAATTTGCAGACTTGAGTAAAATTATTACAGACGCTTGGCAATGGCATCAGCAGCGCCATCGATAACGCAAGATGAGATTACTTCGGGAGTTGGTTATGACAAATTACTCTGCCCAGTATGCAGAAGAAACCACGAATGGAAAAAATGGTCAGGGGACAGCTCCCGAAAGTAGAATAGAAGGGATAGATGGCTTGGAAAGTTTGAATAAACTAGATCGCTTAGATCGTCTAGAGGCGATCGTCGAGCAGATGGCTCATGCAGTATTGGCAACTACCGATGTGGTCGATCGCATGGGGGAACGGATGGATTTTTTGAGTTTGCAAGTGCAGCAGCAGGGGCAGCAATTTCAACAACAGGGCTATCAGGTATACACCATCACCGATGCTGTGCAAACTCTGATTGAGAATCAAGCCGACTCTGCCAAACAGCTCAATGATTTGATGATTACCATTTCTCATCTTGCCAAAGCCTTAGAACATCAGCGGCGATGAAGTCACTAAAACCCAGAACTCCAAATATTGTGAAAACTATTTACCATCAATTATGTTATGGCTTACTTTTTGTCTTGGTGACTATAGGGATCATCACTGGCTGTGGAGGGCAGAATCCGACGGCGAATCAACCGGAAGATAATACTCGGAAGGAACCTCGCCTCACTTTTCAAGATGTCACCCTTGAAAAATTTGATGATGGCGGTCAGCCCCTCTGGAAAGTCAATGCCCAAAAGGTTTTGTATAGCCAAGACCGGAAAGTTGCCAATGTCACCAAGCCCAAGGGGAATCTTTTTCAGGATGGGAAGGTGGTGTTGCAGGTGGAAGCAGAGCAGGGGCAGATTTTTGATGATGGTAAAGAGGTATTACTCAATGGCAAGATTATTGCGATCGATCCCCGTAACCAAGCCATCTTAAAAGGCGATAAATTACAGTGGAAGCCCCAAGATTCGGTGATGGTGATGCAGGAAAATCTGACAGGGAATAATAGCCAGGTTCAGTTTTCGGCGAGGATTGGGCGGTATTTCACCAAAGAGCAAAAAATGGAACTCCAAGGGCAGGTGGTCGCCACGGTCAAAGATCCGCCCCTGCGAATGCAAACTCGCTATCTCCAGTGGTTGATTCCCCAAGAAAAAATCAATAGCGATCGCAATCTCCGCATCGATCATTATGAAAAACCCACCATTCCCCTCAGTCCAAATCCCAACCCCCAAGCTCCCCAACCCAAACTGCTCCAACAGGTGGAATCGGAGCAGGTAGATTATGACCTGAAAACTAAAATAGCCATCTTCAAAAAAAATGTCCAACTAAATTCCCTAGAACCCCCTGCCCAAGCCGTGAGTGACAATATCACTTGGAATATAGACGAGGAAACAGTACTTTCTCCAGAAACGATTAAGATCGTCCAAGTCAAAGACCAGTTAACCGTGACGGGAAATCAGGGATTAGTCAATTTAAAAACTAAGATTGCTAACTTAATTGGCGGAGTGCAAGCCCTCAGTGGCAAGAACCAATCTACTGTGTTTGCTAACGAAATGCAATGGAACCTAGACACCCAAGACCTGCAAGCTAATGGCAATGTGATCTACCAACAGGCTAACCCGGTCTTGAAAGTCATCGGCAGTGAAGCCTCTGGCAAACTAAACTCAGATAATATTGTCGTCACCGGTACTAAAAATGTTGGAGGTCAAGTGGTCACAGAGATTATTCCAGAACAAAGATAAGCCCTCACCCCCAGACCCTCTCATTCTCAAGGTTTGATCCCCCCAGCCCCCCTACCCTAACAGGAAGGCAAAGCCAACAAAAGGGGGGAGAATTAATTTAAGTCCCCCTTTTGAAGGGGGATTTAGGGGGATCGACTTACCATGCATCTGAACGCAAATTGTTGTAAGCCCCATTTTTTAGCCTTCTAGAAACCTATTAAATCTATTCCATAAACTACTGACGGTCTGGCGGATTTGTTGCTTGCGCTGCCAACTGTAGAAAGCCTCATTGTAGTCTTCAGAATTAGCATGGGAAATACTCCAAGCTTTCATTCCTAGCGCTAATCCCCAGAAGCCGAGAATATACCAAGCCCAAGAAATTGTCCCCGCCGTAGCTAAGTTAATGGTTACTAAAAAACCATTGATGAGGGCATAGCTAGTAATTTTCTTTTGTAGGTTCTGGCGGCGATAGAGATCAAAGGCTTGGCGTTCTTTTTGCTCACCAGATTTTGCCAGCCATTCCTTTTCGGCGATTTGTAAATCTAAATCAGAAATACCTAGTTCCTCAGCAATTTCTACCAGTTGGGTGCGGGTGAACTTCGTATCACTCCCTTGGCGAGCGATCGCTAGATTTAGTATCTCCTGTAATTCTTCCTGCTGATAGGAACGGGATGGTTCTGACATAAGCTCTAAAACTAAAAATTCTTGATTAGGGGTTGGCTAGGGCGGATCAACTAAATCCCTGTTTTTTTATTTTAGAGTATCCCCCAGCGATCGATAAGGTGAAAATTTAGCACTAACCGTGCTAAACCTAGGCGGATATCCCAACCTATACCAACCTAATCTGAGGGCATTTGATGTCCCAAGACCGTAAAGACTTGGCGATCGACAAAAAGCTGCACTAAATCTTGATTGATATGATTCTTTTGTGCCTCACTCCAAAGGATATTAATCGCAGTTTTTAGGTCTAAACGGCGCTTGTAGGGGCGATCGGCTGCTGTCAGGGCATCATAAATATCGGCGATCGTCAGGATTTGAGTTTGGATCGGAATCTCTGTGCCAGCTAACCCTTGGGGGTAACCACCGCCGTTTAGTTTTTCATGGTGAGCATAGGCAATCTTGGGGACATCTTTGAGATATCTTGTCCAAGGAATCTGCTGTAAAAATTCGTAGGTATGACTCACATGGGCTTGGATTTTGTGGCGTTCTTGGGGAGTGAGGTTCCCAGTTGCCACCACTAGTTGCTGAATCTCTCCCGGTGTGAGGAGGGGTTTGATTTTCCCATCCACACCCTGGTAGGTATATTTAGTCAACTCTGTCAACTGCTGTAGAGTTTCTTCCGCCAAGGCTTGGAAGCGGCGATTTTGATCTAGGTCTGGCTTGTTCATCTTGACCACCAGTTCCCAGTAAGCATCCAGTTGGGCGATCGCCCGCTGCAAATCCGCCTCTAATTGCTCCACGTAGGCACATTGGCTACAGGTATCCCCAGCCGAGTGTTGATGGGACTGAGAAACACTCGGATGCTCCACTAGATAGCGAAATTTAGCTTCAGCACACTGTACCTGCAAAGATTGTTTGACGATCGTAAAACGTTGGTGAATAATTTGGAGCTGGGAAGCATGGAGTTTTTTCCGCTTATTCAGCACTTGTTCTGGAATACTCACCTTGCCAAAGTCATGGAGCAAGGCAGCATAGCGGACTTCTTGAATTTGCCGATTGTTAAAATACCACGATCCTAAGTTACCGATGCCGACCCCGTTAACCTCTTCCGCAAAGCGGACTGTCAGCTCGGCAACTCGTTCACTATGACCCGAAGTTGAGGGATCTCTCGCTTCAATAATTTTTACCGAGGCTTTGACAAAGCCCTCAAACAGTTCCTCAATACTCGTCTGGAGTTGACTGCGTTCAATAGAAATTGCTGCTTGGGAGGCAAGCGATCGAATAATTTGCTCTTCCCATACAGAATAGGGCTGGGTAACTTCCCGGGCAGTTTGCGGAGTGAGCTTTACTTGGGCATGGATTTTGCGATTAATTAATTGCAATACCCCAATAGTTTCCCCTTCTTGATCTTGCATCGGCAGCACTAGTACGGATCGTGTGTAGTAGGGAATGCTTCTATCAAAGTCCTGATTCATCTTGTAGGGAACATCCTCAGGAATAGCGTAGGCATCAGGGATATTCAAGCTCTCGCCAGTGAGGGCAACATAGCCTGCCAAGCTATCCGCAGTCAGAGGGATGGTAAATTCTTGAAGTGTATTTGTGCCTAGGTAATCATTTTGGGAGGTTTTGAAAATCAAAGTCGGTTTTTCAGCAGAATTATCAACCAAATAAACACTGCCTGCATCGCTACAGGTGATTTCTCGGCTTTTGGTCAAAATGAGATTTAATAAACCACTAAGATTACTGGTGCAAGAGAGGGCTGTGCCGATCGCAAGGAGTTGCTCTACTAAATCCTGATTAGTTAACTCTTGATTAGTTGACTCTTGACTAGCCAACCCTTGATCTGTTTCCCCTTCATTCTCTGGTGTAGAATTATCCTTCCTCTCGCTATTGGCAGAAACTTCTACCGGGGGTTGAGAAACCTCCAACATATCTTACCTCTGAGTTTAATCTAAATCCTAAGGTCAGGTCTTAGTAGATGGCACTAACTTTAATTAAAAGCTATCTGTCATGAATAAATCAAGAATAATAAATTTCTCAAGTATAAATTTTATTAATACCTGATATTCGATATTCTGTGTGAATTAGCTGCACACCCACAAAAACATCTAAATCAGGACTTACGCCTGTGGACGTTGTTGTGGGCGCTCCGCGCC
>CALRPI020000142.1:0-6251 GCA_943370025.1 Phormidium lacuna HE10JO | reverse complement strand
CACGAGACAAAAAAACGAGGGTAGGAGTCAAGACCAAACGTCTCAAGGCTGGCTGGGACGACAACTATCTGAAGGATGTTCTTAGCTCCTTGAATATACTTACTGTCTAGGTTGTGCTTATTGTTACGAAACGTATGCGTTTGCCCTATGTCCCTAGGGTAACAGGAATGCGATCGATCACATTAATGGTAGACTGATCAATTTTCTTTGCTCTCCAAACATTTTTGGGGTCAAAAAACTTTAGATATCAAAGACCTGTTTAGCTGTCAATTTCAACTCAGGAAAAAGTAAAGACTTTATTTCCTGTTCATCTATAAATTCTGTAACTTCATAAAAACCACAAACTAATAGCAAAATTGAGATTTTTTCTATTTCCGGGTCAATAATCCAATACTCAGGAATTTCTCTAACGGCATATTCAGAACGCTTATAACGGTAGTCATCATCAGCATTACCCGGACTGACAATTTCTACCGCTAACAGGGGAGGTGATTCTAAAACGGCAGTGGACATTGTGCGAATTTCTTGGCATTGACTTTCTGATAGAATCACTAAATCAGGAATCCTTGATTTCTTTTTAGCAGTTCTTACTCCTACCGTGCCGGGCATCACTTTCCACGGCTGCTTGATGCGCTCAATTTCTGCTTTTAAAATATCATAAAACAAAACTAAAATTAAAGCATGAAAACCACTAGCAGTAGGCATAATCTGCAATTGTCCATTAACTAATTCATATTTATTGTCAGTGCCATCGTCATACGCTAGATATTCTTCAAAAGAATAAGTTTTAGTGAGTAATTGCATCATTTTTAATTTACTCCTATTGTGATTTCAAAATGAATTTAATACTTTCCTATGAATTCTTGTAGGATGGCATCAACTTTAGGAATCTCAATTAATCATTGTGCAATAAATTATCCCTAGGGCTTATTAACTGCAAGAGCTTTTGCTTAATCTGAGTATCAAAAACCTGCCATTTGATCTTGGTATATTCTGGACTTTCATTGAAACCATAGAGGAAACCAATGGGAATTTCAAATCCCCCCGCCATCATTCTGCCGCCGCCAAAAAATCTACCCTGACTATCTTGCCCAAAAGCTTCCTTGATAAATTCATCGGGATCAAGGGTAATTTTTGTCGTCCGTAGGGAACCGATGACTACTTCCAGTTCCTCATCTTCATCGTGGACAATGCCGTAAACCACAGCGGTGTGGACGTTTTCTTCTGTAACTAGGAAATCTGCCGCTTGGGGAATGGCATCTCGATCGTCATAGCGCAGATATCCCACTCCAGCGATCGAGAAATTATTTTGCACCATCCGGTTTTTCAAACTCCGCTCGATCACATCCATCACCCGCTTCGATCGCGAGGATTGCATCACCGCATTCAGCAACTGGGCATCATAGAAGCGACTCAGATAGGCAGCAGCAAGGAAATCTTCTTCTTGAGCTTGCATTAGGCGATCTGTGTCCGATCGCAACCCATGCATCAGTGCTGTTGCACACTTGACATGATCTCCAATACTGCTATCTAGTTTCAGGAGTCCAGCTTGGAGATATTGGGTGAAAATAGTCGCTGTCGCTCTGGTGGATGGGCGGAGATCCGTATATTCTGCTTGCAGATCCCCTTGGCTGGTGTGGTGGTCAATAATGGCAATAATTGGCAGTCCGGCTGTCCGCATACAGGGCAGGAGTTGGCTAGTTGTGCCTTGGTTGTCGATGAGAATGCAACCTTGATAGACGGAAAGATCTCGATCCTTGAGGCTTTGGGTTGTCCAGCGCTGGAGGGGCAGTCCCGTGAGCTTAACTAGGGCAATATTTTCTTGATGGCTCAAAACCCCTGCGTATACAATGTCACAGGTAATACCGTATTCCTTGGCGATTAACTTATAAGCCCAAGAACAGGAGAGAGAGTCAGGGTCGGGAAAGTCTTGCATGATCACTAATTGGCGATCGCCCCGGTGTCGATAGAGAATTTGCCTGAGTGCCTCAACCTTTTCTAAATCAGGCTGTAGTAAACGTTGCAGCGTAATTGGATAATCTTCTGAGGCAGATGAGGTGGATTTTTCGTTGTTTACTTCAGTTTTTGCCTCTGACAGGATCATTCCTGAGCCATTACTGGTATTTACAAGGTTTGATGACATATTAGGGAAATCTTCGAGACAGCAGTAGCTTTGAGAAGATATTTATAAGGTATAATTTTTCGCTCTCTCAAGGGCAAGAAATCATACTTTCAGTCTATTTTATAAATAGTTGATAAATAGCCTCTGGTAGCTGTGATTAATTAGGGCTAGCTGCTATTCTAGCAAATCTGGGACATTTATTTGAGGCGATGATTTTTCCATGTACGATGTAGCAATTATTGGGGCTGGTTTAGCTGGAATCACCTGTGGACAATATTTACAACAGCAAGGACAAACAGTAGTCTTACTAGAAAAATCCCGTGGCTTGGGGGGAAGGATGGCAACCCGCCGCTTGCAGAATACGATCGCTGATCACGGGGCAAAATTCCTCACCAACCAAGGAAGCCAGACTGAAAAATTAATTGCAAATCTAGTTGCTAAGGGAGTCGTGGAACCTTGGCGGGGGATGAAAGATGGTTATATTGCGCCCTTGGGGATGAGTGCGATCGCCAAGCATCTCGCCACAGGCTTAGATATTCGCCTGAATCACAAGGTAAACCAAATTAATCCCACAGATCAAGGGTGGTCAATTGTTTTTGATACGTCTGATCTGGATCATCCCCTTGAATCGATCGCCGCTAGAGCCTTAGTTATTGCCATCCCTGCTCCCCAAGCCCTAGCTTTGCTATCACCCCTAGTCAACCTAGCTGAAAATGCCTTAGATGCAAGCTATTTAACCCAACTAGCGGGAGTAGAATACGATGCCTGTATTACAGTCATGGCAGGCTATACCTCAGAGTTGCAGCAGACCCTAGATATTCAAACCCCGACTTGGCAAGCAGTAACTTTTCCTGAGGATCCCATCCTTGCTTGGTTAGGGATAGATAGCACCAAAAGATTACAACCTCCCCAACCAGTAGTTGTCCTCCATAGCACCCCAGATTTTGCCGCCCAACATCTGGAAAGTGTGGATCTAAATTCCCTAGGGCAGGAATTACTGCATATTGCCAGCACCCCTCTCCTGCCAGAACTAAATTCTCCTCAGTGGTTTCAAGTCCATCGCTGGCGATACGCCCAACCCAAAACTTTCTTCAATGCTGCTTGTTTCCCCGCCCCCACAACTTCTCCCCTAGTCTGCTGTGGTGATTGGTGTGTGGGTAGCTCCCCAGAAAATCCTAGGGGAGGCTTTCTCGAAAATGCCTTAGCCTCTGGTTTAGCCGCAGCTTGCCATATGGCAATCCTAAAATAGGTGGAACCTTCTCCACTCTCTCAGGACTTATGCAAAAAAACACAGACTTATCAGATGCGCAAGGACTTCATTGGTGTCAACTTAACATCAAAGGTAGTGCCAGCCTACTGTTTGATGCTTAGTCCTCGATCCCCCTAAATCCCCCTTAAAAAGGGGGACTTTGAACTATTTCTTGTCCCCCCCTTTTGTTGGCGTAGCCTGTCCAAAGGACATAGGGGGGCTAGGGGGATCGAGACCTAGATGAAAGCGTTGCCCCTCAAGGCTTTCAGCCTTAAGTTGACACCAGCGAAGGACTTGTAACCCTACCAATGGTGACTAACACCAGAATTTGAGTAAGTCCTACCTCTAAAATTCCAAACTCAAGTAGGATCGGCAATCTCTACCTAGTTTGCGATCGAGCAAATCAATTTAGAGCAAATATCTAAGGGATAATAAAGAAAGACTAATTTAGGTGCTAAAAACCCCTACATTAAAATTCAGTAACGATTTAGAAACAACTAGAAATAAAAAGCTATGGGAAATCAACTACGTTCATTTATGCAAAAACTGGGGAAATCCCTACTCCTGCTTACTTTAATATTCACCTTAACCTTTAGTCATGCCGATCGCGCCGATGCTGCCTATAGTGGCGGTCGCATGGGGGGTGGTTCTTTTCGGATGCCTAGCCGTTCCTACTCTGCCCCGCGTACCTACGCTCCTAGCCGGGGTGGTTATGGTGGTGGCTATGGTGGTGGGATGGGATTTCCTTTCTTACTTCCTTTCTTTGGATTTGGTGGTGGTTTTGGCGGACTATTTTCTATTCTGATCTTTATTGCCGTCGCTAATTTCCTCGTCCAGAATTTCCGCCGGGTTGCTGGTGGTGAAGAAGGTGCTCTTGGGGGTGAGTTTAGTGGTGCAGAATCTCAAATTTCAGTAGCCAAGGTACAGGTTGGTTTACTAGCCAGCGCTCGGAATCTCCAACAGGAACTGAACCAGTTAGCCACTACGGCTGACACCTCTACTGCTAACGGCAGAGCGCAAATGCTCCAAGAAACCACACTCGCTATTCTCCGCCATCCCGAATACTGGGCTTACGGCACTACCGATAGCCAAAAAACCAATTTACTCGCTGCCGAAGCCAAGTTTAATCAACTGGCTTTAGGAGAAAGAAGTAAATTTAGTGCGGAAACCCTTTCTAACTTTAATGCTCAGGTGAAGCGAGCTAATGCCCAAGCAACCTTACCAGAAGCTGGTGGTGAATTAACTAACCTGATGGCTACTCCCGGTGAGTATATTGTCGTCACCCTGATCGTGGGAACCCAAGGCAAGCTAGAACTGCCCAAAATCAATGGAGCGGAAGAACTCAAGCAAGCCCTGCGCCAAATTGGGGCAGTGGGTAGCGATCGCCTCCTAGCAGTGGAAGTTCTCTGGACTCCCCAAGCCACAGGAGACACCCTCACCAGCGATGATGTCATGGCTGCTTACCCAGATTTCAAAGTTCTCTAGGCGGTACGACAATCCTCAATGGTTAAAAAGAAACGCACCCGAAGGGTGCGTTTCTTTTTAACCTTAAAAATCCACAAACGATTGAGCATCATCCCGTAAGCTCAATCTCCAAGGCAAATACCTAAACCCCTTGCGGTATGAATTAAGGCATCTTTGGGATTAACAGCCCGGTAATTTTTAATTGCTTCTTCAATGGAAACACTAATTACCTCTCGTTGTTGCCACGCTACCATTTGATCAAATTTTCCTTGAGCAATGAGATCCACCGCTGCCACCCCAAAAGCTGAAGCCAAAATCCGATCGAAGGGTGTGGGAATGCCTCCTCGTTGAATATGTCCTAACACCGTCACTCTGGTTTCTGCCCCTGTACAACGGACAATTTCTTCAGCCAGGTATTGGCTAACTCCCCCCAGTCTTTTCTCCCCAAAAGCGTGCATTTTCGTGAAAATTTCTCCCTGCTCATCCCCCACCGCTTCTGAGATGATCACGATCGAGAAGTTTTTTCCCTGAGCTTGGCGCTCTTGAATTTTCCGGCAGACTTTTTCTAGTTTGTAGGGAATCTCTGGGATTAGAATCACATGTGCTCCTCCAGCAATCCCCGCATTTAGGGCAATATGCCCCGCATCTCGACCCATGACTTCGAGGATCATGACTCGACTATGGCTGGCGGCGGTGAAGTGGAGGCGATCGAGGGATTCGGTGGCGATGGTGACTGCACTATTAAAACCAATCGAGTTTTCTGTCACCCCCACATCGTTATCAATGGTTTTGGGGATGCCGACTAGATTAATCCCGCCCTGCTGTGCCAGACGACGCAAAATTGCCAAGCTGCCATCCCCACCAATGGCAATTAGGGCATCCAGACCTAATTTGTGATATCCAGTAATAATTTCCTCGGAGCGATCGATCTTCGTGCCATCGGGCATCAGAAAATCAAAGGGATTACCCTTGTTAGTCGTCCCCAGCATGGTGCCGCCCTTGGTCAGCCAATCATCCACCAAGTCAACGGTCAAATTCAGATAATGGGGCGGGTTGGCAATCAACCCCAAGGTAGCATTGCAAATACCCCACACTTCCCAACCATAGTTATCGATCGCATGGCAAACTGCTGCCCTAATTACCGGGTTCAACCCCGCACAATCTCCCCCACTAGTGAGGATACCAATCCGTCTAATTTCCACCATGCTGCTGTCCTAAATTACTGTGAAGAGTTAACAGTAAGCAGTCAACGGTTAATATGGCGGACTGATACCTGTTTACTGATACCTGTTTACTGATAACTGATAAAAGTTACCTTAATTTGGCCAGCCTCAGCTATGGTTAGTAACAATTTTTCAGATATGGTAACTATAGGACTTACGCAGTTGGAGGTTGTTGCGGGCGCTCCGCGCCCGC
>CALRPI020000141.1:0-6322 GCA_943370025.1 Phormidium lacuna HE10JO | reverse complement strand
GCGGGCGCTCAGCGCCCGCAAAAACTTCCAAATGCGTAATTGGCAACCCTACCTAGGCTTAGGCGCCTGCATGGCAGCCTACCAAGCTTGCTACTTTCTGGCAGTTCCCCTTGCTGGAGTAGCGATCACAGCCCTAGTTTCTATCTGTTCCTCCCCAATTTTTATTACTCTCTTTGCAGCCAAGTTTCTCGGAGAAAAAATAAATTTCAAGGTTTATCTATCCCTAGGTTTGGGTGTAGTTGGCACTAGTTTATTAGTAATTAATCCCCAGTCCACTACTAATCAAGGTTGGCAATTTTTTGGTGGGATTCTATTAGCCTTAGGAGCAGGATTCTCATATGCTGCCTACGCCGTGGGAGCAAAGGCAATCATCAAAAAACTTGACCCTTTTACTGTCCTCGCTTTCAGCTTCACTGCTGCTGGTTTAATGTTATCTCCAGCCCTTGTATTTGCTAATAGTCAAATTAATAATTTAAATACTCAAAACTGGCAACTCCAAGCCCCTTTTTTGCTCTATTTAGGTATGGTTTCCACTGGTGTTGCTTACCTAATCTATATACAAGGACTAAAATCAACCAATGCCACCGTTGCTGGGATTGCCGTCTTGCTGGAACCTTTAACCGCAACTTGTCTAGGGATTTTGGTCTTTCGGGAAACTATGGGGGTCAATAGTGCGATCGGGGGATTATTGCTCTTAGGGGCGATCGCTATTCTCAGCTTCCAAAAATCCTAGCGATCGAGCTACGAGTTTTGATATTTTCGATCAGGGTTGGCAATGTATCTGCATCATATTCGGTATAATCACCATTTTTGAGTTGGGAAATTCCTACATTGATGTCTTGCTGTAGGGTTGCGAATTTTAGGGTACGAAGTTCTGCTTCTGCTTGCTCAACCCGATCGCATATTGCTTGAAAGGCTTGGGCATCTTGGACAACAACTGCGGCTTTACCGTTGACAGTCAAGACTAGAGGTGACTTCGTTGTTTTAATTTGCTTGATGAATTCTTTGGCTTTACGCTTGAAGTCACTTAGAGAGTGGATATTTTTTAGCTCGATCATGGTTATTAAATGACTTAATTTAGATCTAATTTAATGATAATCGATTTTAGCGATCGCACTCCATAACCCACCAATAAACGATCGCACTCCTCACCACCAATTGATCGCAACCCATAACCCACCAAAAACGATCGCCCCCCATCATCCCCACGGAGATCGCACCCCGAACCATTCTTCATCCATAAAAAAAGACCGCTTCCCATCTATTTCAAAGCGATCGAGCAGGTGTAAACTAGAAGAGTGTTTACGTAGTATTTATACAAGAGAATATAACCCATTCAAGTTAACAAAGATTAAAGCTATTTAAATTATCTTTATCCATATCTTTACTAGTAATTATTCCTATATCTTTTTAACAAAAAGAAGTATTGTGAATTTGTACAAATAAACATTGCAATTCAAACTAATCTATCATTTATGGACTCATAATTAATTTCATAACAAGTTCGTGATTTTATTTGATTATCCAATACTTACACCGAGGTATACTATGAAAGTCATCCATGTATTCGCTCAAATTAGTCAGTATCTCTCAGAAGCTGTTCTTCGGATTTTCTCTCCTAGTCAAGATATTTATCCCCTAATCGGGACTCAAGCCTTTGATGGAGAACCCTATAAAGAATCATCTCATTCTTAGTAGTTTACGTGGACTAACGTAGACTGACATAAGCTAATAGATATTTAATTTAAAAGATGGTTGTGCCGCTTGGAGTGTGGTACAACCATCTATTGTTTTATAGTTTCATTTTCTATGTTAATTTTTGTTATAATCAGTAAAGGGAAACATATACTGCAAAAAACCTTATGGATTTTATAACTATTCTTGGTCTGTGTGCCGGGACATTGACCACGATCGCCTTCTTGCCTCAAGTAATGCAAACTTGGCGATCGAAATCTGTTAAGGATATTTCTCTATCAACCCTAATTACTTTTATTATTGGCTTATTTCTCTGGTTTTTGTATGGGATCTATCTCCAAGCCATCCCAGTAATTATTGCTAACTTTATTACGATCGTTTTGAATTTAGTTATTCTTGGGTTCAAACTGAAATATGAAGTAGTCCGAAAAAAGTAAGAATTCTCCCAGTACTGAAATCCCTACCCCAAAATCCTTGTTTTTTCAGGAATCCCAAATATAGAAATACGAAATGAATGCTTTTAATTACGAAAAATTATTATTCACTCCCGCTACACCTCAACTGAATGCAGTCCCGACTATATTTGCCTTTCCCAATGAATATACTGTTGGTATCACTAGCTTGGGCTATCAAGTAGTTTGGGCAACCTTGGCGATGCGAGAAGATTTTGAAGTATCTCGATTATTTACTGATGTTCATGAATCCCTGCCCAGAAATCCAGAATTAGTGGGGTTTTCTTTTTCTTGGGAGTTGGATTATAGCAATATTTTGAGTTTGTTGGAATTTCTAGAAATTCCTGTATCTACCAAAGATCGAGGAGATCATCATCCCTTAGTATTCGGTGGTGGGACAGTTTTGACGGCAAATCCTGAACCATTTGCCGATTTTTTTGATGTGGTTTTATTAGGAGATGGAGAGAATTTATTAACCGATTTCTTTGATGCTTACCAAGAACTCAGAACCGCCGATCGCTCAACTAAATTATTGCAATTAGCCCAAATACCGGGAGTTTATATTCCTAGTTTGTATGAGGTGATTTATGCAAGTCCCGATGGGGCGATCGCTTCGATCAATCCCCTTCATGAATCGGTTCCTGCCCAAGTGGAAAAACAAACTTACCGAGGCAATGCCCTCTCAGCTTCTACAGTGGTGACGGAGAAGGCGGCATGGGAAAATATTTATATGGTGGAGGTGGTGCGGAGTTGCCCGGAAATGTGTCGTTTCTGTTTGGCTAGTTACCTGACTTTGCCTTTTCGGACTGCGAATTTGCAGGAGTCTTTAATTCCGGCGATCGATCGGGGTTTGCAGGTAACAAATCGCCTTGGTTTATTGGGGGCATCGGTGACGCAACACCCAGAATTTAAGGAATTATTAGACCATCTCTGCCAGCCGAAATATGCGGACATTCGCCTAAGTATTGCTTCAGTACGGACTAATACTGTTACCGAACAATTAGCAGCTACTTTGAGTAAATTGCAAACTAATTCGATTACGATCGCTGTCGAAAGTGGTTCGGAAAATGTCCGAAGAATCGTCAACAAAAAGTTAACTAATGCAGAAATTATCCAAGCAGCGATTAATGCCAAAGCTGGGGGATTAAAAGCGATCAAACTCTACGGTATGGTTGGGGTTCCGGGAGAAGAACCGGAAGATTTGGAGGAGACGATCTCTATGATGACGGATATAAAAAAAGCCGCACCGGGATTAAAGCTCACCTTGGGTTGCAGTACCTTTGTCCCCAAATCCCACACTCCTTTTCAATGGTTTGGGGTTAATTCTCAAGCCGAAAAAAGATTAAAACTTCTGGAAAAGAAATTAAAGCCTCAAGGAATTAGTTTTCGTCCCGAAAGTTATAATTGGTCAGTGATTCAGGCATTGATTTCGAGGGGCGATCGACGCTTAACCCCATTGCTAAATCTGACTAGAACCTACGGCGATTCCCTCGGTAGTTACCGCCGGGCTTTCAAGGAACTGCGGGGACAATTACCAGACCTAGATTACTACGTCCATCAAACATGGGATTTGTCAACGATCCTGCCGTGGCAGCACCTGCAAGTTGCCCTACCAGAAGCAACTCTCCAGAAACATCTAGCTTCTACTGGTTTAGAAACCCGCTACTAATGTTGTTCTTATCTACCAATATGAATTTATTCGAGCATCGCCGCCAGCAAGTCACCGCCGCCGAAGCGCCCCTCGCCGATCGCTTACGTCCTCGCACCCTAGAAGAATTTATTGGTCAGGAACATATTTTGGGGCAGGGACGATTGTTGCGGCGGGCGATTCAAGCCGATCGCTTGTCCTCCCTAATTTTCTATGGACCACCGGGGACAGGAAAAACCACCCTCGCCCGGATCATCGCCAACACCACCAACGCCTATTTCATCGCCATTAATGCCGTCCTTGCCGGAGTGAAAGAAATTCGAGAAGCGATCGACACCGCTCAAAACCAGCGGGGTTTATACGATCGGCGGACAATTTTATTTGTGGATGAAGTGCATCGCTTCAACAAAGCCCAACAGGATGCCCTCCTGCCTTGGGTAGAAAATGGCACGATCGTGCTCATTGGTGCCACCACCGAGAATCCATTTTTTGAAGTCAATAAAGCTCTGGTCAGTCGATCGCGCTTATTTCAATTAAAACCCTTGACGGAAGATGATCTCCGCCAAGTATTGCTCCACGCCCTAGGGGATGACGATCGAGGTTATGGCAAACTCCCGGTGCAGATTGCCCCAGAAGCGATCGCCCACTTGGCAAATGTCGCTAATGGAGATGCCCGATCGCTCTTGAATGCCCTGGAATTGGCGGTGGAGACCACGGAACCCGCAGCCGATGGAGCGATCTCGATTACCCTCGCCGTTGCCGAAGAATCCATTCAAAAACGGGCAGTCCTCTACGACAAAGAAGGTGATGCCCATTTTGATACTATTAGTGCCTTCATCAAGAGTGTGCGCGGCTCTGACCCCGATGCTGCCCTCTATTGGCTGGCGAAAATGCTCTATGCCGGAGAAGAGCCGAGGTTTATTTTACGCCGATTGTTGATTTTAGCCAGCGAAGATATTGGGCTGGCGGATCCCCAAGCCGTGACGGTGGTGAATGCCTGTGCCGAAGCCTTCGATCGTGTGGGTTTGCCCGAAGGTCGCTATCCCCTTGCCCAAGCCACCCTCTACCTTGCCAATGCCCCAAAATCCAATAGCATCATGGGGTTTTTTGATGCGATCGCCGCCGTGGAACAAGAACGCCAATCCGATGTCCCCAACCAACTCAAGGACAGCAACCGCGACAAAAAAGGCTTCGGTCATGGCCAGGGCTATCTCTATCCCCACGCCTACCGTGACCATTGGATTGAACAGCAATATCTGCCCAGCAGTCTCCAAGGACAGGTATTCTATCAACCTTCAGACCAAGGTGCTGAGGCTGCCATCAAGGTGCAAGTGGAGCGCAGGCGGGAGGCTCAGTTAGCTGCCATGGTACGTGGTATCGGTACAGAAATGCCGGAAATTCTTACCTTTAGCCCCGAAGATACCCAGAGCGATCGCTGGTTGCAACGCACCATTGGTCAGGCTGGTGATCGCCTAGGTAAGATTCGCGATCGTTTATTTGCCGACCTCTCGCCCCAACGCCATCATTTAATTCTCGATGTCAATGCTGCCACGGGTTTGCTGACCTGGGAGGCTCTCCGCCATGTCCCGGAAGGTGGAGTCTATGCCCTTGCCTACAGTGAAGCAGAAGCGATCGCCCTCCAATCACAATCTGCCAGTTTGCCAGAACTGTTGCGCCCGATGGTGATGGCTGGTGACTTGGCTGCAATTCCTAAGGCGATCGCGAGCTGTAAGTTTGATGGTATTGTGGGCTATAACGCCCTGATGAGGGAAAGTAAGAAGGGCGATCGCCTCAAAAAATTAGTCAAGATTCTGCAACCTGAGGGCAAAATTGCCCTTTACGAATCAATTCCCAAACATACCCAGCGGATTTATAAATTACTTAATCTGACAGGATTAGACCTTGACCAAGATTTAGGCGATCGCTGGCAGCAAGCTGAGGAATCTATCTACACCAATCCTGAAGATGCAATGGTGAATTGGGATATCGGTGATCTGCGATTAATTTTTGAGTCGGCGAAATTAAATGTAGAAATGGAGGTGGAAAGCATCACCAACCCCATGCAAATTTCCAGCACCATACTAAATCGCTGGTTTAGCCAAAACACCTTGAAACCTTCCTATGCTAGTCATTTAAGTAAATTTCTGGATGGAGATGAGATGGCGATCGTGCAGCAAATAATTACCAACAAACTATTAAATAAAACCGTTGATTGGCAAAGCAAAGCTGTCTTAATTCGCGGCAGTCGGGCGGTTGAAACCTCAACTACAAGAACAAAGTCCGCCGTCGCGGACTAAGAAAAAGCTAGGATTTTCCGCAACCTGCCTATGTAGGTTTTGCTCTTGTATAGCAATCCCAAGTCATCCATGAGAAGCAACCATACAGCGATTTTCAAATGAATAAGCCATAGCCTGCTAGTATAAACAGAAATAAGTAAAAACTAATGGATCAATAATGCCAGCCCCACTCTCAATAGATTTAAGACAAAGAATCATTTCAGCATATCAAGGCAAAGAAGGGTCTTTGC
>CALRPI020000140.1:0-6514 GCA_943370025.1 Phormidium lacuna HE10JO | reverse complement strand
CCGCCATCTGCTCGAAGGTGGTGCGATGAACACCGCATCTGCGTTTGAAAGCACTAGACTTGAAGAGTTTGAGTTGTTCGTAGGTCATGATTGGTTCCTCCTTGACCTAGTTTTACACATCTTTTATCTATTCACGCAAGAGGTCTAATAAGTAGGTTAGAGCAATCGCAATAATTAACCACCGAAGAATCGCCCAAAACTCATCCGGTGGGCATTGCCTGAACAACCATCATCGCTGGCTGAGCGAAGTCGAAGCCAAAACCCCACCAGATTCTCCTGCTTCGTACACCGTCCCTTCGACTTCGCTCAGGGAACTGGATTGTTGTTGATGGCTGAGGGTCGCCGAAGTAGCCAAAACCCTACCAGCATCTCCCGCTACATTTGCCGTCCCTTCGACTTCGCTCAGGGAACTGGATAGTCTTCGCTGGCTGAGGGGCGTCGAATTTATACTGAGGGTCGCCGAAGTATAGTAGTCGCCGATTTGATTAGGACGTTTTTGAGGGCGCGCTCCGCGCGCCCTCAAAAACGTCCCCGTCCTAACTAGAATGGCACTTACTATAGCTAAACCCTACGACTTGGATCTCGGTGGCTGAGCGAAGTCGAAGCCAAACCCCACCACAAAACTTCGATCGCTTATTCTCATTTATAGCGGGAATTTTCCCTTCGACTTCCCTTCGACTCCGCTCAGGACAGGCGCTCAGGGAACGTCTCTAGGCTTAGGGTCAGAGCTTTTTCTTAAACCAAACCCAAATTAGATTAAAAGGCGATACTTGTCATTTGCCAATTGATACAACGGTCGCCAGATTAGGCGATTGGTTAATACCACCAGCAGGGACATCACCGAAGTTGCCGCCAAGAGGAGGGGGAAATTCCCGGAATCTGTGGCTTGGGAAATAGTTGCTCCTAAGCCTACAGTGGTGATAGTTTGCCCCTGAAACTGGATATATTCACTGACAATACTGGCATTCCACGCCCCACCCACAGCGGTAATTAAACCCGTGATCAGGTAAGGAAAAATCCCCGGCAAGATCAGCGTCTGCCAGCGCTGCAAACGAGTCAGCTTATAGACCTTGGCAGCCTCAAATAATTCACTAGGGATAGACTGCGCCCCGGCAATCACATTAAATAGCAGATACCACATGGTTCCCAGCATCATCAGAATCACCGAACCCACCTGTAACCCCCCGCCCACCGAGGCTAAACCAATTAGCAACACCGGAAAGAGGGCAGTAGCTGGCACAGAAGCTGCCACTTGAATAATAGGTTGCAATAACTGCGAGAGGCGGGGATTGCGCCCGATCGCCACCCCCACAGGCACAGTCCATAACAAAGATAAAATCATCGCCGTAATTACCCGCAAAGCCGAGAAAACCGCCCCCGTAATCACCTGCTGCCAGTCACTCCAGCCGAGAACCCGGATTAAAATGAATACTTCCCAGATACCCCAGAAAACAATCAGCGAGAACCCCCCAAGGAAAATCCGATTGATCCAGCCGATGACGGGCGATCGCCGGGGGCGGGGGCGGCTCTGATTGTTGGGGGGGAAAGCCTTGACAATGCTGCGATCGAGCAAGTTTTGCATTGGTAGCCAGACGGAAATAATCAATGCCCGGATCGTGGGCGATCGGCGGACAAAATCTAAAACTATAGAATCGGGAGCATTCTGGGATTCGGTGGTTTCTAGCTTAAATTTTTCTGCCCAAGCAATCAGTGGTCGCCACACCAGAAAATCAATGGTGATAATCACACTAATCAGAACTAAGAGACCCCAGCCGATCGCCCCAAAATCCCCTTTTTCTGCAGCAGCTTTCAGGTAGGAACCCAAACCGGGCAGGCGAAAATCCTGTTTCCGCAGGGTAAAGGATTCGATCGCCATCAAGAAAAACCAACCCCCAGACACCGACATGACACTATTCCAGACCAAACCGATCGCCCCACTGGGCAACTCCAACTGCCAAAACCGTTGCCAAGTATTCAAACGATAAATATTTGCTGCCTCCTTCAGTTCCCTCGGGATACTCTGGAGGGATTGATAGAAACTAAAGGTCATGTTCCAAGTCATGCCCGTAAAGATCAACAATACCGAGGCAATTTCTAAGCCAATCCTTTGACCGGGAAACAGACCAATTAGAGCTAAAACCACCCCCGGCAAAAAAGATAAAACCGGAATCGATTGGAGAATATCTAAGAGGGGGATTAAAATCAAAGCGGCGATGCGAGAACGGTAGGCTGTGTAGGCATAAACGAGGGTAAATCCTAAGGAAACTAGATAGGCACTGACCATGCGTAAAAGAGTCTGGGCTGTATAGCTGGGCAAGACCCTAACATCGGTCAAAATTTGTAAATTGTTATTATAAGACCCGCCAAACTTGGCAGCGGTACGCACAATTCCTAGGATCACCACTAGCATAGCCAGTAGAGTAATTAAATCTCGAAAATCCCAACCGGGGCGGAATTTTGCTTGGCGATCGCGACTAACTGGATACATATTTTATATATTAATTATTTATCTATAAGAGGTCATTTATAAAGTGGCTAGAAGGTCTGATTTTGCGCCCCCTCCGGGGGCACAAAATCAGACTTTATAAATAGCCTATAAGTAACCGCCAAGGTAGTTAAGATAATTCTTGTGGTGAAACCCCCTCGAAGCGGGGGTTTCACCACATAACCAGCTTGGCAACGGCTATATATCGGCGGGTTGTTCCAGAAATAATTCCCCCGAAGGTTCATCATAACTATATAACTCAGCGTATCTTGCCCAATCGATCGCGGTTTTTAATTGCCTTTCGGCTTCCTTGGGGCTGAAGTGCGCTTGGAGAATATCGAGGATTAATTCTTCGGTAATTCGTTGACTGCGTTTGGCTTGGAGGAGGCGATAAATTTGTTGGACTAGGCGAATTTGCGACAGGAGTTGTTTTTGGACAATTTCCTTGCGCTCATCGGTTCTGCCATCAATAAATTGCCGACCGAGCAGAGTTAGATGAATATCTCCTTCTTGGATTTGCACCAGTTCCATCAACTTGGCAGCCTCGACGATCGGCAGCATATCATCAACTTCCAATTGCAGTTCCTGCCCCAAGCGATACAAGTCGGTTTCTTGGCGGTCTTCTAGTAATTCCAAGAGTCCGGAGATCGAGCTAATTCGCACCTGAGGCAAGGATTGATACTTCTCTGGTTGTTGGTTTTTGGGTTGAGTAGTCGTGGTGGCTGGCACTTCTAAATCCAGATCTGGGTTGGTCAAGATTTTATAAACTTGGTCAACTAAAGCCTGAAATTCGCCACTTTTGCGATCGCGGTAGTGGGGCAAGGTGACTGCCAAATCTGCCCGGATCCGCCCCGGATTTCTACCTAGGACGATAATGCGATCGGCGAGGATCACCGCTTCTTCAATCCCGTGGGTGACAATCAGAATCCCTTTAGTGGGAATCCGCCGCTCCAACCAAAGATCAATTAACTCAAACCTCAAGTTTTCCGCCGTCAACACATCCAAAGCCGAAAACGGTTCATCCATACACAACAACTCTGGCTCCACCGCCAAAGCTCTGGCAAACCCCACCCGCTGACGCATTCCCCCCGATAGCTCCTTGGGGTAAGCATTCTCAAACCCATCCAAACCAATCACGTCAATCATCCGCATGGCTTTTTTCTGGCGCGAATCTGCCGCTTCGCCCTTGGCTTTTAAGCCCAGTTCCACATTTTCTAGCACCGTCAGCCAAGGATAGAGGGCAAAACTCTGGAATACGATCGCCACCCCCGGATTTAACCCCAACAAAGGTGCATCCCGGTATAAAATCTGCCCCTGACTAGGGGGAATTAAACCCGCAATCATCCGCATCAAAGTAGATTTACCAGACCCAGAAGGTCCCAGTAAAGCAATAATTTCTCCCTGTCTTAACTCAAGGTTAATCTTCTCTAGAATAGAAATTTGTTGGCCATTGGGCTGGATGTAAGACTTGCCTACTTCCTTCAGCATAATTAAAGACTGTGTTGCGGCGACTACCATATTTCCCTGCTCCCTATCTATAAAACCGTCAAGACGGTTTAGGACAATTTACTACTTAATGGAACCTTCTCTTTTCGGGTTAAAACTGATACCAATTTCCTTAGACCTCTGGTAAGAATTGGGGGCTGGCGAGGCTAATCAACAACTTACCTAATCAAAAAATTATTTGGTAAGAGGTTGATTATTTTCGTGAGAGCTGGGGAGTAAAAATAATTGAACCTATGGAAAAACTTCATCTACTTGCCACAGGGTTGTCACAACAATGACACAGGGATTATCTACAGTAAGTACAGTAAATACAACCAACATTAATTAATGCAACCTTAATTCAATCTTAACTAAATACAACCAATCTGAAGCAGCAACCCACTCACCCCTCACATCCTACCAAGGGTAGTTAGAACTGACAACCATTTTTATTCGATGACTGCCCTAATTTATTACCCCAAAACCATAAATCCATGAAAAACAAATATCAAGTAGAAGATATTCAGTTAAAATCAGAGCAGCGGTCAAAATCTTTGACTATTAATTCTATGCAAAAATCCGTCACGTCCCTTTCTCTGATCTTACTTGGTGCAGGCATTACTCTAGGCACTGGTTATTTAGTTTCTCGCACCTATAGCCCTAGCAATCCTAGTGCAAATAATCCAGCCGCCATTAGTGCCGCAACTCTTCCCGGCACGACCAGCAATCAATCTAGCCAACCCTCGGCAGTACCCAATGGTCTGAATTTTATTGCTGATGTGGCCAGACAGGTGAGTCCGGCAGTGGTGAAAATTAATTCATCCCGCACCGTCGCCAGCCAAGGTGGGAATAGTTTTAATAATCCTCAATTACGCCAATTCTTTGGCTTTCCACCCCCAGAACAGGGGCGGCAGGTGGAAAGGGGCAGTGGCTCTGGTTTTATTGTCAATGCCAATGGACGGATCCTGACCAACGCCCATGTGGTGGATGGAGCGGATAAGGTGAGTGTGATCCTCAATGATGGTCGCAGGTTTGATGGCAAGGTTTTAGGTAGCGACCCGGTGACGGATTTGGCAGTAGTCCAGGTGGAAGCGACTAATCTGCCGACGGTGAGTATTGGTAATTCCGATCAATTGCAACCGGGAGAATGGGCGATCGCCATTGGTAACCCCCTCGGACTAGATCATACGGTGACAAAGGGGATTATTAGTGCGATCGGGCGATCGAGCAGCGATATTGGGGAAGGCAATAAACGGATTGACTTTATCCAAACCGATGCGGCAATCAATCCCGGCAACTCTGGTGGACCTTTGTTGAATGCTAAGGGAGAAGTGATTGGCATCAACACTGCCATTATCAAAGGAGCAAATGGGATTGGTTTTGCAATTCCCATCAACAGTGCCCAGAGTATTGCCGAGCAACTAGTCCAGAAGGGCAAAGTAGATCACGCCTATTTGGGAATTCAAATGGTGGATATTACCCCAGAGGTGAAACAGCAGGTGAATAGTAACCCCAATGCCCCCATTAAACTCACCGTGGATCAAGGGGTGATCTTAATGGAAATCATCCCTAATTCCCCTGCCGAAAAAGCTGGACTTAAACAAGGCGATGTGATCACTAAGGTCAATAACCAACCAGTAAAAGACAGCACCGAAGTCCGCCGAGCGGTGAGCAAAAGTCAGATTGGCAGTGATTTAACCGTGGAGATTAAACGGGGCGATCGAACTCAGAACGTTGTTGTTCAAGTGGGAACCATGCCCAAGGAACAATAATCTCAAGAGGGTAGGGCATTTGCGAAGGGGATTTTTTGTTTGATGCGATAATTATCGAGCAAATGCTAAACCCTCTTCGGAGCGCATCTACTGTTTCCGTCCCCCATATTTCCATCCCCCATGTTGATGAGGTGGTTTGAAGAGGAAGAGTCGGGGTGCGATTCGTTGAAGCGTGAATCACGGTGAAAGCCCGTACATAGCGTTTCCAGTCACAAGGCTGAACTCTCGGACTGATAAGGGTGAAAGTCCCTTCTGCCAGACTCAGGTATGACTCCCTATCTGCCCACACCGACCAAGCTCGATTCTTGGAGAGTGAAGCTGGGAACAGGACGCAATCAGACATCTAATGTGAAGTGACACTGGCGTTAACGGGGAGTTCCAACGGTGAAACAGAGGCTAGAAAAGTAACTTATTTCCGAGCGGGTCACAGACCAAAAAACCCGACTCCACTGGAGATTATTCCCGCCGAATCATCCCGACAATATCGGCAAGAGTCTAGGGAATCCAGTAGTTAAATTGGCTCCACCTAAAGGAACAATCAATACTAACGGAGGGAACGAAGAAAAACGAACCAAGGGTCAAGGGGAATTCGACCCCCAAGTAGGCTAGACGAGCAGCGGAACTCCCTTAGTTCGGGTAGGACAGACCGTAATTGGTCTGAGGTGTTCAGAAAACACAAGTTAGAGCAGAGCATGATTAGACACAGCAACAATGTTAGTGAATCTTGGAAGACGTTACCTTGGAAGAAATTCCGAAGGGACTTATTCCGCCT
>CALRPI020000139.1:0-6834 GCA_943370025.1 Phormidium lacuna HE10JO | reverse complement strand
TTGAGGTAGTTTAAGAAATCTTTGTAAGTTTCTTCTTCTGCTTTCAAAGGTGATGGTTTGGGTGAATAAGGCGGCTAGTTTCTCTAATTGGACTGTGCGGTAACTTACTAGAAGTTGAACTATGATTTCCAAGGTTAAATATTGGGTAGGACTGAGGTTTGCTTGAAGGCATTTCTGATAAAATGATGGGAACATTTGATTTAGGTGGTTGTGAATACAACTACCTTATTTCTTTTTGGGCTACTTTGCTCTACATTCCTATCTCTCTCTAGCTTTCAACCCCTTTGTCACCCCCTTGAGGTATTTAATAGGTTAGGGTTCAGGATTTACTTTAAAAAAGAGAATTTAGGCAATAGCTTGTTTGAGGGTTTGACAAAACTCCTCGATCGCCACCAAACCTTCCTTTGGTTCAATGTCCGCTAATCTCTTCACCATTGCACTGCCGACAATCACTGCATCGGCTCCCCAAGCTTTGACCTGTTTGGCTTGCTCAGGGTCAGAAATGCCAAAGCCAACTCCGATCGGCTTGTTGGTGGTGGTGCGAATTTCTTTGAGCAGTTCTGGGATTTTGGTGGCTAATTCTGTCCGGGTTCCTGTCACCCCAGTCACACTCACTAGATAAATAAAACCTTGGGAGACTTGAGCGATCGCCGCCATTCTGGCTGGAGAACTGGTGGGAGCAATCAGCATAATCACTTCAATGCCATACTTAGCCGCCGGGATAATTAACCCTTCGGCTTCTTCTAGGGGCAGGTCTGGGACAACTAAACCGCTCACCCCTGCGGCAGCTAGTTGTTGCAGAAACTTGTCAATCCCTCGGTGCAAGATGGGATTGTAGTAGGTAAATAAAACCAAAGGGGCTTTTATTTCTGGAGTGACCTTGCTAACTAGGTCTAAGACATCATCGAGGCGCACTCCCTTGGCTAAGGCTCTGGTGGCGGCAGCTTGGATTGTTGGACCATCGGCAAGGGGATCGGAATAGGGAACTCCAAGTTCGATCAGATCTGCCCCAGAGTGATCGAGTACTTTCAACGCCTCAAAAGTTGTGGCTAAATCTGGATCGCCTGCCGTAATAAAGGGAATCAAGGCACACTCTTGCCGACTACGTAGATCCTCGAAACATTGGGAAATAGATATTTTAGCCATAGATATTTAATATTTTTTGCTGACAATCCCTCAGATTATGCTGAGTTAAATAAGTAAGGATGTCCCCCGCAGCGCGGGGGACATCCTTACTTATTTAACTCCATCTTTTTTCGTCTTTTCTTGCTCAACCTCAGCCTGTAGCTGTGCCAACTCTTCAGGAGTCATTTCTGCCAAACGCTTTTCCAGGATCGCGTCTTCGTAGGCTTTTCGTTGCTGGTTGTAGGTCATGTTTGTATTCCCCACCCGAATTAGGTAAGTCAGGAGCCAACCCATCAGTCCGAGAACTAATATGCTTTGGCTCCAGATTCCTGCTTGGGTACTATCTAAACCCAGCCCTTGCAATAAACCGTAGGCTAGACCCCCAAACAGGAATATAGCTACACCGATCGCGATCGCATCAATTCGCCGCATTAAATTAACCTATAAACTTAACCTACAAACTTTTCCCATCTCAACCTAGCTGGGAATTTGCCGCCGCTGGGGACGGAAATTGAGGAAGGGAGAAAATAGCAGTAATCCGGGGAAGAAAAAGAACACCAGAAAGTACATAAAACCCCGCTCCCAAGCACTAGCCACATACCACCGAGCTTGGAGGTATGCATAGACAAGCAGAGGAACAACTACCAGATAAGCCCCAGCAAGGGCAGCATAGAGTAACAACGCGATTTCCATAGACGTGCAAAATATCTAGTTGTGATTAATTGTTAAGGCTAATTTTAACCCCATTTGTGTAACAATATAAATCTACCCAGATGCACCACGGGGGTGTGGCGGAATGGTAGACGCAACGGACTTAAAATCCGTTGAGGGCAACCTCGTGCGAGTTCGAGTCTCGCCACCCCCATCCAAATTCCAAATTATTCACTCTAATTTAAGGCTTTGCGCCCTCAATGGGTAATAGCAGCACAAGAGTTGCTATACCTGCTTTTCCTGAGTAGGCAAGTGCTCTTGTGGTTGATGAATATTAAGCAAGCTAATGGCGATAAGTTCTGGAACGAGGGCAATAATTGCTGTTAGCTTTAGTGACCAAGTTTCGGCAGCACTAAATAGTCCTGCTGCGCCACTGAGTTGGGCGGAGACAATATCGATGATATCAATAGCTATGCAAGCCAATAAAAAGGTTCTTACGGTATTTTTGTTGGCAGTTGCCACAAGCAGGGCAATTACAATATCTCTGATTGCCCAAACCCGGATCATGTAGGGCATTTGCAGATTTGTATCTATCGAGATTCCCAGTTGACTCATTAACCAAGGCGGGTCAAGATAACCAATAGCACTAAGGCTAAATCGAATCACGCACATGAATCCTATTAAACAAGCAACGTACCAGTTTTGACCTCTCATTTTCAATCCCTCCATACGCCATAGTATGGAGATAGGTTAGCACTCCCTTAAATCAAAGTCAATACGCTGCCGTATGGAAAGTCCAACTATGGTAAATCCACCAGAGAATATTAAGCTCGAACGTCAAGACTGGATTGAGGCGGGTTTGCAAGTTCTTGCTGAGGGTGGGATTGACTCTGTCAAGGTAGAACCGCTTGCTAAGTTGCTCAAGGTCACTAAGGGGAGCTTTTATTGGCATTTCAAGAATCGCGATGATCTTTTAGAAGCAATTTTGCAAGCATGGGTGAAAGGCGAAACTAATAGTTTAATTGAGCAGGTCGAGATCATGGGTGGAGAGGCAACGACTAAACTCCTTCATTTATTTGAATTAGCAATTCAGATTGATGGACGCTTAGAAAATGCCATCCGGGCTTGGGCAGCGAAAAATACACTGGTGGCGGAGACAATGGCTCAGGTCGATCGCAGTCGCCTAGATTATACAAAGGATTTGTTTTTACAGGTGGGCTTCCCACCGTCAGAAGCGACGATTCGGGCACAAATGGCTTACTATTCCCTTGTTGGCGAGTTTACGATCGGCATGAGGCCGAATCAGGAGCAACGCCTAGCGGAAGTAAGAATTGAACATGCGATCCTCACCAGAAGCAACATATAGCCGTCGCCAAGCAGTTTATGTTGTGGGAACCCTCGCTCTGCAACGGTTCTCACAACATAAATCATCTCAACCCCCGTGGCGGTTGCTATAGTAACCACGGAGATATAGCTTGACAAAACCATAAAATATGTATATACATATTTTATGGATAATCCAATTCCTAAAGTTAATCTTGCTGAAATTAGTCTAGTCCCGGCTACTTGTCTGGGGATGCATATTCGTCGAGCTTCGCGGATTGTGACGCAAGTATATGATACTGCGCTACGTCCTTTGGGGTTGGCGTTAAACCAATTCACATTGCTGGTATCTATTCACCTCCTAGAGTCAACATCCATAACTTGCTTGGCTCAAAAGTTATACACCGATCAAACGACCCTAACCCGCAATCTCCAACTACTAGAGAAGCGGGGACTGGTGGTGATCGCCCCTGGAGAAGATCGGCGAGTTAAGTTGGTATCTTTGACGGTGGAGGGACAAACGATGCTGGCTCAGGCAATGCCTCTATGGAAGCAGGCTCAAGCAGAAGTTCAGCAACACTTTGAGCAACAGCAATGGCAGACACTGCTATCGCTGTTGTCGGATGTCAAAACGGTGGGTTAATCTAAAAATTTTCCCATAAACATGTATATGCATGCAAATTTCCCTGCTGGAGAAAACCATGGCTAAATTCGATAACCATCCCACGGTGAAATGGTGGCGTGAACAGACACCTAACCCATCGACCAAGAC
Source organism: Phormidium lacuna HE10JO (assembly GCA_943370025.1). Classification (GTDB taxonomy): domain Bacteria; phylum Cyanobacteriota; class Cyanobacteriia; order Cyanobacteriales; family JAAUUE01; genus JAAUUE01. The sequence continues at coordinate 2,963 of CALRPI020000139.1, read as the reverse complement.
AATCCCCTTAAATTTTGAGTCCCTTCGATCGCTTTGCTTAGAATTGGGTGCTGATGATGTGGGTTTTGTAGAAATTGACCGTCCGGCGATTGCCGATCAGCGGGCAGAGATCGGGGCTGCCTTTCCCCCGACCCAAACCCTAATTAGCTTTGTTTGCCGGATGAATCGAGAAAATATTCGCACCCCGGTTCGTTCTGCGGCAAATATTGAATTTCATGCCAACTATGACCATGCCAATGAGGTTGCCCGTGCCATCGTCAAAGCATTAAACCAAACTGGAGTGCGTGCGATGGTGCCGGGGGCTAGTTTTCCGATGGAGATGGATCGGTTTCCCGGCAAGGTGTGGGTAGTTTCCCATAAGCCGGTTGCAGTTGCCGCAGGTTTAGGTCATATGGGAATTCATCGGCTGGTGATTCATCCCCAGTTTGGCAATTTTATTTCCCTAGGAACAATTTTGATCGATGCCCAAGTTAGTGCCTATAGTCATCCTATTGACTATAACCCTTGTGTGGAGTGCAAATTATGCGTAGCAGCTTGTCCAGTAGGGGCGATCGGCAGCGATGGTCACTTTAGCTTCTCGGCTTGTTATACCCATAATTATCGAGAGTTTATGAGTGGGTTTACAGATTGGGCAGAAACGATCGCCGAAAGCAAGAACGCCCGTGATTATCGGCAAAAAGTTAGTGATGCAGAATCAGCTTCCATGTGGCAAAGCTTATCTTTCAAATCGAACTATAAAGCCGCCTATTGTATGGCTGCTTGTCCGGCGGGAGAAGATGTGATTGCCCCATTTCTCAACGATCGACGAGGCTTTGTCCAAGAAGTTGTCAAACCCCTACAGGACAAAAATGAAACAATCTATGTAGTACCGGGATCAGATGCTGAAACCTATGTAGCCAGACGCTTTCCCCACAAAAAAGTGAAGCTAGTCAGTAGTGGGATTCGTCCAAAATCAATTCAAGGCTTTCTTTTTGGGCTACCGCTCCTATTTCAACGTCATCAGGCGGCAGAGTTGAATGCGGTCTATCACTTTACCTTTACTGGCTCTGAGTCACGTCTGGCAACAGTAACAATCCAAAATAAAACCTTGCAAGTTCAAGAGGGGCATCTAGGGAAAGCAGATCTGCTAATTACAGCAGACTGTGCAACTTGGCTACGCTTTCTGGCAAAGGAACAAAATATAGTCTGGGCATTGTTGCGGCGCAAAATTCGCGTCAATGGCTCCCTGAAATTACTTCAGGCGTTCGGCAAATGTTTTCCTGCCTAGGTTTTTGAGATCAGGATGAGAGGGCGATCTCATTCCACAAACAATGCTGTATCAAAAGAAATTTCCAATCTTTGTCGAAATTGCTGTTATTCAAACGTCATAGATACAGAAAGAGAAAAACATTAGTTTGGTTTTTCTCGTAGATCAATATTTTGGCAATCCTCAATGGTTTGATCCACCACAGCCGGGTGAAATTATTGAGGAAAGCCATCCCAACAATGGAGATATCCCATGCAGTACGCAATTTTAGTTTATGAAACAGAGCAAGATGTTGTCGATCGCCCAATGCACATGCCTGCCTACAATGCCTACTCCCAAGCCTTGACCGAGGCTGAGGTGATGACTGGGGGCGCAGCACTCTTGCCCAGCCACACCGCCACCACAGTCCGCTTACGCAACGGACTCCGAAATGTCCAAGATGGTCCCTATGCCGAGACCAAAGAGCAACTGGGAGGCTTCTTCATCATTGATGTTGCTAATTTAGACATCGCCTTAGATTGGGCTGCCCGCTGTCCTGCCGCCAGTAACTGCCTAGTGGAAGTGCGTCCTTTAATTCCTATGAACTAGACAGGACTTATACCATTTTGCTAAATAGCTGCTCCAAGTGAGATTAGGAATTTAAATCAGAAAAATGATGAAACCATTTTTCTGATTTGGTATTACGCCTTGGTCGATTTTTGCGGGCTGAGCGTAGTCGAAGCCCGCAAAAACCCAAACCCTAGATAATTCGTTGGCAGTGCGTAAGTCTTACTAGGAACAGAAGCGGGTAGTGCCAAAGAAGTAAAGATTTCCTCCGCAGCGCGGGGGGAAATCCTTATCAACAATATCCTTGACATTTTAGAACTACTCAGAAGCGATTAACTAAAAACAGGAGCCATGAAAACCATGAAATTGTATTATTTCCCCCCCTCTCCCAATACCCGTAAAGCCCATGCTGTGGCAATCCATCTCAATCTTCCCCTAGACCTGCGTTTGGTGAATATCCAGCACGGCGAATCCCACACTCCAGAATTTCTTCAGCTTAATCCCACAGGTAGAACTCCGGTTTTACAAGATGGAGAAACAGTTGTGTGGGAGTCGACCGCTATTATGCAATATCTGGCAAGCCAATCACCTAATTCTCTTTGGCCCGAAGATCGAGTCATCCGTGCCGATATCATGCGCTGGCAAAGTTGGCAGCTTGCTCATTGGAATCAAGCTTGTCAGCCATTGCAGTATGAAAATTTTGTTAAACCGCTCTTCAACTTGGGGGATCCTGACCCACAGATAGTAGAAATGGCAACTAAGAAATTTCATCAAGAAGCGATCGTCTTGAATACCCATCTAGGCAAACAGAAATTTCTAGTCAATCACACCCTAACCCTCGCTGACTTTTCGGTAGCTAGTGAGTTGACCTATGCGATACCGGGGAAATTCCCCTTAGATGACTATCCTGATATTCGTGCTTGGTATAGTCGAATTGAGCAGTTACCAGCTTGGCAGGAAACAGCCCCCAAAGGCTAACTATAGCATTCCTAAATGGTTTGAGAGAGACGCACCCTTCGGGTGCAGCAATTCTCATTATGGAAAATCAACTAGAGTTGGGTGGTAAATCTAGCTCTAGTCCATGAATCATAAAAGAGAGTAGAGCATCCCAACTATCAAAGCAAAGATAACGAGTTAAGGCACGCAGATCATCAAAAAAAGTTTTCCGAGT
>CALRPI020000138.1:0-6963 GCA_943370025.1 Phormidium lacuna HE10JO | reverse complement strand
ATCACTGAAGCAATCTCACTCAACTACTGCTTAACTTCTGCTTCTGTTGCTGTGATTGAAGATAACTCAGCCATGTCCAAGGGCTGAGTCATGCTCTGCTGTTTTTTTATCGATAGCTGCTGGAAACTATTTAGTCCAAACTAAAGTTTAGAAGGAACCTTTAGAGAATGCCTAAAAACTGATCATGGCTATGAATCCCTGCAAATCATGTCTATTTTGTCTCAGGAATATTATGGGACTTAGAGGCTTATTATAAATTCTGATTTTGCGCCCCCGATGGAGGTGCAAAATCAGACCTTCTAGCCACTTTATAAATGACCTCTTAGGCAATGATTTGCATGGCTTCGACTCCCCTCAGCCATCATTCTTATAGCATTTTGCCCTTATAGCATTTTGCCAAATACTTGATACAAATAGAACTCTGAGTGGCTTGCTGTGTATCGATTTAAATTAAAAAAGGGTTTCACCTCAAGGGGTGACAGAGAAGCTACAAAGCTTATTGAAGTGGGAAAGTGGGGTTACTGAGTTTTGCCACTTAGAAGGAAGTAACCCCTTCGCCCACAAGTTTCAAAACATTAACATGACAATCGCCTGAAATGCCAATGGTAGTCGTTGCGTCTTTTCGTTTCACTAGTCTAGCATCATTGGCTTTTACATACCAGCGGACAAGGGCACCGAAGGTCGGTTTTGCCTGCCAATAAGATGCCAAAGCCGATGACAAAGCCGGAAAATGCTGGTTGTTCTCGACAACTCGGCTCCCCTTTAAGTAAATGTCAACATAAATAATCTCTTTGGCTGCAACATCCAACAGGAAAGGTATCCATATCTTGCCATCCTGATTGACATTAACCTTTTCAGCAACGGTTTTGACATCAAAAGTCTTGGTGTCAGCTCCCACCTGATGGCGATTCATCCACCCAGCATAACAAGCCTTGAGTTCTGGAAATCCTTCACCTCTGTAACGCAGCACCACAGGCAAAATATAACTAGAAGCCAAGGCTGATAGGCGCAAATCAATGAATTCCGTAGCACCCAGAGGAGCTGATTGGATATCACCACTATGGGCAATATCTTCTCCCGAACCATAATTGTTCCAGCCAATATGACCTGCAAAATTGAAACGAGTATCCAATCTCATCGCACTGAGGTCTAAATCAGTTCTCTGGGTATTTTCCTGCCAGTAGACAAACAAACGAACTGTTTTTTGCTTCAGTGCCAAGCGGGAACCTCTGGCTAAATTTAGGATCCCGTCAGACTGCTTCCTAGTTTGTAAGGGCAGTACCAACTTATCGATCGCAGGATCAAGCCAAACCTTGTCCCAATCTTTCGTACCCCGGAGTTTTGTCAAGATTAGTGTCTCGATCGCCTCTAAAACGATCGACACATCTCCTTGTGATTTGTGCTGGTCAACGGTGTAGGGTTTCCCTTGTTTATTGATGATTAAGCGGTTCCCCTTATGTTTGACCCCATAATAGACATTCGCCAGCAGTGGAAGTGGCAAAATGCTGACGCTATCTTTTAACTGCAAAACTGATTCCGCGACAATCTCTGGCGTATGGTCTTTGAGCAACCAAGTTACTTTCCGCAGCAGTACCGAGGGGCGTTGGAGCAGAATCTCGATTTGCTGTTGAGGTGGTGAGTTGATGACTAAGGACTCAAAACTTTTGATCCGCCCATTGCGTAAGTCATCAAACGCCTTGGCAACCGAGGGAAAAGGCTTCACAAAATCACCGGGGTGCAACCATTTGGAGAAAGAGATCCACAGTCTCTGGTAACGGAGCAGGTCTTCCGCAAGAGCAGGACACTGGCTTAAAAAAGCAATGATGGTTCGACGTTGAGATTTAGAAAGCCTCAAACCTTTGAGATCGATCGGTTGTGCCAAGGAAACATCCTGACCTTGGATGAAGGCAAACATCCGCAGTAGATCCGTTGGCGTTTTAATGGTTATTTTTCCCCACTGCTGCCACTGATTTGCTGACACTCTGGCTAAAGTTTCCTTGATGCAGATATTGTCTGTTTTGATCTCCACATTGAGTTGGTCTAAGACGGCAAAGATATCATCCCAAAGGGCTTCTTTGATGGGTGTCGCTCCATATACCAAGTCAGATACCCATTGGATCAGCTTTTGCTCTGCCTCATCTTGAGCAACAAGCCTGAGGGAAATCCACTCAACATGGGTATCAGCTAATCGTCCAGCTTGTGCTGCAACGGCAGCTTTCCATAGGGCATCTTGCTGCATCTGGAATACAGGATTTGCCCCAAACCTAGAATTGTCAACAAAAGTGTTTAGCCCAAAGAAACCTAAAATTCTCCGCATTAGATATTCTTCATCATTAGGCAAATCATCTGGAAAACGAGTAAACAGAGGGATGTATTTCACGTTGCCGCCGCGTATTTCTTGGAGTATTTCTAGAGCTTCTGCAAACTCTTCTCGTGTTGTCGAGGTGAATTGATCAATGTTGGTAATCTTGAAACCTAGCTGCCCCAACTCGAATCCCAAGACCTTCATCTGGAAAAGGTCTCGTTGCCTAGGATGATTTATCCAGGAATGTAAACGCCGTAAAGCAATTTTATTGAGCATACTCAAAGCAAATTTTTATTCAACTAGGCTTAGAAATCTACGCCTCGTTTCAGGTCTACCCCTCGATCGGCATAATGTTTATGACAGATCATTTCTGAGTGGACGCTGGCCAGATTAAAGTAGGGAGGATTGTGCAGACAGCGCCCAGTAATAATAATTTCTGTGTCCTTGGGCTTGCGGAGGAGGGCTTGGACGATCGGCTCCCCATCAAGAAGTTCAAGATCTACCGTCGGGTTCAGCTCATCAAGAATAATAGTTTTGTATAGACCAGAGGCGATCGCTACCTTGGCAATTTCCCAGCCCCGTTCGGCTTCGATGCGATCGATCTCCTGCTGTTGCCCCCGCCAGACAATGGCATCCCGCCCACAGCGATGGTGATCTACCAGCGCCGGATAGGATTTTCGCAGGGCGGCGATCGCCGAATCTTCTGTATAGCCACTCCCCCCCTTCAACCATTGCATAATCAGCACCCGATGGGATTTATCACTACTAATGCCCTTGCCAATGGCTTGGAGAGCTTTACCTAGGGCATTGGTAGATTTTCCTTTCCCTGCCCCGGTATAGATTTCAATTCCTTCGATCCCCTGCGCCCGTGCTTCTGGGTGCTGGTGGGGCACCGATTCACTGTGGAGATCGGTGATTTCTAACAATTCTTGGGGCGTACCCCGGCCAGTGACAATCACTTCTAGACTGGGGGGCTTATGTTTCAGGGTTTTGATCACTTCCTCTAGGGGCAATAGTCCTAGATCTAATACTGGGTTCAGTTCATCTAAGACAATCACCGAATATAGCTCTGAAGCGATCGCTCCCTTGGCAATATCCCAGCCCCGCCGGGCTTCTTGGGCATCAAACTTAGTAATTTCATCTTTATTGAAATAGGAGGCGCGACCAGTGCGAATGTGGTCAATTAGGTGGGGGAATCCCCGTTGCAGAGCTTCGATCGCTGAATCTTCATCGTAGGTACGCCCGACTCCCTTCAAAAAGCGCAGCAGCATGACTCGACTGGGGGCAGCTTCTTGGTCGCCATCAATCCCTAGACCAATCGATCGTAAAACTACCCCTAGGGCTGCTTGGGATTTGCCCTTCCCCATGCCATCATAAACATGAATCTGTCCTTCTAGCCTCTCTGGGCGGATGTTTGCTGTCCGAATCCCGATCCCATTTCTTGTTGTCATAACTATTAATATCAGTATTAGCCACAAGTGTAGCATTCCCAAGCATGGTCAGTACTACTGTGATGAGGACTTACGTATTTGGGTTCCGGAACGCCTACAAACGCCATGGGCAAAGTCATTACTTTGCATCACTACCGTCAAAAGGATTTAGGATTCTATATAGCAACCCTAAATGTTTTCACCCGCCGGAGGGGGGTGAAAACATCTGCCAGAAGCAAGTTGACTTAGTAACTGTTCGCAAATGATTTAGGATCGCTATAGTTATCCTAAATGAATTTAGAATTTTAGAGGGTTGAGAATGGCTCCCCCTCCGGGGGAGCCATTCTCAACCTATTTAGGATCGCTATATATAGGAATCCTACACGGGTTGAAAACAGCACATCTCCTGGGTATATTGTTGTCAACCATTTTAAGGTTAGTAAATGATTTAGAGGCTATTTATAAAGTCTAATTTTGCGCCCCCGGCGGGGGCGCAAAATTAGACTTTATAAATGACCTCTTAGGTTCGCTATATTGATCAATCAAGATTAATTGTCTATGTATCATCTAATTATTTTGCCAGCGATTTTCTGGCAGTTTCTATTTCTCCTCATCGCTACCACTTGGGATAGTTTTCTATTTTATCGACAACTAAGAGTTAGTCGGAGAATCGCCATCGAGTATGCTAGGACTTTGAATTTATTCTCCTTGGTTTTAAGTTGGATATTTTTCTTTCTTGTATCACCGTTTTTATCCCAAGGAACGGAGTTAAGAATAATTAGTCTTCTCTTTTTCAGCCGCACTTTTAATATACAACCCGGAGAATTACAAGTAACTTTCCTCTGGTATTTGATAGTCGTTATTGTGGTAACTACAGTAATTAAATTTGCTGGCATGAGAATTCTCCAGTCTCTGCTGCAAAACTTCTCTCCCGCAGGACAAACTATTACCCATAACAAGATCGATCGCAAACCGCTATTTACTTTTACTAGTGAATTGTCGATCATTTTCCTCTCAAATATCATGATTAATATCACTACTTCCTTACTACTAATTGTCAGGCTTATTTATTCATAAATTCATTGCTGTGAGCAGTAATCCTAATTACCGAAGATTATGTCACCAAAGATCATGAAAATACTTGATACGGCGATCCCAATGGCAATCCTAATTGAGCCAAGAAGAATGCACCCTCTTGATTGACGTTCCTAACCTTCGATAGTCTAGGAATATTTAAGGTCACTAAACGAAACCTGCTACAATTCAAGAATTCCATATTAAAGCTTAATCCTGTTTTAATCGACTTATTTAATCAGCCTATGAATAACATTCTCAACTTTTTCCTAAAACCAGTGGAAAACCTTTGGAAGTGGTTAGAAGGACAACTTAAGCCTCCAAAAGTTTTTTCTGCTCAAACCCTAATTTTATTAAGCTTATATTCTATGTTTGTAGGAATGTTAGCTACGGGATTTACCCACAGATTTATTGTTTCTTGCGGTTGGATGTTTTTCATTGCAGGAACAGCATGGCTAATGAATGAAAAACCCATTAGAATCAATAATACCATTCTCTTAAACTACTGGATTATGGGAGCAATAATTTGTCTATTTGTTTTTGCCTATATTTTAGAGCAGCCACAACAACTAGAGTTTTGGGTGCTTCTTCCTTTAGTAGTGATGCTAATTACGGCTATTAGCGATTTTACCGATTCAAAATTAAATTTCAGTATCCCTAATGTAGCTACTCGCCAAAAGTTAGTAACATTATTAGCTTTACACCTATTAATTAGTTGTTGGCTACAGTTCTTCTTTGTTGCCAACAATTTACTAAATAGTTACTCTACTTTACTGGGAGAGGATTTCAGTAATAGTGCCTTTGTAATTAAATTGCCGTTTACTTCTAATCCTCCTGCCAAGGGAGAAATCATTCTTAATTCCGTGCTTGCTCCTGTAAAAGTAAGACTGAATAATCGTCCGTGGTCAGAAATGGCCGGATTAGTAGAATCGCCCGATCGCGATCGCTGGATCCAAGATATTCGTAAAGCAGTTCTGACTCGCCTCCCTCCAGCAAAAGAAAACTCCCTCTGGAAGATTAAAACTAATGCTAATTCTGAAGATTGGGGTTATAACCTAGAATTATTATCTATTTGGAATGGGCCAACTTCAAATGGGGAAGAACTTGGGTTTAGCAGTAAATGTCAAATTAGAAGAATAAATTCTGAACCTAACCAGATAATTTCTCCATCCGTCACAAGAGCATCTTCTACTAGTAAAATAGAATGTCGGCAAATTACAAGAGTAAGGAGGAGGTTATGAGCATTGGCAGAATCTGGGCAATTACCGTTAATGTATTTCGGGAAGTAATTCGCGATCGCATCCTTTACGTGATTGGACTTTTTGCTCTACTAATGGTCGTAGCTTTAAGGCTCTTACCAAACTTAGCTGCGGCACAGGAAACGAAAATTGCCATAGATTTAGGGCTGGCAGCTATTAATATTTGGGGTATCTTAGTAGCCATTTTTGTAGGGACGGGTTTAATCCATAAAGAAATAGAGAAAAAGACGATTCTGATCTTAATTCCTAAGCCCATCAGTCGCATTGAATTTGTCCTTGGGAAGCACTTAGGTTTATCTGGAGTTATGGCAGTATTATTAATAGCTATGACGGGGATTTATTTTTCATTACTCAGTTTTCATGGCATGAGTTATCCCGTGGGAAGTATTTTACTTGCTGTCGTATATTTGTTTTTTCAAGTTAGTTTAGTCGTGGCAGTTGCCATTCTATTTGGTGTGTTTACTAGTCCTTTATTAGCCATGTTATTAAGTTTTAGTATTTACCTGATGGGCAACTATACTCGTGATTTAGTAGAGGTGGGTAAAATCAGTAAAAATTCTCAGTTAGAGTCTTTGACTCAGTTTCTCTATATTATCCTGCCAGACCTATCAAGATTAGACCTCAAAAACGATGCAGTCTATGGACTTTTGCCGTCTATAAATACATTGCTAATTAATGGTTTTTATGGATTAATCTATACTTTTTTACTCCTTGCGATCGCCACTCTCATTTTCTCGCGTCGTCAATTCTAACCCACATTCCGCTCATAAATGAAGGATAAAATAATTAGAGAGAAGATAGGGGAAAAGAGGAGGGAGAAATTAATACAGAGATGAAAGTATCGAACCTAGACCATCTAGGAATCGTAGCAGGAATAATAGACGAGATAGGAATC
>CALRPI020000137.1:0-7290 GCA_943370025.1 Phormidium lacuna HE10JO | reverse complement strand
TCCAGTTCTGGTTGAAAACTTGTGGCTTTGACTCGTAGTATTTGTTGTTCTCGTGCTGCTATGTTCATTGGAGGTTGCTTGGATCGCTTTATCCTCCTTACTTTCCCCTATTATTTATTAGTGGCGAATAAATAATGACACTAACAAATCGGCAATATCTACTTTCTTATAGCTAGTTGCAGAATTTGTCTCAGTCGTAGTTTCCTCATATTTCCAAGTAAGTTGTAAATGCTTGGCAACTAAAGTAAATAATTCTTCTGCTTGCACAGGCTTGGCTAGGAAATCATCACCCCCAGCATCTAAACTCATCTGCTGGTCAATTTGCGCTACTGATGCTGATGAAACAATCACTAATAAATCTTGCAGCTTTGCTTCACTGCGTAATTGTTTCAACATGGTAAAGCCATCCATCACGGGCATTGCTAAGTCAGTGATAACAAGATCAGGTAACTTTTCTCTAGCTTTGTCTAGTCCTTCTTGACCATTTTCTGCTTCAGTGAAGTTGAATTTTAGTGGTTCCAATAGATTTACCAAGACCGATCGATTCTCCCAGCGATCGTCCACAATCAGAATATGTTTTGGTGCGCCTTCATAGCCAATGATTGTTTGTCCTTGGTTAACGGAATTTTGTTTTGCCCAATCAGTGGCGATCGGCAAAGCCACCTCAAAAAAGAAGTTAGTACCGACACCTAGCTCGCTTTTAACCTTGATTTCTCCGCCCATTAATCCCACAATCTTTTGGCTGATGGCTAAGCCCAAACCAGTACCTTCTGATTGCCGTTTTTGATCTCCTACTTGTTCAAAAGCTTGGAAGAGTCGGCTCAGTTGCCCCTCGGCTATCCCTACTCCCGTATCTTCAATTTGGAATTTCAGACGGGGAATTGGTATATCAACTTCAGGCTCTAGTACTTCTACCCTGAGGGTAACACTGCCCTGATCAGTGAATTTAATGGCATTACCAAGGAGATTAATCAATACTTGACGGAGACGTTTTTCATCTGCTTCGATTCCTTCTGGAAGGTTTGGGGCGGGTTGATAAATGAAGTTGAGGTCTTTCTGGTCAGAGCGGACTCGACAGATTTCGACTACTCCTTGCAGGAAGGAGGGTAAATGTATGGCATTGGGTACAAGATCGAGTTTGCGGGCTTCGATTTTGGAGATGTCTAATATATCGTTAATTAGGGTTAGGAGATGGGAGCCGCACTGATAGATGATGTTGACTCCATTGCGTTCTTTGTCGGGTAGGATTTTGGAGCGATTAAGAATTTGGGCATAGCCAAGAATTCCGTTTAGGGGGGTACGCAGTTCATGGCTCATGTTTGCTAGAAAATCACTTTTTGCTTGGTTAGCTTTATCAGCTTGATCTTTGGCAATACTGAGTTCAGCGGTACGTTCTTCAACACGAATTTCTAGTTCTTGATTAGTGGTTTCGAGGGCGGTAAAAGAATCACGTAGCTGTTGCGCCATCCGGTTAAATGACTGAGCTAAAACTCCTAACTCTTGCACATTAGATGGTTCAACAGATTGTGCTAAATTACCTTCAGCAATTGCCTTGGATGCTTGGCTCAATCGATAAACTGGCTGCGAAATCCAGCGAGAAGTGTAAATTCCTAATACTGTAGCTAATCCGAGGGCAGCAAGACAGAGCAGAATCGTAGTGTAGGTATTAGCATTAATTTGCGCCATGAATTCTGATTCGGGAATTGCCACGATCGTTAGCCAGTCCAAACCTTGCTGGTCTTGGAAGGGCGAGACTTGGACAAATTGCCTAGCCCCTGCTATTTCAAAGTCAAGGATTTGAGTGGACTTAATTTGATTCAAATCACCGAATTTACGAATTAAATATTGGGTTGTAGCTTTGGTGAGAGGATCATTGCTATCAAAGGCAGCAAATCGCTCTAGCTTACCTTGTCGGTCATGAAAAAGTGATTCATTAGTTGATGTTGCCACCAATTTTCCATCTCGTTCAACGATAAATTTCCTACCTTCTTGTCCCACATTCAGACTTTTGAGAAAGTCGCCCACGGCTGATAGGGTTAACCTACTAATTAAAACTCCTTGAAATTGTTGATTGGGATTATAGATAGGTTGAACAGTTACCATGATGAGCTTGGGCTGATCATTATGTTTAATGACGCTACTCCAGTAGGGTTTATTGGTAGTTTTAGCCCTTTTATACCAAGGTGCAGGACGGAGATCAAAATTTTCTGTCCGTCTCAACAAGGCCATGCGATCACCCTGATCATTCAAGCTATAGGTAGAAAATGCAAAACTAGTTGATTGATCAGCTAAAAATAGCGTGGGCGAATCACCTTCATTTCGAGATAAGGAAATAAATTCTCCTTGCTCATTAAGAACTCCAATAGAATCAATAGATTTAAATACCTTAGTTTGCTGTAGTAGGTGTTGCTGCCAATCTTGGACATTATTTATCTTCAGCCATCCAGAAAGAATGACATCTTGGTTAATTTGATTTGTTTGTTGGGGAGCTTTTAGGTAGGCTTGTAAATTTTGATCAACTCTTAGGGTGATTTCGTTGCGGAGTTTTTTTGCCACATCATTAACTGCATTCTGTCCATTTTGTAGCGATAAATAGCCAGTCAGTCCAACTGCTGCGAAAATTTGGATGACAAAAGGTACTACTAAGACAACACGTAAAGGTAAATTTGTAACTGTTTTTAGACTATACTTATTCATGAATTATTTGTAGTAGTCATAATGAATATAAATGGTGATCTAGATAATGATTTTGGGGTAAGAAATTCTCCCGCTCTGTGGGAGAATTTCTTACTTCTTTAGCATTACCATTAATATCTTCACAGTTTTATGAAAATACACTGTGATCTAAATACAAAACTAGTGTGATCTAAATATAATTGTTATATTTCTTTTGGTATTTCCTGTTGTAATCGATAAATAATACTGGTGGGTTGGAGTTGGGAAGTGATTTCTTGAATGATGGTATTTGCACCCAGTTCTCCCCAGGTACATCCTTGAAGGAGGTAAGTTTGGGTAGCTTTGCCGACTATGTAGGTTCCATAGCCTGCTGTGGCTCCTTGGGCGATCGCGGCACTGCCGTAGGCAGTCACTCCTCCTAAACCTTCACTCAGTAAAGCCACTCCCTTACCCATACCAAAGAAAAGATTACTCATAATTTCTGTGCCTAATAGATAGCCAGAACTAAGGAGAATTTTTCGCCAGACCTTGGCAGCTTCATAGCTAGTGATGGGTAGCCCGTAGAGTTTGGCTAAAGACCTAATCAATGCTAGATCCGTAATAAAACCACCCACCACATCTAGCACAGCCAAAGGGTTAAGACTAACAGCGGCGGATTTGTATTTCACATAGCGCCAGATTAATTCTTCGGCTTGGGTAGTGGTAATGTGAAGAATTTTATCGGCGATCGCATTTTGTAATTCCCTTGCTTGGACTAGGGCATTGAGAGCGAGGAGCGATCGCCCAGATTGGTTAAGTAGGTCGAGAATTTTTTGCTGGAGTTCTTGAATTTCTATGGGAGGATGTTCCAGAGTGTGGCTGATACTGCCATCTAGAGCCTCAGTTCTTACGGTAATGGGGGCTGGGGCAGCCGCCACCATGACAATATCTTCAGGCTGAATGGCGATCGTTGGGGGATGAGTTTCTGGATAGGGGGCGGTGGCGGGAATATCGATTAATTCTGGGGTGGTGTGGTGGGCGATCGCAATGCTGAGTTTTTGTAATTGCTGACAAATTTCTTGGCGATCGGCTTCAGGGTAGAGGTCAATTTTGTTAAAAACGAGAATTAGGGGCTTGTGGTGCGATCGCAACTCTTGAAGGGCTAAATACTCCGTCCGGGTAATATCTCCAGCCACAATAAACAGGATTAAATCCGCCTGTTGAGCCACCTGACGCGCCATTTCTGCCCTCGCTGCCCCGGCTATTTCATCCAAACCGGGAGTATCAATCAGCTCTACTTGAATTTTTTCACTAGGTTGCCAGAGGATCGATCGAGGGATTTGGGTCACGCCATTCGTCGCCCCCGTAGGCAAAATCTGCTGACCCACCAGAGCATTCAGCACCGCCGATTTGCCCCGACTCACCAACCCAAAAGCCGCAATTCTAATTAAACATTGCTCCAGTTTTTGCAGAGTGGCGTTGAGGGCAACCATTTCGGGATCGATCGCTAAACCTATTTCTGGATTTTCCCGAGTTTTGGGCAGATACCAAGCTAAAGCTTGACGGATGCTAGCTCGCGATCGATTGTAGTGTTGTTCTCCCAATTGGTTAGCAGATAAGGTCATAGTAACTTTTTATTTTCCCACAAATTACAGCAGTTTTCGTTTTAATGAAACACGCCACAAACATTTATAGATTTCTATAGTTATCCTAAATGAATTTAGAATTTTAGAGGGTTGAGAACGGCTGCCCCGGAGGGGGGGAACCGTTCTCAACATTCGTAAGTCCTGCCTAGTTTTTAGTTTCTAATTTTTTTAGAACTCTCAAGGTCACCAAAGTAAAAATAGCTCCAAAAATCGCGATCGCATACAACCCTGCTCCGACGATCGATCCCAGCGCTGCCGCGACCCAGATTGCTGCTGCCGAAGTCAGTCCACTGATCTGCTCCTGACCATTTCTTGCTTGGGGATTACGCATAATTTCCCCCGCCCCCAAAAAGCCAATTCCTTGAGCAACTCCTTGGATAATTTGGCTATGGGTCATGGAAACCTCAGTATGAAAAGGAATCATCACAAACATAGTAGAACCTAGGCTGACTAGGATATGGGTACGCAAACCAGCAGGCTTGTGATCTCGTTGCCGCTCCCAACCAACCACCCCCCCTAAAAATAGAGATAAACTAAGTTTGCCAAGAATAGTTAACCAGCCATTAAGCAAAGGATTGAGGGGCAAAGAACTGAGAAAGAAATTGAACATTAAATAAACCAAAGAGTGAGAGGTCATTGATAAAGTGGCTAGAAGGTACAATTTTCCGCCCCCGGCGGGGGCGGAAAATTGTACTTTATAAATAGCCTCTGAGGCAAAGCAATTGTTTGAGTAATGGCGTTTGGGGCACTCCGCAGCCGCAAAAACATCCAAGGGTATAAGTTTTAATAGTAAAAGATTTTGAAGTTATCCTAGATATTGGTAGCAAAAACTTCCTTATTACGGTGTAAGTATCCTGCTATTTTGGGAACACCTTCTCGATCGCTAACTATCTTTGAGGTCAACACGAAACATTTGGGCGTGAGTTACACTTAGGCAAAAGCAGCTACAATTCCCTATCTATAGCCCTCGCCAAGCAGGTTATATTGTGGGAAACCACAGTCAAAATCATCTCAACCCCCTTTGTGGTTGCTATAAATCCCCAAATTTGACCTGTATGCCATAATTATGGATTAATTAAAATGGATTAATAAAATTTATAACTCCGTCTTCCGGGCAGCAGATACCAGCTTATGATCACAACACTTAGTCGAAATTTTGGCGATCGAAACTAGACTAAGGCAAGCCCGAACTAAACTCTTCCACCAGTTTCAATTTGCACAACTGTTGAAATTAGTCGAGCCATTGATGTAAGACAGGACTTAAGCGTTTAAAAGTTTTTGCGGGCGCAGAGTACCCACAAAAACGTCCAGAAACCTAGATAATTTATTGACAGTGCGTAAGTTCTATAATACTTAATAGACATACAATTTGATAGATACATAATTTGCTCCGCCACTAAGTATAAATACAAAAACAATTGCCCAAAGCTTATATCATGAACTCTGAAACAGCAAAGAAAGGTAATATTCTTCTTGTAGACGATCTACCAGAAAACTTGCAACTTTTGAGTGATCTCCTGATCAAGCTTGGCTATAACGTCCGAAGCGTCACCAGTGGCAGGATGGCACTAAAAACGATTCAAGTAAAACCGCCAGATTTAATTCTCCTAGATGTAAAAATGCCGGAAATGGATGGCTATCAAGTCTGTCAAGCACTAAAGGCAGATCCAGAAACTCAAAAAATTCCCGTGATCTTCATCAGTGCCTTAGATGATGTTTTTGACAAGGTAGCTGCTTTTGAAGCAGGGGGAGCAGACTACATCACTAAACCTTTTCAGATTGCTGAAGTGATGGCTCGCTTAGAACATCAGCTAACTATCCAACGCCAGCAAATCCTGCTTCAGGAAGAAATGGCAAAACAAAAAGAAATGGAAGAAATTCTTTACCAGTCTAGGGCTTTGCTAGCTGGAGTTTTGAATAGTTCCTTTGATGGGATTGCGGCTCTCCAAGCAGTACGAGAACCGGGAACGGGGGATATCGAGGATTTCCGCTGCTTAGTTGTCAATCCAGTCATCTCTAAACTATTTGAGCGAAGCCGAGAAGAACTAGTCGGGAAGATCGTTCTCAAAAGGTTTCTTAATCGTGTAAACCCTAAACTTTTTGACCAGTTTGTAGCAATTACCGAAACAGGGACTTCTATAGAAGGGGATTTCTATTACCCTTTGCAAGATTCTTCTTGGTACAACTATTCGGCGGTGAAGTTGGGGGATGGTTTTACTGTAACTATTCGGGATATCACTGCCCGGAAAGAAATCGAAATGGAACTTCGCGAAGCCAATCAAAAACTCAAAGAAATTTCTCATCTAGATGGCTTAACGCAAATACCTAACCGCCGCAGTTTTGATGAACAATTAAAAGACGTATGGCAGCGGCTAGGCAGGCAAAAACAGCCCCTATCTGTTATTCTCCTAGATATTGATAACTTCAAAACCTACAATGACTGCTATGGGTATTTGGCTGGGGATAATTGCTTAATAAAAATTGTTGAGGTGATTAAGCATTGCTGCGACACAAATCTAGAACCAATACTTGCTCAATCACAAGATTCTCCGCCCCCAAATTCTCCACCAGAATATTTTGTGGCTAGGTATGGTGGGGAGGAATTTATGATTCTACTGCGCAACGTAAAGCTCGAAAGCGCGATCGCCCTAAGCTCGATTATTCAACAAGCACTCCGTGCTCTGGCAATTCCCCAAACCAGGATCAACTCTAAAGAAGAACCCAAACAGGTGGTTACAGTCAGTATGGGCATTGTCTCTCTCATACCTTCCCTAATGCTTGAACCCATCAACCTGATTGCTAAAGCTTATCTAGCTATCCAAAAAGCCAAGATGCAGGGAGGCGATCGCTACTGTACCGATGATTAGCACCAGCTAATTTTCCGGATAGTTGTTCTATTCATTTCCTGACACGTGACAACTGAAACTGCTGCTATAGCCGTTCCCAAAGAAATTAAGTAGTGGAACCCTAGCTTCGCTAGGGTTCCACT
>CALRPI020000136.1:0-7541 GCA_943370025.1 Phormidium lacuna HE10JO | reverse complement strand
ACTGAGGTTTGCTTGAAGGCAGGTCTGATAAAATGATGGGAACATTTGATTTAGGTGGTTGTGAATACAACTACCTTATTTCTTTTTGGGCTACTTTGCTCTACATTCCTATCTCTCTCTAGCTTTCAACCCCTTTGTCACCCCTTGAGATAAAAACTACGTTATCAATAATGACGGGAGAATTACTATGATCTTTAGACCAAATTTAAGATTCTATTCTTTTTTATCACGGCTTGTTTTTCGGAAAAGCTATGAGGGCAAGATTATGTTAGTTGCCTTTGCCGGGACTCATATACCTCTGCTAACCTTAGTTTTTTATTTTATTCTCTCCTCTCCTTTTACTTTTGAGGTTAGGCTACAAATATTTTTAATTGCTTTATTAGCTACTTTAATTGGGACAGCAATCACTCTCTTTTCTCTCCACAACCTTTTAGCACCGATTACATTAACAGTTTTAGCTATGCGAGACTATCTCAGCAAGCAGAAATTACCTAATCTGCCTACCATATTTATGGATGAAGTCGGAACTTTGATGGCGGATACATCCTATACCCTCAAGAAATTGGATGAAGTGATCAAATATATGGCTGATTATGATGATCTGACGGGATTACCCAATCGGTCTTTGTTTCGTAACCGCCTCCAACAAACCTTAGCACAAAGGCAATCTAGTCAGCAAATGTTAGCCGTCCTTTCTTTAAGCCTCGATCGCCTCGAAGCTGTTAGCAATACCCTCGGCTATGACATTAGTGACTTACTAATCAGAAATATTGCCCTAAGATCGGCTAACTGTATAGGAGATATGGACATAATTGCTAGATTAGATAGCAATAAATTTGGCATCTTTCAGACAAATATTGATAACCTAGATCAAGTGATGAAATTATCACAAGCTCTGCTTAATATTTTTTCTTTTCCGTTCTTTTTAGATAATCATGAAATCCGCATCGGCGCCAATATTGGAATTAGTATCTACCCCAATGATTATCAAGGGGCTGATCAACTTTTAGAAAATGCTGATGTTGCTATGCATCAGGCAAAAAATCAAGGGCGAAATACTTACCAATTTTATTCCGTTGATCTCAATGAGAGTTTGCAAGAACGACTATTGTTAGAAAATGAGTTGTATGGTGCTTTACAACGTCAAGAATTCTTGCTCTATTACCAACCTCAAATATCTCTAGCTACGGGACAGATCGTAGGAGTAGAGGCTTTGATTCGTTGGCAAAATCCCCTGCGAGGCATGGTTTCTCCGGCTAAATTTATTCCGATCGCTGAAGAAACTGGACTAATTGTTTCTATTGGTGAATGGGTATTACACACAGCTTGCGCCCAAAACTTGGCTTGGCAAATAGAGGGATTTGCACCCCTAAGAATGGCTGTCAATCTTTCTGCCCGACAATTTAAGCAGAGAAATTTGATGGAAATGGTGATAAATACGCTGGCAGAAACTGGCTTAAAAGCTAATTATCTAGAACTAGAGTTAACTGAGGGGTTACTGATAGATAATGTGGAACAATCGATCGCTATTCTCGAAGAATTACATAGCATGGGAATTATTTTTGCCTTGGATGATTTTGGCACGGGCTATTCCTCTTTGAGCTACCTCAAACGGTTTCCCCTCCAAGCTCTAAAAATCGATCAATCCTTTGTTAGAGATATGACGATCGACCCCAATAGTGCAGCCATTACAGAGGCAATTATCTCTTTAGCTCGTGGTTTACAGCTAAAGGTGATTGCTGAGGGTGTGGAAACCCAAGAGCAGTTGGATTATCTCAAAGCAAAAGGCTGTGATGAAGTACAAGGCTACTATCTGAGCCGCCCCCTGCCGGCGGAGGGGATTAGTAAACTACTAGCCTCATGCAGGGATGATAAATAAGGGGATAAAGGTATAGAAAGGGAGTAGCTGAACCCAAAGCACAAAACAAAATTTTCTCTCCGGTATGCCCAAATGATCCACTCATCCCGCCTATTAACTTGTCTGGTTTCGATCGCTCTAATCACTACCCCAGCGATGATCCCTACACCATTCCCAAGTATTGCCCACGCCCAAACTAACTCTGCTGATTGGTCAGATATGTTTAATCAGGCGCAAAAATTGGAAGGTGAAGATAAGTACACCGAAGCAGAAGCTATTTATCGCCAGATATTAGCCTCCCCGCGCCCTGCTTCCATGAATGACTATATGTATTACTACATCCAAGTGCGATTTGGGCAGATTCTCCAGACTCAGGGGAAGTTTACTGAAGCGATCGAGGTTTTAGAGCGAGTCATAAGTAGCACAGCAAATGGTGCTGAGAGCTACGATCAGGCACGCCGAACTTTAGCCAGAATTGTGGAAAACCAGCAAAATTCTCCCTCAAGAGTTCCCGGAGGATTACCAGATGGACGAATCGAATTCTTGCAGGGGATCATGAATCGCAATGCCACTATTGCGGAAAGCCGTAATCAGGCACGCCAAATTTTAACCAGAGTATTAGAAAGCCAACAAAATGCCGCCGAACTAGTCACTCGTGGTTTGCAATTGCTGCGAAATGATCCGAATACTCGACGGGGTTATTTCGAGTTGGCAAGAGGACTAGCAGCCCAAGGACAGTTAGCTAATGGCTTTACCTTTCTGGAGGCGAACTTCGGTCGTCCCCTGACCCCAGAATCTGCCCTAGAACTAGCTAGAGCAGCTAAATCTCAAGGTGTTGAAGGAAGCATCAGTGGTTCTGGTTATCGTAGTCGCAATTCTGTGCGGCAAGATGCGATCGCTCTATATCGGCAACTAGTAAACCGCTACCCCGATCAGCAAACTGCTAGGGCAGAATTTATCGAGTTATTGCGTCTTGCGGGACGGCAGGACGAAGTAGTGGCTCTCTACCAACAGCAAGTGCAGACTAATCCGCCAGAATCTAGACCTCGTTGGGAATTAGCTAGAGCGCTAGAAGAAAATGGTCAAATTCAGGAAGCGATCGCCGTCTATGACCAGATACTCTCTGAAGGTGGTGGGAACCCAGATTTCTATATGGAATTTGGGGCTTTGTTAGAAAGAAACCAGGAGTTCGATCGCGCTCTTCAGATTTATCTCAAAGGCATCCAAAAATTTCCTAGGGATACCACCGGCGACCCCCAATGCCGAGGTCTGCATCGCACAGCCTACGATTCTTTAATCGAACTCCTTGACCGCCAAAATCGTCTAGGGCAGATTTTGCCGATCGTTGAACAAGCTTTCCCCAATGCCCCGGCGGCAGCCTACCGTAGTTTGGCACTGAGCTTGGCTTATCGGCATGGATTTACCCTAGAAGGTAGCAATATTCATCAAGCCCAATTTCCGACTCAACCTAATCAGCCCTACGGTGAACAGGCAGAGATCGTAAATCAACGCCTAAGAGAACGTTATCCTGAGGCAGAAAGTTGGCAGGGCAGGGTAGAAACTTGGCGGGGTGACTGTGGGGGAAGGTGGTATTAAGGGAGAGTACTAATTATGCTAATCTTGCATCCTTAGCAACTTGCTCAATCCACTTGGTTAGTTGGGCTGAAGAAGCAGAGCGAATGGGACCCAAGGAAGTTATTTTCACGGGCTTGATACCGCAGAACTCCAAGATAGTTTTTTTGAGTTGCTGGTGTCCGGGCTTCTTGTAGACCAACCAGTTATACCAAGGTGGAGTATCCATAGTGACGATCGCATGGGCGCTCCGCCCGGTGAGCAATTTATCCCAGAGTTGAGAATTTTCCCGGTACTTGAATGCATAGCCCGGCAGAAGAATGCGATCGAAGAAACCCTTCAACAAAGCAGGCATGGAACCCCACCACAAGGGATAAACAAAAACAAGATGGTTTGCCCAAGTAATCGCCTCTTGAATTTCCCTCAGACAAGGCTCCAGCTCTTGTCTTTTTTGGTAGCCATGATGCAAAATCGGATCAAATTCCATCTCTCCCAGCTTAAAGAGTTTCACGGTATGACCAATCTCTGCTGCCGAATTGGCATAGGTTTCCGCCAGCTTGTTGCAATAGCTATTGGCATCGGGATGCCCTAAGATAACGACAATTTTTTTAAACATATTATCTCCGTTGATTTAGAGTGAATGCCAAGTTGGGTTTCGCCTCGCTCTACCCAACCTACGATTTATAGAACTTTGCATTCAAATGAGACACGCCACAAATGTTGAAAGCCCTATCAATATTGGGTTTAAGAGTGGGCTGAGGGTCGTCGAAGCCCACTCTTAAACTGCTGTAAAATGAGCATTGCTTGTTTAAAGAGCTTCTTGGGCTAAGCGTTGCGAGGCTTTTTCTCGTCTCGAAGTAACCGGAACATGGTTTGTAGCGGCTGCTAAGCCAAATATGGGCATATTGCCATAGACAACTTCGTAGTTGCCCGGCGCAATTTTGTAGGTTTCGTGCCAAATTCCCACTGTGCCATCACTGCCAACAGCTTTGCTAAAACTTTGCCATGCCTTGAGGTGGGGTTCTGAAGGACTACGGGCAAAATTTTCCAAGTCCTCAAACGATCGCCAGTAGGACACCAGAATCGTCGTCAGGGGAAACAACCGGAAAAAGCTCTCCCCACCCAAGAAACCTTTTTCTGGATTTTTATACAAGGTTTCGAGCATCGGAGCCATGGCTTGAGCCACGGGAGTCCATTTGCCAAAATCCCAAAATTTATTCACCCGTAAGCCAATCAAAAAGACAACAAAGGGTTCATCGGTTTGGGCGGTGAAGCGTCCGGGGATGACGGTAGTTCTGGATTGATTGCTGGCTGGCATAGTTTTGCTCCTAAGAATTTTAGTGAATTAGACCTCTTGCCGGATTATGGAATTTCTAGCTCCACAGGTTTCTGGCGTAGGGGCGTTGCATTTGAGTTAGAGAGTTGGTTAGTGATGAGGATTTTTATGTAAATGCTATACCCGGCTTACAGCACTTTGCGTTCAAATAAGACACGCTACAAATATTGAAAGCCCTTTCAATGTTGGGTTTGAGAGTGGGCTGAGCGGAGTCGAAGCCCACTCTCAAACTGTTGTAATTTAATGGCTAGTTGATCGCCAAGAAGACGGCAAAGCATTTACGCTGGAGATTTGTAGTTATGCCTATTGATTAGTTGGCTGCTACTAACTTCTTCTATTATTCAGATAGTTGAGTATAGTAGATAGTGTATAATCAATTAATTGAATATGTCAAGAGGTATTTATGGCTTTAGCCCACGCAATTTTGGCGGGATTGAGTTGCAATCCTTGTAGTGGTTACGATTTGCGGAAAAATTTTGAGGGTTCGATCGGTTTTTTCTGGCGAGCAACTTTCCAACAGGTATATCGTGAATTAACCAAACTAGAAGAACAAGGTCTGATTACAGCAGAAACTATCCATCAAACCCAGCGCCCTGATAAACGAATTTATTCTGTAACCCCGGCGGGGCTGGAGTATCTGCAAGATTGGATTGCCCAACCAGTTGCCATCAGTCCCATCAAGGATGATTTGCTGGTCAAGCTCTTTGTCGGTCACTTGGTTCCGCAGCAAACTATGGTGGCAGAACTGGAGCGGCATCGCCGGGGGCATTTAGAACAGTTGGCAACCTATGAAGTGATCGCCCAACAATACTTCCGAGACCCCAGTAATCTTAATGCAGAAGCTAAGTTTCAATATATAACTCTGCGGAACGGCATTTACTACGAAAAGGCTTGGCTGGAATGGTGTGAAGAAACCCTTCTTTCACTGGAATCAATGAACTGATCTAGTTCAGCCTTGTCCAATTTGGCTCGATTCGGCTCCAATTCGGTTCGTCTACGCTCACCGAGCAAAGAACCAAGCGATGATGGGGACTGCCTTATTTTGATTTGTTTATGTTTCGGTGATAGAAATCACATGATCTTTTTTGTCAAGTCACAAACATATTTCTTAACATTGTGTTATATTTATTTACATAAAGAAAGAAACAACAAACAAAGGAGCAAATAAGCTATGTACACAACTGATGAAACCGGAGTTCTCAATAACTACGCGATCGAACCCAAAATCTCCTATGCAGAATATCCTTCCGTAGCAGAGCAAAAAAAATATGCTTTTCAAGGAGCGATCGCAACCTTATTCGTCTCTTGCCTAGTTATCACAGCCCTCGTTGTTAGTGCTAGCTAGAACCTGATCCGCAGCGTAGGAGTTTTATAATTCCTGCTGAAGAAACCTGACAAAGGAAACAACTATGATACTTGTAGGACTGTTATTTCTCATTGGTTGGGTAGCTGTAGCTGTCCTAGGGACTCAAGCCTACTTCCGGGGTGAGCAATCTAAGCCAATTCATGAGCGCAACTGGCGAGCCGAATCCTTCGCAAGATTATCTAAATCTATTTGCGGCACGGATATCGACTATAGCCAAAGGGTTCCAGCCTACTCTATGGATACCTACACTAGCCGTAACTTACCCAATTAAATAGGAAGTTAACATTCTAGCTATATAGCTAGGGCAAAAAGTTTCACCCGCCTTCGGCGGGTGAAACTTTTTATTTCCAACGAATGAAATCAGCCTGCTCTACAATCTGTTGACCTTCTGGAGATAGGGCAAAATCAATGAATTGTTTAACGGCAGGGCTGGTTTGTTGGGGAATAGCCAGATAGACGTATCTAGCGATCGGGTAGGTACGATCTAAGATAGTTTGCCTATTTTCTGGACTAACGCCATCAATGGGAAAAATCCTAATGATCTCTTGACGCTCTGCCTGAGAAACAGTAGTGTAGTAAATCCCATTGTTCCCTAATACTCGCAACACTGCGGTAGTTTCATCCCGCTCCCAAGTCTTGAAGTTTGCACTGTCAGCAGCAAATTTTTCCCCCAAGAGGACATCACTTTGAAAAAAATCTCTTGTGCCACTATCTCGGCTCCGGTTATAAACCTTGATCGGCAAGTTTGTCCCCCCTACCTCTTGCCAGTTTGTGATTTTGCCAGTGTAAATATCTCGCAGTTGAGATTTAGTTAAGCTGCCCTGAAATGGGTTGCCCTTGCCCACCACCACCGCCACAGCATCACGAGCGATCGGAATTGCTTTGATCCCGGCTTTTACTTCTTCAGCTTTCAAGGGACGAGAAACCGCTACCATCAACACCTTGCCATCCATGAGGTTTTTTAATCCCTTGTCTGAGCCTGACGGACGAACATCCTCCCCTTCCTGAGGCTGACCTTTGGCATTTAGACCAAAAGTGGTCGGCATATTGGGGTTAATCTGGGTATAGCCATTGCGCAGCATTTTGATCAACCTAACCATTGTTACACTCCCATCCATTGTGAGTACATTGGGGTTAGGCAAGGAAATGTCTAAATCAGAGTTGATGCCTCGATCGGGAGTGACTGATACATCAGGAATCGGGGAGTCTTTCAGTAAAGGTGTAGAGGAAGCTTGGGTAGGTGAGTTCTTGGAATTAAGGTTAACCCAAGTTGCTACCCATAGCGATAACAAAAAAATGCTGCTACAAAGGACAAAAGCCAAGTAGCAGTAAAAAAATGAATAATGAGATTGTAGCAATTTATTGCCTGTGTGATGACATTCTCCGAGCCATGAATCATCAGGGCGATA
>CALRPI020000135.1:0-7760 GCA_943370025.1 Phormidium lacuna HE10JO | reverse complement strand
ATGTTCACCGCAAGTTGAAGGTCTTTCGGATTCTGTCCGAGCGTTATCGCAATCGTCGCAAGCGTTTTGGCTTACGCTTCAATTTGATTGCGGCTATCCTTAACTTTGAGCTTGCTTCCGCATCTTGATTCACGCAAGAGGTCTATTGTTGCGAGCTTCGACCATGCTCAGCCCGCAACAATATTCGGAGTCATGCATTTTAATGGTGCTTGGGGCGCGAAGTGCCCCAAGCACCATTATCCGAACTATTACTTTGCAGCACTACCCAATATTCAAATGAGTAAGTCCTGATCTTTGTTGATAAACAACTACTATTTCACGACCATGACCAAAGTATAGCAACCACCAAGGGAGTTGAAATAATTTTTATTATGGAAACTCTCGCTCAGTGAGGATTTCCACAACATATTGAGTTTGAGAGTGGGTGGCTACAGCCACCCACTCTCAAACTCAATATTGATAGGACTCTCAATATTTGTGGTGTGTCTCATTTGAACGCAAAGTACTGTAATCTGCTTGGCGAAGGTATAACTGAGAATATGATTTCCCACCCCTAGTGGGGATAAGAAACTTCTAATGCCAACGCTTCCGCCATTGATTGGTGGGTTCAAGGGTTGAGGATAATTGCTCCTGTTGACGGCGTTGCATAATTGTCGCTGCATCATCTTTTAAGTGGGGATCTCGATAAGGTATTGCGGCGCGGGTTTGCAGATATTCTGTTTCGGATTGGGTTAAGGGAGGAAAATCTAGAGTGATACAACTGGCGATCGTGCCGGGACTTTTTCTGCCCACACTAGGGGTCGAAGCAATATTTAATCCTGCCATCACTAGAGCCTGACGCACCGCCGCTGCACAGGAATAGGTAACAAGTTTTCCTTGGGGCTTCAAAAATTGAGCCAGTAAAGCAATAAATTCCACAGTCCATAATTGGGGACATTTAGGGGGAGAAAAAGGATCCAGAAAAATCACATCAGCCTGCCAATTTTTCGGTATTGTTTGTAGAGTCTGCCGGGCATCGTCGATCGCTAATCTGCCTCCTAGCTGCTGTGTGTTAACTTCTCGACAGTTAGCCAAAATAGTTAGATGTGACTGCACCAGCAGCGAATAGCTAGAGAGAAAATCAAGGGCAGCGATCGCCACAGAAACATCTAGCTCTAGGGCTAACAACTCGACTCGGCAGTGGGGATTAACCGCCCACACAGCCTCTAACGCTGCCGCACTGTTGTAGCCCAAACCGTAGCACACATCAAGAATGGTTACACGATCTACCTGTTGTGCCATTCTTACCAGCCCAGAGGGAATCACAAACTTCTGCTCCGCTTCTTGTTTTGCCCCCGAACTGCTATGGAAAGTTTCCGTAAACTCTGGAGAAAAAAAGGTCACAGAACCATCAGCGGTAATTTGCGATTGCCAAGATGTAGTCATTAATATCTAGTAAATATATATAAATTTTGATTTTTGAGATAATTATGGTAATTGGTGATCAGAGTCCAGACAAACTTACTTATCCTTTGCTATTTTGGATCAGAACTATACAGTAATGCTAATCTAATCCAATGATTGCCAACTTCCTACGCCGAGCTTCTCTCCGTACAGCTATTACCTTGCCGTTTCTATTACAGGTATTAGTAACTGTTGGCTTAACTGGATATATTTCTGTGCAGAATGGCCAGCAAGAAGTTAATCAAATCGCTGATCAATTGCGGCAGGAAAATAGCTTGAGGATGAGTGTTTACCTGCAAAAACATCTTAGTCAACTACTGTTATTGAATCAGGTTAATGGGGAGGCGATACAGACAGGAGAGACAAACCCCAAAAACTTAGATCAAATAGAGCAGCGGCTTACCTCCCAATTAAGGCAATTTCAGGATATTAATGGCTTGGTTTTTAGTAATACTCAGGGCGATGTTGTGATTGCGCTGAGGAAGATAGCTAGCGAAGAGAAGCGATCGGCAAACTTGAGAATCTTGAGATCAGATCAAACCCAGCGCAACACCATCTATGACAAAGTTCTAGATGATCAGGGCAAAAAAACAGAGCAGTTCCAGACCTTTCAACAAGAACTAGTTCCAGAAATGTCTTGGTATCAATTAGCAATTAAGGCAACCAAGCAAAACTGGAATGGAAATCTAACTCTGGGAACTGGGGAGGAGCTTGATTTTACCGTTACTTACCCTGTTTATAGTCAGACTACAAAAGAGCTTTTAGGCGTATTTGCAACGGGCGTAGATATGTCCTTTTTTGAGAAGTTCTTTGAGAGCGTAAATATAGGTAAGTTGGGGCGGATGTTTATCCTGGATCAGGATGGCAGATTGATTGCCTGTTCTCACAACTGTATAATTTACCAAGCTAATCAAGCTATTAATGGGAAGCGAGATGACGACACGAAGCTAAAGCGATCGACTCAAAACAACCGTTTACCAGTGCAACAAAGCGAAGATGAGCTAATCCAAGCAACGGGAGCCTATATCCAAAATCATCTCAAGGATTTTACTCGGTCTGAAGGTAGGGCAACTCCTGAAAATAAGACAGAAATAATTATTAATGGGCAAAAACAGTTCATTCAAGTTGACTCTATTCAAGATGTCCCCGGATTAAATTGGTTGACAGTAGTGGTCATTCCAGAGTCGGTATTTATTGCCGAAATAAATGCTAATAACCAAAGAACTTTAATCCTGTGTTTACTTTCCTTAGGACTGTCTACCGCAGTTATCTTACTTGCTACTCGCTGGAGACATAAATCATCTCAGGAATTTGTTAAAGAGCCAGAAAGTTTGACAAATACAAACAACCCAAGTAATGAGATTAATCTGACAAAAAGAGTTGCCAATCAAGGATGGTTATATCGAACTATTAGGCAAGGATTTGATGAATTAGTTCGACTAGCAGATGCTTTTCATTTGATGGCAAATGCCCTGGAACAGAATTTCACAGAGTTATATAATACCAATGCTGCCCTGACAGAAAGTAAAGTAAGTCTAGCAGAATATAATCAGAATCTAGAACAGCAAGTTCTTGAAAGAACTCAAGCCTTATTCCAGAGTCAGGGGCGACTTCAGCATCTGCTTACTTTTAGTCCAGTAGTAATTTTTAGCCGGAATCTAGATCTGCAAACGACCTTTGTTAGCAATAATTTAGAAGTGATTACTGGCTACACTCCCAAAGAATTTATGGCGGCAGCAGATTTCTGGATTACTCATTTACATCCAGAGGATCAAGTGGAGATTTTGGCAAGCCGAGAAAACCTTTTTGAACACAATGATTACCATGCTTACGAGTATCGTTTCCTCTGTGCTGATGGCAACTATCGCTGGTTTTATAACCAATTAAGATTGATTCGGAATGAATCTGGGGAACCCTTGGAAATTGTCGAGTATTGCCTAGATATTAATGAACAACAAACAGCACTCCGGGAACGCCAACAGGTAGAAATAGAGCTAGAGAATCAGCGATCGTTTCTCCGCCAAATTTTTGATGTTGTGCCTAATAGTGTTTTTCTCAAAGATACAGATGGTCGCTTTGTCACGATTAATCAAGCCGGTGCTGCTATTTTTGGTGTGGAGATAGAGGAAGTAATTGGTTGTCGGGAAAATGAATTTATTAACATGCCTCCAGAACAAATGGAGACCTATTTAGTGAATAATCGTCGGGTAATGGAGACTGGACAACGACAAATTTATCCTAGTCAAACCATCGTCAATCGGCAGGGAGAGCTGCGCTGGTATAAAACTATTGTTGAGCCTTTTGTCGATATCCAAGGTGTCTTAAAAGGGGTTATTGGTTCGGCAATGGATATTACTGATATTAAACAAGCAGAGATAGAAATTCAATCTCAGCGAGCGTTTTTACGTCAAGTAATTGATCTTGTCCCTAACTTATTATTTGTCAGGGATAAGCAAGGTAAGTTTCTCTTACTCAATGCTACCGCTGCGGCTATTCACGGCACAACAACCGAGGCACTTTTAGGCAAACTAGAGACTGAATTCGTCGCTTCATCTACACAATTAGATGAACTCTTAGCCATTAACCAAGAAGTTATTGCTACAGGTAAATCTCGGGTTCTAGAAGCACAACTAATTACTAATTTCCGGGGAGAGAATAGATTTTATTACACAGTAATCAGTCCATTTCTAGATGGAGAGGGGAATACACAGGGCATCATTGGTTGCTCTACAGATATTACTGATCTGAAGCAGGTAGAGATTGAACTACAAACGGCAAAAGAAGCTGCGGAGGCGGCTAACCGAGCTAAGAGTACTTTCTTGGCGAGTATGAGTCATGAATTACGCACTCCTTTGAATGCAATTCTAGGTTTTACTCAGGTTATGGAACGCGATCGCCTCCTCAATCCAGAACATCAAGAATACTTAGGCATTATTAATCGGGCTGGCAAACACTTATTAGAACTGATTAATGATGTTCTCGAAATGTCCAAAATTGAAGCTGGACAAATTAGTGTCCAGTTAGGAGCTTGCGATCTTTATCTATTGCTGCAAGGTCTAGAGGAAATATTTCGCCTCAAGGCAAATTCCCAAGGTTTAGCCTTGACTTTCCAAGTGGCATCTGAAGTACCCCACTATATAGAAACTGATGAGCGGAAACTTCGGCAAATCCTCCTGAATATTTTGGGGAACGCCCTGAAATTTACCGAAGTGGGACACGTTAGTCTTGAAGTTAATTGGACAGAAAACTTGCCAGCGGATACGATCAGTCATTCAGCTTTGGTGGAAGCGATCGCCAACTCCAGAAAAACCTCCGCCAATTTAGGTTCTAAAGATACCGCAGAAATACTGTATCTAGTATTTACCATCACCGATACCGGAGCTGGTATTGATCCAGAAGAAATACCTCTGCTATTTACTCCATTTATGCAAACAATGACTGGTTATAAGTCTCAACAAGGCACAGGTCTAGGGTTGGCAATTAGTCGAAAGTTTATCCAGCAGTTAGGAGGTGAGATTTGGGTGCAGAGTGCGATCGGTCAAGGCACAGTATTTAGTTTCTATATTCCTTGTCACTCTCTAGACCCAGAAATATTAGCTTACAGCCAGGCAGATCATCAAACAGAAACCTCAATAACTAATCCAACTTCTACTGCCCGTATCTCTCAGATTGGAGATTTAGCTAATAATCAACTGAGGTACAGGATTTTAGTCGTAGATGATCATCCAGACAGCCGTCTGTTGCTGGTAAACATCTTGACAAATCAAGGGTTTATTGTCCGAGAGGCAGAAAATGGAGAAGTTGCCCAGCAGCTATGGCGAGAATTCCATCCTCATTTGATCTGGATGGATTTACAAATGCCGGTGGTGGATGGCTATACAGCGACTCAATGGATTCGAGAGCAGGAAAATCTGCAACAGCAAAATTCCCTAGAACCCACAGTAATTATTGCCCTAACTGCAAATGTGTTGGAGGTCGATCGCCAGAATGCTTTAGCGGCTGGTTGTAATGATTGTGTTTATAAACCCTTTAGGCAAGAATTCCTACTCCAAAAAATAGCGGAACACCTAGAAGTGCAATATCTCCATCAAGAAGACCTATCCCCAGCTCAATCTCCACTGCTAGAGGCTGGCGAGACTCCTTTGGCTAAGGAATGGCAGGAATTACGCTCAGTTATGTCAGCAGATTGGAGTTTGAGGTTATATCAAGCTGCCCAACAATGTTCTGATGATAAAATATTAAAACTGCTCCAAGAAATTCCACCAGTCGATGCCTCTATCGTTGAGGTTTTAGCCGAACTAAGTAAAAATTTCCAATTTCAGGAAATTATTGAACTAATTGAAAAGGTCTAGGATGAATAACCAATTAGGAGAAGACACTCCTCCAGATATCCTGTTAGTTGATGATACTCTAAATAATCTGAAGGTGCTATCTAGGGTGTTGACAGTTCAGGGATACCAGGTTCGTAAAGCTCTCAGTGGCAAGATGGCAATTCAGGCTTGCCAAATGGTTCCCCCAGATCTAATTCTCTTGGATATTCTAATGCCAGATATGGATGGCTATGCTGTCTGTCAAGAACTCAAGGCTGATCAAAATACTGCGGGGATTCCGGTGATCTTTATCAGTGCCCTCGATGCAGGGTTTGATAAGGTCAAAGCCTTTGATGTGGGTGGTGTAGATTACATTACTAAGCCTTTTCAGGTGGAGGAAGTTCTTGCTAGAGTCAAACACCAACTAACAATCCAGCAACTCCAAAAAGACCTGAAACAACTAAATCAAAGACTAGTTCGGTCAAATGAAGAGTTAGAGCAGTTTGCCTATGCTGCCTCCCATGATTTGCAGTCTCCCCTCCAATCAATTCTTGGCTACACCAGTATTATTAACTTAAAACACAAGGATAATCTGCATCCAGAAGTATTGCAGTATGTGCAAAAAATTAGCAATGCGGGCTTGCGGATGAAACATCTAATTCAAGATATTTTGGGGTATTCTCGCTTAGGTACAGAGCAGCAGGAGCTAACCTCGGTAAGTTGTCAGTATATTTTGGAGGAAGTTCTAGAGAATTTACAAGGGGATATAGCGAATCGCGGAGCCATAATTAATTATGCCGATCTGCCGACGGTGGTGGGCGATCGCTCCCAACTCCTCCAGCTTTGGCAAAACCTGATTAGTAATGCCATTAAGTTTTGCGCTCCCCAGACCTTACCCTTAGTCGAAATTCAATCCTATCGAGATAAATCTTCTGGGTATTGGTATTTTAGTGTTCAGGATAATGGGATTGGCATCGATGCTAAATATTTCCATCAGGTGTTTGAAGTGTTTCAACGCTTGCACACTTACCAAGAATATCCCGGTACAGGTATTGGCATGGCAACCTGCAAAAAGATTGTCGAACGCTATGGAGGCAAAATCTGGCTAGAATCTACGGTGGGGGAAGGGACAACATTTCACTTTACCCTCCCCGGAGAATAAAACAGCCAAGACTCTATAGCCATCCTAAATGGGTTGAGAACGTTTTCCCCTCCGAGGCTACGGTGTACACACAAGTCCACTCCGACTACGTTTCAGGATTTGATCCCCCCCAGCCCCCCTTAAAAAGGGGGGAGAATTAATATAAGTCCCCCTTTTTAAGGGGGATTTATATCAAGTCCGATAGTAAGCCCATAGTATGATCTTACTTTTCACGGCATCTCTGAAAGCCCTTTCAGGTAAGGAGTTTTGCCGAAGGCTTTTCGTCAACAGTCTTGATTTAATGACAATGAGCAACGGTGGAATAAGGTTTGTAAGATCGGGCTATCAATACTTTTGCTAGAACAAAAAGATAACGGGAAAAGTAAGATAGTATGATTAATGCATAGTCATAGTAGTAGCCAGAGTAGTTAGGATGCAGCCTCCTTAAGGACAGTATCCATAGCATCCTGCAAAGATATTGAATCCCTTAACAACTTACGAATTCTTGCCTTTAACCATGCCCAACACTTCTCAATTCGATTCAGGTCTGGAGAATATGGGGGCAGATACACCACCTTGCAACCCGCCGCCTCGATCAATTCACTAATCCTTCCCCCATGATGAAACGTCGCATTGTCAATAATTACCCAGTTCCCAGGCTCTAGTTTGGGGATTAAGCAAGATTCCAGCCACACTTCAAATACATTCCGATTACACGCTCCTTCAATTGTAAATGGGGCAATCAATTCCCCATCTCGATAGGCGGCTATCATATTCACTCTTCCTTGGCGACGTCCGGCTTTGAGTCCTTCTATCGGTTCACCCTTCTCTGACCAGCCATAGGCGTAGTCATCTCGGTCATCCAT
>CALRPI020000134.1:0-7878 GCA_943370025.1 Phormidium lacuna HE10JO | reverse complement strand
CATGTTCACCGCAAGTTGAAGGTCTTTCGGATTCTGTCCGAGCGTTATCGCAATCGTCGCAAGCGTTTTGGCTTACGCTTCAATTTGATTGCGGCTATCCTTAACTTTGAGCTTGCTTCCGCATCTTGATTCACGCAAGAGGTCTATTGAACCGTAGAGGAAATATTTCTGGGTTTGCTGTACACTGCTAGACCAAGCTAAATCCTCTAGCAATGCTTGTAATTGAGTTGGCTCATAGAAAACCTTAATAACTTGGTAGGTGCGCCCATCATTTAGCGATCGCTCTGAGTATCCTTGGTGATGCAAATTTGGATGATTTTGGGCTGTAGATGATTGGTTAAATAGACTATCGATAAAAAAGACCCGTCCTTGGGGTTTCAATGCTGCTCGTACCATCTGCCAAAAGTCAATGAATTTTTCTTTGGGCACATGGGATAGCCAGAAGCCAAAGAAGATGAAATCAAATTGCTGGTGAGGATGCCAATTAAATAAATCGGCAACAATATATTCCACAGGCATAGCAGTCATGGAACTAAGACGCTGCTGATTCAGAGCGATCGCTTCTGGAGCAGCGTCTACGGCAGTTAGATGGGTTGCCCAAGGGACAAGATGTTGCGTCCACAGACCCGTGCCACAAGCTAGCTCCAAAATATGACCCGCTGGTCTTATTGATTGGAGAGTCGATCGCAGGGCAGTTTCCACTTCAGCGATTTCGGCAAACCACTGGTGGCGGTGTGCCTCTCCGCGATCGTATCGTCCTTGCCGGAAAAACCACTGATCGTATTCTGCCGCTCGTTCTCGATAATATTGGATTTGCTCTTGCAAGATATTTTCTTTCATAGCACAACGCTATTTAAGGATTTACAGCACTTTGCGTTCAAATGAGACATGCCACAAATATTGAAAGTTCCATCAATATTGGGTTTGAGAGTGGACTTCGACGACCCTCAGCCCACTCTCAAACTGCTGTAAATCAAAAAAAGGGTGAAACCCTTTTTTTGATTGGGTATCACTATGCTAACTTGCCGCTGACTAAGACTCCCGGTTCTTTTTGGATGGGGACAATATCTAGAGTATCCAGTGTGGCACAGTAGGCGAGATCCTCATGACAGTTGAGCCGGAGCAGGCGCTGGCCGTGGCTGGCGACTTGGAGAAGATTGAGTAATTGATCTTGCCATTGCAGATAAAGAGCGATCGCCGCCACGACTTCATCATTGCCAGCTAGTTCCTCTGTAGTTAGCTTCATCTGGATTTGGAGTTGATGGGCGATCGCCCCCGCACAGACCGTATCTTCAAGGGAATAGCTGCCTTCCCAGCCAGAACCCAAGATCCAAATACTCTCTGGATTGGTGGCACAGAGATAGTTGACTACCGCTTGGCGATTAATCAGGGCAGCGGTGATCACGGTGGCGGCTTTTTGGATCCGCTCAAGACATCGAGTGCCGTTGGTGGTGCTGATGAATAGTCGCTTCCCCGCCATCAATTCTGGGGTGCAGTCTAGGGGAGAATTTCCTAGATCGCAGCCTTCTACCTTTGCCCCGCCCCGCTCCCCAGCCCGGAGACGGAGGTGAGTCGGCCAATGGTCACTGACTTGCATTAATTTCTGCATATCACTAAAAACTTGGATTGCTTCTGCCCCCACATTCAAGGCAGTTGCGATCGTACTGGTCGCTCTCAAAACATCAACGGCGATCGCACAGTCTGGCAATTCATGGTCGGGAGTTAATTCGGGGGTATGATATACAAATAATTTCACTTCAATTTTTCACCACGTCAGGTTTTCACTAGGTCACAGAAAAGGCAGAATAACCAGCCTTAGAGGTTATTTATAAAGTGATTAGAAGTTAAAAGGTTATGTCTCCGCCGGGGGCGGAAACCCTTACTTTATAAATAGCCTCTGATTACCAAAGGACGGCTCAGTAATTATTAAACTTTTTTTACTACCTAAACCATTTAAGCATTACTAGGTAGCGAGAATGATCCCCTCAGGTATTTGAACAATTCGCTGTCTACTCTACGATGATCTCTATACGCCGATTTTCTAGTCGATCGCTGGCAGCCACCAAGGGACGAGTAGAACCATAGCCGATCGCCACAAACCGGAAGCGATCGCCCAACTGGGTGGCTAGATATTCTCGAACTGCCTTTGCTTGCTGAAAGGAAAGACGGCGATCTTTATTCGGTTCCCCACTCAGGCTGGTATGCACCGTCACTTGTACTGTTGTGCCAGCAATCCCTCGCAGTTCATTTGCCACTTGAGATAGCAGCAGGATGGATTCGGGGCGGAGGATATTGCTATTACTATCAAAAAGAGGATCCGTAGGCAGGGTGATTTTTTTCTGAATGGTTGCCCCAGCGGTGATGGGTAGGGGGGAGCTAGGAGGATTTAGGGAAGCAGGAGAATTGGGAGATGCCGTAATAGTTTCAGCAGGAGATGGGGTAAGGGGAGAGACAGGACTAGGTGGCGAAGGGGGGGCTGCCTTGAGGGTATCACGGGGAGTGGCGGGGGTTTGTAATTGTTGCGTTTGCAATTGTTGAGAGAGTTTTTCTAGGCGAGTTTCGAGGCTGCCTTGGGAGTCGGTCACCCCTAGTTTCTGCTCTAGGCTGGTGGTGCGATCGCCGATTTCTTTGAGTTGTTGCCGGACTTTTTCTACATCCTGTTGGAGTTGGGCAGCTTCCGGATTCGTGGGGGAACTGGTAGGACTAGGAGTAGGACTAGTGGTAGGACTAGTAGTGGGGGAACTGGTTGTATCTGGCACAGGAGATGACGATGGGGTAGCAGTTCCGGCAATGGGAGAGGCTGGCAAAACTTCTGGGGAATTATTACTATTAGGAACTATGGAAGGCAATACCGAAGGGGCAACCCTAGTCTCTCCTACGAGGCGGAGGTTTTGCAGAGCCTTTTCCAGAAAAGGTGCTTGGGGATTGCGACTAGGGAAAAATACCGCCAGAGCCACTCCCCCGCCGGTGCTAATTGCCCCCACTAATCCTAGAAAAACGAGGCGGATCAATGCCCCACCAAGTCCAAAGCCTTTTCTCCGTTGCGGCGGTGGAGTGTTCGGGGAGGATGGTGTTGGAAGTTGGGGGGAAGATTCTGTCACGGTTACACTTAAATGGTTACTTATAATACAAATATTGCTATCACAATCCTAAGTCATTCTGGTCAAGGATTTCATCAGCCTGCGGCGGGTGAAATCCGCAAAGATTGCTCGATAAACCCCTAAATTTTAGACCATAATCATGCCTGATTTTGCTTTACCTCTTGATCCACTCCACAGCCCCCATCCAATTCCTTGGAGTTGGGTCTTAGCCACTCAGGAAGAATATCGGGGTAAAACCAAAATTAATCCCCGCTACTACAGGACTTCTTCCCTCATTTCTCTAGATCAGGAATATGCCGCCTATAGTCGGTTGCAATTGCAGGTGGCGGCTGATCCGATCGCCAGCCGGGTCAGCAGTGTGTTATTTATTGAGCATCTTTCGACTGGTTCGCTACAAACGCCGATCTCGACTTCGCCCCTAAGTCATCATCCCCTCTGGGCGACACCGGAGGCAGATGAAGATGGGGTCTTTGGGTTTTTAATCCCTATTTCTTGGTCTGGGGCTGAGGATACTGAACCCCGGCTGTTGGCACGGCAGTTTGAGGGAATTTTTGGTTCTAGTTATGCCTCGGACTATGCCCTAGTCTGGGAGCCTCGCCACGGTCAGGGTTATACGATCGCCCCGACGGATTGTGACTACACCTTTAGCACTCTCCTTGGCTGGAGCCAGAGTCACCCCGGCTATGTGTTGTTCCAAACCGGAATGTTAGGGGAAAAGGAGGCGCAGACTTGGGCGGTGGGTTTGGATGGCAAGACTTTGGCGATCAAGGCAGAAGCCCCAATGATCTATGGTGAGGTGGTGAATAGTATTTGGACGGGACCTCAATCCATAGGGTAGGTTTTTGGGAATTTTTTTGTGGGCTTCGACTTCGCTCAGCCCACGAAAAAATTCCCAGCCCACGAAAATATCGCGATTATCTTTTTTCTAGGTAGATGTGAGCGATCGCTAAGCCATAGGTCAAAACTATCCCGGCTCCGCTGTGCATTATCCCCACAAAGGTGGTGAGGGTGGCTTCGGCGAGGATCAGGGCGACACGTTGAGAAATCTTGAAGGTGGCACATTTATTGGTCTTCATCATCTTCATCCTTAAGTGAAATTTGCTTATGGATGAGTTATAAAGTTGCGGCTATAACCGCTGGGAACACTAGGTTTGCGGGTTTCTGAAGGGCTGATGGATTGGGGCTGCGTTGAGGTGCGGTGGGGGATGCGGCTAGGGTTGCGGTTGCGGTTTCATGAAAATTTGGTTGCGGTTTTCCGCAAGGTATTTGAGGTGAGAATTTAGGGGTTGATCCCCCCCAGCCCCCGCGCTAACGCGCCGCTGCGCTAGAAAAAAGGGGGGAGAATTAATTCAAATCCCCCTTTTGAAGTAGAGAATTAATTCAAGTCCCCCTTTTGAAGGGGGATTTAGGGGGATCTCTTATGCAAGTATAGAAATTGCTGTTAGATTGATGTTTAAGAATTAGTAGTGAAGTTCTGGCGATCGCAATAAATTATGTCTAAGGGAAATGCACCGAAGGAAAGGGCGAAGTTGTTGGTGAAGGCACTGTTGGAATACGAGATAAATCAGGGCGATCGCATTACTAATCTGGGGGTGAATTGGGCTGGGGATGGCAGTGCAAATCTTCAGGTCAGCGCCACAAAGCAGGCTCTATTTAATTTGCTCAAAGGGATTCCTGAGTTCAAGCCCACCTTAACCACCAAGGATGATCAAGTCAGGAAAACTATTGGGGAATCTCTGACGAAGCACTTAAATCAGTTTTTGGGAATATTGCAGGATCATCGAACTAAGCACCAAATGGCGGCGGGGGATTGGACATTTACACTGAAGTTATGGCATCGGGTTGAACTGAAGAATGCTGAGGAGGATATTCCAAGAAATTTGCAGGAGTTCGATCGGCTTTGGGAATCGAAGCGATCGCCCCAGAGCGCTGCTCAAGTGGCAACTACAAATATCCCTGAAGGTCGTCCGGAATCTTCGGGGGAAGTGGTGGCGGCTGGGGTGCGGGAAAATGCTCGGTTGCGGGGGTTTAATGATGTGCGATCGGTGACGGTGTGGGAGGGGCGGGAGGTGTTGTTGGGGTCGTTGGGGCAGAAGTTGCGGGATGGGTTGAAGGTGTTGGCGATCACGGGGCAGGGGGGAATTGGTAAGAGTAGTTTGGCGACGAAGCTGATGGAGGCGCTGGGGGTGAACTTCCAGCCACAGGGTTTGCGGGGGGATTGTGGCTATTTTGGGGTGGTGTATTTCCGGGTGCAGTTGGGGATGAGTTTTGATGATGGGGCGGGGCAGTTGTTGCGATATTTGGGGGAGGAGCAGGATTTGGTGAAACCCCAAGAGAAGATTGATAAGATCATCACCTATCTGGCGGGGCAGAAATGGTTATTGGTGTTGGATAATCTGGAGGATATTTTGCATCCGGCGAGTCATGAGGCAGCGGGGCGGGCGGTTTCTGCTGAGTGGGGGCAGTTGCTGAATGGGTTGGTGTATAAAAATCATCGATCGCAGGTGATCATCACTAGTCGGGAAATGCCTGTAGACCTAGGAGAGTTGCGGGGCAAGGAGTATCGGTTTAATCGGAGGTTGGTCAAGACTGAGGCACTGGAAGGGATAGATGACAAGGCGGCGGTGAAGGTTTTGGCTGAAGATTATGAGATGCAAGATAGTGAGGCAGATTTGGCTTGGATGGTGGATAAGGTGAAGGGGCATCCGTTGGTTTTGGAGTTGTTGGGGAATTATGCTGACCAGCCGGGATATCTACGGCAGCATCCAGAACTAATCACGGGGGAGGCAAAGCCAGTGTTACAAGATCAATTGGCACGTTTGGATGAGGCGGGGCGGGATTTGTTGAAGAGGATGTGTGTATTGCGGGTTCCCATTGATGTTCAGGGGTTAACTTTTTTACGGTTGTATGAAGATGACGAGGACAATTATGGGCGGTTTTGGCTGGCAGCAGAAATTGAAGAACCAGCGGAGTTGACTGCGGCTGAGGTAGCGGAGACTAGGGAAATGGTGGAGAAGTTGGTGGCGAGTAGTTTGGTGCGCCGGAGCTACAATGCCCAAAAACAGGAACAGGTTTATGATCTGCATCGGGTGATTGCAGATTTCTTACAGGAAGAATACGCTGAGGAGTCACCAGAATTACTCAAACGGGTGTATCGGTTCTACTGCACTGGTAAAGGTGTAGAAAACCCCAAAACCCTCGCTGACCTGCAACCCATCCTCGAAGCCCAACATTTTGCCTTTCAATTGGGTAGCTATGATGAAGTTTATAAATTACTCAAGTGGGATATCAGAGAGTCTTTATACACTTGGGGACATTGGACTTTACTAAAAGAATTGTACGAAAAAATTTTACCCTACTTAGCAGATACAAATGATCGATCTCATGCTTTACGACAAATTGGCTGTATTCACCGTGAGTTAGGTAACTGGAGCGAGGCGGAAAGAGTTTTTAATGATGCGTTAGCTTTGTCAGAAGAAGAGGAAAGTAAGAGCGGTAAAGCTACAGCATTAGGAATGTTGGGAGACATAGCCAGAAACCGAGGCAACTGGGATGAGGCAGAAAGGCTTTACCTTCAATCTTTGGAACTAAGGACAGAGTTGGGCGATCGCTCTGGCATGGCATCTATTTGGGGAGTGTTGGGAGACATAGCCAAAAAGCG
Organism: Phormidium lacuna HE10JO; assembly: GCA_943370025.1. GTDB lineage: Bacteria > Cyanobacteriota > Cyanobacteriia > Cyanobacteriales > JAAUUE01 > JAAUUE01. The sequence goes on along the minus strand of CALRPI020000134.1, from coordinate 1,116 downwards.
AGGTAACTGGGATGAGGCGGAAAGAATTTACAATCAATCCTTAGAATTAAGGATAGAGTTGGGTGATCGCTCTGGCATGGCATCTATTTGGGGAGTGTTGGGAGACATAGCCAACAACCAGGGCAACTGGGATGAGGCAGAAAGGCTTTACAAACAATCCTTGGAATTAATGACAGAGTTGGGTGATCGCTCTGGCATGGCATCTAGTTGGGAATTGTTGGGAAGCATAGCTTATTTACGGAGCAACTGGGATGAAACGGAAAGACTTTACAAACAATCCTTGGCAGTAAGAACAGAGTTGGGTGATCGCTCTGGCATAGCATCTATTTGGGTTGTGTTGGGATACCTAGCCCAGTGTCGGGGCAACTGGGATGAAACGGAAAGACTTTACAATCAATCCTTGGCATTAAGGACAGAGTTAGGCGATCGCTCTGGCATGGCATCTATTTGGGTTGTGTTGGGATACCTAGCCCAGTGTCGGGGCAACTGGGATGAGGCGGAAAGACTTTATATTCAATCCTTGGCAGTAAAGACAGAGTTGGGCGATCGCCCTGGCATGGCATCTAATTGGGGATTTTTGGGAGATATTGCTAGAAATAAAATGAATATAGATGAGGCGATCAACCTACATCAGCAATGTCTAGAAATCATGCAAGAGCTAGGAGATCAACGAGGTATCGCTGTTACTAATTGTGATTTGGGTGAAGAGGAACTAGCGAGAGATAATCTCGATGCCGCAGAGAAATTTTTAACCCTTGCCTTAATGCAACTAGAAGCTATTGGTCATACCCAATATATTGGAACCGCCAACTACGATCTAGCTCAACTCCATCGCAAACGAGGCAACCTCGACCTTGCCCAACAGCACTACACCACCGCCACCACTATCTTCCAGAATCTCGGCGCCGCCAAAGACCTCGAACGGATCCAGCAAGAATGGTCGATCCCCCCCAGCCCCCCTTAAAAAGGCAGGGCTGTTTCATTCTAACAAAATGTGCAAACCCCAAAGCCTCTGACTGAGCCATCTTTGCCCAGTTGTTATTGACATGAAACCTAAAAATCGGTAAAGGTTCATCGCTATAGTTGAAAGAACCGAGAGATTAGTCATGGACTGAA
>CALRPI020000133.1:0-7991 GCA_943370025.1 Phormidium lacuna HE10JO | reverse complement strand
CCCCCCCCCCCCCCCCAACAACGTCTAAAACTCTCAATAATTCGTTGGCAGCTCGTAAGTCCTATTCTTAATTTACAGCAGTTTGAGAGTGGGTAGCTATAGCCACTCACTCTCAAACCTAATATGGATAAAACTTTCAATATTTGTGGTGTGTCTCATTTGAACGCAAAGTGCTGTAAATTTCTTGCTCATTCAATTCACCCACCGAAGGCGGGTGAATTGATTTATAGAGGTTTTAATTATGACAACTATTCCCATAATTGACTTTGCCTCCTTTCTTGAAGGGGACAAGAATACACAACAGAAAGTTGTGGAAGAAATTTATCTAGCTTGCCAAGAAGTTGGATTTTTCTATTTAAAAAATCATGGAATTTCTCAAGATTTAGTCGATCGCCTATTGAGCCAATCTCAGAGTTTCTTTAGTTTGCCAGAGACGGTCAAAAATCAAGTTCAGCGATCGTCCCACACCAATTGTGGTTATGTCGGCTTCCAGCAAGAAAAACTTAATCCCCGTAACCCTTGGGATTTGAAAGAGGCGTTTAATGTGGGTCGAGAAACGGTTTGGATTCCCGACCTAGAGGAATTTCGCCTAATAGTTACCCAGTTCTATGAATTAACAACACAGGTGATTGCACCCCAAATTCTCCAAGCTTTTGCCCTTGCCCTAGAACTGCCACCTAATTTTTTTGATGATAAACATGGCAAGAATTATTTCCTGCGCTTGCTCCACTACCCCCCAGTGACACAAACTCCCCAACTGGGACAACTCCGAGCAGGGGAGCATTCTGACTATGGCAGTATTACCCTGCTCTTGCAAGATCCAGTTGGGGGCTTAGAGGTGCAAACTCGGCAGCAGGAATGGATTAGTGCCCCACCCATTCCCGACACTCTGGTAATCAATGTGGGGGATGCCATGCAGCACTGGACTAATAATAGATTGCGATCGACTCCCCACCGAGTGGCGGTTCCCCTAGATGGGACGGCAAAAATCTCTCGTTATTCGATCGCCCTCTTTTGCGACCCCAACCCAGATGTAGAGTTAACTTGCCTAGAAAGTTGCTGCTCTCCAGAGCATCCCCCCGCCTACGAATCTATTTTGATGCAAGATTTTCTAGCTCAGAAATTTAACGCTACCTATTAATTTTGCATACTTTGTTAAGCTTTGTGTATCGGGTTTCCTAATTCAACTTTAGGGCTTGACCTTATACCCATATATAGGGTTTATGATGACCACATCAAGTCTCCTAAACAAAAATATGCTCCAAGTAAGTGAAGTCTCCCGCAAATTAGGTGTCAATCCTCAAACTCTTTATTTCTATGAGCGCATTGGTTTGATTCCGTCTCCAAGCCGTACTGAATCGGGCTACCGTCTCTACGCTGATAAGGATTTAGAAAGACTAACTTTTATTGCTCGTGCCAAAGCTTTGGGGCTGACTCTAGAAGAGATCGGCGAAATTTTGACCCTCAAAGACAAAGCGGGGATGGGCTGTTGTTATGTGGTTCACGATCGCCTGAAGGCAAAAGTTGACCAAATCCAACAAACAATTCAACAATTGCAAGCACTCCGGGACGATCTCCTGCCGCTGATTGCCCAGTGCGATCGAGGCATTCTGACTGCAAGAGAAGAATGTGCCGACTGCTGGCTAGAAAATAATTAATACAGAACTCTTTATCTAGCAACTGCCAAGAGGGTTGAGATGATTTCTATTGTGGGAAAATTCTTGCGGAGTGAGGGTTCCCACAACAGAACCTGCTTGGCAACGGCGATAATTCGTTCACAGGGCGTAATACCATTTTGCCAAATAGTTGATACAAATAAGACTCTGAATACCTTGCTGCGTAGGAATTTAAATCAGAAAAATGGTGAAACCATTTTTCTGATTTGGTATAAGTCCTAACTAAGCTCAATAGTGTCACTAGTTGGACTATAGTTGTCAGAAATTAGAATGGGGATTTCACGATCGAGCCAGCCCAGAAAACCTTGATTAACTTGGGTAGGGGAAAGTTCCGCAATCAGGTTTGTGTAGGTAATCTGTTGTCGTACTGCCTCCTCTATTTTCTGCTGATAACCTGCTTGAGTTTTGACTAACAACACAACCTCTGGCTCTTCCTTAATTTCGCCTTCCCAACGATAGGCGCAGGTGATCGGAAACCAGTTAACACAAACTGCCAAGTTTTGCTCTAAGAGCGATCGCCCCACTTGACGCGCTTCTTCTGGGGTATTAAGAGTTATATAGTAAATTTTCATAGGAGCAAAATAGGAGCAGAAGTTCAATTATAAAGATTCTCAGTAATTAGGGCGATCGTTTACATAAGTATAGACAAGTTAGATACAATATAGATGAAGCGGAGACATAAAGTTTCCGTTCACTCCTCACACCACAAGCCGCCCGGACAGAGTTCGGGCGGTTTTCTTCTGTATTGATTAATGACAACATTGATTAATGACAACTATATAGCGATCCTAAATCATTTGTGGATTTTGAGGATTGAGAGAGACGCACCCGGAGGGTGCGCCTTTCTCAATCCATTTAGGGTTGAGATACTTGTCAATGTTAGGTTTGAGAGTCGGTGGCAACAGCCATCCACTCTCAAACGGCTGTAGGATCGCTATATATAGCGATCCTAAATGGTTTCACCCGCCGAAGGCGGGTGAAACCATTTACTAGAAGCAATTTGTATTTAAATGTATCGCTGCTAAATTAGTGGAGGCAGTTTTAGCTATGCTAGAATTGCGATACAATAAAAGATTGAAAATAAGCATATACATAAGGATTTTGAGGTAATGTCAGCAGCCGAACCAGTTACAGACTCCAGCTTTAAGCAAGATGTATTAGATAGCCCTATTCCTGTGCTAGTGGACTTTTGGGCACCTTGGTGCGGCCCATGTCGCATGGTAGCTCCCGTGGTTGATGAAGTTGCTCAACTGTACGAAGGTCAAATGAAGGTAGTAAAAGTCAATACTGATGAAAACCCCAATGTTGCTAGTCAATATGGTGTTCGCAGTATTCCTACCCTAATGATTTTTAAAGGTGGTCAAAGAGTAGATATGGTAGTAGGCGCAGTTCCTAAAGCCACCCTTGCTACTACGATAGAAAAGCATCTTTAATTCATTTGCTTTTCTTCTGAGTACTAAAATGCTTTGAGATAGCAGTGGAAATAATTCAATCTATAAATTTGCTAAGTCATCTAATTTATTTTGGTGGCTTTTTTTCTTGCTAAAGTTTCCTCCACAAAGCTGGATAAGTTATCCCGCCTCCACTGCGCATCCTGTTGGCGATCGGTCGAGATTTCCAAGATTCTTACTCCTTGAGGGGGTAATACTTGGAGGAGAGCTTGTAAATGTGACCAATCAGTAATTAACTGATATTCAATATTGTAGGTTTCTGCTAACTTAGAAAAATTAACTTTTTGGGGTGTAGCAAAATACTCTGTAAACGGTGGTTCAAATTTGCTGATGGGTAGATTTTCAAAAATGCCCCCGCCCTGATTATTGATTAAAATAATGGTCAAAGATCCCTGAAGATTTTTGCAAATTAAAAAGCCGTTGGTGTCGTGAAGTAGTGCCAGATCTCCAGTCAACAAGATACTACTTTGGTGATGATGGGCGATGCCTAGGGCAGTGGAAAGAGTGCCATCAATGCCGTTAGCCCCCCGACTGAAGTAGATTTGGTAATGGCGATCGCTGGTCATCCAAAAAGATTCCACATCCCGAATCGGCATACTATTGGCAATAAATATGGGGGTGGTTGGGGGTAACACCTGAGAGATCAACCAAGCAATTTTGGGTTCCCGTAATTCAGCGATCGCTGCCATTTTAGTATCTATCATTTGCCTAGTTTTCTGTTCTAGGTTTAACCATTGTTCTAGATAAGAATTAGGGTGGTTATGGGGGACTATTTGGAGATTATTAACTAGTAAGTTAGCTAGCTCTGAGATCGGCATAACTAAGTGCTGGCTAGAGCCATGTAACGGATCGAGATTATCATGATCTGGAGTTATGATCCAGCGGAGAGGGTTAGTTTTTTCTAACCATTGACGGAGCGGTTTACTAGTGGGTAACTCGCCAATTTGGATGACAACTTCTGGGGTTAAGGCTGCGGCTAATTCTGAATGACGGAGGATAATGTCGTAGGTGGAAACTAGATGGGGATTGAGACTGGCATGGTTTCTGATGGGGGATAAAGCTTCGCCTAGTACAGGAAATCCTAAAACTTGGGAGAGGGTGGCGATCGATCGACAATATTTCTCTGCTGCTTGAGGATTTTCCGGTTGCCCTAGTCCAGCAATGATCACTCCTTGAGGATTATTTTCTATCCAATCTTGACATTGTTGGATAAACGCTGGACAGCTTAATTGTTGATGGGAGAAATCCGATTTCTGGCAGTTAGCAAAGAAAGTTTGGGGATTAATAACCGCACGGAATAATTCTGTTTCTGGTTGATCAATTGGGGTTAGAGGTTCCCGGAGAGGAATATTTAGATGAACCACTCCCGGTATAGGTGAAAGAGTAGTTTTATAGGCATAAATAATGGTGTTGCGGAGAAATTCTAATTCCTTGATTTCTAGAGAAGGCATGACTAATTCTGTATACCAGCGAGGATAATCACCAAAAATCTTCACTTGATCGATGGTTTGCCCTGCATGGCAGTGGCGTAATTCTGGCGGGCGATCGGCACTGAGAATCAACAAAGGAATCTTACTTTCTCTTGCTTCAATAATTGCCGGAAAGAAGTTGGCAACAGCCGTGCCAGAAGTACAGATCAAAGCTACTGGTTGATGGGTTCTTTTGGCAATTCCCAGGGCAAAGAAAGCCGCCGATCGCTCATCTAGCACGGGAATGGTTTCTATGCCTGCATGACCAGCAAAAGCCACAGTTAAGGGGGCGGAGCGGGAACCCGGACAAATAATGGCTGTAATTAAACCTAATCTATATAAAGTCTCAGCAATAATCGAAGTATAGAGAGTATTAACGTTACGAAAATCTAGCATTAATTAACTGGAAAACTAAAAGGTCTGATTTTTCGCCCCCCGCCGGGGGGCGAAAAATCAGATTGTATCAATAACCTCTAAACTAGGAGGTCTAATGTTTTGCCCCCACTGGGGGCAAAACATTAAACTAGATAAATAATCTCTAACTAGAAAAAGTTAAAGACGAACACATCAAAGCCTGTAATAGAGGTTGGAATTTTAAGGCAATTTCTGCTAACTCTTTATCTGGGTCAGAACCAGCCACAATTCCTGCTCCAGCATAAAGTTTAGCATGGCAACCATAAATTAAACAGGAACGAATTGCCACAATAAATTCACTATTGCCCCGGTCATCAATCCAACCGATCGGGGCAGCGTAGAGACCCCGATCGAACTGTTCATATTTTCTAATTTCTGTACTAACAATTTCCCGTGGAGTTCCGGCTACCGCAGGAGTGGGGTGAAGTTTGGCAATAATTTCTAAGGGATGTAAGGTGCTATCTACATAGGCAGAAATCGGTGTCCAGAGGTGTTGAATATTGGATAATTTCAATAGTTGAGGAGTCATAGCTCTTTGGGGCTGGAGTCCTAATTCCCGGAAACTGCGATCGATAAAATCCACCACCGTTTGATGCTCATTTCTCTCCTTGGGATTGTGCAATAAGACCTCGGCAGATTCCCGATCTAAGTAAGAGTTATGATTCCTTGGAGCAGAGCCAGCCAGAGCATCGGTAACTAATTTTTGCTGTTTAATGCTAATTAATCTTTCTGGACTAGCCCCTAAAAAAGTATAGCCACTGCCATTACTAATGGCAAAGGTGTAGCAATCTGGATATTTAGACCGGAGATTATGGAGAGAATTAACGACAGAGAAAGGATATTTGGCGACTAATTCTCGGACTTGAGCTAACACGATTTTTTGGAATTTTTCACGATGAATTGAATTGAGAGCAGAAATTACTGCGGATTTAAATTCCTGAGTATGATGGGCAATTTTTTGCTCTTTCTCTCCTTGAGATAACTGTTGAACTGAATTAAAATAGGTGAATTGACAAAGTTGAATGATCTTATGAAAATTCTTAATTAAATTACTAACCAAAGATGCAATATTACTTTGTTGATTAATCCTCACATTGGCAACTAATAAACAATGCTCTGGCTGTCGATAAATTTGCCATTGGGGCAGAAAAATAGTTGTGGTGGCAAAGGGAGCAGATTTGCTGGCTAAATCAGCAAAAAAACTAAATCCACAGAAAAAATGTGTGCCTGCTCCCTGTAAGTGTAAATCACCAGCACTAGTAGTCTGACTCTGGCATTGGGCAAGGAATTCTTGAGATCTCTGGAATCTATTAATGGGGTCAATATTCCCGATCGTTACTGCTCCTATGCCGGCGATCGCTTGTCCTTGAACAGGATTTTCTAGATAAAAATAGTATTGTTCAGGAGTGGCAAATGATTCTAATACTAAGAGGGGATCGATCGTCGGAATTTCTTGAGAGATACTAACAAAATGTTGATCACCTGTTTGTCTAGATTTTTGTTGACCAGCTAACAAGAGTTGTGTTAAATATTCCTTATCTTGAAAAAGATTAACAGAGCATGGTATAACTGACATGGAAATTGAGTTTTATTAAGAAAACTTGACATTTTAGGGGGTTTAGTTTTTCGATCACCATAGCTGGCGGTGTAATCTATCCTTAATATCTAATCTACCCTGTGTCTTGGGATTCATCAATACCCTAGAAATACATGACAACTAAATCCATTCCTACAATAGCCGACAAAACTAACTCTCAGCTATGGATGGCGGCAATCAAACCCCCTATGTACACCGTGGCAGTTATTCCCATCTCCGTAGGCACTGCGGCTGCTTTTGCGGAGACAGGAATTATTAATTGGCAAGTTTTGATCACTTTTTTACTATCAGCAATTTCGATTATTGCTTGGCTAAATTCTAGTAATGATGTCTTCGATGCTGATACCGGAATTGATATTAATAAACATCATTCTTTAGTTAACTTGACTGGAAATAAAACCCTAATTTTCTGGTTAAGTAATTTATTTTTGGCTTTGGGTCTCTGTGGCATTGGGCTAATCACCTACTGGCAGCAAGACTGGATGGTGATTAAATTAATTGCCCTCGCTTGCTTTTTGGGCTACACCTACCAAGGTCCGCCTTTTCGTTTGGGCTATCAAGGGTTAGGGGAAATTATTTGCTTTTTTACCTTCGGTCCTTTAGCAGTGGCAGCCGCCTACTATTCCCAAGCTCAAAGCTTTTCTGGGGCTAATTGGGCTGTTGGCACAATTATTGGCTTAACTACCAGCATCATTTTATTTTGCTCCCATTTTCATCAAGTCAAGGACGATCTAGCCGCAGGAAAGCGATCGCCCATTGTCCGCCTTGGTACAGAGCAGGGGGCAAAATGGCTGAGTTTCTCCTGTGCTGCGGTGTATGGATTATCTGTATTATTTGCGGCTTTGGGGATGCTGCCTTGGTCAGCCCTCATGATTTTCCTGAGTTTACCCCTAGCAATTCAGCTTTGTCGCCATGTTTGGCAGTACCACGATCAGCCAGAGAAAGTTTGTAATTCTAAATTCATCGCCGTCAGTTTCCATTTTATGAGTGGCTTACTGCTGGGATTGGGATTAGGATTAGGCAAAATATTTTAGCTAATCTTGGCTCAGTTAAAAACGGCACACCCAAAGGGTGTGCCGTTTTTAACCAATTTAGAATTGCTATAGCTACTAAAAATAGATGACTTCGTTAAAATTGCAGTGCTGATTGGATTTAGATTAGTTAGATTAGTTAGATTAGTTTGATGGCTCGTAATCCAAATAGCAAGGTTAGTACCACCGCAGTCGCAGCTCCGAGAAAACCAATGTAGGCGATCGCTCCAGAAAGTTCCATAATTTATTAACCTTAATTTTTACTAGTGATCTTTACTAAAAAATTATCATAAACTATTAAGGCATATGGTGGTACTAAAGAAAGAAGGGTTGTCCCCCGCAGTGCGGGGGAC
>CALRPI020000132.1:0-8051 GCA_943370025.1 Phormidium lacuna HE10JO | reverse complement strand
ATTCTGTTTATCTCTTCTACGATTCCTATCTCGTCTATTATTCCTGCTACGATTCCTAGATGGTCTAGGTTCGATACTTTCATCTCTGTATTAATTTCTCCCTCCTCTTTTCCCCTATCTTCTCTCTAATTATTTTATCCTTCATTTATAGTAAGTGCCATTCTAGTTAGGACGGGAACGTTTTCGAGGGCGCGCGGAGTGCGCCCTCGAAAACGTCCTAATCAAAGCGGCGACCACTATATGAGCGGAATGTGGGTTATATTGATCGTTACAACTAAAGATGTATTACCCCCCCTTTTGAAGGGGGGTAGGGGGGATCCACAGCGATCGAACTCAACAACAATATCTATATTCACTTTAGGGGGCAGCAGGAGAGAGCCACCATGACCGAACTCAACACCACAGATTTCCATCTGCCCTACAACTCTGCCCTAGTTGCCAGAGCCAAAGACCTCCGCAAAAACATGACCCCAGCCGAACGAAAAATTTGGTATAGATATTTAAGAAGCTTCAAATTTAGGGTGTTCAGACAAAGACCGATCGATCATTTTATTGTTGATTTTTACTGCCCTGCTCTCAAGCTAGTCATTGAAATTGATGGAGAAAGCCACTTTACAGAAGAAGGACAAGAGTACGATCGAGCTAGAACCCAAAGATTAGAAAGTTATGGATTGAAAATAGTAAGATTTACCAATTATCAGATATTGGCAGATATTGAAAATGTGGGGGAAGTAATACATGGGTTGATCCCCCCCAGCCCCCCTACCCTTCGGGAAAAACAAAAGGGGGGAGAATTAATTAAAGTCCCCCTTTTGAAGGGGGATTTAGGGGGATCTTCCGTATCCAACGAGGTAATTCATGCTTGTGTGTATACGGCAGCCCGGCAGGAGGTCTAGATATGAAAAAGATTAGCTATAGTAAAGACGTTGATATATTGTCAATCGAGCTTTCTCATGAACCAATTGCCTATGCCGAAGATGAAGGAAACATAGTTTTACACTACTCCCCAAATGCCAAACTTGTATTAGTAGAAACTCTGGATCTTCGGCAACTGATTAAGACTAACTACCATGGGTGCGAGGTTCGATCGCTTTTACTTTTTGGGTGACGGGCGCGGCTTCTATTTCGGAAATTTTCCCAGCAGGATTACCATCCGGGAGGGGTTGGGCAGCGATCAGGGCATCTAGTTTGGCGGCAAGGATCGATCGCGGTTGTTCCCCAAGGCTCTGGGCGATCGCCTTGCCATCTTGACCTAAAAAGACAAAATGAGGAATGCCATCTACTTGATAGGTGACCATTTCTGGGAGCCACTTAGTATTGTCTACATTAAGCATGACAAAATTGACCTGCTCCTTATATGCTTTTTTTAGCTCGGCTAAATCCCCCGCCATCGCCTGACAGGAGGTACACCAGTCGGCGTAAAATTCCATTAGGGTAGGTTTGCCATTGGTAATGGCGACTTCGATGGGGGTGGCGGTGGCAGCCTGGGCAGCTAAGCTAGCCGTGTTGTTGGGAGTACGCAAGGCAAAGAAGAGAGATGCAGTGAGGACGATCGCCGCAAGGGCAATGAGGATATTAGTTAGGCGTTTGGTTTCGGGAATTGTGGTCGGGGTTATTGGGGTCGGGGTATTGTTGGTCATGGGGAGATAATAGTAGTCAGGAATATCAAGAATCATAAGGATCATAACAAAAAGCCATGAAAAAGCGAGTGACTCTGACTTTTCCGAAGCGAGCAATCCAGATGCCAGTTACCTATCGGCTGGCGCGAGATTTTAATGTGGCGGCAAATATTATCCGGGCGCAGGTGGCTCCGAACCAGATTGGCAAGGTGGTGGTGGAGTTGGCGGGGGATATTGACCAGTTGGAGGCAGGCATCGAGTGGATGCGATCGCAGGATATCCATGTGTCGCTCCAGAGTCGAGAAATTTTGATTGATGAGGATAGTTGTGTAGATTGTGGTCTTTGTACTGGGGTCTGCCCCACCCAAGCATTGACACTGAACCCCCAAACTTTTGATCTAACTTTTACGCGATCGCGCTGTATTGTCTGCGAGCAATGTATCCCGACTTGCCCCGTTCAAGCAATTTCGACCAACCTTTAATTTTGGGATTAGAGGGTCTAATGTTTCGCCCCCGGTGGGGCGAAACATTAGACTTTATTTAAGCAGAAATCTGATCGCTCGTAAAACTCTGGCGTACCGGAATGGTAATTATAAACTCAGTTCCCTCACCTAAAACAGAGGCAAAGGACAGTTCCCCATTGTGTTTATCAACAACAATTTGGTAACTAATTGCTAAACCCAAACCTGTACCTTTGTCCACCTCTTTAGTCGTAAAAAAGGGATCAAATAATTTTGCCTTAACCGATTCTGGGATCCCAGTACCATTGTCAGCAATTTTAATTTCCACTCGATAGTAATCAATCCGTCTAGTAGTGATAGTGATGTGTAATCTTCTCTTGGTCATTGGATAGGATTCTTCGAGGGCATCAATAGCATTGCTTAGAATATTCATAAATACTTGATTGAGTTGTCCTGCATAACATTCCACGAGGGGTAGGCGATCGTAGTTTTTCTTAATGACGATTTCTGGATGATCGCCCTTAGCTTTCAATTGACTTTGCAGAATCATGATCGTACTATCAATGCCTTCATGAACATCAAATTCCTTGAGATCTGATTCATCCATCCGGGAGAAATTACGCAGTGATAAAACAATTTTCTGAATGCGATCGGCACCTACCTTCATGGAAGTTAGTAGCTTCGGTAAATCATCTTTAATAAAGTCTATGTCTATCTCATGCTCAAACTCCTTAATTAGTTTAGTTGGTGGAGCAGAACATTTTTGGTAAAGGCTTAATAGCTCCAAGATTTCTTCGGTATACCTATCCGCATGAATTAAATTCCCGTAGATAAAATTAACTGGATTATTGATCTCATGTGCCACTCCAGCTACTAATTGTCCTAAGCCAGACATTTTCCCATTTTGCACTAATTGAGCTTGGGTTATCTGAATCTGTTGCAGAGCTATTTCTAGATCAATAGCTTTTTGTCTTAAGGTCGATTCACTTTGCTTCAGCTCTTTGGTTTTTTCTGATACCTTAGTTTCTAGTTGTGCTTTGAGATCTCGTAATGCCAACTCGGTAAGTTTTATTTCTGTGATATCAATTAAGATCCCATCCCAGATAATATCTCCATTAGTCTGCGGTTCTGGATGAGAAATTGCTCGCACCCATTTTGTTTCTGTCGGGTTGATAATTCGTCCATTCCAGATGAAGTTTTCGAGAGTCTGGGCAGAGGTCGCGATCGCCTTTTGTAGGGAAGGCATATCATGAGGATGGATCCGCACCATCATAACGGCAGATTGAGCAACTACCTCCGCAGGTTCCAACCCATAGATTTCTTGGCAACCCTGAGAGACATAGGTAAAACCCGACCAGCCATCAGGTCGCAGGGTAAATTTGTAGATCATGCAGGGAATATTAGCCGCTAATTTTTGATACCAAGATTCCGATCGCCGGAGTTCTAGTTCCGTAGTGCGTTGTTGCACCTGAGCCAAGGCAATCAAGTAAGCCCCAATTCCCCCCAGTCCTAATAAGCTCAAAAAGAGAAAGATCGCTCGATTCCTCGCCGGAGCCAGACGCTGATCCAATACAGAGCTAGGGATAAAACTAATAATTTTCCATTGATCATCTACTGCTGATGAGGTTGATGAGGTTGATAAGGTTGACGGGGTTGTAATAGGAGCTTCTAAAGAAGATGCCGAGATTTTTGATTTAGGCTGGATAATTCTCTGGGGTGCAAGGGTTTCAAAGATAAACAAGCCTTTTTGAGTAAAAAAATGCCCCGATTGATTGTTTTTGATTTGTGGCCATGCTTGGGGAAATTCCTTGGCAAAAGTTCGATCGCCCCGCTCTGGAATCATAAACCCCCATTCTTCCTCCGGGGTTAACCCCTTCAACCAATAACCTTGATGATTAACTAGTAACATTTGCCCGACTGCTGTTGAACTTTTTTGCAAATTATCCAGAATCTTTTGTCCTAAATAATTGAGAACTATAACTCCTCGTTTTTGCCCTTGGCGATCGAATACAGGAGTCGCCAAGCGAATCATCGGCTTGAAGGGCACCGTTAATTTACCATGATCAATATTGAGTTCTAAAGGGGAAATAAATATCTCTCCCCGCCTTAGCTTAATCGAGTCTTGAAACCAGTAGCGAGAGGATTGATTTTGCAAAGATGTTTGCTGCACTATCTGGGGTTGACCATAATTAAAATTAACCCGGACGATTTCTTGTCCATTGGTATCAATAAACAGAATTTGATCGAATAATTGGAATTGTTTAGCTAGAGTTAGGTATTCTGAGGATATTGCTTGGCGGGTAATCTCTACCAAGGAAGTATTCTTCCTATCTTCTAAATCTTCTAATAAATCCTTAAGTTCGTTTTGCTCAATCAGGGTTTTTAGATTAGCTCGAACTGTTTGCAAGTCACTAGTGATCGACTGTTTCTGAATTTCTAGATTCTGATTTTCATTCAGCTCTACTAGTCTGCGATCGGCAGTCATTTCCATTCCGTATAGAATTAGGATGACTGCTCCCAAACCCAGAGAAAAAGGAAAAAAGAACAGGAGAAATCGCTGGCAAATTAAAAGATTATTGGATCTATTTAGGGCAGATAAATTCATGATTTCTCGCCAAGAAAATATTATCTAAAATGTGTGACAGGCTTTAACTCTGCTCCGCCTCCAGTTGACGATGATGGAGTTGAATCAAAGCCATCATAAATCATCTTGGATCGCTAGAGTACTCTAAACTAAACTTATCATTTTCCATCATAACTTGTAGATAAAATCTATATTAATTACTTATCAATCCATGATTAGCTCCTAATTAATACCTACAAAACAATAGGACTAAGAAGCCATTTATAAAGTATAAATTTCCGCCCCAACGTCCACAACTCTCGATAATTCGTTGGCAGTGCGTAAGTCCTAAAATAGTTTGAATGGTAAAATAACTAGCTTTATTTAACCAGAATCTATAGCGATATTAGAGGTTATTTATAATGCCCGATTTTTCGCCTCTGCTGGAGGCGAAAAATCAAACTCTCTACCCACTTCATACAGCACTTTTCATACATAGCGATGTAGGGATTACACAACACAACCTGCTTGGCAACAGCTATAAATGGAATCAGGAGCATTCTCTGAAATACTTACTAGGGTTGGGTTTGTATGTGGATGGCTGTCGCCGCCTCTATACAAACTGCTGTAAATAACCTCTTAAATTATTCACTGACTTTAAGGGATTTGAAAATGGCATAGGGTGTGCCGTTTTCAAATCATTTAGGATTGCTATCGTAATCTTAAATAGGTTATTAAGTGGGGCAAATTAACCGGATAATTGATACTTCTGGAGGACAGGCATAGCGACCGGGAAAGTAGGTTCCTAAACCCCGGTTGATATAGAGTTGATTATAGCCTATTTGATGTAGCCCCCGTGCCCATTCCCAGTGATCTACTACATTGCTACACTGACGCAGAAAGGGAATAAAGATATGGAATACCGAGGGGACAGAGGTGCGAAGATTAGACACAAATAGGGGTAGAGGTTGACCATCAGGCAGGGTGATTTGTCCGCCGTGGGTATGACCAGAAAGCTGTAGGTCTACCCGCCATTGCTTGAGAAATATGGCACTATCAGGATTGTGGGAAAGGACAATGCGCGGCAGTGCTGGATCTAATTGCTCCATAACTTTTTTGGCTTGCTTAAATTCCCGCGACCAAAAATCTGCTAACCCAACTAGGGGCATCTCCACTCCGAAGGGGTAGGCAATTTGGTTCCAGAGAACTTGGATATCTACGTTGGTTAAGGCTTGGGTAATTTCTTCTCTTGAGCCGGGAACGTATAGATGGTCATGGTTGCCGAGGACAGCATAGGTTCCTAATCGGCTCTGGAGGTATTTTAACCTCTGGCATAGGGGATGAATAGGAGAGGGGTCATCGGTGACGTAATCCCCGGTCAGGAGAATAATATCTGGTTTAGATTCATTGGTGGCGGCGATCGCCTCTTCCAAAAGTTCCTCGGATAGCCGCAAGCCATCATAGTGTAAGTCTGATAGTTGAGCGATGGTGATCCCTTGCAAGGCTGGGGGTAAACCGGGAATAGTAATCTCTAGACTATCTACCCGTAAAGCTTCTGATAAAATAGGGCGCATAGATAACAATAAACCTCCTCTAGTCCACGCCTCTAGAATAACTCATGTTTAGAAAACTTTATAAATAACCTAAACATAATCTGGAGCTAACCTAAATATAACCCAGCTATGAATTTTAGCTATTCTCGCACAATCCGATTTGCTGATACTGATGGGGCTGGAGTAGTATATTTCGCCCAGATTTTCAGTATTTGCCATGAGGCTTATGAGGCATCTTTAGCATCACAAGGGATTAATCTCAGGGATTTTTTTGGTGGTTCGGCGATCGCTGTCCCCATTGTCCATGCCGAGGCAAGTTTTCGCCAGCCGATGTTTTGTGGCGATCGAATTATCGTCACCCTCCAGACTCAGCAACTCAGCCCAGATAGTTACGAAATTAAGTATGAAGTTTACAAGCCTGAGATGCAGCAAGAAGATATCAAATCTCAGACTCAATCTCAAGATGAAGTTAATCAAAATGCAGTTAATCAAGAGGTTAATCAAGAAGATATCGAATCTCCATCTAAACTTCAATCTACATTTCAATCTAAATCTCAATTAATTGCCCAAGCTCAGACCAAGCATATTTGTATAAATCCCCATCTGCGCAGTCGCCAAGAATTACCAATTTATCTCCATCAATGGCTTCATAGTAAATACACAGAGGACTTAAGCAACGCAAAAGAATCACCTAAAGTTTAAGAGGTGTTGCGATCTTCGACGACCCTCATTCTGCCAGATTAGGGTAATTAGAACAGTGGAACCCATACTCCATTTGTGTTTTGCCACACAATCGACTTGCTTATTGCTATAGCGATCCTAATTGAATTTAGAATGGCGGTTCATCTATACTAATCATGTGCCACTAAATTTACCCACATGAAACATGGATAACTTTCTATTAGAACACCAACAAAAAGTAGAGAAGATTACTCTGTTAACAGAATTTATTAGTAAAAATCCTCAGCCAAGAGAACTGAAACGAGCTTTAGCCGTGAAAATGGCTTTGGGAAACCAACCCTACTCCCGTATTACCGATTTATTAGGGATAAACAAATCTTTTATTACCTACTGGAAACAAAGATTTGAAGCCCAAGGTTTAGAAGGTATCAAACTTGGCTATCAAGGAGCACAGAGTTATCTCACAGAACAAGAACGAGAAGAAGTTATCTCATGGCTGAAAACACAACACTCTTGGGATTTCAATGAATTAGTTACCTATTTAGATGTGCATTATAAAGTAAGCTACGCATCTAAACAAAGTTATTATACCCTCTTCTCAGAAGCAAATATTAGCTGGAAGAAATCTCAGAAAGTTAACCCTAAATCCGACCCAGAGCTAGTCAAAAAAAACGAGAAGAGATTCAAGAGTTTATCAGTAGAAACCAGTCTGACATTAAGTCTGGGAAGTTAGTTGTGCTTTTCTTAGATGAATGTCATCTCCTCTGGGGTGATGTCTGTGGATATGTTTGGGGCAAGACAGGCGTAAAAGTTGAAGTCCCGATCGTCAATGAGAAAACTAGGCAAACTTATTATGGGGTCTTAAACTATCAAACAAAAGAATTTATAGTCCACCCCTATGATGTAGGAAATGGAGAGAACACAGTGGCTTTTATGAAATACCTAGAGAGCCAACATCCGCACCAGAGAATTGCTCTGATTTAGGATGGAGCTAGTTATCACAAATCCCAAGAGGTAAAGGACTTCTTGGCAACGAAGAACGAAGGTAAGGAAGAATCTCAATGGCAATTCACTTGTATTCTCTTTGCTCCTAATGCCCCAGAACAAAATCCTGTAGAAGATGTTTGGTTACAAGCCAAGAATTTCTTAAGAAGATTCTGGTATTTATGTCGCT
>CALRPI020000131.1:0-8182 GCA_943370025.1 Phormidium lacuna HE10JO | reverse complement strand
CTCGTTGGCTTAGCCTGTGCGAAGCACGTAAATCCCATGCCATTGACATACATTTTCAAACATTGGGCTTTGATTTCCTCGGAGTATCCTTTGGGCGGTGCATAAACATCAATGAATTGACGACGACAATCTACGCAAATGTGATTTTGCTTACCTCGCATTTTTCCATTCTTACGGATATGGTCAGAGCCACATTCAGGACATTGCATCAGATTTATCCTCAATTCATATCAATATTATGCAACGCCGATAAGCCCTCTAGTATTGGCTCAGAGTAGTCAAAATAACCAGAATAGCCAGAGCAGCCAAGCTACAGAAGCTCAAAGAATATACAGAGAAGGGGAACGGCTCCGGCTGCAAGGGACTAGGGAATCTTTACGGCAGGCTCTAACTAAGTTTCAGCAGGCTTTACCTTTGTTTCAGGCAACTGGCGATCGCAATGGAGAAGCGGATAATCTGGATAGTATTGGCAGAATATACAACGAATTTGGACAAACGCAACTAGCCCTTGATTACTTGCAGCAAGCCTTACAAATTTGGCGGGAAGCCGCAAATCGCAAGGGAGAAGCTATCACCTTGAGCGGGATTGGGATGGTATATGGCGATATGGAGCAACCGCAACAAGCCTTGAATTACCATCAACAAGCCTTAGCAATTTCTCGAGAAATCAGCGATCGCTTTAGAGAAGCAATGACCCTGAGTAGGATTGGGGTAGTATTTAGCAATACAGGAGAACCGCAGCAAGCATTGAATTACTATCAACAAGCCTTAGCAATTTTTAGGGAAATAGGCGATTCTCCAGAGGAGAGGCTACGCCAACGCGAGGAAGAAGCCAGAATCCTTTCTACCTTAGCTTCTACTCAACGCACTCTGAACAATCTACCCACAGCCCTGCAAAATATCCAAGCTGCGATCGTCATAGTCGAAGAACTCCGAGATCAAATCAGCGATCCAGATGCCCGCAATGCCTACGTTGACTCTATACAGAGCTACTATAAACTTGAAGCCGACTTATTAAAAGAGTTAAATCAACGTCGGATCAGACTAAGCTGAAGTTAAATCAACAAAACCCCAACCAAGGTTATAGAGTTTTTTGATCATCATTTTCCCGCTGCCAAGAACTATATAAATCGGGGCGGCGGGTTTTAGTTCGATCAATCTGTTGCTGTTTGCGCCATTTGGCAATTTCGCCATGATTGCCTGATCGCAACACCTCTGGCACCTGCCAACCCCGAAACTCCGGCGGACGGGTGTATTGGGGATAGTCTAATAAATCGGTTTCAAAACTTTCTAGCTTCAAGGATTCCTCCTTGCCCACGGTTCCCGGCAACAATCTCGTCACCCCATTAATCAAGGTCAGTGCCGGAATCTCGCCACAGGTGAGGACAAAATCCCCCAAGGAAATTTCTCTAGTGACGATATTGGTCACCCGTTCATCCACCCCTTCGTAGTGACCACAAATAATCACTAATTGGTCATAGTTTGCCACCAATTCCTTGAGCAGAGGTTGTTTCAGAGTTTCCCCACTAGGGGTCATCAGGATTACTTCTCGCCGCTTCAAGATCGGCAGCGATTCCACCGCCGCAAAAATTGGCTCTGGCTTCATCAACATCCCCACCCCACCACCGTAGGGTTCATCATCGACCTTGTGGTGGCGATCGATCGTGAAGTCACGGGGATTGACTAGGTGGACTTGGGCAATATTTTTGGCTAGGGCTTTGCCCAATAAACCGGAACTCAGGCTGGAACTAAAAAAATCTGGGAATAAAGTAACTATATCAAAACGCACAATTTCTTACCTCGTCCCCAATTGTACCGCAATGATCATTACAGATAATTTAGAGGTCATTTATAAAGTGGCTAGAAGGTTTAATTTTGCGCCCCCAGCGGGGGCGCAAAATTAATCTTTATAAATAGCCTCATAAATAATAAATAGCCTCATAAATAGCCTCTTACAGCACTTTGCGTTCAAATGAGACACGCCACAAATGTTGAAAGTCCTATCAAAGTTGGGTTTGAGAGTGGGTGGCTGTAGCCACCCACTCTCAAACTGCTGTATGTAAATGCTGTACATCTAGTGAGGGCGCAAAGCCTTGCGCCCCTACCTATAGCCATAAAATCAAGAGTGCTGTACCTTGGACAAAACTCCATTCACACCAACTTGAGGTGGGGAATGATGGAGAAGCTCTGGGTTGAAACGGTAGCCCACATTGCGGATGGTTTGAATCATGCTCGGTTCGCGGGGATCGATTTCAATTTTCTTGCGGAGGGAGAGAATATGAGTATCGATCGTCCGAGGATTGTCGATCGCATTAGGCCATGCCCGGCGTAATAGCTCAGATCGACTTAGGGCATCACCATTAGCCTGAGTTAAGACGTAGAGCAAACTAAATTCTTGGGGGGTGAGTTCAATCTGGTGTTTTTGAAAACACACACTCCGCTGGACAAGATCAATTTTTAGATCGCCATATTCCAGCGATACCGGCGCACTCATCAGCCGGCCTCGTCTAGCTAGAGCCTCGATCCTCGCCAAAAATTCCTGCATTCCAAAGGGTTTGCGGAGATAATCATCAGCCCCAGCCCTGAGTCCAGTGACAATATCCACTTCCGTAATCTTGGCAGATAACATCAAGATCAAGGATTGCCCCTGTTGATGCAGCCAGCGACAAAATTCCACACCATCGCCTTCGGAGATATCCGAATCTAGAACAGTAACCGCAGGCTTTAGCTGTTCAAACAAGATTTTTGCGGTATGCAGATTAGATGCCTGAGATACACTATGGCCTGCTTGCTGTAGATGCCAACCCAAGAGCGATCGCAAATTAGCATTCCCTTCAATAATTAAAATCCCAACTGCTTTCACAGGCTTGCTATTGTTTTTCTAAATTAATGATTTCACGTTAACAAAAGTATTGTCAAGATTCTGTTAGATTTGCTACTCAATAATCATTACAACACGCCCAAATCCTGCACCAACTTTAGGAAAGTTAAAAGTCACAAACCTTTATTCTATAAGGCTCTCACTCTATTTGGGAGTATTACATTTGATAATTGATAATCCCAGAAATATTAAATAAATATTATGGACAAATCTTTCCCCAACTTTATGAATGGGTGGTTCACTGCCTTAAGAATATTCAAGGAAACTATCTATAATTATTATTTCAAAAAACGATAGCGGAGGAAGATTTCTGAACCTAATACCCTAGTTTCTATTAACTCTAACTCTAACTTATTCTCTAAACCTAGACCATCAACTGGAGTAGGAGAAGTTTTGCCACCCAAAATTACGGGACAAATAGTCAACCAAAATTCATCGATCAAATTTTCTGCAGCTAAACTAGCCACTAGTGATCCCCCGCCTAAGACTAATAGTTTTTTAATCCCCAATGTGGTTAATTTGCCGAATACTTCCTGCCAAATGATTTCTGGAGATTGAGGCAGGATAATTACTTTTTCAAAGAGGTCGGGTTGGTTAGCCAGAGCCATCTTTTGGGTCGTAATTAGCCAACGAGGAACAGGCTGAGAGAAGAATTTTAGATGGGGAGCAAATTCACCCCGGCGAGAGACAACTATTTGCACTGGTTGGGGTGGTTTACCCATATCTGCTCGAAGCTGAAGGTTGGCTGGGGAATTAACTTTCATAGTTGTGCCATAAGCCCGGAGAGTCCCGGCTCCAAACAGGACAGCATCTGCTAGGGCAACTTGCTGTTCTAGGTGGGCTTTATCGGCGGGGGAGGCAAAGCGGGCTGGCGATCGATTGGCATCGGCGATCTTCCCATCGGCACTCATGGCTAAAACTAAAGTGATTTGGATCCTATTGCCAATTCTGAAGTCAATTTCTGGGGATATCTCCAATTTCTATTTAACCTGAGGTATTAATTAACTATAGGACTTACGCACTCTCAACGAATTGTCGAGAGTTTTGGAAATTGTTGCAGGCGCTCCGCGCCTGCAACAATTTCCAAATACTTAAGTCCTGAACTACTAATATTAATTAAGGTCAGTTCTAGATAAGCCAAAATTTGGAGAATTTGTAGGGTGGGCATCGCCCACCTTATGCTTCATCTTTTACAGGAAATGGGGATCAACTGCTTTTATCACCATCAATCTTAGTCTAGATAGATAAGCAAAATACAAATAGGTGGGCATTGCCCACCCTACGATTACTTATCCTGAACTCACGTTAATTAATTCTGAATGAAATTATTATTATAGTTAAAGTTGATGGCGGCTGGAGAGCAATGGCATGAGTGAAGATATTACCCAATGGTTAGAAGAGATTAAATCTCTGAAGCAAAAGGTTGCAGACCTAGAACAGGAGAGGGATACAGCCCAAGCCAGTGCGGATAATTGGCGACAATTATATAATACCGAGGCACAACAGCGGCGGATTGAAACTAAGGCGGCACAGCAACAAATGGAAACCCTCAAGGAGCAAGTCCGCCAGCTACCGGGGGGCAGCCTGTTGGTGAAACCAGAAAACCAAGATACCCTGATCCGGGCTGAGGCGGCGGCTTTATCGACGATCGAGGAATTGCAACTACACCTGAGTGGAATTTTGGAAGAGCGCGATCGCCTCTTCAATTCTCTCAAATTAGAGCAGGAAAACCATGCCCAAACCCGCAAGAGTCTGACGGCGGTGATTGGGGATACGGTGGATCAGCTAACTAGGGAGCGGCGGCAAGTCAAAGAGTAAAGGATTTCCCTATTCTGAGATGAGAGAAATCCCTTAGGATCGCTATATTATTAATTACCAACAGATGAAATTGCCGGAGAGGGGCAGAACCACCTATGAGTTTAGAGCATTATTTTGATTCAGATAGTAGCGATCGCAAATCCTTCATCGTTCCCGGAGCCAAACCCCACTACAATCCCGATCGTCCCGGTCAAGTAGAGCATATTTTTCTAGATTTAACCCTAGAAATCCCCAAAGAAAGCTTCAGTGGCACCTGCACCATCACCATCAATCCTATCCGCCAAGGCATTACTAGCCTGACCCTTGATGCAGTTAATCTCCACATTTATACAGTCGAAGTTGATGCCATTCCAGAAAAATTTGACTACGACGGAGAATATCTGCAAATTTATCTGACTCAGCCAACGGTAGTGGGGAAATCCATTAAAGTTGCCATTAACTACGGCGTGGAAAAACCACAACGGGGTTTATATTTCATCCTGCCTAATGAACATTATCCCCATAAGCCCACTCAGGTTTGGACTCAGGGAGAAGACGAAGATTCTCGCTATTGGTTCCCCTGTTTTGACTATCCCGGACAACTGACTACTTCAGAAATCCGGGTTCGAGTTCCCCAACCCCTGATGGCAGTATCTAATGGGGAATTGATTCATACCGAAGCTCTAGAATCGGGAGAAAGTATTTTCCATTGGTTACAAAAACAAGTCCATCCCACCTATTTAATGGCCTTAGCAGTGGGAGATTTTGCCGAAATTCAAGATACTTGGCGGGGTAGACCAGTTAATTATTATGTGGAAAAAGATCGGGTAGCAGAAGGCAAACTGAGCATGGGCAAAACTCCGAAAATGATGGAGTTTCTCAGCCAAAAGTATGGCTACGATTATCCTTTTTCTAAGTATGCCCAAGTGTGTGTCGATGATTTTATCTTTGGCGGCATGGAAAATACTTCCACGACTCTGTTGACCGATCGCTGTTTGATTGATGAACGGGCAGCAATTGATAACCGGAATACAGAAAGTCTGGTAGTTCATGAGCTTTGTCATCAGTGGTTTGGTGATTTAATTGTGATTAAACACTGGTCTCATGCCTGGGTTAAAGAAGGAATGGCTTCCTATTCAGAGGTGTATTGGACAGATTTTGAATACGGTGCCGATGAGGCAGCTTATTATCTCTTAAACGAAGCTAGAAGTTATTTGTATGAAGATAGTTCCCGCTATCGTCGCCCCATTGTTACCCATGTCTATCGGGAAGCGATCGAACTGTACGATCGCCACATCTACGAAAAAGGGGCATGTGTTTATCACATGATTCGCACCGAATTGGGGGATGAATTATTCTGGAAATCGATTAATATTTTCCTCCATGATCATGCCCACCAAACTGTGGAAACTATTGACCTAATCCGGGCGATCGAAAAAGCTTCTGGACGGAATTTAATGTTCTTGTTTGACCAGTATGTTTTCCGGGGTGGTCATCCTGATTATAAGGTGGCTTACAGTTGGGATAACGATAGCAATCTTGCCAAAATTACCGTCACCCAAACCCAAGCCAAACCCGATAAAACCGTCACGGAAAATCAATTATTTGATCTAAAGATTCCTATCGGTTTGGGTTATATTCAAGACGGCATCAAAACCTTCACCGTCCGCATCCATGAAAAGGAACAGAACTTCTATTTTCCCCTCGAAAAGAAACCAGATTTCATTAGTTTTGATCAGGGTAATAACTACCTAAAAACTGTTAGCTTAGAATACGCTCTGCCAGAACTCAAAGCCCAACTCCTCCACGATCCCGACCCCATTTCTCGCATCTACGCTGCCCAAGCTCTATCAAAGAAGGGGGGACTAGAAGCAGTGAAAGCCCTAGAGACGGCTTTGAAAGAGGATCAATTCTGGGCTGTGCGATCGGAAGTAGCGCAAGAACTAGCCAAAATCAAGCTGGATCAGGTGAGTGCTATTTTGATTGCTGGTTTGCAAGACCCAGAAGCGCGGGTGCGGCGATCAGTCATTGATGCACTCGGCAAAGTGAAGGATCAACCGAGTTTAGAGGCAGTGCAACAGGTTGTGGTGGCGGGAGATGCCAGCTACTACGTGGAAAGTACTGCTGCTAGGGTGCTGGGTAGCATGGTTTCTGCCAGCCTTAAGGATCAGGAAGCGGAGGTAATTCAACTCCTGAATCGGGTCTTGGTGGAGCGATCGGGTTGGAACGAAATGGTGCGATCGGGAGCAATATCTGGTCTGGCGCAACTGAAAACCTCAGCAGTGGCGCTGGAGTCGATCGTCCCCTACACCAAGCTAGGTGTGCCTCAACCCCTACGTTTATCGGCAATTCGTGCTCTAGGGGCTGTTTCCAAGGGGCAGGAGCCGGTGCAAGTGGAGTTCATCCTCTCCATCCTCGGAGATTTGGCAAAGGAAACCTTCTTCCTGACGCAGTTGGCTGTGGTTTCTTCCCTAGGACAAATGGAAACTGTTAAGGCGATCAGTATCCTCCAATCTCTGGCAACCCAAACCCCTGATGGTAGAGTCCGCCGCATTGCCGAAGAAGCGATCTCCCAAGTCCAAGGAAATATCGGCTCTGACAAAGCCGTGAAGCAACTGCGAGAGGAGTTGGATGAAATGAAAAAGGAAAACCAACAACTGAAAAGCCGCCTCGAAAATCTAGAGGCAAAGTCTGCAAAATCTTCAGACTAATCCCAAATCAAGAAAAGGGTGAAACCCTTTTCTTGATTTACAGCAGTTTGAAAGGTGCTGTTTCTAAACAAGTATAAATATTTTTATTCTGGATATTCTCCTTTGAGAATCAACCTAATCTCAGTATCTAAGGTAGGAATTTTATTGACTGCAACATCCCCAACAATGTCATAATCAACACCATAGTAGCTGAGTTTTTGTTTGTACAGGTCTTCAAGGGGTGACAACCTTGCTCAAATAATTACTAGGAGAGGATTACAGCTTACAAACTACTTAGAGAAAGTTATGATAACGAGCAAACTTAGTTCGATGATTTTCTTCCTTGATACTTGTAATACTGATTATCTCGTTGGAGTATTATAGTGGTCGCCGCTTTAATTAGGACGTTTTGGAGGGCGCGCGGAGGGCGCCCTCCAAAACGTTCCCGTTCTAACTAGAATGGCGCTTACTATAGTATAGTGGTCGCCGCTTTGATTAGGACGTTTTCGAGGGCGCACTCCGCGCGCCCTCGAAAACGTTCCCGTCCTAACTAGAATGGCACTTACTATATATAAGTATCATTTGAAGGATTTCACCAGCTATATTGTTTTCTAATATTGTCAGCTAAAACCCTTATGTATAGTAGCAGCCAGATAAGTTAGGATGTAGCCTCCTTAAGTACAGTATCCATCGCATCCTGCAAAGATATTGAATCCCTTAACAACTTACGAATTCTTGCCTTTAACCATGCCCAACACTTCTCAATTCGATTCAGGTCTGGAGAATATGGGGGCAGATACACCACCTTGCAACC
>CALRPI020000130.1:0-8313 GCA_943370025.1 Phormidium lacuna HE10JO | reverse complement strand
AAAGTTGCTGATTAGCTTGTTCTAGTTCAAAAGTCCTCGCTGCTACTTGGGTTTCTAGCTCTGTTTTTGCTGCTTGTAACTGCTCTAATAAGGATGCTTGGTGAATGGCAATACCAAGGTGAACGGCAATCTGTTGTAATCCCTTAATTTGTTCTGGTTCCCAAGGCTGGGGGCTATGGCAATGATGGGCAATTAGCAAGCCCCATAACTGAGATTCATGCAATATGGGGATCACTAAATTAGATTTAACCTGCAACTGTTCTAAAAATTCTCGATAGCAGGGAGTGAGATTAGCCGTAGCAACATTGGAAATTGCAGCGAACCAGCCTTCTTGATAAGGTTTGAGCCAACTAGCATTAAAGCAGGGGTCTTGGATAACTCGATCGACTAAAGACCATTGGGGATCAGACACTGACTCCACCACGACTCGACCCTGCCAATTTGGGGCAAACTGATAAAGTATAACTCGATCGCACTGAAGATATTTATGCACTTCATCGGCAGTAGCTTGCAAAATCTGAGGCAGTTCTAAGGATTGCCGGATTCGTAAGGCGATCGTAGCTACTAGAGGGTTCCACGCCAAAGAAGCCTGATGCGTAACGTAACAGCTATTACAATCTTGGTTATTAATACTTAGATATTCATTAGAAATCAATTCTTCCATACATTTTTTGCAACCTCACGAAATTAGAGAATAACTACTTTGCCATAGGAAGAATTAGAGTCTAAAAGTATTAGGAGTCTCTCTTTAGATTGGTTTTAGAAGTACTATCATTACTTGTTGATTTCTTAAACTTAATTATCCTAAAAAAATAATTTCTCGATGATGATCTTACTATTTTATTATTGTATTTTAAAATTCATACTTAATTATAACTAAAAATTCAATGTTTCTATAAAGAGATTTGTATCATTTTTTTCTCCTACTGTTCTTGGGACTTTTGAAATAATTTATAAATATCTGCGATCGTAACAGAAGTACTCATCAACTCTTGCTAATTTTTTCATGTTTTTCTTTCCTAAATTATTGCTCTAAAAATAGATCAGCTCTTGTTAGTTCTAGGTGGTTTGTGGGATTATTACCATCTAGATTAAAAAAATGTACGGCATTCCGATGGAGATATAGTATATTTATTGCTGAGGTAGCTACACATAAATCGATAAAAATAAGAAAACACAGGAAAAAAAATTATGACTACACCAGAGCAATCCCATCGGTTTGAAACTTTGCAAATCCATGCCGGACAAGTTCCCGACCCCACAACTAATTCTAGAGCCGTCCCCATTTATCAAACTAGCTCCTACGTCTTTGATAGTGCAGACCACGGGGCGAATTTATTTGCTTTGCAGGAATTTGGGAATATCTATACCCGAATTATGAACCCGACCACCGATGTATTTGAAAAGCGGGTTGCTGCTCTAGAAGGAGGAGTAGCAGCCTTGGCGACGGCAAGTGGTCAATCTGCCCAATTTTTAGCCATTACGAATATTGCCCAAGCTGGGGATAATATCGTCTCTACCAGCTTTTTGTATGGGGGAACCTACAATCAATTTAAGGTGACCTTGCCCCGTCTAGGCATTGAGGTGAAGTTTGTGGAAGGGGATGACCCAGAGAAGTTTCGAGCAGCGATCGATGACAAGACCAAGGCGATCTATGTAGAATCCATCGGCAATCCCCAGTTTAATGTCCCCGATTTTGCAACTTTGGCTTTTATCGCTCACGACCACGGCATTCCCCTAATTGTGGATAACACCTTTGGAGGTGCGGGGTATCTTGTCCGCCCGATCGACCATGGAGCAGATATTGTGGTGGAATCTGCTACCAAATGGATTGGCGGCCATGGGACTTCCATCGGTGGAGTAATTGTGGATTCTGGCAAATTTGACTGGGGCAATGGTAAGTTTCCCCTGTTTACCGAGCCTTCTCCCGGCTATCATGGCTTGAATTTCTACGAAACTTTTGGCCCCCAGAGTCCCTTTGGCAATATTGCCTTCATTATTCGGGCGAGAGTAGAAGGGTTGCGGGATATTGGTGCTTGCTTGAGTCCCTTTAACTCCTTCTTGCTGTTACAAGGCTTAGAAACCCTATCCCTACGGCTCGATCGTCATACCCAAAACGCCCTTGCCCTTGCCCAATGGTTAAAAGAGCAACCCCAAGTAGCGTGGGTAAACTACCTCGGCTTACCCGAACATCCCTACCATGAACGGGCGCAAAAATATCTCCACCGTGGTTTTGGTTGCGTGCTTAATTTTGGGATTCAAGGTGGTAGAGAGGCTGGACGGAGTTTTATTAATCAAGTAAAATTAGCTTCCCATTTGGCAAATGTCGGCGATGCCAAAACCCTCGTGATTCATCCCAACTCCACAACCCATCAACAACTAAGTGAAACTGAGCAAATTTCTGCCGGAGTCACCCCAGACCTGATCCGGGTATCCGTGGGTCTAGAACACATTGAGGATATTAAAGCCGACTTTACTCAAGCCTTTGCCCAACTAGGTTAAGCCTAATCTATGCAGTACCAAGATCACATTTCTCCAGAAACAAAATTCCAGCAACTGCCGGGGGCGATCGTCCTCGAATCGGGTGTAATCCTGCCTCAAGTACAAGTGGCCTACCGGACTTGGGGCAAGCTCAATCCGCAAGGAACTAATGCTGTGGTTATTTGCCATGCCTTAACAGGGTCTGCCGATGCCGATGATTGGTGGGCGGATTTATTTGGGATAGGTAAAACCTTTGATCTGAGTCGAGATTTTGTGATCTGTAGTAATGTCTTGGGTAGTTGTTATGGAACGACGGGAGCCACTTCCATCGATCCCCACACAGGTCAGCCCTACGGAGCAACTTTCCCTGAAATTACCATCCGGGATATGGTGCAGGTACAGGCGGAGTTACTTCAATTGCTGGGGGTGAATAAAATTAAACTGGTGATCGGTGGCTCTCTAGGGGGAATGCAGGTGCTGGAGTGGGCGGTGATGTATCCCCATCTAGTGGAGGCGATCGCTCCCATGGCAGTGTCTGGTCGTCATTCTCCTTGGTGTATTGGTCTGAGTGAGGCGCAACGGCAAGCTATCTATACTGATCCCCTCTGGCTGGATGGTAATTATGATCCCCAAAATCCCCCCAAGGCAGGGTTAGCTACGGCGAGGGCGATCGCCATGAATACCTATCGGAGTTGGCAGAGTTTCCATAGCAAATTTGGCAGAGAACAAGAACCTAATGGCAAGTTTGCAATGGTGAATTATCTGGCCCACCAAGGGGAAAAGTTTGTCCAGAGATTTGATGCCAATACCTATGTGACTTTAACTAAGGCAATGGATCACCACGACCTTGCTGCCCACCGGGGGGAATACTCAGAAGTATTAAGTAAAATTCAGCAACCAACCCTCATCGTTGCCATCAATACAGATATTTTGTATCCCCCAGCCGAGCAGGAGGAGCTAGCCAAATTCATACCCAACTCTTCCTTAGAATGGCTGATTTCTGATCACGGTCATGATGCCTTTTTGATCGATATTGATGCTTTGAATGAAATGATTGTAAGGTTTTGCGATCAAAGTTTATCTCAAGTTGGTTATGGTGATAAATATTCCTAATATTTTAGCAATTTGGTTGATATAGCAACCCTAAATGGTTTCACCCGCCTTCGGCGGGTGAAACCATCTGCCAGAAGCAAGTTGACTTAGTAACTGTTCGCAAATGATTTAGGATCGCTATATATAGTACTTACGCACTGTAAACATATTATCTAGGATCCTAGTTGTTGCGGGTGCTCTGCACCCGCAACAACATCTAACTGAGTAAGTCCTACACTAATGGTTTTTGTAGAGGCGAATAATCTCTTCTACAACCGCAGGAATGCTCAGATCATCCGTATTGATTTCGATCGCCCCCTCCGCCTTAGTTAGGGGAGCCACCACCCGGCTTTGATCCTTAGCATCCCGTTGGGCAATCTCCTGCTCTAGCAGCGTCAGGGTGATCCCGGTTTCCCCTTGAGATTGCATATCCTGATGCCGCCGCCGCGCCCGCTCCGTAATTGAAGCAGTCAAAAATATTTTCAACTCCGCATCTGGAAAGACATGGGTGGCAATATCCCGCCCTTCTGCCACCAACCCTCCAGCCTCTCCAAGGCGGCGTTGCTGCTGGACTAACTGCTGGCGGACAAATTTCTGGGCGGCGATCGCAGAGACCTGTGCCGTCACGGCAGAACTCCTGATCACCTGCGTGACATCTGCCCCATTGATTTTCACCCCCAACTGCCCTTGGTTTGTCACCAACTCCAACTGGGATTGGCTGACCAACTCGGCGATCGCTGCCTCATCGTCCATCGCAATTCCCGACTGAAGCACGAGCCAAGTTACAGCCCGATACATCGCCCCTGTATCTAGATACAACAACCCTAACCCCGCTGCCACTTGTTTCGTCACTGTAGATTTTCCGGCTCCGGCGGGGCCATCGATCGCAATAATCGGCAGTCGAGAGTGTAACACCACATTATCAATTAACCGAGTCTCCCCCAACTTGGCAGCCACCGCCAGTAATCCTTCTTTGGAGATAGTTTCTAGGGGAGTTAGGGTCATGGGATGGACTAATTCCACATACTCTACTGCCAAGGCAGGGATCTTCGCCAATTCCTGCTGCACCGTGGCAATGAGAGGTGCCGCCCCCCGCTCTCCCCGGTGAAATAACTGCCCGGATTTCTCTAGGGCTTGGTACAATCCGGGAGCTTCGATTTTTTGCTCTGGGGTCAAATATTGGTTCCGAGAACTATAGGCTAGTCCAGATTTTTCCCGCACCGTTGGGCAGGGGACTATTTCCACGGGCAAATTCAGATCCTTAACCATGCGTTGCAGAATAGCTAATTGTTGGGCATCTTTCTGCCCTAGGTAGAGGCGATTGGGCTGGATCAGGTGCAGGAACTTACTGACGATCGTACTTACTCCCTGAAAATGCCCCGGTCTTTTATTGGCGCAGAGAACTTGGAGCGCTTCAGGGGGTGGGATCACCTGAGTTAGGGAAGTTTGCGTTGCCTCCATCTCGGCTACGCTGGGAATAAATAGCACATCAACACCTAATTGTTCACAGAGGAGTTGGTCTGCTTCTAGGGTTTGGGGATAGGAATTTAAATCTTCAGTTGGTGCAAATTGCAGAGGATTAACAAAAATACTGACAACTACCAAGTCATTCTGTCTCCGGGCGCGGCGGATCAGGCTACAATGCCCTGGGTGCAAAGCTCCCATCGTTGGCACAAAGCCAACTTCCAGCCCCGATCGGCTAGTTTCTAAATAACACCGGAGTCCGGCTAGGGTTTTGAATAGACGCATCTTAGGTCGAGAAAAGTTTAACGGGAAAATTTGCCACACTTCATAGTACCTTGCTGGACTCCTTTACTAGGAGTTGATAATTATTTCTAGGAAATTAGTTATGAGTAAAACTATCTTCTTGGATAATTACCAGAATAACTTTTTGCCAGAGTTTATTAATCGGGCTGTGACCCCCTAGGGGGATTGGGAATTTTCGTGTAAGGGACTGCCACCATAGAAGGTGTTACTAGAAACCACCTGAAAGTTATCTTCTAGCCAAACCAGAACTACTTCTGTAACTTTGTATGCTTCTAGGGTGACCAGACAAAAATTGCGGAGTCGGTTGGTGGCGGTTTGGATGATCCGGGGAACACTGGCACAGTTCAGATAAATTGTTCCTTGGGGATTAGTGGCGATCGCTTGACGTTGGATCTTTTGGGTATGCCGCAGCCGGTGATGCATATGGCCAAAGGTGACAAGAGGAATAGATTTGCCTAGGTTCTGGGCAGCGGCGATCGCTAACCCCAAATCTGGGTCTCCAAAATCTCCCCCTAGGGGCTGCCAATCTCGCCCACAGGGAGATTCTGGTTCTTCGCCTAATCCTACAGGACCATTGTGAGCCAGAAAGATCAAATGTTCGCAGGTAGTATCTTTCACCGAGTTAATAATCTGAGCCGTGGATTGGGAGAAATTTTGAATCCCGTAGAGGTCTTCATAGAAATCCCGGTTTTTCCACTCTGCCCCGCCCCAGCTAAAGGGACGACCCCCGACGATCGACAAATTAAATTCTGGAAAATCTAGCTTACCGTAACCCACATGGGCTATGCCCAGCAGATCTAGCTGTTCTTGCACTCGGTCTTCTTGGGATTGATCATAGGGAGCTTTTTTTCTGCCCCAATCCGAGGCGGTATACCAAGCATCATGGTTGCCCAAGATCACCGCCTTGGGTAGGGGAATCTCGGCGATCGCCTTGACAATCTCCACCGCCTCATTACCAAAATCCCCCACAAATAGGACTAAATCTACCCCTAGCTGTTGCAGAGCTAGGGCATCAGCAGCTTCCCATTGCTCATGAATATCTCCGATCGCCGCAATTTTAATAGTGCTTGCAGACTTAACCACCATAGCCATTTCCCCTTAATCCACTCCTTTCCTACTCTACATCTTCCTGTAGCCCTCTGAACAGTGAACAGTAAGCAGTAAACAGCAATGAATACGTATGAATAGTCCTTAACTGATAACTGATAACTGGTGATATGATGCTGAGAATATTACTTAATAACGTATTAAATCTATTAAGCAAAGGCAGGATTTTATGGTGCAAGCACCCGTGTCTCCAGTGGTTCTAGTGATTCTAGATGGTTGGGGCTACCGTGAACAAAGTCAAGCGAATGCGATCGCGATCGCCAAGACTCCAGTGATGAGCAGCCTAGCGCAGGTTTATCCCCATGTTTTGATCCAAGCCTCAGGAAAAGCAGTGGGCTTACCAGAAGGGCAGATGGGAAATTCAGAAGTTGGCCACCTAAACATTGGTGCTGGCAGAGTCGTCCCCCAAGAATTGGTGAGAATTTCCGATGCCGTGGAAGACGGTTCCATTCTCCAAAATCAAGCCCTAGTTGAGGTATGCCAACAAGTCCAATCTGGGGGCGGCAAACTCCACCTCTGGGGGCTGTGTTCCTTGGGGGGAGTACATTCCCACCTCTCTCATCTGTTGGGGTTGATGGATATGGCTAAGGTTCAAGGCATTAGCGAAGTGTGTATCCACGCCGTTACCGATGGGCGAGATACGGATCCCAAAGCCGGAATGGCAGCAATCCAAACTATAGAGGTACATGCGCAAAAAATCGGTGTAGGCAAAATTGTCACCCTGAGTGGTCGCTACTACGCCATGGATCGGGATCATCGCTGGGATCGAGTGCAATCCGCCTACGATGTTATGACCACAGAAGCTATGGACGAGCCACAATCGGCTTCAGATTATTTAGCCTCTTCCTATGCTGCTGACCTGACTGATGAATTTGTCCTGCCCAAGCGTCTGGCTCCGGGGGCGATCGCAGCGGGGGATGGGGTGATATTTTTCAACTTCCGTCCCGATCGAGCGCGGGAAATGACCCAAGCATTTACTGACCCCAATTTTTCTGGCTTCCCCAGAGCACAAATCCAGCCCCTCTCCTTTGCCACCTTTACCCAGTACGATCCTAGTCTGCCTGTAGCTGTGGCATTCCCCCCCCAAGATTTAACTAATTTACTGGGGCAAGTCATCGCCGATAATGGGTTGAAGCAATTTCGGACGGCAGAAACCGAAAAGTATGCCCACGTCACCTACTTTTTTAATGGTGGATTAGAAGCCCCCTTTCCGGGAGAAGATCGTCACATGGTACAAAGCCCGATGGTCACTACCTACGACAAGGCTCCGGCCATGTCTGCGTCCGAGTTGACCCAAGGGGTAATTGCTGCCATTAAACAAAAAATTTATGCCCTGATTGTGATTAACTATGCCAATCCAGATATGGTGGGGCATACGGGAAAAATCGATGCCAGTGTCCAGGCGATCGAGGCAGTCGATCGTTGTGTGGGCAAGCTTCTCGAAGCCGTCACCACTGTAGGCGGCACCACCCTGATCACGGCAGATCACGGCAATGCAGAATATATGGCAGATACGGAAGGTAATCCTTGGACTGCTCACACTACCAACCCCGTGCCGTTTATTCTCGTAGAAGGCGAAGGGCGGAAGATTCCCAATCATGGCAACCAAGTCACCCTCAGACCCGATGGCAAATTGGCAGATATTGCCCCGACAATCCTCGATATTCTCCAACTACCCCAGCCCCCAGAAATGACTGGAGTATCTTTGATTACCAAACCAGAAGTCAATATCCGCCCTAGCCGGACTCCGGTGAAGATTTCTCTATAATGAGATTACCATCGCAGTCCCCAATCATTTTCTTCTAATATAGCTGTAATAGCTGTCGCCAAGCAGGCTGAGTAGTGGCACCCCCGCGAAGCTGGGGT
>CALRPI020000129.1:0-8525 GCA_943370025.1 Phormidium lacuna HE10JO | reverse complement strand
CATCCAGTTCTGGTTGAAAACTTGTGGCTTTGACTCGTAGTATTTGTTGTTCTCGTGCTGCTATGTTCATTGGAGGTTGCTTGGATCGCTTTATCCTCCTTACTTTCCCCTATTATTTATTAGTGGCGAATAAATAATGACACTAACCTTAGGGCGAACTTCAAATTCAGAACGTGCCCGAAAAAAACAGACCTCAAACTCAAACAAGAAATTAGCCTGCCCCAAAATCAATGGCACTTCAGCAGCTTGTGTCCAAGCAAATGCTAAATTGACCGTTGGGAATGAGCTAACTTGAGCATTAACAACTATTGCACGAGCTTCAAATCGAGCTAAGTTCCCAGCCAATAGAACCGAAAGTGTCTCATCTTCCCAAATTAAGCCCAGTTGTAGTCCTAATTCATAGGGCAAAACATTAACGCTTGCACCTGTATCTATTAAGCCTTCAGTGTTCAGGAATTGATCATTAAGGTTTAGCATTAAAGGCAGATATGGCATTCGATCGACCATACCAAGACTGCTATAGCAGTCCTAAATCATTTTCTAACAGTTGCCAAGTCAACTTGTTTGTAGTAAATGGTTTCACCCGCCGAAGGCGGGTGAAACCATTTAGGATCGCTATATCAATGATTTTGTAGGGAAATTTCTGAGCATTAACCATTCTGTTCCTGTTTCTTTGTCGCTAGAAGGTTCATTAAAACATTCGCCGCCTCAGAACAATTGTAGGGCGACCAGACTGGATACTCTTGGTTCGCAACAAAGAAATTCACATCTTCTTCTTTGACAAGTTCAGTTGCTAGAAACTGCATCAGCCGAAGCTTATCAATTTTTGACAATGTCTGAATTTGTGACATCAGTTCAGCTAATGGCATTGGCAGATATCCTCGTTTGAAGTTTGATATCAGATAAATCAGAATTCTCTTAATCTTAATGCAATAAACCCCTAATCTCTTGCAGCTTGGTCGATCGCCTTGGCATTCTGAAACCCTGATCTCATGTTTTATAATAGCGACATGACTCAACTCCTGGCGGTTATTGAATATCTCGATAGCTTGGCTGAAGTAGAAGCTCAGTTTAATTTGTCTCGCAATGACGATCGCGCCTTTTTTCCTGAGTGGTTAGATGACCTACCCGAAATCAGCCCCGCCGAACAACAAAGACTAGACCTAATCAAACAACGCTACCTCTACTATCGCCAGTACGGCAACTTGCTAGAAGGTGCAGTGAATTTTATTGTCATTGCGCCCCTCCTAGAAATGGCAGGATTTTATGACCCACCTTTCCATCTCCGCTCTGAAGCCTCCCTAAGAATAGAAGTAGCCGATCGCGAGGATCGGGTCTATCAAGGACGGATTGATAGCCTAATTTTGCAAGAACACCTCTGGATCGTTTTGGTAGAATCCAAAAGAACCTCCTTTAGTGCCGAACTTGCCCTGCCCCAAGCGCTGGCATATATGGTGGCAAATCCCCAAAGAAAAACCATAAACCCAGAGGGGGCAACCTTTGGCTTAGTAAGTAATGGAGCCTATTCGATATTTATCAAATTACAACAATCT
The DNA here is from genome assembly GCA_943370025.1 of Phormidium lacuna HE10JO. GTDB lineage: Bacteria > Cyanobacteriota > Cyanobacteriia > Cyanobacteriales > JAAUUE01 > JAAUUE01. The sequence continues at coordinate 6,972 of CALRPI020000129.1, read as the reverse complement.
CAATACAGCTTTTCCGATGATTTCTCTCTAAATCGCCGCCAAAACGAATTGTACGGAGTTCTGCAAATCCTCGATCGCCTCAAATTCTGCAACTAAAATCTACTGAACCTTGTGATAATCTGGGGTTAAAAATATCCTAAATCACCCCATGGCACAAATTATCCCGATCGAACTAGAAGACGGCACCATCATCTACATGGAAGCTCAGGAAGAAAGCAAAATAGGCGATCCCAAACGCGGTTTAATTCCCAGCGATCCCCAAAAACTTCCTCAACCCTTCCAAGATATTGAACGCACCGTCCGCGCCTACACCACCTCCACCCTACGTGCTTTCAAAGAATTAGCGATCGCCGAAATTAGCGAAGTTAATCTGGAATTTGGAGTCAAAATCAACGCCACCACCGGAGTTCCCTTCATCGCCTCTGGTACAGGAGAATGCAACGTAAAAATCTCCGTCAAATGCACCTTTCCCAAACAAGCTCCCTAGGGAATATCTGAATAGTGTCTGTCCGTTAAAATCGTTAAATAACTGATGTTTTCTTTAGATGATTTTCATGATACTTTCATAGTAAAAAATAAGGTTTTAACTCTCTGATTAAATGGATGAAATCCTACATTAAATCATTTGCGGAATTGTCGATTATTCCCTTCCCCCATGAGAGAAAATTCCTAACAAAGTGAACCCCAAAAATTATTGTAATTGCTTAATCTTACCTAACCAAATCTACTCTATGATCCGCTCCATTAGTTCTAGTTAGGTATGAACACAATTCTCAGCAGAATAAAGAGTTCATTGGTATGAGCGGCATTGTGAATTGGGTCAAGGGATCCGGTCAATTTATCCGATCGTGCAAAATCAAACCCCCATCATCTCAAGCTCCAAGCTCGTACCTCTGCCCTAATCAATAAGTTTCTAGGGATAGATTTTTTTTGATTTTTTTGTAGTTATGAGCTAGAGTCGGTTGCTACTAATATGCCTGTACTAAACACTAGGGATAGTGTGACATTTCTAAAACTACGGAAAATCTTAACCTAAATATAGATTTTCCCGAAAATTATAACTGGACTTTTTGGGGGATGACAGCTATCATACAGCTATGATAAAGACTACCTTAACCAGTCCTTTGCCGTGAACTACGAGCCACTCCACCACAAGTATCGTCCTCAAACTTTTGCCGACTTGGTGGGGCAAGAGGCGATCGCCGCGACCCTAACTAATGCGATTACTAGTAAGCGGATTGCTCCTGCCTATTTGTTTACAGGTTCACGGGGGACAGGTAAGACTTCTAGTGCCAGAATTTTAGCTAAATCTCTGAACTGTTTAGCATTCAATGAACCTACTCCAAATCCCTGTGGCAAGTGCGATGTCTGCCGGGGAATTACGAGTGGCGTAGCCATGGATGTAATTGAAATTGATGCTGCTAGTAATACTGGGGTTGATAACATTCGGGAAATCATTGAAAAATCCCATTTTGCCCCTGTTCAATGTCGTTATAAAGTATATGCGATCGATGAAGTTCATGGCTTAACAAATCAAGCTTTTAATGCCCTATTAAAAACCCTAGAAGAACCTCCCGAAAGAGTGGTTTTTATTTTGGCGACCACCGACCCCCAGAGGGTTCTGCCCACGATCATTTCTCGCTGCCAACGCTTCGATTTCCGCCGCATTCCCCTAGAATCGATGGTCAAACATCTGGTTTGGATTGCCCAACAAGAAGAGATTCAGATCACCAATGAAGCCGTGCGTTTAGTAGCTCAGATCTCCCAAGGAGGGCTGCGGGATGCCGAGAGTTTGCTAGACCAACTTAGTTTGCTCAAGGATGGAGTGACCGCCGACAAAGTTTGGGATCTGGTGGGGGCAGTCTCGGAAATAGATTTATTGGCTATGGTGCAGGCGATCGCTGAAGGCGATCCAGAAACCATTATCAACCGCGCCCGGAACCTGATGGATCGAGGCAAGGAGCCCATGATCGTCCTGCAAAACTTGGGTGGGTTCTATCGAGATCTATTAATTGCCAAAACAGCCCCTAAAAGCCAATCCCTCGTAGCACTTACCCCCAATACTTGGCAACAGCTCACCCAAGAGGCACAGCGCTGGACTTCGGCAAAAATTCTCGCTGGCAGCAAATACCTGCGGGATAGCGAGATGCAGATCAAAAACACTACCCAGCCCCGCCTCTGGCTAGAGGTGACTTTGTTGGGGCTGCTCTTGCCAGATCAAAGTGGAGCCATGCCTCTCCTTGCTGCACCCCAAACCCTACAACCTGTAAATACCCCATCCGCAGCGATCGTTCATCCTGCTCCTAATGGTGCAACTATCAGCGCAACTAATGGCTCTGGTAATGGTCACAATTCTGTTTCTGAACCAACGGAGATGACCCCACCAGCCAACCAATCAGTCAACGATGCAGAAGCCAATCCCCAAGTTACCGCCGGGATCACAGAAGAGGTTGCCGAAGAACCAGAAATTGATGAAATGCTCGAAACTTGGCAAGAAGTAGTGGAGCATATAGCCATGTATTCCACCCAAGTTTTCTTGAAACAGCATTGTCAATTATTAGATTTTGATGGCATGGCGGCAATCATTGGGGTGACTAATGAGAATTTAATTAGTACTGCCAGAAGAAAGCAAGGGGAAATTGAAACCGCTTTCAGCAAGCTTTGTGGTCGGAAGGTGGTAGTCACCCTAGAAGTGGGGAATAAGAAGAGTGCGGCAAATAGTAGAACTCAGGATGTTGCCAAAGCTCCCCCAAATTCGGTACAGGAAAACGGCAATAACTCCTATGGCAATGGCTCTAATGGCAACGGCTCTAATGGCAATGGTTCTAATGGTAATTCCAACTCTGAGCTGAACAACGGTTATAGCGTCCAGACTGCATCATTCACTAACGGTAATGGAACTAACGGGAATGGTCATAACCATAATGGGAATGGCAATGGTCATACCCCCAGCTACGTAACCAATGGGAATGGTCATAGCCAGAATGGCTCTAGCAATGGGAATGGCTCTAGTAATGGCAATGGCAATGGCAACGGGAACGGTCATGCTCCAGATTTAGGGAAGGGGGCGGTGGCAACGATCGAACAGCTATCTATCACTCCGCCATTGTCTAGCTATTCTCCCTCCCCCAGAGCTACCACACCACCAGAAACTAGCTTAGTCAATGCCCCAGTTGTAGTTCCAGAGGTTTTGCCAGAAGCTGGAACTGATGAAGAAATTACCAGTCCAGCCATGCAAGAACTAGCTGCTTTGAAACAAATTAGTAGCTTCTTTGAAGGTGATATCATCACTCTCGATGGGGTGTTTTAGCTGACACCGCTTTGATTCAGAAGTTTTTGAGGGCTTCGACGACCCTCAACCCGCAAAAATGTCCAAATGTCCAAATGCGTAAGTCCTATTACTATGAGCTATATTAGGACTTACGCATTTGGACGTGTTTGCTGGCGCTCTGCGCCAGCAAACACGTCCAAAACCCTAAATAATTCGTTGGCATTGCGTAAGTCCTATATATTTTAGGTGTACTTAAGGTAGAAGCTAGGAACTTGGATGGGTGTAGATAATTCCATAAATGATTTGACAAACTTGGAAAATAATCAACAAAAACGGGAGCGATCGTACTGGTTGGCATGGTCGCAGATTTCCGGGATTGGTCCGGTGTTGTTACGCCGCTTAGAACAATATTTCGGCACTCTAGAAGCTGCTTGGGTGGCAGATAGTCAGGAATTGCAACTAGTAGAAGGCTTGGGGACGCAACTGGGGCTACGCATTGCCGAAAAGCGATCGACCCTCAACCCTCAAGAATTTCTCGAAGAACACTCCCAGCAAAACCCCCACTTCTGGACTCCCGCCGACCCAGAATATCCCCGATTGTTATTAGAAACCCCCAACCCGCCAACGGTTCTCTACTATCGAGGCAAAGTCAAACCCCTAGAAAATCAGGGAGTGATCCCCGCGATCGCCATTGTCGGCACTAGGTATCCGACACCCTACGGCAAAAAATGGACGCAGCGCATAGCCAAAGCCCTTGCCAAACAGGGGTTTATGATTGTTTCTGGGATGGCAGCGGGGATTGATACGGAAGCACATCGAGCTTGTTTGGAGGTGGGGCAGAGGACGATCGCCGTGATGGGGACTGGGGTAGATGTTGCCTATCCGCCCCGGAATCAGGGTTTGTATCGAGATATTGTCAAGCAGGGCTTGGTGGTTAGCGAATATCCCCAGGGTACGCCTCCCGATCGTGCCCACTTCCCCCAACGCAACCGGATTATTGCTGGCTTATGCCGTGCGGTCTTGGTGATGGAGGCTCCTAGCAAATCTGGGGCATTGATTACTGCCTACGTTGCCAACGAGTACAACCGAGATATCTACGTTTTGCCCGGCTCTTTAGATAATGAAAAATCCTTGGGTTGCTTGAGCTTAGTTAGTAAGGGGGCGCAGTTGATTTTAGGGGAGGAGCAGCTATTAGAAATGTTGGGGGAATTACCCAATTTAGATCCTTTGGATTCATCTCCACCAAGGCAACAGGAACTATTCCCGGCAGTGCCACCCGCCACGCCTCAACTGCCGCCTAACCTAGCCAAGGTTTTCCAAGTGATCACGGTAGAGGCTATTACCTTGGATGCGATCGCCCAAACCCTGCAAACTAGCGCCGCCGAAGTTGCCGGAGCATTATTACAATTGGAGCTAATGGGTTTAGTCACCCAGTTACCGGGAATGCGCTACCAAAGAAACTAATCACCAAGATTAGAAAATAAATAGTAACTCGATCGCCCATTCTTTTCCTTGGCGATTGATGATGATTTTCTGGATAAATTCCCGCAGATAAAATCTGCGTTCGGTTTCTGAGAGGTCTAACCAAAATTGAGGGAGGGAAACATTTTGGGCGATCGCTGCCAGATTCCCCGGTGGTAATTGGGCTAATTTAGTTTCTAATTGAGAAATTTCTGTGCGGAGTTTATAGCTGCGTAAATTGGCGGTTTCTTGGTCTAAAATTCCTTGGCTAATCAACTCTGGTAGTTGAGTTAAAATCTCTTGATTCCGGGTGATTTGTCCCGTGATCCTAGCTTTGAATACTTCCAAATTGGGTAAACTCACCTTGGCTACTGCCTGAGGTAAATCTGTGGCAATTTTATCAACCGTGGCTCGAAATATGGCATCGTAGGCGATCGCTCCACACTTTACTTCGGTCACTTCGGCTTCGCTCAGTGACCTATTGGTTGCGTTCACTTCGGCTCCGGTCACTTCGGCTCCGCTCAGTGACCTATGAGTATTGTTGCCGACTCTGCCACAATTTCGGGGACGCAGGTAGAGATATTCCCCTTTTTTGCGAGGTTTGGTGACTCTGGTAATGGTCATGGCAGATTGACATTCGCCGCAGACGACCAAACCCGCCAGAGAACGGGGGGCGCTGGCAGTGCGAGAGGGCAGGCGACTATTGCGGCGGAGGAGGCGATCGATCTGGGCAGCCTCCTCTAGAGTGATCATCGGGGCGTGGGTATTGGTGATCACTTCCCCGGTTTTGTAAGCCAAATGGCCTCGATAGACGGGATTGCTTAACCAGCGCTGCCCAGTGGTGGCGGAAACTTTTTTGCCGTACTTCTTTTGGAGATGGCGCACTGCGCCCCTGAGGGAACCGTAGAGGAGGAAACATTCAAAGAAATCTTTAATTACTGGGGCAGTACTACGATCGATCAAGTAGCGATCCTGTCCCCGGCGATAACCGTAGGGAGCCTTTCCCGGTGGGGGCAAGGCTTGGAGGCGATTTTGGGCATGACCTTGCTTGATGCGGCGGCTTTGTTGGCTGTCTTGGATATCTTGGAGGAGATGGAGTAATTCGGTCGCTCGCTGATCCCCAACGGCATCAAGACTAGGCAAAGAATTATAGGTTTGCTCGATGGCAATTACCTGCACAGCATGGTCGGTAAGCAGTTTTAGGCGATCGCCAATCTCCTCTAGGCTATCCCCCAAATCTGACCAGTGGCGCAACAGGAGATAGTTAATCTTTGCCTGCTGACAATCTTGAAGCAATTGGGTTAACTGCTGCCGATCGCCCAAGTCTTGATAGATGCGATCGATCTCCCAACCCCAGATCAGCGGATCCGGGGCGGGTTCCAAGAGGGGATCGCTATACAGATAGGCAGCAATCTGATTCATTCAACCTCGTGAATGCTAATTACCCCAGCCACTAATTACTTCTCTAAGTATTTCCTTGTCCCCTTGGGTAACAGTGAGGAAATGACCTTTATTAGTCTTGGCTAAACTATAGATGGTATTGCCATTCTTCGCTTCATAAAAACCCTGTGAAAAACCAGTCAAAGGCAAGCGAATAGATTTTGTTGGGTCGTCCTTCTCTACACCAACATAAAACTCTGGTTCACCTCTACCACAAATTGCTACCCGATAGTTTTTGGTTTCTACATTGATGATGGCTCCTTCATTAGCCTTGCAGAGATTGGTGCTAGTAGCAGGGGGATTAGTTGTGGCATGAGGTGTTGGGGCTACAGGGCTAGGTGCTGGGGAAGCAGCCGCAGCCTTTGGCGCAGATTCCACCGCCACTGTGATGGGTGTAGCTACTGGAGGGACGACCGATGCTAATGGCGTGGGAGTCACAGATGTTGATGGCGTGGGAGTAGGGGATACTGAGGCAACAGGTGTGGGGCTGGCTGCCTTTAGTTCTGAGTTGCCACAGGCTGTGAGGCTAGCGATCGCACCTGTGGTGATCATGACCATGCCGAATTTTCCTAATTGCCCCAATCTAAATTTATGAAAACCAGTCATGTTTTTTCTCCTAGATATCAAAATAAAGGTAATGTGGCAAAGTAATGGTACTGGAGATGCAAAGTGCCTCAAAGACAATTACGTTGGGTGACTATCCAAATAAATTTTGCCATTAAGACTTATACAATCTGAAAACAACACCAACAGGAAATTATTTGGTTTTTTTGAGGTTGTTGCGGGCGCAGAGCGCCCGC
>CALRPI020000128.1:0-8562 GCA_943370025.1 Phormidium lacuna HE10JO | reverse complement strand
CAAAGACCCTTCTTTGCCTTGATATGCTGAAATGATTCTTTGTCTTAAATCTATTGAGAGTGGGGCTGGCATTATTGATCCATTAGTTTTTACTTATTTCTGTTTATACTAGCAGGCTACGGCTTATTCATTTGAAAATCGCTGTAAGTAAACTATTAACCAATAATGACTAATGACCAAATTTGATCTATCTTAAATTACATATATAGCAATCCAAAATGACTTTCCTCGCCGACCGCAAGAGAAATCATTTCCCAGAAGCAACCCAAATATAGCTATTCTCAATGGCTTCACCCGCCTTCAGCAGGTGAAACCATGTGCTAGAAGCAACTTGTAGAAGCAAATGATTTAGGATACCTAGATAGCAACTCAAGTAGGATCGTTATAGAATAAAGAACTTCAATTATGAGTGACCATTTGGAAGAATCAGCGTGAATACTATCCCCCCCATCGATCTAGCTAGACAGTATCAAATTATTGGCGATGAAATTAATATCGCTGTCCAAAATGTCCTCGCTTCTGGGCGTTACATTGGCGGAGCCATGGTGCAGGAACTGGAAACCCAGTTTGCCGCCTATATAGGAGTAGAACATGCGATCGCCTGTAATTCTGGCACCGATGCCCTTTATCTAGCCCTAAGAGCCTACAACATTGGGGCAGGGGATGAAGTGATCACGAGTCCTTTTACTTTTTTTTCCACCGCAGAAGTCATCACCCTCGTGGGGGCAACTCCAATATTTATTGACATTAATCCCCAGAGTTTTAATTTTGATACTGATCAATTAGTCGCCGCCATCACCCCTCGCACCAAAGCTATTATGCCTGTCCATCTCTTTGGCTATCCAGTAGATATGGGGGCAGTGATGGCGATCGCTAATCAACACAATCTCCTTGTGATTGAAGATTGTGCACAAGCAACGGGGGCTAAGTGGGGCGAGAAAAAAGTAGGAAGTATCGGGCAGGTGGGTTGTTTTAGTTTTTTCCCCACCAAGAATCTGGGAGCCTGTGGGGATGGGGGCATGGTGACAACGAATGATCCAGAAATTGCCCTGACTATCCGCAAACTCCGGGAACACGGCAGCAATGTGCGTTACTACCATGAAGTGATCGGGATTAATAGTCGCCTTGATACTCTCCAAGCCGCCATTCTCCAGATTAAACTGCGCTATCTAGACCAGTGGAATCAATCCCGTCATGAAGTAGCTCAACGCTACCAAGAACTCCTATCACCGATTCCGGGCATTGTCATCCCCACGGTAACTCCCCCTGCTCAAAGTGTCTGGAATCAATACACGATTAGAGTACAGCCCCAAAATGGGCAACCTCTGCGCGATCGCCTCCGGGAAGCTATGCAAGCTAAGGGAGTAAGCTCGATGGTCTACTACCCGATTCCGCTACACCGCCAACCAGTCTATAAAGACCTTGGCTATCAACCAGAACAGTTGCCCCATACTGACATTGCTGCGGCGGAAGTTCTCTCCTTGCCCATGTTTCCAGAAATCACTCCAGAGGAGCAACAACGAGTAGCCTATGCCCTCAAAGATGCTTTGCAGGAAATTACGTAGCAATTCTAGATGATTTCACCCGCCTTCGGTTGGTGAAATCATCTGTCAGAAGCAAGTTGACTTAGCAATCATAAATAAGTTGAAAACGGCGCACCCTGTGGGTGCGCCGTTTCTAACCCCCTCTCAAGTTGGCGAAGAATTTAGGATTGCTATAGGAGTTAAGGGAAAATCAAAGTAGCGACAGGGAAATTACCACAAAGCTCTAGGCGCACGAGGAGCAACAGGGCTAGCCATAGGAGCTGGAGGGCGCACGGGGCTAGCTATAGGAACGGGTCTAGTAGTGGTAGTGGTAGTGGTAGTTTCAGTTACTGTTGAAACAGTGCTAGAGACGATCGAGATCGAACTAGCCACACCACCGCTACCTAAAACGTAGGAAACATTGGAGCCAGTGCGTAGTCCCAAGCGGGTAATTTCGGAGCTAGGAACTCTGATCGTGGTAGTAGTACCATTAGCTAGTCTGATGGTGACATTTTCTCCAGAAATTTGGGTAATCTGACCCACGATCGCTCCGGGACTCATCATCGGGCTAGGAGTCACGGTAGGTCTGGGGGGAGTGCCGGGCTGGGCAAACACACTAGACACAGTAAAGGATGCCAGCAAGGAAGCTAAAGCAGCAGTAGTTAGAATTTGTACGTTACGCATCAAAACCTCTCAAGAATTTGGTTTAGTATTTATGGACAATTGAATGCAGACTTAACTCATAGCCGAGTCTAAGAGGTTACTTATAAAGTTGCTCGAAGGTCTGGTCTTCCTCCCTCAGCAGGGACGGAAGATCAGATTTTTATAAATAGCCTCTAAGAAACTTGTTTCACTACAGCAATTTTAAATAATTTCCAAGAAAATACTTACCTAGAGTGTTTTCCTGATCATTAGTTAAGTAGTATTTAAGAGTCTATCGAGAACTACTGATCGGGGCCCTACTATGGATAAAGTGGTAAATGCACAATCTTTATTTTGCCTCCTAGACTCTGGAGACAATTGCTGTAGTCCCGTAAAATCTAACCAAATTTGTTTACAATGTCAAGGTTAGTTGATACTTGTTTGTTAATGTTGGCTGTGAACGGTTGGTTAAGATTGGGCGATCGAACGGAATTTTGCCAAAACTAATGAATACTGAAAGTATACACTAGTGTGTGTTCGGGCATCTGTCGCCGCCCACATACACAAACTCAAACCTAGTAAGTTAGGAAATTTTATTTGACATGATGAATAATAACCTCCACCCCAAAAACTTTATTTTTCTCTGTCTTAGTGCTGGAATACTTGCCCTTGGACAGTTACCGGTGGGAGTTGCCCAAGGAGCAGAAACCTCTGAAAATTCTGCGACCACTTCTACAACTACTACTTCTGTAACTACCATAGAAGCGGTGCCGACCCCAGAGAATCAAGTTCTAGAAATTCCTAGTTTGCCTAGATTAGGGGTGGCAGATGAGTATTTACCGATCGTTCCTCCCACCACACCAGTGGTTGCCCAAGAAACACTGCGCCTAGAATTACGCCTAGGAGAACGCAAGGTTTATGTATTCAAGAATGATGAAATTATTGCCAGTTATCCGGTCGCGATCGGGCGGGCAGGCTGGGAAACTCCCACGGGAGATTTTGTAGTTCGGGATATGATCGAAAACCCCGGTTGGGAAAACTTTAGAACCGGAGAAGTGATGCCGCCGGGAGAGGATAATCCCTTGGGGGTGAGATGGATCAGTTTCTGGACTGATGGGGTAAATGAAATTGGGTTTCATGGCACGCCCAATGAGGAATTAATTGGTCAAGCAGTATCCCACGGTTGTGTGCGAATGCGGAACCAAGATGTAGTGGCGCTGTTTAATAAAGTGGCGATCGGCACACCTGTAGTGGTCAAACCCTAGTTTTTCTAGCTAATGAACTTTTTGCAGGACGGTGACTTGAGGATCAAGGATTTTTTGTCCTAGGTCGGGGAACTTGACAGCTAGGGAAATTTTGGTGCCTTTGCCGAAAATATGGGTAACTTCCCCTAAGCCAAAGGAGCGATGCACGACTTTATCTCCCACCAGCCAGTTTCCTGCTCCTCCGGAAACAACTTGCAGCTTTGAGGCTTTCTGACTTTTCTTGACATTAGTAGTAATTAATTCCTCTGGTAGCTCTGCAAGAAATTGAGAAGGAATGGCGGGTTCGCGATCGCCCCACAGTCGCCGCTGCCGGGCATGGGTCAGAAACAACTGTTCTTGGGCGCGGGTAATACCCACATAGCACAAACGCCGCTCTTCTTCTAGGGCTTTGGGGTCTTGGAGAGTTCGGCTATGGGGAAATAAGCCCTGCTCTAGACCGACTAGGAACACCACAGGAAATTCTAAACCCTTGGCAGAGTGCAAGGTCATTAAAGATACTGCCTCTTGCCCTTCTTTGAGGTTATCTAGGTCTGAAGCAAGGGAAGCATTGCCGAGAAATCCTTCTAGGGAGGCATCTTCGTTGGTTTCTTGGAATTGACGGACGGCGTTGTAGAGTTCTTCGATGTTTTCAATCCGGTCTTCCGCTTCCTCCGTGCCTTGGGATTGCAGATCATCCACATAACCAGAGTCATTAATAATCCCTTCCAGAATATCAAAGGCACTCATCTCACTAACTTCTGCCTGCCATTTCTGCAAAGTTTCCACAAATTTATTCACTGACTTGGCAGATCTCCCGGCAAGGGTATTCACAGAAGTCGGATCGCTGAGAATCTCCCACAGGGGCACACCTAATTCCTGAGCAGCCAAGAGCAGACCATCGATCGTGGCTTTGCCGATGCCCCGGCGGGGAGTGTTGATAATTCGCATCAAACTCACCGTATCAGAGGGGTTGGCGAGAACTCGGAGATAGGCGAGGGAATCTTTGATTTCTTTGCGATCGTAGAATTTCAAACCGCCAACAATAATATAGGGAATCCGTCCTAATAATGCTTCTTCAAAAGCTCGTGATTGGGCATTAGTGCGATACAAAATGGCGAAACTTCCCCAACCTAAATCAGGGTTTTGGTTTTCCATTTCTGCAATTTTATCAATCACAAATCTGGCTTCTTGAATCTCTTCATCGGCTTTGTAGCAATAGATGGCTTCCCCGGCAGTGCGAGTTGGTTTGAGAACTTTATCAATCCGCTCGGTGTTTTTTTCAATTAGATGGTTGGCAACTTGCAAGATATTTTCGGTGGAGCGATAGTTTTCTTCGAGCTTCACCATCGATCGCGTATCATCGTCATCCAAGCCATCGCCAAATTCATCTTGAAATTCCAATAAGATCGTAAAATCAGCCAAGCGGAAACTATAGATAGACTGATCGGCATCCCCGACTACAAAGATCGATCGATTCTGCCAATTCCATGATTTTCTAGACAAATTCCCATTGGTAACTAAGAGGCGAATTAGTTGATATTGCGTCCGGTTGGTATCTTGATATTCATCTACCAAGACATGGCAAAATTTCCGATGCCAGTAGTCTAAAACCTGCTCATTTTGTTCAAATAATTTCACCGGAGTCAGAATCAAATCATCAAAATCGAGGGCATTATTTTCTGCTAATTTATCTTGATACAGCCCATAAACTTCGGCAATCACTCGCCCCCGATAGTTGGGTTGCTCCAGCATGAAATCTTGGGGAGATAAGCCTTGGTTTTTGGCATTGCTAATAGCTGAGCGGACGGATTTGGGGTCAAACTTTTTTTCATCTAAGTTAAGCTGTTTGATCACAATTTGTTTTATCAAGCTCTGAACATCGTTTTCATCAAAAATCGAGAAATTCTTCTTCCAAGTTCTACCTTTTTCATCTTGATATTTTTCAATGTCAAAGCGCAAAATTCTCGCGCAAAGACTATGGAAAGTACCCACCCACATGGGTTTGATATAGGTATGGTAGACGCGCGATCGCAATCTAGTTTGCTCATCTTCTGGCAGGGCAGTCAGGGGTTTGCCGTGTTTCTTGACGGCAATTTGATCGGCAAATAATTTCTCAATCCGCTCCCTCATCTCCCGCGCAGCTTTGTTGGTGAAGGTGACGGCTAAAATATTCTCTGGATCTACTTGATGTTGCAAGATCAAGTGTGCCATCCGGTAAGTTAAAGCCCTCGTCTTCCCAGAACCCGCCCCTGCCACCACCAATAGAGGTCCGGTGAAGTGTTCGACGGCTTGGCGCTGGCTGGGGTTGAGGTGGCTAAGAAAGTCAGTGGTCATAATTTACGGTAATTTGCTTGATCTATGAACCTACATTAGATCAACATCTTACAGTGAAGTCGGATAATTTTTTGGCTCAAGATTTTTTAATATCCGTAAGACCTGAGTAAGCTCATTACTCGATCGCCGAAATAGTGAAAAATCATCTGAAAAATCGTAAAGTTTATCCTGTAATTTAATAAACATAAAATGATCACCGTTAGTTACTAAAGCAAAACTGGGGCGATTACCATTAGGACTCGCCATCATGTAACTAAGAGCTTGGGGTACTGCGACCCAGAACGAAAAACTAGAACGCTTGGACTCAATTAATATCACCCACAAATTGCCATTTAAGACCAGGACATCAATCCTGCCGTTGTAAACTTCATCTCCTTGGCGATCGCAAATTTCCACCGCCTCCTCACTCCGCAAACTGAAAGGTGCTTCCAAAAATCCTGCTAAAAATAATAATGGTGATACTATCAAAAGATTCACCATCCCTTCAGCCACAATGCCATCCCTCACATGATGTAAATAGGAATCTTTAATTCGATCTAGTGTCTGTTTCTCTAGTTCTGTTAACGGAGCAAAATCTCTCTGCCATTCGCTAAAAAAACGGTCATCAGACGATCGCCTTAAGCCAAAATTTAATTCCACATCACTCAGCGATCGGATTGCTTCTGTAACAGCAACAGACATGGCTATTTTTCCTGCTTGTTGAATTTTCCTAGTCTTTATGTAGCATTTTCTGTGCAGAACCAGTAGTCCTTATTTTACAACTTTAATCAGTAATAATGCGGTTGCCAAGGGTGAATTTGTGTTCTTGAGGAATGCGATTCAAGATGGGTATATACCATTTGATTAGGTCGTAAAATTTCTCAATAATAGTTAATTCTTTTATGGGTGAAATTTTTCTTGTAGATGCCATATTTGTAAAAAAAAAATTGATTCTGCTCCGCAGGGCTAACGCCAACGCCTAACGGCGAATAAGAGAGAGTATAGAGGAAAGATGGTAAAGGGTAATAGGAAAAAAGTATAAAGGGTTAGTGAGTCCTCGGCAGAAAAGGGAGGCAGGCAACCCGAAAACCGCAGCAGTAGTGATCGTACTCCGCATCGTTCCCAACGCGATTCCCAGAGCGGCAGAACCTAGCGAAGTTGCTCCAAGAACCACCCCGAAGCACTTTAATTAGAGTTTTGTCTTGAGAATGATTATCATTATCTATCCATGCTTTGCCATTATCAGGGGCGCCTTGATAATTTTCGTGCCAATCATCCTCGCACCATTCCCAAAGATTCCCGTGCATGTCATACAAGCCAAACCCATTAGGAAACTTGCCAATAGGGGTAGTTTTCTGGCGGTATTCACCCTTGGCAGCTTGAGCATAGGGATAGTTGCCATCGTAGTTGACGTATTCTGGGGTGATGGTGGCTCCAAAATGAAATGCGGATTCTGTCCCGGCTCGACAAGCATATTCCCACTCCGCCTCACTGGGCAGCCGATATTTATTTCCGGTATGTTTGCTCAATCGTTGACAAAATTCCACTGCTTGATGCCAATTAACACTATCAACGGGCAAGTCTTTGCCTTGGAATCTAGTAAATTCTTCGGGGTTGATTTTTAAGTCTATTTTGACTTTCTTCATGGCTGCAACTTGTTTCCACTGTGCCTGAGTCACAAGGAATTTCCCCATAGAGAAATCTGGAACCCGCACCCGATGCCGGGGCGTTCCCCAATTTGCCCATGTCCGAGCATTTGCTTCACTATGCCCATAGGACACGGCATTTTTGACGGCTTCCTCTACTTCTTTATCCGTCACCCCCATCTGAAATTCCCCACCAGAAATGTTCACCATATCTAGCGTGACCCCATTCCCCAAATCTTCAGCAAAATATTCCTTACTCCCCTGCTGCTCATCAATTTTCTTCCCTTTAGCATCCAGAGTAATAATCCTAAAACTATAACTAGGCAGCTTCGGCTTCTCCTCTTCAACAGGTTTAGCTGGCTGTACAACTGATGGAATCACTACAGCCCGCCTTCCTTGTCCCGCATCAGACCTACCCTCTTCAGAACGAGAATCAAGTTTTAGCCTATTTCTTTCGATCCTTTGGATTGCCTTAACCGCCTGCATATCAGCAGGTGAAGCTGCCAAAACCCTGATCCAAAGACCCTCTGCAATATCTAACTCTCCCTCACTTTCCATTTCTAGAGCTGCCAGCTTAAGATTTTTGACATCATCTGGTGTAGCTTGTCTTGGCAAAATAATTAGGTCTTTCTTGCTCTCCGGCTCCAAGCCCAAAATTGGGGTTTGTCTTGCACCCTTATATTTCTCCACCAAATAAGGCACTTGCACCCGGATATGCTCCGCCAACCGTCCCACCGTGGCACAATTTCCTTCTCCTTGAATCCGCAAACCTTGCAACAGCGCGTAGGTAAAAGCTCCCTGCTGTAATTCCTCAATTTCGTAGGATATTTGATTGGGGGCACAGGAAAAAAGCCTAATCACTCCCTGATGATTTTCTAGACCAATACCTTCCCCACTGCGATCGTCATCTTCTCGGCAAGCATCGATTAACAAAATACAGCGATTTTCAAATGAATAAGCCATAACCTGCTAGTATAAACAGAAATAAGTAAAAACTAATGGATCAATAATGCCAGCCCCACTCTCAATAGATTTAAGACAAAGAATCATTTCAGCATATCAAGGCAAAGAAGGGTCTTTGCAGCAACTGGCAAAACGATTCAAAGTCAGTCTTTCCTTTATCAGAGACCTGACCAGACGGCATCGAGAGCTAGGAACAATTGAGCCAAAACCACATGGCGGTGGTGCAGTGGC
>CALRPI020000127.1:0-8609 GCA_943370025.1 Phormidium lacuna HE10JO | reverse complement strand
TCCAGTTCTGGTTGAAAACTTGTGGCTTTGACTCGTAGTATTTGTTGTTCTCGTGCTGCTATGTTCATTGGAGGTTGCTTGGATCGCTTTATCCTCCTTACTTTCCCCTATTATTTATTAGTGGCGAATAAATAATGACACTAACCATTTTTCAATATCTGGGTTGTCCTTAAGTAGTGTGGAAGCCTTGAAAGATGTGAGGGTCTTACCGCTACCCGTGGTGTGCCAGATATAGCCATTACCACAATTCTGATGAATACATTCAACTATTGCCTTAACAGCATAAATCTGGTAGGGGCGCATCATCATTAACTTTTGCTCACTAGCTACCAGTACCATATAGCGGCTGATCATCTGCCCTAGCGTACATTTAGCCAAAAACGTCTCAGCGAAACTATCCAAATGAGTGATTTTTTTGTTGTCCTCTCCAGCGAACTGGTAAACAGGCAGAAAGCGTTCCTCAGCATCAAAGCTAAAGTAGCGGCTGTTGTTGTTGGCAAAGTACCAAGTATCGCTGCGGTTGCTGACAATAAACAGTTGCAGGAAGCACAGCAGGGTTTTACCGTAGCCATTGCCGGGGTCACTTTTGTAATCGACAATCTGCTGCATGGCGCGGCGTGGGCTAATAGTCAGAGTTTTTAGCTCAATTTGTACTACTGGCACACCATTTAGCAGTAAAAGCACATCGTAGCGATGGTGGCTAGTATCGGTGTTGATGCGAAGTTGATTGACCACTTCAAAGGTGTTTTTACACCAGTCCTTGATATTGATTAGGGTGTAGAACAGTGGAGTCCCGTCTTCTCGCTCAAAGCTATTGCGATCGCGCAGGGTACGGGCAGCAGTAAAAACATCAGAGGTAACGATCTGATCCAATAGTCGAACAAACTCAGCATCGGTCAAATGTACTCGATTAAGAGCCTCAAACTTTTCACGAAAGTTTCTTTCTAGGGTGGCGCGATCGCGAATGTCTGGGCGGTAGCTGTATTTGAGATCGCCCAATTTTTCGATTAAAGCTTGTTCGATTGCTTGTTCAGTCATTGCTACACTCAGCGATTACACAAAGAGAAATGCTGACTGAAAGTTTCAGCCTAACACTAATATAAGGCACACAGACTGATTATCAAATTGCCGTCTAAATAGCTGTGAAAATTTCACAAGGGATCGATCGAGTAACCTCTTCAATAGGAAAATTGCTAATCCCACATCGATCGCCCCATCATTGGGAAGATTGCCTAGGGTTTATTCTAAGGTAATTTTTAGACCCTCCAAAATATTGCTGTGAAAATTTCACACATCCAAACCCGTGAAACACCAACAACTCGATTTATTTGCCAGTAGTTCCAAACCCCCCATCCTTCCTAGTTCTAGCTCAAACCTGCTATTGAGTAAAAACAGTTTGACCGATTGGAAGCAAAAACTGAGCGAGTATCAGCAAGATATTCGAGAGCAAAACCTACACCAGCAACAGACTTTATTTAATGTTGAGCAATCAATGATCGATTGTGGCAACCACAGCTTCGATCGCTTCAACCCCTTCACCAGCAAACTCTACCCCATGAGTTTTCATGATTTTGCCAAGGGCGAACCCGGCGATGCTTGTATTTATTTCGTGTTGGATAATGCAGCTAACCTAGTTTTGTGCATAGGCGAAACGAAAGCCGACTGGCTTAGTAGAAATAGAAGAGAGGGACATTGGGTATGTCAAAAAGGTCAATCTTTTCACTTTCGCTCTACCCAAGATAAGCAAAAAAAATGGGGGGGTGAAATTCCCCTCCACTAACTTAATTAAGATCATGATATCAAATTCCTTCACACACCTTGCAAGTAGCTCTAGCGATCGCTGCATCACCCAATCGGAAGTCATCCTCAAACTGGAGTTAGAAATCAACACAATCAACTGTGAAATTTTCACAGCCAGCCTTGAATTAGAAGCTGCCCAAGTTTTAGCCGAGAAAGCAATCGCCTTTAGCTCAGATTTCAAAAATGATGCTCAACGGAAAGCCGCCCTAGGAAGCAAATTACAAGGCGAGATTTTTCTCAATCGCAGGAGGGCGATCACTAACCTCAGATTCAAAAAGGCACACACCGAGGCACAACTAGGAGCCGCCATCCGCCTTTTTGAGATTGACCTAGCCCAACTCAAAGCCAAAACCTGAAAACTCTGTAGGGGCTGGAACCTTGCTCCGCTATCGCTACGCAAGCCCAACCCCTACAGAGTTTTCCTGTGAAATTTTCACAACGATAAACTCAACTGCCCCGATCGCTCGCGACGGAGCATTTTTTTCCTGCCCATCTGAGAAAGATCGTATCTGCAATGGCAGGGAGTGCAAAGAGCTTTGAGGTTAGAGCGATCGCAGTTACTCGGCACATGGTCGAGATGAGCAACGCCTAGTTCAAACCGTTTGCTACGGCGGATTAGGACACTGCCATGCTCGTCATCTTCTATACTTTCCCAATAATCTTGTACCCACTCCCCCGCCCATTCTGCAAAGCCCATCCTCTCTTCAAAGTCCTCTAAGCTTTCCCCAGATTTTCTGCACGGGCGATCGCAATTTTCACAGTGCCAGTTAGCGCCCTCTTTAATTGCTATGGCGATCGCTTCCCAGTTTTTTGGATACAAATTCCGTTCTATTGGCACAGCTTCTACCTCTATGTAGCCTGCTTTTCATTGCGAGTAAATTTCACTCCTGCTTTGTACCGTAAATCTTTTCTAAATTCTTCCTAAGTTCGTCCTGCCAATCTGGGCGATCGCCCTTAATTTTTTCATACAGGCTTTTGCTCATCCTTACCGTTACTACCTTTTCTAGTGGTTCCTTACCCTTCGGTTGGTATTGATGCTTCACTAAATCGGGATTACCGCCTGGTCTGCCTGTACCTGCCATACTTACTAACCTTCTTGTATATTTTATTTTTCTTAAAGCTCACGACAATTGTATTTTATTGCGTGTAATCGTGCTACAATCGCCGATTATGCACGATTACATGGAGTTAGAAGGTTTTTCCCACAATATAATACTCCAATCGACCTACTAAAAGGAATAACTCAAGATTTATCTAGCCTAACTCCCAGCAAATAACAAGAGATTTACAACAAGGTGTACCAAAGGATGGGACTTTTCCCCTATTCTTTATCCCTTAGCTAGAGCTTTTATTTAAATATAGCGATCGCAACATTTCCCGCATCTTATCGTGCCAACCGGGATCCGCTTTTAGAGCTAGAGCCAATTCTTCTTCGACCTTCAAGGAGATTTGCTTACTTAAAACTTGCTTCCCCTTGGGCTTATATTCAAATTTTTTTAAATCTGGATTTCCACCTAGTCGCATATATAATATCCTCTACATTTTTTCAATATTAACATAATTAGCTAGAATTCGTGCTAAAGTAGGCTCGATAGCTAGAAGTCCAGCAATTAGAAGGAGGTAACCCTATTGGCGGATTAATTTTCAATTGAAAATTATATGGAAACAAAAACTTGTCAACTAAGGAAAGCTTAACACCAAACCTATTAGGTAAGCAACCGTTAGAGTTTTAGATTTAACACCGCCCCACAACTATCCCAACACAACCACTACTAATTAGAACCTACAACAATGAAAAACTTCTATCCTGTCACCCCCGAACTAGCAGAGACTCTGAGGCAAGGGAAATTAACCGCTGCCGAGTGGAGAATCTGGAGTTACTTAATCGGTGTTGATCCTTGGGAAAAACAATTTCTAGTCACAGGAGAAATCAGAGAAATAAAAGAGAGTGTGAAAATTTCACAGGCAACATCATGAATACATTCTACAAACTTACCCCAGAAGACATCATGGAAATGAACTCGCTTAGAAATTCAGAAATGAGAGTGCTTTTATATTTACGATCGACTACACCCTTTGGCGATCGCCCCATCAACATGAGTATTAGGGAAATTGCTAAAAATCTGGAAATGCACCCCAGCACTGTATCAAGGGCATTAAAAGAACTCGATCACCTAGGCTGGATATCAATGGAATTATTGGCAGTTTCGGTAACTGTTAATCCTTTTTCTCCATCTAAAGATGTGTTGCGCCCACGCAACAGCTATTGCGCCCACGCAACAGCTATTGCGCCCACGCAACAGCTATTGCGCCCACGCAACACTTGCAGCTCAAATCCCTCACCTAGCAAGGATTCCAGCACCCCTAAGACTAATAAGACTAATAAGACTTCAAAGAAGAGAGAGAGAGGCGAGATTTTAAAATTTTTAGAGTCTAACCAAGGATTTAGAGAGTTCTGTGTTCGCAAGGCAATGGAACTACCCGATCGCCCCGTACTAGTGGAATCTTGGATCAACAGCAATATCCAAGAATTAGAATCCCTGTATAAATCCAAATCTAGTCCGGTTGACAAATCTTCCGTCGCTGGCTGTGAAAATTTCCCAGAGGTGGAAATATTGTTCCCGAAGGTTAGTGCAGCAATTGCCCTAGGGGAATTAAAGCAAGATCCAGTCTTCCCTGACGGAGTTTTCGATCTGGAGGGCAACTGGTACAAAAAAACAGATTGGGAGGCAATGCAAAATGACCATAACAACTAACAAGTCTTGGGAAGTAGGCGATCGCGTCCGCATTGAAAACTACAGTTCTGGATTAATGCTAAACGGCAAAAGTGCCACCATTAGCAGTATTTCTCGATCTGGTTACAGCCTAGAGGTGGAAGGGCTTAACGCTCTCATCTACTTTACTAACCAAGAAGCAATGATGAGCCTATGCTCACTCAATGCGACCTCTGTTCAGGAGTCGGTGCCGGATTTGCCCTCAAAGGCTGCTCGGAAATCGACCCCTACTGTGAAAAGATATTCAACCTCAGATACCCCGGAGTTAAAAACTATGGTGACATCAGCAAAAGCAAAAAGTGGCAGACCTAAGAAGATCGAATCGATCTCCTTCGACAAAGCTCAGGAACCGTCCTCACCGCTAGTCCTTACTGTTAACCCTTCAACTTCCAAGGAAACCGCAGAGGAACCAACGACCCCGGCAATTGTCTCCTCGACCGCCAATCCCACTCTATGGATATCACCAGAACAGCTTGAAGAAGTATCTTTTACCCAAATCCGGGAGGCAATAGACAATGAAGCGATCGCTCGTTATGCCGAGCTGATGCAGTCTGATTTATGGGACTTTGAACGATCGCCCCTACCCGTGGTTTTTGAACACGAGAACCGCTACCTAATTGGGGATGGGCATCATCGGATAGAGGCAGCTAGAAAAATAGGTGCAGATATCTTCTGTGAAATTTTCACAGCTACCCAAATTGAAGAAGCAATTCTTTATTCAGTAACAGCGATCGAGAACAGCCGCCACGGCATCCCCCTAAGACCTAAAGATCAACGCAAGCGGATCTCCATGTTTCTAGATTTATTGGAATCTGGACTAGAGATCAAGCTACCTTCCGGGTTTGATGTCTGGTCATCTAGAGCGATCGCCACCTACCTAAGACTGCCGGAATCTGGCTATAGAACGATCGCCAATATTCGTAAGGAGCGGGAACGGCTATCCGAAGAAGTAACCCTGACCCTAAGAACTCCCAGTAATCACAACCAAGCTGTGAAAAATTCCCACGCCCCCGATAACCCCGTCACCGACATCCGCGCCCCTGCCCCCATTCCATCTCAGGGTAGAAAGCTCAATAACCAGCGGCTTGAGGGAAGAACCTCAGAAACGCCCTTTGCTGCCCAAAATGACTTAACTAATGAAGAGCTAGAAGCCAGGTCACTAAAAACTAAAATTACTGCGATATTTAACCAAGCCGTCAACCAATTGATATACTTTTCTGACGAGCAAATAGAGAGTTTATCTCAAGCGATCGACGCTGAAAAGGTACGGAGGTCAAACGATTTGATGAAATGAATGGGATCTCCTAGAGGGGAAATCTACTTCATACACAATTAGGTAGATTCTCTCTTGACTATAGGGACAAAAGCATATATAAGGACTGAATTGTTATTCCACAATCAAACCTTAACCTATGCACCTAACACATTCTTATCCAAAGCACGCCCAAGGCGATCTCACCCGCCAAAGGATACTACAAGCCATGACCGAAGATCCCACTGCTACAGTACAGGAATTAGTTCAAACATTAAACCTATCGATCGATACGATCCGTCGCCAAAAACTTAATCTAAAGATAGCTGGACTTCTAAGTCTAATAATTTTTTCATGGTTGCCAACACTAAGTGCTTTTAGTTTTGAAACTGTGAAGAAAGATATAGAGATTAGACAGATAGCAACTCATGATGGAGGTGGACGCGATCCATGGCAACACAACCGATAGCAGAGAAGACTAAGCTAGCCGAACTTCTAGAGATTCTAGATATTAAAAGGGCAACTATCTATCCTTGGTTAGCCCATACGGGGATTAAGTCCTGTCGCGATCAAGGAGAAAATGAAGTCTATTTCTTGCCAGAGCAGGTGCAGGAACTTTTAGACTTTAAAGCCTACCTAGGGGAAGGGGGCAAGATGAGGCACTGGCGATCGCATAGGGAGGTAATCGCGAAAGCTCAATCTGCTGAACTTGCCACAATTCCAGAGCCGGAACCGGAAATAGATCGGGAGGCTGTGAAAATTTCCCAACTGGTGACTAATGCCCAGAAACAAGCAGCCGGGATTTTAATTGCCCAGAACTTATTAGCGGCTCAATTTATTGATAATCCAGATACTTTACCCAAGGAGATGAGAGATGCGATCTCTGAGACTAAGCCCCTCCCAAAGTCGATCGATCCGCTTCAGTATGCCAAAGACCTGATCAAGTCGAGACAAGAAACTTTGGTGGACACGGAAGCAATACAGGCAGCCTGATCGACTGTCATAACCAGCTAATAGATAACGCCTTGAGATACTTGAATTCAGGGCGTTCTATTCTCATCACTGGGGAGGCGGGAACTGGCAAGAGTACGATCGCCCAACGGATAGCTGAACAGTTGCCCCATGCTGGCCGCTTAGACTATGCGGGAAGCATGAAGGTGGCGATCGCTAAATTGGTGGAAAGTCTGGGCTTGGAAGCAGAGAAAACTGCCGAAGCCATGAAGGATCAGGTTGGGAAATTTTCCCAGGAGCATGAACTAATCATCATTGGGGATAATGCCACTAGGTATCCTGCCAGTATCAGGTATTGGCTCCAGTCCTTACTAGAGGAAGGGGCGGTGATTTGCTTGACGGCGATCGAGCGCAAACCCTTGGATATTTTCCTCAGCCTGACCCACCTAGAGATAGAACCACCTACAGATTTAGATATTCGGGAACTGATGCACCGGGAAGCGATCGCCCTTAATTTGCAGATTCCCCCATCTAAGTTTTCATCACTGCAACGAGCAGCCGGTACGAACTTAATGCTCGCTAAGAAGATCGTCCGAGAATACAGTCTAGGAACTCTCAAGGAAACCCCCGAACATGAAGAGTACATAGATATCCAGCCCTTGTTACTAGCAGTGATTGGTGGTGTGAGCTTGGCAATCTTCTATTCCCTCAAACTATCCCTACAGTTTTTACACCAGAAACCCCGGAGGTTAGGCAAATGATGGCTGTCACCCACATGGTGATCGCTGCCTCTGTCGCAGCCTTTAGCCTAGATTCCCAACCCCTAACGCTACTAGTTGCAGTAGTCGGTTCCCAACTCCCAGACCTTGATACCACTGATTCCTACACGGGCAAACTATTTTATCCCGTGGCTAAGTGGATTCAAGATCGTTACCCCCACAGAACCATTACCCACTGCCTATATTTCACCCTTGCCCTAGGCGGAGTTGCGATCGCCCTCTACTACTTCCAACTCCTACCCGGTCACGCTGCCCTAGCTCTGCCCGTGGGACACCTCACCAGTTGCCTTGCCGATTGCTTTACCAAACAAGGAGTGCAGTTATTTTACCCTCGTCGAGCTTGGGTAATTTGTGGCAAAAATCCCAACGCCCGCCTATCTACAGGATCGCCTGCCGAGTATTGGGTGTTGGCAATATTTCTGGCATTACTGGTGCTGGCCACAAACTTCCATGATGGAACTTTGAAAAACTCTGTGGCGCAAATCATGGGGGATGCCAATTCTGTGGAGCAAGTGTTAAACACCAAGGGTAAGGATCACTTGGTCTATGCAGAGATTCAAGGAACCTTTGCCAGCGATCGCTCCAGTGCCAATGGGAAATATTTAATAGTTGAACAAGTAGGCAAAGCATTCATCGTGCAGTCGGAGAGGGGACTATTTTTAACTGGTAAGCAGATACTAGTCACCCGGATTACCGCCACTGCCGATCGAAAGGCAGGTGTGAAAATTTCCCAAGTGGAATTTAAGGATGAGGCGATTGCTCCGAAGCTATACGAATTGCAGGGAGGTTTGGTTTTTATATCTGGAGAAATAGTAATTGATTTTTGGGAAGATTTGGTAATTGCTAAACCCGTGGGAAATTTTCACAGCATCGAGCGGATAGGCAATAACCTCAAGTTGCAATCTGGTTAGTGTCATGAAGTTTTCGCCACAGATTTACGGTTATGTTTAGCATGATCGCGCTCAATCACTAAGAAAAACACGGTTAAGCAACTGGTTTCGTGAGGGAATGCCCCAATCTCATCAGACTTAGCCCGAAACTCGCGAAATAATC
>CALRPI020000126.1:0-8743 GCA_943370025.1 Phormidium lacuna HE10JO | reverse complement strand
ATTATTTCGCGAGTTTCGGGCTAAGTCTGATGAGATTGGGGCATTCCCTCACGAAACCAGTTGCTTAACCGTGTTTTTCTTAGTGATTGAGCGCGATCATGCTAAACATAACCGTAAATCTGTGGCGAAAACTTCATGACACTAACGATTTGGCAATATGTATTCCCCTCTAGCACGATCGCCAAAGGTCCCCGTAGCGAACTAATGTGTCGTCATCATCTCCATGAGAGTGGAATGCAAAAAATACTGAAGCAAGCAGTGAGAATTGCCAAGGTAGAAAAACGGGTGGGATGCCATACGTTTCGCCACAGTTTTGCTACCCATCTCTTGCAAAATGGTTATGATATTCGGACGGTGCAGGAGTTGCTAGGGCACAAAGATGTGAAAACCACAATGATTTATACTCATCTACTGAATTGTGGTGGTGAAGGGGTAATTAGTCCCCTCGATCGCATCTAAAATCTAGCTAGCGATCGTCAAAGTACCTATAAAATACAAATTCATTGAACTCAAGTTACTAAGAGGGGTTAGGGGGGATGCTTACTGGTTGGGAGATACCTCGTTTGACCAAGGCTCGATCGATCTCTTTCAGCAGGCTTAAATCTTTTTCTGGCAGAGAATTGTGGGTCTTCCCGTACGCATGATCATGAGCATAATCAATAGGATTTTGAGATATAAATTGCCCTGAAGATGGCTGCAAAAACCTAAAGGCACGGCGTAAATCTTCGGGAGTTGCCGATACGGGTGCGGCAAAATGGCAGGGGATAACTTGCTGAAAATTCCACTGAGCTAGACGATCGACCCACTCTAGGGTTGCTTGGGGCGCACGGTTGAGGATTAGGGTTTGCAGAATTGGCGCAACTAGTAATCTGCCTCCATCTTGCAGAGCGGTGAAGGAGGCTAACCAGTCGGGTTGCCATTGGAAAGGATATAGACCAAAGTAGGCTTTGGCAGTGCGATCGGGCGCTTGCTTTGCCTCCTGCCATGCTTCAGCTAAGGTGGGAGTGGCGAGGGTACTGGGTTGAAAGTAGAGGGCAAATAAACAAATCCGCTGCCATCCTTTCTGGCGATTGGCTGATGTATCAAGCATCGCATCCATCGGGCTATCTTTGGCGTGGAAGAGGAGGGGATAGGGGTCTAGTTGAATAATCGGTGGGGCAGTGGCGGGGATGGAGAGGACAGCATCGGTGACGAGGAGAGTATGCGATCGCTTGTGATAGAAAGCCACTTCCCCAAAAAAGCCCAAGCCTAATTTCAGGGGTTCCATGATGGCATAAGCAAATTCATCCCCAAAGGGTGCTTGGGAACTATCCTCTGGCAAAACTTGAGTCCGCCGCCCCGGTAACCCCAACCAACTCAGGGGCAAATCCACTGGATAGCTCCACTGCTGGGGAACCACAAAGACTTGGGCTTGGGGAAATTTTCTGGTAAAAGGTCCCATAAATACCTTATGTTCCAAACCAGAAGCTGTCGGCAGAATAATATACTTAACTTCCCCATGGACAGCCTCCAACTCCCGCATTAAGCGAATACATTCCAAGGTCGGAGCCACGGCGGAATAGACCAACAAGCCCCCGGCTGCCAACTTCACCACCGTCATCCGAATTGGCACAACCACATAAAAAATGCCCTGCAATTGGTCAAATGTCCACATAGTATCAGGAATAACTTCAGTCCGTAGAGTCCGCCGCTGACGATAGGGATAGATGGGCAGAGTAAACCAAAAATCCCAATGCCAATCTCTAGGATGTTGCTGCGTCTGTGTATTCATGAACTAGGAATCAATATTTTTCTGAGTGTGATTTATGAAAAAGTAGGGTGGGCAGTGCCCACCGGAACCTAAGATGTCTATTCGGGGATCAATCTTTCATTAAACACTTTTTTGATCTCTGCTAGTTCATCTCGATGGGCGGTGATGGTGACAATACTGGGTTTTTCTGGGACTTCACTAGTCTTCAACTTCAGGGAAATTTGTTCCGATCGCCCCGCCTTTTGCCAATAGAAAATTCCCGCGAGGGGAGCGATCGCAACTAGACCAAAAAAGATTGAGCCATGACCGGGAAATAGGAAAGATAGGGTTAAACCCATACACAAAAAGCCCCCCACCGCTAACAAAGTTAATAGTCCTGCTAATAACCAACTAGGCTGCACAAAACCCTCAAAGGTAATTTGGTTCTCGGTAGGGGTGACTTGGGCAATCCGGTAGGCACGACTTTGCAGGTGGGTCTGGAGTTGGCTGAGTAAGTCGGTTTCGGGAACTGGGGCGATTAGTTGAAGTTGCTGAATCCGGGCTTTGACCGAGGCACGAATAAAGAAAACTAAGCCAATACTAGAAAGAATAATCAGGATCAGGGTAGAAGTAAGGACATTATTATTCACGATCGCTACCTAGGAATAGAAGGGGTAAACTGTTAGGGGCGGGAAGCCCCTATTTAGTGTAACAACAGGAGAGCGATGGTACAGGGTGTGGATATTTTAATTTTGTCTAATGGTCCCGGTGAAGTGACCACTTGGGTACGCCCGGTGGTCAAATCCCTACGACAAATTTTAGGGAATGATCCCACCCAAGCCAGAATTTCGGTCATCCTTTCCCCCTGTCCCAATGCTACGGGCAAAGAAGTGGCGATCGCCCACTCCTATCCAGAGGTTGATCGCGTCCAAGGGGCAGAACATTTTTCTCAATTTCTCCTCCGGGGTCAAACTGCTGAGAGTTGGGATTGGCGGGAAAAAGGGGTGGTGTTATTCCTAGGGGGAGATCAATTTTTCACGGTGGTAATTAGTAAACGTTTGGGTTATCGCAGCGTTACCTATGCTGAGTGGGATGCTCGGTGGTGGCGATGGATCGATCGCTTCGGGATCATGAAACCCGAACCCTTGCAAAAAGTCCCTCAACAGTATCACTCCAAATTCACCGTAGTTGGCGATTTGATGGCGGATGTGGCTCAGTCCCAATCTTCTAGCTCAAAAGAATCAGGTAATGCAGTCAATTCAGGCAATTCAAAACAGCAAATAATTGGTCTATTACCCGGCTCCAAAGCTGCCAAACTTGCCCAAGGTTTGCCCCTCTCTTTAGCGATCGCCGACTATCTCCACAGCCAAAAACCAGATACCAAATTCATCATCCCCGTCGCCCCGACCCTAGATTTACCATCCCTCGCCAAATTTGCCGATCCCCAAACCAATCCTGTCTTGAAAATGGTTAAGGGTTCCCCCGCTAGTTTGATCCACCAAAATGACCAAGACTATCTGCAAACCGAGCAGGGCTTACTCGTAGAACTGCGCCGGGAATATCCCGCCCATGAGGTTCTGACTCAATGCCAAATCTGCATTACCACCGTTGGGGCAAATACCGCCGAACTGGCTGCCCTTGGTGTGCCGATGATTGTTTTGATTCCCATGCAGCAACTGGATGCCATGCGATCGTGGGATGGCTTACCGGGAATTTTAGTCCGCCTGCCCGGAGTCGGCACCATCTTTGCCAACCTGATTAATGGCTACATCTTGCGTCAAGGTAGATTATTTGCCTGGCCCAATATCTGGGCAAAAGCAGCTATTGTCCCAGAGTTGGTGGGCAATCTCACCGCCGCTCAAGTGGGGGATCTAGTGATTGATTACCTAGACCATCCAGAAAAATTACAACAAATGAGCGATCGCCTCCAGCAAGTCCGGGGTTTACCGGGAGCAGCCATGAAGTTAGCTGAGGTAGTGGCGAAGGAAATACAGAGCAGTTGCTCTCAAATTGTTTCTAGTAAATAATTTCATCCGCCTTCGGCGGATGAAATTATTTACAATCGTCCTAGATACCTTCTCTAGTATTTCCTTTTTTTTCTTTACTCTAGAGGGTAGAAGCTGCGGATGGCTTTGTTGGTCGTTATGTCACAGAAATAGGACTTACGCACTCTCAACGAATTATTGAGAGTTTTAGAAGTTGTTGCAGGCGCGGAGCCCCTGCAACAACTTCCAAATGCGTAAGTCCCGAGAAAGCTAGCTTTAACTTTAATATGGAGAGTCCAATCATGACTATGCCTCATGTATCAAGGAACAAGATTAATAACCTAGGCAGATCCTCTAAATACCTGTTACCCAGACTTTTTAGCAAAATTCCCTTACAAATGCTATTAATTGTTCCCTTTGTTGTGCAAACAGTTGGAGCAGTAACTATTGTCGGCTACCTTTCTTTTAGGAACGGTCAACAAGCAGTAAATGATGTAGCTACTCAGTTGCGGAATGAGACTAGCGATCGCATTGAACAAAATCTAACTTACTTAATAGAAACCCCCTTTCAAGCATTCAAAAGCTATGATACTGTCCTCAGCCAAAACCGCATTAATATTAGTGATGGGAAAGATATAGAAAAGTTTCTATGGCGACAACTGACTGCTTTTCCTAATCTTAGTCTCACGGCTTTCGTGACAGCTAATCAAGAGTTTTTTGGTGTAGAACGGCAGGATGATGGGCAGATTGTAATCCGCACTTCTGAAGTAGAAAACAACCGCACCTTGACTACATATACGACTAGTTCAGATGGCGATCGCAAGGAAATTACCAATGCCGGCAAACCTAATTTTGACCCTCGCAAACGCTCCTACTATGCAGTTCCAGTCCAACGGAAACGGGTTTTCTGGGGGAATGTATTTCCCCACATCACTGGCAAAACTATGTACATTGCCCCCGGTCAACCTATCTATAATAGTCAGACAGGAGAACTTCAAGGAGTATGGATTGCCAGCTTAAATTTGGCAATGTTCGGAGATTTTTTAAGTAAGCTCAAAATTGGTCAATCTGGACAAAGTTTTATTCTGGAAAGGTCTGGAGAAATGATTGCAACTTCTACCGGTGAAAAGCCGTTTCAATATTATCCAGATAAAGTTGTGGCACTACCAGAGCAACGAGTTGAACGCCTCAAGGTTATTAATAGTGCCAATATTGTCACCCAGAAAACAAGCCAATTTTTATTAGAGCAATTTGAGGATTTTCAAAATATTCAAACACCCCAGCAACTAGAGTTTTTGATCAATGGGAAGCGCTATTTTGTCCAAGTCGATCCTTTTCGAGATGAGCAAGGGATTGACTGGCTGGTAGTTATTACTATTCCGGAATCAGATTTTATGGCACGAATTAATGCGAATAATCAAAGTACGATCGCGTTGAGCTTGATAGCCTTATTAGTTTCTTTGGGAGTTGGCATATTTACTAGTCATTGGATCACTAAACCTATTTTGCGATTGAATCAAGCCTCTAAGGCGATCGCTTCCAGAGAGCTGAACCAAACAGTTATCGAGTCACCAGTCCGTGAACTACAAGAACTTACCCAGTCTTTTAATTACATGGCACAACAGCTACAAGAATCCTTTAATACCCTAGAGCATCGGGTGGAAGATCGCACGTCTGAATTGAAAGGGGCAAAGGAAGAAGTTGAAAAGACATTACAGGAATTGAAAATGACCCAAGCTCAATTAATTCAAAGTGAGAAAATGTCGAGCCTAGGTCAACTAGTCGCTGGAGTTGCCCACGAAATCAACAACCCAGTCAGTTTTATTTATGGCAATCTTAGTCATGCTGATGAATATATTCAAGAACTATTAAAACTTCTCCAAACTTACCAAGCTTATTATCCTCAACCTCCCCAGGAGATCGTTACCCAAGCAAAGGCGATCGACATGGATTTCTTGATTAGTGACTTACCCAATCTAATTGTTTCTATGAAGGAAGGGGCGAAACGAATTCAAGCAATTGTCTTAGCATTACGAAATTTCTCTCGCTTAGATGAAACAGGGATCAAATCGATCAATATTCATGATGGCATCGACAGCACCTTACTAATTTTAAGTAGCCGTTTCAAGCCAACAGTGGATAAGCCAGGCATAGAAATTTTGCGAAACTATGGTTCTCTTCCTGCTGTAGATTGCTATCCGGGGCAACTCAATCAAGTTTTTATAAATGTTTTATCTAATGCGATTGACTCTTTCGAGTCACACTCTGTGAACGATGCCCTAGAAGCTGCGATCGAGCAGGGGAAACAATTTATCCCTACCATCACTATTCAGACCATGCTGATAGACAATAAATGGGCGGAAATTCGTATTTCAGATAACGGTGAAGGGATTCCTGAAGCTATCAACCAGCATATCTTTGACCCTTTTTTCACTACTAAGCCTGTTGGTAAAGGCACTGGCATGGGTTTGGCAATCAGTTATCAAATCATCACCAATCAACATAATGGAACTTTGGAATATAGCTCTCAGCTTGGTGCAGGAACAGAGTTCATTATTCGCATCCCTTACAAGCAAAATGGGATGGACTAGAGTTGAGGATATATCATACATAAGCTTTCCTCATGATTGAATGCGAATGCATGATTGAAGCTTATGTTAATCTAATCCTAGATGAATTAGGATTTACGCCCTGCGGATGAAATATAGCAAGCGTTAAGGTAGCTAAGACGATTTTTTGTGAGTTCCCCCACTAAGCGGAGAAACTTACAACATCAGCATTCATAGCCACCCCTGAATAAACTCACCGAAAATGAAATTAGAAGAAATGCAAAAGAACTCAACTCAATTGCCCAGCCAGTTAAGTGCATGGATCGATCGAACCCTTGTTGTCCGTGCTTTGGAATTTGTTCAGGATTTAATTGTCATTTCTTTGTGTCTTGGTCTGTTTGGTGTGATGGTGCTTCAGCTCAAAGATATGTTTGTCTCTCTACTTGCCCCAGCAAGTTTTAATTTCCATGCCATCACAGCGGATATTTTATTCGTCCTCATTTTAGTCGAGCTATTTAGGTTACTAATCATCTACCTACAGGAGCACCGGGTTTCCATCGGCGTAGCCGTAGAAGTTTCGATCGTTTCTGTCCTGAGAGAAGTAATTGTCCGGGGGGTGCTGGAAACTCCGTGGGTACATATTCTCGCCACTGGAGGATTTTTATTAGTTTTAGCAGTTCTGCTTGTCGTCAGAGTTTGGATTCCACCTACCTTTGAAGGCATAGATCCAGAAACTAGAATTGTCCAATCCTTTAATTCTTATAAGGATAAGGATAAGGATAAGTCTTATAAGGAAAAGGAAGTATTAAGACATTAACCTTCAACCTACGATTCCTTAAGCATTTACAACAGTTTAATAGTGGGTGGCTACAGCCACCCACTATTAAACCCAACATTGATAGGACTATCAATATTTGTAGTGTGTCTCATTTAAACGCAAAGTGCTGTAAGAGGCTATTTATAAAGTCTAATTTTCCGCCTCCGCTGGGGGCGGAAAATTAGACCTTCTAGCCACTTTATCAATGACCTCTAAGGTCTAATTTCCTAGTTAATTTTGAGCTTGATTTAGCCCTTGCTAATGCTTGCTCTAATTTTTGGTGGTATTTTGCTTTCCATTCACTTAGTCTAAACGACAGATCAAACTGCTCAGGACTTACGCATTTGGACGTTGTTGTGGGCACGGATTGCCCACAACAACGTCCACAACTCTCAATAATTCGTTAGCAGTGCGTAAGTCCTACTGCTGTAATTCTTTGATAGTGAGTAAGTTATATTATTGAAAATAGTTACTAGTTAATAAAAGTTAATCAGCAGTTAGTTGCCAACATTTTTCTAACAGTTTTCCTAATTTCGCTGGGGAATCAGTAATTTGTCTAGTTACACTCCATACCTGGATAAGTTGAGTGGGACTGGAGACTTGGATTTTAATGGGTTGATAGAGATGGCATTGACAAGGGATATCTAACTCTTGTAATCGTTGATATACTTGCCATCGGTCTAAGCTGGGGAGGTTGATCGATTGGAGGGTTACGAAAGGGCAGGGATTCATGGAAAGAATAGATAGATTTTTAAAATAGAGGGGTGAGAAATTGCTACAAGTTAGTATAACAGAATTCCATGCCAATTGAAAACTATTCTCAATTACTACAAGGTTGACTTTAGGGCTATCGTTGAACTTATCCACTGTTAGTTTGCCTTTTCTCAATAAACCTATGTTATTGTTTTGATGGTTCTGCCTAGGAGTTTCGAGGTTAAGTTGAGCTTCAAATTTTATTTTGTCAGCACCTCTCTCATAAATTTCTCAGGGTTGTACCAACCATATAAATTTAGATAACAAATAAACTTATGCCTACTACTCAGGGTTTAGTACGTGCCTTCGGCGAAATTGGGGATAATGCAGTTTTACTTGACAGTAGTGTCACCATGCCAGTTTGCGAAGGAATGAATGTCTTGTTAGCTAGCTTTCAGGCACTGCATCTGCAATACCAAAAACATCATTTTGTAGTTGAGGGTTCTGAATTTTATTCTTTGCATGAATTCTTTGCAGAGAGCCTGAAGGATACTCAAGATTATGTCCATGAATTGGGTGAGCGGCTCAACGGTTTGGGGGGTGTCCCAGTAGCTAGCTTTATGAAGTTGGCTGAACTATGCTGTTTTACCCCGGAAGAAGACGGGATTTATGATTGTCGGCAAATGCTAGAGAATGATGTGGCAGCAGAAAAAGAAGTAGTCCAAGTTCTCCGTCGTCAAGCAGCTCAAGCAGAAAGTTTGGGCGATCGAGCAACCCGCTATCTATACGAAAAGATTCTTCTGGAAACCGAAGATCGGATGTTCCACCTTGACCACTTCCTTGCTCCCGATAGCCTAACCAAGAGCTTCGTTGGCACAAGATAAATTCATCCCTCGAAAAAGCGATGGCTGTATAGCAACCACCAAGGGGGTTAGGATAATCAGAGTAGTGGGGGGGGGGGGGGGGGGGG
>CALRPI020000125.1:0-8942 GCA_943370025.1 Phormidium lacuna HE10JO | reverse complement strand
TCCTTGATTTTCTTAAGGTGTTCAATTAGACTATCCATATTAATTTAATTGAAAAAATAGGCGATTACTTCCTAGTTTACTAAGCTGTAATCGCTTTTTATTTGCTTGATTTGACTTTAGAATGAAACAGCCCTGCCCTATTACCGGGGTTTGCCTGTCCAGTTGGAGAATTTTTTCAGTAGATTGTCTCCTACAGCACTTTGCGTTCAAATGGTACACACCACAAATATTGCAAGTCCTATCCATGTTGGGTTTGAGAGTGGGCTTCGACTCCGCTCAGCCCACTCTCAAACTGCTGTAATACTGGCAAAGCTCTCACTCCAAGGTTTTACCAAGGTTTGCAAATTGTCATCTAACCAAGGAATGTACTGGGGATAGATGGGTAATCTAGGGACTAATTGCCAATTGTCAGCAGCTAAGATTTTACTTAATTGGGTATGGGTCGGATGGGCATAGTCAGGGTTCACTTCATCGATCGGGCTAATTCCCCCCAAATCCCCTGCTCCTGCTGCCAAACAAGCGTATAACCACTCCGGTTCCAGAATTAGATTAGGGGGAATCTGAATCGTAATCGAAGCAGGCAGAATTTGTTTGGCTAGGTTAATTACTTTAGGAAGTTGAGCAGGATCGAAGTTAGATTGTTGATGGGTTTCTTTGCTGCCGGGACTGTAGGGCTGGAGGATCACTTCTTGAATATGACCATATTGATTTTGGATCGTAGCGATCGCCTCTAGACTATCCACCCAATCGGCGGAACTTTCCCCAATCCCCAACAGCAAACCCGTAGTAAAGGGGAGCTTGAGCTGACCAGCAAATTCCAGTTGCTCCAACCGCACTGCGGGAATTTTACTAGGGGCGTGCTTATGGACATGGGTTAATAAATCCGGGGTGACTTGCTCTAGCATCAACCCCATCGAGACATTAACTTTCTTCAACTCCGCCATTTCTGCCCAGCTTAATATTCCCGCATTAGTGTGGGGCAAAAATCCTAAATCCAAAGCTAGTTGGCAAAGATCAATAATATGTTGTAACCAAAGCGATCGCCTAGGCGATCGAGGATGCACTTCCCCACTGAGGATTAAGACCTCACAAACTCCCATCCCCTGTAATTTTTCTAACTGACTTCGGGCAGTATCCAAATTCAACCAAGAATCCTGCCCCGGTTCCACACGAAAATTACAGTAGCTACAACGATTGAAACACTCATAGGTAGGGATGATCGTATAGGCGGGGCTGTAGGTGACTTGCATAAGTCCTAGACTTTTACTCTCATCAACACCTGCCCATACTCCACTGGCTCCCCACTGTTGACTAAGATTTCCATCACCTGCCCAGAGATTTCAGCTTCGATCTCGTTCATCAGTTTCATCGCCTCGATGATACAGAGGACTTGACCGCTGCGAATGCGATCGCCCACTTCCACATAGGGTGGCTCATCAGGGGCGGGTGTGCGGTAGAAAGTTCCCACCATGGGCGACTTGACTTCTTCATACTTAGAGTCATTTTTCGACTCACTGGTTGGGGGTGGAACAGTTTCCTTGGCGGGAGTTTCAGGCGGAGTTACAGGAGCAGGCAGTGCCGGGGCAACTACAGTTGCTGCCGGGGTAACGACAGTCGCTGCTCCACGGCGAACCGTCAGCTCAAACTCAGGATTTTTTAGAGTTAGCTCGGAAATATCTGTATTGACGATCGTTGCCAATAATTCCCGTAGTTGATTAAAGTCTATTGCCACAAGTTTTTTTATTTCTAAGGTAAGTTTATTTCCGGCTCCAGATATTTTATTGCTCTCTGCCTAGATAACTATCAGTCCGCGTATCAATTTTGATCTTTTCACCGATCGTCACAAACAACGGCACCATCACCTGCGCTCCGGTGGTGACGATCGCTGGTTTTGTCCCTCCAGTAGCGGTATCTCCCCGAACCCCGGGGTCGGTTTCCACGATTTCTAAGATCACAAAGTTTGGCAACTCCACATTTAGCACCTTGCCATCCCAATACAAAACACCAACTTCCATGCCTTCACTAAGATATTTGACCTGATCACCAATTTGGGCGGGGGTTAACCGTGCTTCTTCATAGGTTTCCATATCCATGAACACAAATTCATCACCTTCTTTGTAGGTGTGTTGCATGGTGACTTTATCTAAACTAGCTTGCGGAACTGACTCCCCAGCACGAAAGGTACGTTCAACTACGGATCCAGTTTGGGCATTTTTTAGTTTAGTACGGACAAAGGCAGAACCTTTCCCCGGCTTGACATGCAGGAACTCTACAACCCGCCATACTGAACCATCCAACACAATGGCAACTCCGGTGCGAAAATCGTTACTAGAAATCATAAAAATAATACGGTAAGTTGGAAACTCATAGTCTTGAGACACTTCGACAAGAAGCTCAGCGTCAGCCTGAGAGAAAAATTAACTATAGCTTTTTGATTAATGGGCAATTAATTATATCAGACATGCAGTTGAAATTTGGGAGATTGCAATGTTAATCAGCAATTTCCATTTTAAATCTTAGTAGCATAACAACCTCAATGGGTTGGGTTTAATCCAAGGCGGAAAGGAATGCGGTGGATGAATTTTCTAGCATCACAACCAACAAAAAAAATCACGGTAGTTTGCGAGTGGGTGGCTACAGCCACCCACTCGCAAACCTAACATTAATAAGACTTTCAATATTTGTGGTGTGTCTCATTTGAACACAAAGTGCTGTAAGTGGAGTTGCTTGACATTCTCCTTTGGGGATTTTATTATATAACAATCAGTCGATATAAAATAATGGCTCGTAAATTCATGCCCAAGATTGTTGATCATGACCAGTACCGAAAAGAACTGCTGACCAAGAGCTTTGATTTGTTTGCAGAGAAAGGTTACGCTGCCATCACCATGAGGGAAGTCGCCCAAGGGATTGGCGTTTCTACTGGGACGCTCTACCACTACTTTCCTAGCAAGGAAGAATTGTTTGGGCAACTGATCGAACAGTCTTGTCAGGAAAATATCTTGATTGTCAAGGATCGACTAAAAAATACCCAAACCCTCAAGGAGCGGATAACTTTGATTGCTCAGTACGCCGAGGAGCAAGAGAAATTATTGATCAAGGAAACGCACCTGTGGATAGATTTTTGTCAGCATCAGGCTGGCAATTCTCAGGAGTTAAACCTTTGGCAACGTATAAATCATCATCATGAACAAGCAGTGCTGGAGATATTGGGCATTACCGACCCAGAAGTCGGCAAGCTTTTGGCTTGTCTCATTGATGGCATTGTTCTACAGCGGCTGTTAGGTAATCAGGAAGTTAGTTTTACCAAACAACTAGTCTTATTTGGGGAAATTATTGGTGGTTACTTGGGGCAATCTTCATGATTTACGGCAGTTTGAGAATGGGTGCCTACAGCTACCCATTCTCAAACCTAACCCTAATAAGCATTCTAATATTTGCAGCATGTCTCATTGGCATGAAAAATGCAGTCAGTCCTAAGCAAAAGAAATGGAGGAAATTATGACAATGAAAATATCGAGGTTAGCCAATCCTCGATTAGTGTGGTTGCTCTTGGGGGCAGGGTTAGTCACGGGCGGGATTAGTTTCTATGGCATATCAAAGTTTTCTGTGGGCAATAGCTCCCCAGAGCCGACACCGACGATCGCCATTGCCCATAAAATCTCTGCCTTAGGACGCTTAGAACCAGAATCTGAAGTACTCAAACTGGCAGCTCCCTCCCTGTTGGATAGCGATCGCATTGCTCAAGTTCTCGTCAAAGAAGGAGATACAGTCCGAGCGGGGCAAGTAATTGCGGTTTTAGATGCCAAGGATCGCCTAGAAGATGAAGTTCAACAAGCTCAGGCTCAGGTGAAAACTGCCCAAGCCAAGTTAGCTCAAGTCATGGCGGGGGCAAAGACTGGCGAACTCCAAGCCCAAACCGCCCGCATCGATCGACTAGGGGCAGAGCTTGCTGGCAGTGCCAACTCCCAAGCGGCGGTAATTGCCCGATGGCAAGCGGAAGTGCAGACAGCAAGGAAAGAATACACCCGGTTTCAACAACTCTATCAAGAGGGAGCTGTGGCTGCTGCCAACCTAGATAGCAAACGCCTCGGATTAGATACAGCAGAGGCACAACTCCGGGAAGCGATCGCCACTCAAGACCGGGTGACGGAAACTCTCCAAGCCCAGCAACGGGAAGCTAGTGCGGCTTTGAATCAAATTGCCGAAGTCCGTCCAGTGGATATTCAAACCGCTCAAGCAGAAGTCGATAGTGCAATCTCCGCCGTCAAACGAGCGGAAACCGTCCTCGATCGAGCTTTTATTCGTGCCCCCATCGCAGGGCAGATTCTCAAAATCCATGCCAGGGTGGGAGAAAAGCCGGGAACTGAGGGGATTGTGGATTTGGGACGCACTGATCGGATGGTGGCTGTGGCGGAAGTTTATCAAACTGATGTGGGCAAGGTGAAAATTGGTCAGCAGGCGGTGATTACTGGGGCAGCGATCGCTGACGAACTTCAGGGAAAAGTTGTCTACATTGACTTGCAGGTTAGTCAGCAAAAAGTATTTAGCAACAAACCGGGGGAAAACCTCGATCGCCGAGTTGTGGAAGTAAAAATTCTCCTGAACCCTGAAGATAGTCAGAAAGTTAGTGCTTTAACTAATTTACAAATCCAAGCTGTGATCTTGCCTAATCCCTAGTTTTTGCTTGTCCTATAGCATAACGACTGGTCGATATAGATTATTTTGCATAACGACTGGCTGATATAAAATCCTGAAATTGTCCCCATCCCTATGCTCCAGAAAATAAGCCAACAAATCCGTGACAATCTGCAACCAAGGACTCCCCTTGCTTGGCGACAGTTGATGAAAGAGAAAACCCGCCTGTTGGTGGCGATATCGGGGATTGGTTTTGCCAATATGTTGATGTTTGTGCAGTTGGGGTTCCAAGATGCCCTCTACGATAGTGCGGTTAAGCCCTATACCTTGATCCAAGCGGATCTATTAATGATTAGCCCCCAATCAGAATCTCTCTCTAGCCTCCAGAGTTTTGATCGCCAACAACTTTACCAAACCCTTGGCTATGGAGGGGTAGAGAGTATTAGTTCCCTGTATATCAAGTTGGCACCTTGGAAAAATCCTGACACGAGAAAGACCCGCAGCATTCTGGTGTGGGGTGTGGAACCCGGAGTTCCCAGTTTCCAGATGCCGGAGGTAATTGCCAGTACTGGAAAACTACAAATGCTAAATACAGTATTGTTCGATCGAGCTTCCCGCCCAGAGTATGGAGTCATAGCCCAGAACATCGAAACCTCCCCAGGATTAGCAGCAGAATTAAATCAAAAAAGCGTTAATACTGTAGGAGTCTTTACCCTTGGCACTTCCTTTGTTGCCGATGGCAACGTGATTACCAGTGACTCCACCTTTCTCCATCTCTTCCCCGATCACCAAGCCAGCAAAATTGATATTGGCTTAATTCAACTCCAACCGGGAGCAGATATCAACGCCGTCCAAGCTCAATTACAAGGTGGAGTTCCCAACGTGGTGATTTTGAGTGCTGCCGAATTTATTGCCAGAGAGCGGAATTACTGGGAAGTCAATTCCCCCATCAGTTTTATTTTTGGTATGGGGGTGATTATGGGCTTTGTGGTGGGGATTGTCATTGTTTATCAAATCCTCTACACCGATGTGGTCAACCATCTACCAGAATACGCCACCCTCAAAGCCATGGGCTACACCGATAACTATCTCTTGGGAGTTTTGTTCCAAGAAGCTTTTATTCTTGCCATCCTTGGCTATCTGCCCGGTTTTCTAGTTTCCCTCGGCATTTATCAACTTGCCTACGGAGCTACCCTGCTGCCCATTGCCATGAAACTAGAACGAGCCGTAACGGTATTAGTTCTAACTTTCTTGATGTGTAGTGTTTCTGGGGCGATCGCCCTCCGCAAACTCCGCTCAGCCGACCCTGCGGACAATTTCTAACCAGTTCTCAATTCTCAATCTAAAGTCTCAATCTCAATTCTTAAAACTATGCCAGCCATCTTAGACCAACAATCTCCATCCCTAGCTTCTCATCAAGAATCTGCGATCGCGCCAGTGATTATTGCCAACAAAGTTAACCATTATTTTGGTGATGGTTCCCTGAAAAAACAAGTTCTCTTTGATGTCGATCTAGAAATTAAGGCTGGGGAGATTATTATTATGACAGGACCTTCGGGTTCTGGAAAAACTACCTTACTCAGCCTGATGGGGGGACTACGTTCTGCCCAGACGGGGAGCTTGAAGATTTTTGGGGAAGAAATCTGTGGAGCCAGCAAGGGACAACTGGCTAAACTACGCCTGAATATTGGCTATATTTTTCAGGCACATAATCTGTTGACTTTCTTAACTGCCCGGGAAAATGTGCGCATGTCCTTAGAACTCCATCCCCATCGCTTCCGGGGGCAAGACCTCGATGCCAAGGCAGTCGCCATGCTATCAACCGTAGGTTTAGGAGAAAGGGCGGAATATTATCCCGATAGTCTGTCTGGGGGACAAAAACAACGGGTAGCGATCGCAAGGGCTTTGATTAGTGAACCCAAAATTGTCCTAGCAGACGAACCCACAGCAGCTTTGGATAAAAAATCTGGACGAGATGTAGTAGAACTGATGCAAAAACTAGCCAAGGAGCAGGGCTGTACAATTTTACTCGTCACCCACGACAATCGGATTCTGGACATTGCCGATCGCATTGTCTATATGGAGGATGGGCACTTGATGAGCAATGAAGAAGTCGATGCCACGGCAAAAGTTCATTAAAACCCCCCAGAGGTTGCTATAGTAGGCTCTCAGAGGCTATTTATAAATCTAATTTTCGCCCCCAGCGAGTGCGCAAAATCAGACCCTCTAGCCACTTTATAAATGACCTCTCATCGGAGGTGAGGATTTTCTAAAATATCCTGCCACCATTGCTAGACATATATCAATTTTGCCAAACCTGTAGGAAAATATACTAGCAGTGCCTACAATGAACTGAATCAGATGGCTCTTAGCACCTAAAAGTAGATTCTGTGGATTCTTAGAGGTTATTTATAAGGTTTGATTTTCCGCCCCCGGTGGGAGCAGAAAATCAAACCCTCTAGCCACCTTATAAATAACCTCTCAAGATTAAATTCTAGAAAGTGAATTCTAGAGGTTGGGTTCCAGAACTAAACCAAATTTAAACGTAAAGGATTTATGCGAAGTTTTCCCCTGTTTGTGGTTATTGCTGCTGCCACTCTACTCCCAGCGATCGTAGTTAATGCCGCCCCCAATCCATCTGTCACTAATAATCTTAGTCATCTTGATCAGGATATTATTGCTAGTGGAGAGATTCTGGCTCCAGAGCCGTTAGATACCATTGCCAACCTTGGAATAGAACCCAGTCATGGGCTAACTTCTGCATCCTGCACTCCCCTGCAAACTGAGCTGCTCAGACAAGGTAACTCCTGCGCTCCGGCTGGGCAAATAATTCAGCTAGCGCAGACGGCTCCCGTGACACCCCTAACTACTTCCCCCTTAACTACGCCGATTCCCGGTCTGGATGCTCCTGAATCTCTGAACCCTAGCTCCAATCCTCTGCTGTTTCCGACGATTCCCCCAGAAGTGCAGATTAATCTCACAGAACCCATTACCCTAGAGCAAGCAATTATCTTAGCGCGGCGAAATAATCCCTCGGTTGCTCAGGCACAACTGGAGATCGATCGCGCCCAAGCCCGTCTCAGAGAAACCTATGCCGCCGAATTTCCCACCGGGACAGTGAGCTTTGATTTTACGCGATCGGACTCTGCCAATTCT
Source organism: Phormidium lacuna HE10JO (assembly GCA_943370025.1). Lineage (GTDB taxonomy): Bacteria > Cyanobacteriota > Cyanobacteriia > Cyanobacteriales > JAAUUE01 > JAAUUE01. The sequence continues at coordinate 1,148 of CALRPI020000125.1, read as the reverse complement.
CGGCTGAATAGCAATCGGATAGGGGTTAATCAAAGTAATGCCACCACCACAGCCCAAGCAACCCTGCAACTAGACTACAGCCTCTACACTGGGGGGCGCCGTCCGGCGACGATCGCCCTTGCCGCTGCCCAACTCCGCAACAGCCGATTGGCGCTAGAAAACCAACTAATTCAACTCCGCCTAGACGTAGCTAGTGATTACTATAGTTTGCAGCAAGCCGACTCCCAACTAAAAATCACCAGATCCTCCGTTACCCAAGCCCAACGAAGTCTCCGGGATGCCCAATTGCGAGAACAGGCGGGAGTCGGAACTCAATTTGAAGTGCTGCAAGCAGATGTGGCATTGGCGAATGCAGTCCAAGATGAGCGGAATGCTCTGGCGCAGCAATTAATCGCCCGCCGCCAACTGGCACAGAGATTAAACCTGCCCCAAACTGCTACGGTGATCACTGCTGATGAGATCAGACCCCTAGGAGACTGGACACTGAGCTTAGAGGAAAGTATTGTTTTAGCCCTGAAAAATCGCCCTGAAATTGAACAGCAATTGGTGGCGATCGAACAATCGGAAGCGCAACAACGAATTGCCGTAGCAGATACCCTACCCCAAGTTAATTTATTTGCCAACTACAACGTTTTAGGGAATATCGGTGATGGGTTGAACACGGCTGGAGGTGGCAGTGTGGGAATTCGCGCCCAGTGGACGTTTTTTGATGCCGGGGCGGCAAGATCGAGAATTGCCCAACAGGAAGCAAATATCGCCACAGCCCAAAGCAACTTCACCGAGCAGCGGAACCTAGTTCGGTTTCAGGTCGAACAATCCTTCTATAATCTCCAAGCCAACCGAGATAATATTGCCACGGCTGGGCAGGCTGTAATTCGGGCTAACGAAGGCTTACGCCTAGCTAGACTTAGATTTCAAGCCGGTGTGGGAACCCAAAGCGAGGTGATCACAGCCCAGACTGACCTCACAAGAGCCGAGGTGAATCAACTAACAGCGATTGTTGGCTTTAATCGCTCCCTCGCCACCTTGCAGCGGAGTGTGAGCAATCTGGATAGCCAGCTATTTGATAATCCCTAGGTTGTAAACTGATAACAGTTATCAGTTACAGAAGTTTGAGAGTGGGTGGCTGTAGCCACCCACTCTCAAAC
>CALRPI020000124.1:0-9376 GCA_943370025.1 Phormidium lacuna HE10JO | reverse complement strand
ATTATTTCGCGAGTTTCGGGCTAAGTCTGATGAGATTGGGGCATTCCCTCACGAAACCAGTTGCTTAACCGTGTTTTTCTTAGTGATTGAGCGCGATCATGCTAAACATAACCGTAAATCTGTGGCGAAAACTTCATGACACTAACGATCCAGAAATTGGGGGTTTTGGGGAATCTGATGTGACAGTGTTGATGGATGCAGAGAAGGTAGAAATAGAAACGGCAGTCTCTGAACTATTTACTAAGCCCAGACCAGAAGACCTTGTGCTGTTTTATTTCTCTGGTCATGGTGTGATTGATCCTCGCAATGACAAGTTCTATCTCACCAGTTGCTCGACTCGTACAAATCTTTTATCACCCACTGCAATTTGGTCAAAATATGTCCATGAGGAAATGAATGATAGTAGATCTCAGCATCAGGTAATAATTTTGGACTGTTGCAATAGTGGAGCGTTTCCTGAAGGAATTAAAGGAAATGGCATTTTGACAGTAAATATGTTGCCTAAGTTGGGCGGTGAAGGAAAGGTAGTTTTGACTGCTTCAGATTCTAATCAATATGCTTTTGAAGAAAAAGGTTTTGAGTTATCTCTATATACTCATTTCTTAGTAGAAGGGCTAAAAACTGGGGCAGCAGATAAGGATGAAGATGGGCATATATCGGTTAATGAACTGCATGAATATGTGGAAGCTAAGGTGATCAGTGTTAATGATCGCATGTCCCCGAAATTCTATGGATTCATGAAGGAAGGACAGCCAATTTTCTTGGCAAAAGCAGTACAAGATAATCCACTTAAGTTTCGGAAGGAAGTAGAGAAAATCACCCATGAAAGTAATGGGATAATCTCTATTTTTGCAAAGCATGATCTAGAGTTAGTTTGGCAAGAGTTGGGGATTGATCAAATAGATGCTGAAACAATCATCAGTGAGGTTTTGCGCCCTTATCAGGAATATGCTAAAAAGCTAGAACAATATACCCAAGCTTTACAAAAAGAGGCTGATAATAGGTTTCCTTTTAGCAGAGTTGTAGAAACACAGCTACAAAGTTATGAGAATCGGGTGGGTTTGCGTGCGGAAGATTTGCAAGCAGTTAAAGATCAAATTATTGCCCCGAAGCAAGCTGAGTATGAGCAACAGTTGCAAATAATTCAAAGGCAAGAAGAAATAGAACGGTTGAAGCGGCAACATATAACTAAATCGGCTATGTCAGCAGCAGAGGTACTAAAGCATCAACAGCCTATACTGGTATCGGAAATCTTTGGAAAACAACCACAGAACATACCATCTACTTCATCAGAGTTTGAATTTGAATTTGTCAAGATTAAAGTAGTTAAAGAAAGGGGTTTTCTAGGTATTGGTGGTGGGGTAAGAACTGAGTTGGAAAGGAAGCAGGGAAAAGCTGATTATATTCGAGAAGATTTGGGGAATGGAATATCTCTTGATTTAGTCCGTATTCCAGCAGGGAAATTTATGATGGGGAGCAATGAATCTGATCATGAAAGTCCGATTCATGAGGTGAAAGTTTCTGAGTTTTGGATAGGGAAATATACGGTGACAAATGCTCAATGGTTTGCTGTTATGGGAACCAAACCATCAGAGAAATATGAGGTTAAGTTTCAAGGAGAAAAGCAACCAGTGGTTGGGGTTTCATGGAATGACTGCATGGAGTTTTGCAAGAAACTTTCTGAGAAAATTAAGAAAAATATCAGACTACCTAGTGAAGCTGAATGGGAATATTCTTGCCGAGCTGGAACAACTACTCCGTTTCATTTTGGCGCAACTATTACTCCAGATATCGTTAACTATGATGGCAATTATCCCTATGGAGATGTGCCAAAGGGAGAATATCGCCAAAAAACAGTTGATGTTGGGAGTTTTCCTCCTAATGCTTTTGGACTCTACGATATGCACGGAAATGTTTGGGAATGGTGTAGCGATCGCGGGCACGAAAATTATAAAGATGCACCGCAAGATGGCAGTTCTTGGGAAACTGTCACAGTAGACAATTTGCGACTGCTGCGTGGTGGTTCGTGGCACGACGATGCTAGGTATTGTCGGTCTGCTTATCGTGTCGGCAATCGCGCGGGTCTTCACTTCAACGACCTCGGTTTCCGGGTTGTGTGCCGTCTCCAGTGAGGACTCCCTTCTTTACTCTTTTGCCCTTTTGCCCTTTGCCCTTTTTCCTTTAACCCTTCTTAATTAGCCTTTCGCCTCTGGCGATCAAATTTTTTTCTAAAATCGAGGGTTTCAAAAGTCGGGAATCTAGCCCAAATCTCTCCCTCAATTTCAAAACCCCCGCCAGACTTTTCCTCTTCACCCTTTTCCCCGAACTTCGACTACACTCAATCCTCGTCTTGTCTGCTCAGTCCTCATCTTATTTGCAGGGTTCCATAAGGCTAGTTGAGCGAAGTCGAAACCAGCCCTATTACGCCGGGCTTCGACTTCGCTCAGCCCTCGTCTTTTTTGCTCAGTTCCCCAATGATTGAAAAGCTGTCTCTGGTTGAGGGTTTCCTAAGGCTGGTTGAGCGAAGTCGAAACCAGCCCTGTTGCGCCGGGCTTCGACTTCGCTCAGCCCTCGTCTTGTCTGTTCAGTCCTCATCTTATTTGCAGGGTTCCATAAGGCTGGTTGAGCGAAGTCGAAACCAGCCCCACACCGCCGGACTTCGACTTCGCTCAGCCCTCGTCTTGTCTGCTCAGCCCTCGTCTTGTCTGCTCAGCCCTCGTCTTGTTGTGTGAAGTCGAAACCAACCCTATAGCGCGAATCATTTCGACATTCCGCCAAAATATGCAGACGATCCCACTCACTATTTATCAAAGCCATTTTCTTCGCCCGACTCCAGCCCTGAACCTGTTTTTCTCGATAAAAAGCCTCCGCCACTCGATCGTAATGCTCGGCATAAACTAGCTCTACAGGTAATCGCTTCCTCGTATGATTTGCACCCCAGCCATTTTGATGTTGCCATAAACGTAGGGGTAAATCTTTAGTACTTCCCGTGTAAAAAGAACCATCGACACACCTGAGAATATACAGATAAGGCATTTTTGACACCTTTTGTAAAAATACGGACTGCGACTACGCTCAGTCCTCGTCTTTTGCGCTCAGTCTTTATCTTGGGTGGGGTTTCATAAGGCTGGTTGAGCGAAGTCGAAACCAGCCCTATTGCGCCGGACTGCGACTACGCTCAGTCCTCGTCTTGTGCGCTCAGTTCTCATCTCTTTTTCCAGACGATCGCTAAAAGTTCTAAGCCACCACAAAATTAACCAACTTACCGGGAACAACAATCACCTTTTTGATGGTTTTATCCCCAATGTGCCGTTGAGCAATTTCGGAATCCTTGGCATAGTTTTCCAACTCCTCCTTCGTGGCATCCGCCGGAACTACGATCGTCCCCCTAGTTTTCCCCAGCACCTGAATTACCAAATTAATTTCATCTGCAACCAAGGCAGCTTCGTCCCAAGTTAGCCATTTTTGGAGATGCACCGAACCAGTCTGACCAATCATCTGCCACAACTCCTCCGCCATGTGGGGAGCAAAGGGTGCAAGGAGCAAGATCAAAGTCTCAATCCCCTCTTGATAAGTCACAGTCGTTTTATCCTTCGTATCACCTAGGGCATTGCTGAGTTTCATCAGTTCTGCGATCGCTGTATTCAGTTGATAGTCCCCTTCCAAATCTAGGGAAATCTCCTTGATCGCCGTATGAATCGCCGCCCGCAACTTCTTCTCTTCTTTCTGATCCCCACTTTGACGACCCTCAGTAACAGATTCATTCTCGACAAAATCTCCTACTAACCGCCACACCCGATTGAGGAATCGGAATTGTCCTTCCACATCCGCATCATCCCACTCTAGATCCTTCTCTGGAGGTGCTTTGAACAAGATGAACATCCGGGCAGTATCAGCACCGTATTTAGCCAACACATCCTCAGGAGCCACCCCATTGCCCTTAGATTTGGACATGGTGGCGTAGAGGCGTTGCAAAGGTTCGCCAGTTTGGGGATCGACGGGATTAGCTGGGTCTACCAATGCAGAAGGAATCCAGCGGTCTTTGTCAGTCCGGTTGGGATTCAGGTAGGTCAAACCCTGCACCATGCCTTGAGTAAGCAATCGTTGGAAGGGTTCATCAAAGTTCAAAAGACCCCGATCGCGCAATACCTTCGTAAAAAATCGGCTATACAACAAATGCAAAATAGCGTGTTCAATCCCACCAACATATTGATCCACCGCCATCCAGTCATTAACGCGATCGGGAGCAAAGACCTGTTGTTGATTTTGGGCATCGGTGAAGCGGAGAAAATACCAACTGGAATCAATGAAGGTATCCATGGTATCCGTCTCCCGTTTTGCTGGAGTGCCGCAGCTAGGACAGGGAACATTGAGCCAAGAATCTAACTGAGTCAAAGGAGAAGCTCCCCGCCCGGTGAGTTCAATATCTTCTGGCAAAGTCACGGGTAAATCTGCATCAGGCACTGGCACCGCGCCGCACTCTGGACAGTGGATGATCGGGATCGGTGCGCCCCAGTAGCGCTGGCGGGAGATGAGCCAATCCCGGAGCCTGTAAGTAGTTGTGCCTTTACCCTTTTGGTTTGCTTCGAGCCATTGCACAGCTAAATCCACACTCTGCCCCGGATTCTTGCCAGCGATCGCCCCATTCAGGGGATCGGAATTCACCATGATCCCTGCATCAGCATACGCCTGAGTCATGGTTGCTCCATCCAAGGTCTGATCGGCATTCTGCACAACTACCTTGATTTCTAAACCAAACTTTTTGGCAAACTCAAAATCTCGCTGGTCGTGGGCAGGAACCGCCATGATTGCTCCTGTGCCGTAGCCCATGAGGACATAATCGGCAATCCAGATGGGAACTTGGGCTTGGTTAACTGGGTTCACTGCATAACTGCCTGTCCAAACCCCGGTTTTTTCCTTGTCTTCAGCCATGCGATCGACTTCACTCTTGGCAGCGGCAGCAACTTTATATGCTGCAACCAATTCCTGCTGCTCAGGAGCAGTCAATTGCTCCACAAGGGGATGTTCTGGGGAAAGCACCATGAAAGTTGCTCCCCAGAGAGTATCGGGTCTGGTGGTAAAAACAGGCAATTCGACACTTCGACTCCGCTCAGTGTCCGCACTTCGGCTACTCTCAGTTACATCTCTGATTTCGGTGGTAAATACAACTTCTGCCCCAGTGGATTTGCCAATCCAATTGGCTTGCATCACCTTGACGCGATCGGGCCAGCCGGGCAATTTATCCAAATCCTGCAATAACTGCTCTGCGTAGTCAGTAATCTTCAAAAACCACTGCTTGAGGAGTTTCTTTTCCACCTTGGCTCCCGATCGCCAAGATTTCCCCTGAGCATCCACCTGTTCATTTGCCAAAACCGTATGGTCAATAGGATCCCAATTCACCGCCGATTCCTTTTGGTAAGCCAAGCCCGATCGAAACATTTGCAAGAACAGCCATTGCGTCCAACGATAATAATCTGGGGCGCAGGTGGCAAGCTCCTGATCCCAATCAAGGGATAAGCCCAATTTTTGTAATTGCGCCTTCATCTGAGCAATATTTTGATAAGTCCACTTCGCCGGATGGGTATTGCGATCGATCGCCGCATTCTCGGCGGGCAAACCAAAGGCATCCCAACCCATGGGGTGCAAAATCCTGTAGCCCTGCATTCTCTTCCACCGGGCAATCACATCGGTGATGGTGTAGTTCCGCACATGACCCATATGCAGGCTCCCAGAGGGGTAAGGGAACATGGAGAGGGCATAGAATTTGGGTTTATTGGGATCAAGGGAGGTCTGATCTAAACCGGTATCTAGCCAATTTTGTTGCCATTTTGCCTCAATAGCGGCGGGGTCATAGGGATAAGCCACGGGAATGAACTCCTAGAGTAATGCGATCGCTTGAATAGAATTAATATTTATGTCTTCCTATCCTACCGTAATTCTGAAACTGCTTGGTAGTACTTGGAGATTCTCTCAAGGTGTAGCTTAGGTTAAACTGAATAATCAGAATACCCACATCAATGAGAAGGTGGATTTGTTAATCAACTTTCCTAAGTTTATAAATATCCTCTGAAATTGGCAATCATAAATAAAAGATAACTCCTTAAAGCCATGAATAATGATTCTCAAAAAATCGAAGAATATCAAAACTTCATAGAAGAGTTAGGAAGTGGTGTGAATTTAGAAATGGTCTATATTCCTGCTGGTGAATTGATGATGAATCCTCGCCCAATTGCAGGTTCTCATCATGAGAATCCTCCCTATAAAGTTGTTTTCAAAAAAGGATTTTTCATAGGCAAATACCCAATAACTCAAGCCCAGCGTCAAGCAATTATGAGTGATAATTGTCATCCTTCTGAATTCAAGGGAGCAGACCGACCAGTAGAAAGAATCTCTTGGCATCATGCTCAAGAATTTTGTTATTGTCTATCTCGAATAGTAAAAAAAGATTATCGCCTACCTAGTGAAGCTGAATGGGAATATGCTTGCCGTGCGGGAACTAAAACAAAGTGCTACTTTGGAGATGATGACAGTAAACTAAGGGATTATGCTTGGTATGGTACAGATTATGACTGGAATTATGAAGACTGGATGTTGCAAAGAGAATTTTTGCCAACTGAAACTAGTCCAGTCGGGTTAAAAAAGCCCAATCCTTGGGGACTATATGATATGTATGGAAATGTTTGGGAGTGGTGTGAAGATGATGAGAATGATTATGAACGGAATAAGGACTATGAAGAAATACTAGATGGAAGTGCGCGGGTAAATGTAGAAATAAATATTGCTAATTATGGAAATATGGCTAAAGTAACTCGTGGTGGATCTTTTCGTAGTGAAGCTAAAGACTGCTGCTCTAGTAGTCGCTTTGGAGAGATTTCTATTAACGATAATAACAACATAGGTTTTCGTGTTGTTTGTACCTCCTCTATACCAAAATTAGGTTAACAATATCCACAGCAAATCAAAGATTAGGGATGAGGAGTTATGGCAATAACAGTGATAACACCTTTGCCTATTCCGTAGTACCAAAATACCCGGAAAGCCCCCGGGGTTCGATTCTCTACATAGGACTCAAAAACATCTTTGTCTTCAAACCCTTGATAAGTATCATGTTTATGGGTATTTAAGCTTTGGTGACGGAGATTAGCTTGCATTAAACCCAAAGTTTTCTGCACTTTCTTATACTTTTTGGGATCATTACTCCTAAGATACTTTAGGGATGCAATAGCTTGAGAAGTAAACTCTAATCTAAAAACCATTAATCATCGATCTCCAAAGAGGCATACTCAGCAAAAGAGCCGAGATAGATTAATTTCTCTGTTGCGGCTTGCTGAAGTCCCAACTCTACGAGAGATTTAGCTTCAGGATTTTGATCTAGCCAGCGATCGCCTATAGGAATTGTTGCCAGATACTCTCTATTTTCTCTGTCTATATGATCAATAACTGTTTCTACGATCGACCGAATTTTGGTTTTATAAATAGCAAAGAAATTTGTTAGACAAAAAAGAGATGGCCAACACAATAGGATTCGCATCACAAACTCTACAATTAGCTCATCTTCTTTCCTGATATCTAGTTTGGATAGCTGCAAAACGACTTTCTTGATCCTGTCTCGCTCATCTTCTGTTAGGGAATGCCAATCAGACTTCACCATTACCTCTAAGTCACTAAACACCTCAGCAGCTAGCTTGGCAATATTGGGAGTAATAAAAAAGCGCAAAGCAGTGAGTTCTCTTGATCTCTGGGATAATTGGGGTAGTCGAAAGAGAATATCTAGGTTAGTAAAACTAAGGCTTATGCTTTCATTCATAATTATTAATTTAACAATAATTGGCTGTCTGTTGCAATTCAACAAGTAAAATAGACTTAAAACTATAATAACTTCTAACCTAAAACTTTCCTGTGAGTGAACAACTAACTACGACTCATGAATTGCTGGATCTGCGGGGAACTCCCTGCCCAATTAACTTCGTCCGCACCAAACTCCGCCTTGAACGGATGGCAAGTGGAGAGACTCTGGAAGTGTGGCTAGATGGAGGAGAGCCGATCGAGCAGGTTCCCGATAGCCTGAAAATGGAGGGTTATCTGATTTTGGAGATTGTCGATCGCACAGAATTTTTCTCCCTGTTGATCCAATGTCCCTAAACCTAGAATCCCTAGATACCGATATTCCCGCCTCCCTCCTAGGGACTGTGGTAGCGGTGCAAGCAAACTTTTATCAGGTGAAATTAGATCATTTAGAGCCATTAGAGCTAGAGTCTGGTTTATCAGCAGTCAAGACAAGATTTTTGTTATGTACCCGCCGTTCCCGGCTGAAGAAGGTGGGACAGCAGGTGATGGTGGGCGATCGAGTTTGTGTGGTGGAACCCGATTGGCAAGGGGGTAGGGGCGCGATCGCTGCCGTGTTGCCCCGGCGGAGTTTGTTGAACCGTCCGCCGATCGCTAATGTTGATCAGGTCTTAATAGTCTTTGCCCTAGAGGATCCTAGCCTTGATGCCTATCAGCTTAGTCGCTTTTTGGTTAAGGCAGAATCTACCGGATTAAAGGTAAGTTTGTGCTTGAATAAAAGCGATCTAATTACATCCGGAGTCATGGAAAATTGGCGGCAAAGATTACAGAATTGGGGCTACGAACCCAAGTTTTTGAGTGTCTTACATCAAACAGGTTTAGAGGAACTACATCAAGAACTAAGTAACCAAATTACGGTGCTGGCTGGGTTGTCAGGAGTGGGGAAATCTAGCTTAATTAATTATTTAATTCCGGAAATTAATCTCCGGGTAGCCGCCGTTAGTGGCAAGCTCCAAAAAGGCCGCCACACCACCCGCCATGTAGAATTATTTGACCTACCCCACGGTGGGTTACTCGCAGATACACCGGGTTTTAATCAGGCAGATATTGATGTTTTTCCTGAAGATTTGATCGCCTATTTTCCAGAAGCTAGAGAACGTTTGAAATTGGGGGAATGTCAGTTTAGTGACTGTTCCCATTGCCATGAACCTAATTGCATAGTCCGAGGAGATTGGGAGCGCTACGAGCATTATGTTCAATTCCGCAAGGAAGCAGATATCTATGGCACAAATTTGCATCAGCAACGACATCAAGAAACAACCATGAAATTCAAATCTAAGCGGGGCAAATTAGGAGATGAACCGAAGTTGGAAATGAAAAAATATCGCCAAGTTTCTCGGCGTAAACAACAACAATCTCTCCAAGATTTTTGTCAAGAGGAGGAAGAGAATGATTAATTGGCTACTGGAACCTCTACAATACGAATTTATGCGGAATGCTCTCGCTGTAGGAATTCTCCTCGGTATTCTCTGTGCGGTGGTGGGGACTTATTTAATTGTTCGTCAATTGGGAATGATGGCTCATGCGATCG
>CALRPI020000123.1:0-9471 GCA_943370025.1 Phormidium lacuna HE10JO | reverse complement strand
TGTTTAAAGCGATTCAGGTTGGAGACAAGCCGAAGGCGAAGTCCCAAGCGCAAGCCAAGAACATCGGGAGCCGGATGCGGGGAAACCAGCACGTCCGGATCTAACTGAGAGGTGCGGAGGATAATACCTCCCATCGACTCAACCAATCTTTTTGAGACTTGGGAGTTAATGGGAAGATTTGGGCAGATTCTCGACTTTTGAGAGCGCTTCGATTTTTAAGAACGTCATAATTGTGGGCTTCGACTTCGCTCAGCCATCAACAACCTCCAAAGGCATAAACCCCTAACCCAGATCAAAAATCAAGGGTTCTTCTAGCTTTTGTTGGGTTTTATCCAACATGGCGGTCATGTATTTGTAGAAACGGCGGCACTGTTCTAGATTTGGTTGATAGTAGTTTTGTCCGTCTTGAGTGAAGAGCTTCGCTGATTTTAGTGCCAGATAATCTGGATGCTGCTGGGAAGCAGTGGCTAGCCAGATATTTTGGTTGAGTTGGGGAATTAAACCTCCCGGTAACTCTCCCCTGAGGATATCGAGGATGCGATCGCCACAGGCTCTAGTATTAATCCCCCGATGCTCTAGCATCTGATTAATTTCCTCTAGATGGTAGTTCGGAGCCTCAACATCCTCCGCTGTGGCTGAGGTATCTAGGGGTAAAATGCGTAACAACTCCATCAGCAAGAAATAATCGCTGTATTGTTGTGCCTGACCGCAGATTTGGGGATAGAGAGGCAAACTCGCCAACCCTGCCGCCACCATTGTCCCCACTGGTAAGCCAATTTTCTCGATCGCCACCGCTTGAGGTAGCTTGATTTTCAGCCATTCCGTCAACAGAACACTAGTTGCCGTTCCCCCAGCACAAACTACTTGGAAGATCGAGTGTTCCGCCACCCCTGTCATACTCAGGAAATTATTTAACTGCTGGTTCAGTTGTTGCAGAAAAGGAATTACCACCATACTTTCATACTGATCCTGTTGGATCAGCCACTGGTCAGAGCCAAGCACTAACCGATGCTCAGTTTTAGTTTGCAGGTGCAACTTCAAGTTCTGGGCAGCAATCAGCAAGGTCTGTCCCCATGCCGAGCTTTGTAGCCAAAAGTGCAGGCGCTGACGATTCGTAGTCTCCAATTCCCCAGCGATCGGCAATTCTAGATCATTCGCCAACAGCAGTTTATCGGTTTCATAAATGTTTTGCATGATCTTCGTCGCCGGACTGAGGAGTAATTGACAGATAATATCTTGATCAAAGGCATTACCTGCGTAGGGGAAACTCCATAGCCCAAAGTCTCCGTGGGTCAAGTTTTGGGACTGGTTCGCATTCACTAGGGCAAATTCTGTAGCTGTAGCTCCAGAGTTGATCACCAGAGTATAGCCCCGCCACGGGAAATGTGTGGGGTAAGATGCATCGGTGTGCCGAATTTGCAGGCTTGCCAGAAAAGGCGCGATCGCTTCTTCGACAAATACCACCTGCTCTGGTTGAGGCACTAACCCCGCTGCTAATGCTGCCTCCCGCAGATTCCAACGATAGGCATCGCCACTCTTGGTCGGGCAGTTGAGGATCACTCCAGCGATCGAATCAAGAATATTCACCAGAATTTCTGGAGCTATACCTGTGGCTCTTAGTTTCTGGGTCACCGCCGCCTGAGAATTTAAACCACTGAACAAGGCTTGGGTTGCTTTTTGCAGCCAATGCATCGAGACGAGGGGTTGGTTTTGTGCCAAGCGCAGGATCGGTTGCCAGCCAGATTCTGTCCAGTAGGGAATCCCCAGATCAAGATAGGGCTTGAAGTTTTGGCAGAGCATCTGCTCTGGGGCTAAAGCCTCTGGCACTCCCAGCCCCACGGGATACATGACTGCTTCTGGAGCTTGGGGATTGCCATATACTCCCGTCGGCAAAGAGCTACTGCGGCTTGGCTCGATAGTAGAGTTGGTCATGACTAAGCTAGACTCTTCTCCCGGCTGCCAGTAGAGGGGATATAACTCTCCGGTGGTCTGGTTTAACAACACAGCCCCTAGGCTAGTAGTCCCAAAATCAATCCCTAAATACCAAGTAGCAGAATTAATCTCTGTGATGGGGATGGGGCTTCCTTGGGGAATTTGGTAGTCTTCTGAGTTAACTGGTTTTGGAGAGTTGCTGCCGGGATTAGAGATCGCCTGCGCTACGGTTGTTGCGATCGCTGGTACTGCGGTTGAGGCGATCGCTGGCGATCCGCTGGCAGGCATCGATAGCTCTGTCTCGTGATTATTCCCTAAATTATTTTCTAGATAGTTAGGTGAGTTTTCCCATTCAGAAAAACCTTCATTGAGAGCATCCTGAATTTCGAGGTCTAAAACTTCTTGGGAAGAATATTCCCCATTGTCTTGATCCTCGGCGATCGAGCTGTATTGTCCACCATTTTCTAGATATTGATCCGCCATGTTGTCGGCATATTCTGACTCAAGGCTATCGCGTCCGAGTATTTGATTCCACACCATTTCCATTAGTTCAGATTCATCCAGATTTAGAGGATAGTTAGTTTCAATATTGGCTTCAGTTTCCACCAGCAATTCTCCATTATCTAGAAATCTGATTTCTGATTTTGATGATGAAGAAGAGGAATCTAGCTCATCTAAGTTTGCATCATTACTCTGCTCTTGACCACTCTGCTCTGGCTCATTTTCATCATGGGGAATTTCTGTTAGGGTATCATCTTCGGCTCTAAGTAATCTTTGCGGAGACAGGGACAGGCGCAAAGAAGGAGATATGCCTAATTCTTCTGCAAATAGCCCGTCAATTAGGTCTTGATGGTCATGATCATCTAGCTCGGCTCTATCAAAGGATTCTACCGAAAACGATTCTAATAGCTCATGGTCTGTAGGGTTAAGCCTAGCTTCGGGATTTAGGTCTAGGGAGTTAACTATTTCTAGTTCCTGATCTAGTGCCTCATCTATTAATAATTGGGCAATTAGTGCAGATTCGCTCTGGGGAGCATCCTCGATCGCAATCCCTTCCAAGGAAGCCAACTCTTCATCATCTAGATCAAGGCTGGCAAAATTATTGCTGGGAATAAACGACTCGCTATTAATAAATATCTGCTCAGGAGGAATATTTGCAGCTATCCCCTCTGGAATTAACGCTTCTGGACTTACAGGTTCTCCAACTTCTCTGGATTCTGGAACCTCTGCAACTTCTGTAGGTTCATCAGAGATATCTACAACTTCTGTAGATTTTGCAACGCCTACAACTTCTGTAGGTTCATCGGAGATATTTACAACTGCTAAAGATTCTCTAGTTTCATTTGAGATATCTGGAATATCTAGAGTATCTGCAACTTCTCTAGATTCATCTGAAATACCTAGAATATCGGCAGCTTCTAAAGATTCTCTAGTTTCATTCGAGATATCTAGAATATCTGCAACTTCTCCAGATTCTATAGATTCATTTGAGATATCTAGAATATCTGCAACTTCTCTAGATTCATCTGAAATATTTGGAATATTGGCAACATCTACAACTTCTCTAGATTCATCTGGAATATTGGCAACTTCTCCAGATTCTCTAAGTTCATTTGAGATATCTGGAATATCTGCAACTTCTCCAGATTCTCTAAGTTCATTTGAGATATCTGGAATATCTGCAACTTCTCTAGATTCATCTGAGATATCTGCAACTTCGACCGATTCTCTAGATTCACTTGAGATATCTAGAATATCTGCAACTTTTCTAGATTCATCTGAGATATCTGCAACTTCGACCGATTCTCTAGACTCATTTGAGATATCTGGAATATCTATGGCTTCTGTAATACCTATAAAGCCTGCAACAACACCTGTAAAGCCTACAACTTTGACAGATTCATCTAAGATATTGTCAACTTCGATCGATTCTCTGGTTTCAGTTGAGATATTGGCAATACCTGTAACTTCTCTAGTTTCTACTACGATATTTTCTTCATTTTCTTCCTGTAAAGATGTTGTTGCTTGCCAATCTTCAGCTAGCAGCTCATCAGAAATGGGACGATCGCTAACTAGAGGATATATTTCTACAGGGGGCAATAGATCTTCGACTTCCCTCAGTTCTAGTTCAGATTCACTAGATACCGTGGCAGGAGTTGGGGTGATACCCGCTTCAAAATCAGCTAAATCCTGATCTAACTGGAGCCAAATATCTTGTCCTAGGGCAATATTTGTGGCTGGATTTGGGGAAGAAGTAAGTAAGAGACTTTCTTCGGGGGCAGCGGGGATGTAGAGATCGTCCGCCAATTCTGTATCTACACCCCAGCTCAGATCAGGAGATCCACTTTCAGCAGTATCTGACAACAAAGCTGATTCTGGGGCGATCGGGCTAGGAAGTTCAGGACGGCTAGCGGGATCAATTAGGTCGGTGAGTTGTTGAATTATCTCTGGCTCCTCCTCTTCTTCAGAGCTAGGAACAATCGCCGTGGATTCTGGGGCATCTGTATCAAATAGGGCAACTTCCCAAGAAACATCCTCTGGGCTAGAGATAATTGCCGAATCTGATTCTGAAACCTCTTCCCCAAATAGAGCCGATTCTAGGTCATTATCCTCTAAATCTAGACTGAATAAACTGGTATATAACTCTTCGCCGCCATCAGGGATAGTATCTTTGTCGGCGGCAAAAGGTTCTAGAGGGGTATTCAGGCTGGCGATAATGCCATCAATATCTTCTGGAGGTGTAGGATTGCCATCCCCAGAATTTAGTCCCAAATTGAGATTAATTAAGGCATCAATATCTGCTTCTGCATTAGCTTCTGAGGGAATCGCGCCTAAAATATCCCAATTTAGGTCAGCCCCATCGTTAGTCAAATCTTGATTAGCACCTTGCAGAGAACTTTCTGAAGATTGCGAGAAGCTCAGAGCCGGAGGTGAAGCCGGGGCAAAAATATTCGTAGTTAGGGAATCGGGAGCGATCGCGTCTCCTCGCATACCAGTTTGAGCACCTTGGTTAGCCAACAATTCTGGCATAGCTACTAGTTGCGGAGCTTGGCTCGTCCCCAACTCCGCAAAGGCTTTTTGTCTGGCTTCCAGTTCTGTCTCCATTTGTTGGACGAGTTGCTGAACTAGACCAGTAAAAACAACTTCAGTCTGCATTCCCAGTTGATACATCCCTGATAATTTGTGGCTTAGGGATTGCTGGTAGGTTTGCAAATGCCGCTGGAGGGTTTCAAAAATTATCCGTTGATTGCTATCGATCGCTAGCAATAGTTGATCCGATTGTTGTTGCAGCAACTGCATTTTCTCCCAGCGCTCCTTGGCTGACAGCATTCCGGGCAAATCTGCTTGAGGATCGGGCTGGGCAGACAACCCCGATCGTGGTACTAAGTTTTCAGATAAATCTAAGGCTGGACTGCTACTGCGGATCTGGGTAATCTGGCTATTGATCTGGGTAAAAGCCTGCTGCATTTGTTGGTGCAAGCTTTCCTGTAGTTCGTGCATCAGGGCAGAGAAGGAACTCATAATCTCCTGCTGCTGGATGTCGCTAAAGCTGCCATTAGGTCTTCTCAAAGCTAGACTATCGGCATCATGCTGCCCCCAACTTTCTAGGGCATCTAACCCCATACCGCCTAAGTTGGTAGAGTCAGAGCTGTGCAGAGTTGCCTGCGCCTGTAATTCCTGCCGCACCTGCTGGCTGATCAATTGCTGCAACCGGGAATCGATCGATATCTCTGGGGTGACCTCAGATCTGGCAGTTATCTGCTGGTGCAGCAAATAATCTCGTACCCGCTCCAACACCCGACGCTGTTTTGTTGCGTCTGTAGGCATAGACCTAGACCAAGGAAGGCGGTTGCCTCTACCTAGGGACAGAATACTATTGATGTCATCAATGAGAGATTGAATATCTGGCTGAGGATTCACAGTGGCATCTGGGAGTTGGGTTTTAAGTGGGAGATACTAATTAGATTATTGTCTAGATATGGTCAGAATTGCCAAATGTTAGCAGAATATTTCTCATAGGGCTTACGCACTGTCAACTAAGTTATTGAGAATCTCGAAAGTTTTCGCAGGCTGAGGGTCGTCGCAGCCCGAAAAAGTGCCGAATGCGTAAGTCCTGTCTAGGAAATAAATCTAGGAACTAACTACCAATTCAAGATGGTAAGACAGAATCAGGTGATTTGCATAAGTTTTCTAGCAAATTTCCTAGACTAGAGATGATTAGACACAATTTTCTAAAAGCAAAGCCAGCGGTGGCAGACTCAGGAAAAGTATAACAATTTTTTGCCACGAGATAAGGCTTGGGGTGAACCCTAGAAATTCTCATTTTTCAAGGCTATCCAATGACAGCGGTTAACCTCTAGCGTAATCTGCCCGATCGCAAAATACTAATAATGAGCCACAACCCCAAAAAGCTAGCCGCCGCAAAGAGTCCACTACTAACTAGGGATAATTCAGCGGTTTGAGCTTTGGTGGAAATAATTGCTGCTCCCATGATCAGCGAACCCACGACAATGCTGAAGGAGAGGCGATTGGCAGAATCATCGACACTCCGCCGCAGGGGTTCCAAATCCTTTAAGCTAAGATGCCAAGTTAGATTTTCATTGGTGACCCGTTCCAACAGGAGTTCGATCAGCCGAGGAGATTGGAAAGATAGGCTCTTTAGGTCTAGGGCTGTCCGTAGGAGGGTTTGGATGGGGTTTTCGCCGAGGAGTTGGCGTTGGAATAAGTCCACGGTCAGGGGTCTTAGTTCATCGAGGAGATTGATCTGGGGATCAAAGGTCCGCGCCACACCTTCGAGGTTGGCGATCGCTTTGGCATACAAACCCAAATTACTGGGAATTTTTAATTGGTTATCTCGTGCCGTCTGGAGCAATTCATAAAACACTTCGGAGAATTTGATCTGCTCTAAATTGACGTTGTAATACTTGCGTAATAGGCGAGTATAGTCATTTTCTAGCTTGCTCAAATTAGCTGGCTGTCCAGAATCTGAAAGTTCGATCGTCAGTTGGGCGCAACGTTGAGCATCAAGATCCGCGATCGCCAGCAGTATTTCTGTCAAGGTTTGTTGGGTGCGGGGATCAATCCTGCCCACCATGCCAAAATCTAGCAATGCCACCCGCCCATCATCTAGGTAGAAAATATTTCCCGGATGGGGATCGGCATGGAAAAAACCATCCACAAATAGCTGCTGAAAGAAGACCCGAAACAATAAAGTTGTGGCTTCATGACGGACGGTGATGCTATCTTTGCCTATGTCTGAGACTTTTAACTGTGCCTCCAGCAGGGGTTTGCCATCTAGCCAATCCAGCACCAATAACCTCTTACTAGTGCAAGTCCAATAGATGCCGGGAATAAATAAATGTTGGGGGTCAAACCAGCGGCTCTGGGACATATTCCGCCGCAGCAGGTCGGTATTTTGTGCCTCCTTGGTGAAATCTAGCTCAGCTTCTAGGGCGGCACTAAATTCTTCGGCTAAACCAACAAAATCAAACTCCTGACCAAAATCCGTGAGGGAAACTAGCTCTGCTACCCCTTTGATCAGGGTGATATCTTGGGCAACAATTTTCTCAATGCCGGGGCGCTGCACCTTCAGTGCCACTACTTGACCATTGATTAATATGCCTTTGTGGGTTTGGGCAATGGAGCCAGCGGCGATCGCCACGGGATTAATGTTCTGAAAAACGGACTCGATCGGCTGATCCAGTTCTTCCCGGATCACTGGGGCAATTTCTTCCCAACTCAAGGGGGGAACTTGTGCCTGAAGAGTAGACAGTGCCTGAATATAGCTGGGGGAAAGCACATCGGGACGGGTGCTCAGGAGTTGCCCCATCTTGATATACACAGGTCCCAAATCCACCATGATATTACGCAGAATTTCCGGTGGTGGTAGTTGGGGTAAGCCCGCTTTGCCCCCGGTGAGGAGTCCTCGCATATAATCCCAGCCGTTGCGAAAGACAACTTCTAGGATTTCTTTTTGTCTAGAAGTGGTTTTGGTGAGAGAAAACATAGGGGTTGGGTGTTATTGCTTGCCCACATTCTAGCGCAGGGGAAATGCAATGTGAATTCTTCTTGTTTCTTTCACGATCTGACTAATTTCTTCGAGGGATGGTTGTTCTGGTTCATCTCCTTCAGCCTCAATTTTTGCCGACAAAGCTGACCAAGCTGAAGACTGCTGAGGGGTATTGATCCGATCGCCTGCGGTTTGAAACAGTTCTTTTTCCAGAATTTGCAAAAGTTGGTGTTTTTCTTCTAGGGTGAGGGCATTGAGGGATTCAATGACGGAATTTAATGCTTGGCTCATAATCTACACTTTTTGACAATATAAGTAATTAAGGAAAGTATCGATAGATTTCTCGGCGATGTAATACACGCTCGAAAATAATTGTATCTCCATCAGAAATTACTCCGATTCGATAATCACCAATTCTAATCCGATAGGCACTATCTTCATCTTTTAATTTTTTGAGATTGGAGATGTCATCAAGAGTTTGATAGTTGGGAATATCTTCAAAGACAAGCTTATTAATCTGCCGGAATACTGATGTGCTTTTTAGTGCTTTGAGGTCTTTGATAAAGGATGGCTGGTATAGGGCTTTCATTCTTGCTCAAGCTCCCGAAGAGCCTCGCTTAGGGAAAGAGGGACTTCATCCTTAACTTCTAAGATTGCTCGATACAATCCTTCATCTTCGAGAAGTTCAATTAATCTCTGATAGTCTGCCAAGTTGATGATAACTTTATTTACTTGACCAGCGGAATCGGTTATCAACTCATTTACAAATGGGTAATTTTCTAATGCAGGCATAATAGCTTTACCTCTAAAGTTTTGGTTTTAAGCAGGTTGATTTTCTCTGACAGTTACAGAGAGTTTTAATCCTAGTTGGTTTAATAATGCTGCGATCGCTAATAGTTCGATTGGTTCTTGGTCGCTAGATATTTGAGAGTATCTTTCCCAATTAAATTGATTGTTATTTCCATGATTAACTAAATCTTTTTGAGCTTCGGCAACATTTTTTAGTGCCAACAAAATATGCTCGAGGTCGCCATCTTCTAGAACTGCATCTAAATAAGCAGCGGCTTCTTTGGGGTCTTTTAAGGATTCAATTAGGTAGGAATGATAACTTTTATGGGTTGGCATTTTCTCTCCTCTGAAAATCTATCCAGTAATGCTTTGCTCTGATGATATCTTGGTTTTGGGTGTTTTTGTCTCCTCCACAGAGCAGAAGAACGATCGCGTCTCCTGCTTGGGCAAAATATATTCGATAGCCCTGTCCATAATCAATTCTCAGTTCCATGACTCCTGCCCCGACTGCCTTGAAGTCTCCAAGATTACCCATCTCGACTCGATCGATCCTCTTTTTGATTCTAGCTCTTGCCTGACGATCTCGTAGTGCTGACTGCCTGACACAAGTGCCTCAAAAGCAGACACAGAGAAGAAAAGAGTAGAACAACATGAGAAGCTAAAGTTATCAACGCTCTAGCTTAAGGTCTCATGAATACTTCTACTCCTCTGTATCTTCAATTATTAGGATTTTTTCGTCA
>CALRPI020000122.1:0-9681 GCA_943370025.1 Phormidium lacuna HE10JO | reverse complement strand
GGGCGCCGAGCGCCCGCAACAACCTCCAATACCCTAAATAATTTGTAAAGATTGTGTAAGCCCTATTATTAACTTAAGGAGAATATATGGCGGAAGGATGTTTACGGGTCGGGCAAATTGCTCCAGATTTTTTGGCTACTGCGGTAGTTGATCAAGAATTTAAGACTATCAAACTCTCTGATTACCGGGGTAAGTATGTGGTGCTATTTTTCTACCCCCTAGATTTTACTTTTGTCTGCCCTACGGAAATTACGGCTTTTAGCGATCGCTACGAAGAATTTAGCAAAATCAATACGGAAGTGCTTGGGGTTTCCGTCGACAGTGAATTTTCCCACCTAGCATGGATTCAGAGCGATCGCACCGAAGGTGGCATCGGAGATATTGCCTATCCCCTAGTTTCTGACCTGAAGAAAACCATTAGTAGTGCCTACAATGTCCTCACCGAGGATGGTGTAGCGCTGCGGGGACTATTTATCATTGATCCCCAAGGAGCAATTCAGCACTCCACCGTCAACAATTTAGCGGTAGGCAGAAGCGTTGATGAAACCCTCCGCACCCTCAAAGCCTTCCAGCATGTCCAATCTCACCTCGATGAAGTTTGTCCAGTTGATTGGCAAGAAGGAGACAAAACCATGAACCCCGACCCGATAAAATCCAAGATATTTTTCCAAACCATCTAAGTTCTTACAACACTTTACGTTCAAATGAGACACACTATAAATATTGCAAGTCCTATCCATGTTGGGTTTGAGAGTGGGCTGAGAGTCGTCGAATCCCACTCTCAAACTGCTATAAATAGTTTGAGAGAGACGCACCTGAAGGGTGAGTCTTTCTCAAAAATTCACAAATGATTTAGGGTCGCTATACTTTAGAAAAATTAGAAAGAAAAATTAGAAAAAACTTATGAAACAGATTTTTATGACCAATCTGCCTAGGTTCCTGACTCCTATCTTCTCTGGAAAAGTTGACCATCAGAAGCTTTTTGCTTGGCTCTGGTTGCCTTTGAGTTTGGCAGTGTTGACCAGCGTTGCTTACCCCTCTCCTGCCTTGGCGACAGGGGTTTATGAGATTCCCGGCTTAAGTTCTTTAGCCGCAGATAACCGGGTACTCGATCGCTCTGAAGTTCTCAGCCGTCTCAGCGAAGGAGAAATTAATACTAAGCTGGAAACCCTCTCGAAAAATACTGGCAAGGAAGTCCGCTTCATCACGATCCACCGCTTAGATTATGGAGAGACGATCGCCACTTTTACCCAAGAACTGTTTGCCAAATGGTTCCCCACTCCAGCAGAGCAAGCCAACCAAGTCTTATTAGCCCTAGATACGGTGACCAATACTTCGGCGATCGCCACTGGAGCTGAGGTACAAACCTTGCTGTCTAAAGAGATTGCCGACAGTGTGGCTCAGGAAACGGTGATTATCCCAATTCAAAATGGGAATAAGTACAATCAGGCATTTCTGGATGCTAGCGATCGCTTAGTGGCAGTGCTGTCAGGAGAGACAGACCCTGGTGTGGAGATGGTGGCAGAAACCATCAAGGCGGAAAGTACCTTTAAGTCTGCGGAAGAAACCGACACCAAGGGTTCAACTATTTGGGTCATAGCTCTACTAATTGCTGCCACCGTGATCCCGATGGCAACTTATTTCTTCTATCAAGGTTTTTCTAACTAAACCGAGACGGGTACTTTTTGATAGACCTCTTGGACAACTTTGGCAAATCTTTCCATTCCGGTTTGAATTTCGCCGTTAGTTGCCGTTAGGCTGACCCGGAAACATTCGTGTTTGTGTTGCCATTCTTCCCGAAGACCGGGGAAGAAAGAAGAACCCGGCACAACGATGACCCCAACTTCCTTGAGTTTCTGATAAAATTCCCAATCACTAACGGGCAGATCCTTAAGCCAAATCCAAGCAAAAATCGCCCCTTCGCCTCGGTGTAGGAACCAAGGCACGTCTTTGGGCATGGTGGCATCAAGGGTGCTTTCCACGAGGCTGATTTTTTCTTGGTAGTGGGGACGGATTACTTGCAGGGAGATATCGGCTAAAGCTCCAGAGGCGATCGCCCGGGTAGCGATCGCCTGCCCATAGCGGGAGGCATGGATACACATATTTGTCTGGAATGCTTCTAGGATGCCAACCAAGTTGGGATCCCCAATCACCACACCCAAACGCTCTCCGGGCAATCCAGCTTTAGATAAACTCATGCCATGGAGAATATTCTCCCCAAAAATAGGAGTCATCTCAGTAAAGTTCAAAGCTGGGAAGGGAGGAGCGTAGGCAGAATCAATAAATACCGGGACGTTGTAGGGAGCAGCCAAGGCGGCAATTTTGTTGACTTCTTCCGCCGTCAACACATTCCCCGTAGGATTACAGGGGCGGGAGAAGATCAGACAACCTGTAGTTTCGTCAATTTTGAGCTGACTAAAATCTGCCCGATACTTAAACCGATGGGCGGCAGCATCAATATCCATTAAAGGTTTGTAGGCAAATAGTGCTTCTGGGGTGAGGGTGACACCGCCGTAGCCAGTGTAGTCTGGACTGAGGGGCAGTACTACTTGCTTGAGGGCACCACTACTGGTGTAGCCGCCAAAGGCATTGGCTCCATAGAAATAAAGAGACTGGCTACCGGGGGTAATTAAAATATTCCGTTCCGTCAGGTTCAAACCATAGCGCTGATTGAAATCTTTGGCGATCGCCTCCACGAACGGTGCATAACCTTGGCTAGAACCATAGCGACACACCACCTCGCCGTATTCCTTACTAGCTAACAAATCTGCTGTACAGTCCCGCCAGAGTTGCTCTACTTCTGGCAAAATCACCGGATTTCCCGCACTGAGGTTAATAAATTCCTTGCCTTTACCCGCGCGCAGGGTTTCAATAATGTCCTTCATGATTGCCCGGACTCCGGTGAGGTGGGACATCTGTTCGCCAAATTTTGTTAGAGCAGGATTCATAAATTTCAATGAGGTTAGGGTTTTTACTTGTTTTTTTCGCTTGGTCTAACTAGTTTAATCCAAGAAATGGTGAATCCGCTCCAAAAAACTTACCTAACATGAGTTCAGGATCAGGAATGGGGTTTGGGGAATGAAGTTATCCAAACCCTATTCCTAAAACAATTACTTTGCATTACGGGATAAAAACCCTGTCATTAATTGCCTTAATCTTGATCCCCTCTGGATATTGGAAAAACCAGACAGTCCCGCTGCTAATCATTGCCCCTTGGGCGTTAACAAATAGTTCACTATACTGAGCATTTCGCATGGCAGTAATTACACGGGGCGTAAATATTTCCTGAAAATCTAGCAACAAATCTGCTGGAGTGGCGTAGGTTTTGACGATCCTGCCGTTGTTGTAGGTGACAAAGGGGTAATGGACTAATCCAGCCAGTGCCTCTGGGTCTAGGGTCGTGGCTGCCGATCGCATTTGCTCTAGGAAGTCACGGGCATCTTGAGGATTGGTGATATTAGCCAAAAATAGGCGATCGGTCGGGTCTGGCAGAGCAGTAGGTTCGGGATTTACGGGGGTTTGGGCTAGGGAATTGATTGGGGACGTGATCGATGAACGTTGAAAAGTAATCGGAGAAGTAAAGGGAGATGCGATCGTCAACATTCCGGCAAACAATACTGCTGGTATAGCCATAAGTTTAATTCCTAGATAGCAAGTAAATTTTTAGATAGGACTAAACCATACTACAAAGGCACTATTAGGACTTACGCGCTGCCAACTAAATTATTGAGAGTTTTAGACGTTGTTGCGGGAGCTTCGCTCCCGCAACAACGTCTAAATGCGTAAGTCCTGACTATCTGGGATTTGGGGAGTTTTTCTAGGCTTCGATTACACTCAACCCCAAAGAACCCCCTAATGCTTAAATTCTGCTTAAACAGAACAATAAAGGCACATCCACAGGATATGCCTTTATTTCTCTATAAACATGATCCATAAACTTTATGGATCATGCTAATCAATATCTGCTTACTCTTCTTCGTCTTCTTCTTCCTCAGCCTTAGGATAGATAAAGGTTGTCCGCTCGGAAAGAATTGCCTTGCCTAGGCTGAGGGCTTTTTGAGCTTGGATTGCTGCCTTGTGCCGCCAAGTAGCTCGGCGCTTGTCACGTTTGGAGTTGGATGTCTTTTTCTTAGGAACTGCCATAGGATTAAATATGTAAATTTTGTCTAGCAGTTCATTATAAATGATTTTTGCTGTGGTTTTTGCTCTAGGATGTTATTTAGGATTTTTGGTAGGGCTAAAGAAAAAGATTTTCCTGCATTGTTAGGCAAATCTCCTTGAAGACTACTAAACTCTTTAGGGACTATTTAGGGGATTATTGGTAATGCGTGCAATCAATTTTTCAATTATTTTTGCCTTTTGTCTAGCGCTGGCTTTGTTTAGCTTAGAAAATACAGACCCTGTGGTGATCCGGATAGTCGAAGGGGTGGAAATTCAAGCGCCCTTATCGATCGCCCTGATTCTCACCTTAGGAGCAGGGGGCATATTGGCATGGATGTTTGGCATCTGGAATCGGCTGCTGCGGCAGTTGGAATACCGCAAGCAAATGAGCCAAATGCGATCTAAGGATGAACGCATTGAGGAATTGGAAAAAGACCTAGACCAGTATAAATCTGAGATGGAAAGTCTAGCTCTAGCCGCCAGCAGTGCGGCGATCGTCAAGGAAGAATAACAAAAATCAAAGGAACTTCACCCCAAGGGCGAAGTTCCTTTAGTGAAGAATAACCAAAATTCAAGAAGCTTTACCCCAAGGTTGAAGTTCCTTTAGTGAAGAATAACCAAAATTTAAGAAGCTTCATCCAAATGGTGAAGCTTCTTTAGATATCTAGAATCTGCCATGACTTCTGCCCAAGAAACCATTGCTGAATTGATTGATCTGGCACAGCAGGGAGAGATCAACCCTTGGGATGTTCAGGTGATTGATATTATCGATCGCTACCTCAGTGAATTGGCATTCCAAACAGATCCAGACCTCTCGGAATCAGGGCAGGCTTTTTTGTGGGCTTCTATGCTGGTGCTGCTCAAAGCAGAAACCCTGACAGAGGAAGAAGTACTGGAGGAATTACCACCTCCTGAAGAAATAGACCTAGATTTCACCCGCAACTATACCCCCCAATACCTAGAACGCCATATCCGCCTCCGGGCTGTACCCCAAACCTTGCAAAAGCGTCCGGTGACTTTGCAGGATCTAATTATCCAGTTGCAGGAAATCCAAGAGGAAATGGATACCAAAATCCAGCAACCCCGCCGCCGTCCGCCTAGCAAGGGAACCCTCAAAGCCGCTCTAGAGTTGGCACACCAAGAAAACCTCACCGAAACAGCGATCGCCCTCGAAATCATGCTGCAACAATGGTGGCGATCTCACCCGGAAATTGCATCTATTAACCTTGATGAGTTGGTCACCCTCTGGCAAGAAAATCAGCCCGAATCCTTGACTAATCAGGGCATACACCATAGCGAGAATAGCGATCGGGTGGCAATTTTTTGGGCATTATTACTCCTCACCGCTCAGTCTCAAGTAGAATTATTCCAAACAGAATTTTACGGGGAATTACAAATTCGTCCCTATTCTCCAGCAATTCCCCAACAAGCCTAATCTGAAACCTATGGCTACTTTTACCCTTGACCTTAGCCCTATAATCACTCTCGATCGTGAGCGATATTGGAAACTTTGTGCTGCTAATCCTGAGTTGAAGCTAGAAAGGAGTGCCAAGGGTGAATTGGTTATTATGACTCTGAGTGGTGGCGAAACCGGGAATTTTAATGCTGAGATTAATGGTGAATTAGCACTCTGGAATCGTGATCAACAAACAGGAATAGCATTTGATTCTTCCACTGGTTTTGCACTACCCCAAGGAAGCGATCGCTCTCCTGATGCAGCATGGATTCCCCAAGCCAAGTGGGATGCCCTGACCCCAGAACAACGTAAGGGATTTCTGCCCCTCTGTCCAGATTTTGCGATCGAGCTACTTTCCCCGTCAGATTCATGGCACCAAGGCACGATCAAAATGGCAGAATACCAAGCCAATGGCTGTTGTCTGGGTTGGCTCCTAGACCCGAAACGGAAGCGAGTAGGTATTTATCGCCCGGATCAACCCGTGGAAATTTTAGAAGCTCCAGATTTTCTTTCTGGGGAAGATGTTTTAGTTGGATTCACCTTAGATGTGAGATTTCTTTGGGGTTCTTGATCAACGTTTTTGGGCAAACCAAGATTGCAATAATTCTCGACAGGCGGTTTCTTTGATTCCCGCCAGTACAGGAAGGCGATGGTTAGAGAAAGCGCGATCGCTAAAATTATCCACGGTTCTCATGCATCCAGTCTTAGGGTCGTCCGCACCGTAGACTAATAAGCCTAATCTAGCTAGAATCAACGCCCCGCTGCACATCGGACAGGGTTCAAGGGTTACATAGAGGGTGCAATCCTCTAGATGCCATGTTCCTAGGTATTTTCCGGCTGCTCGTAGGGCAAGTATCTCTGCATGGGCGGTGGGGTCGTGATCTCGCTGTCGGCGGTTTTCACCTTGGGCAATCAATTGCTCTCCCTGCACCACTAACGCTCCCACGGGAATTTCCCCGGCTAACCCTGCTGAGTGGGCTAAGGCGATCGCCTGCTCCATCCAATAACAATGGCGATCGTAGCTATGGTTGCCATAATCATCGCTGCGATCGCTATGATTGTTCCTCTTATCTAATTTATCCATTGATCATCCAGCAATTATTTATCGCCGTCGCCAAGCAGGTTGTGCTTCGGAACCCCCGCCAAGCAGGGGTTCCAAAACTAAAATCATCTCAACTCCCTTGGCGGATTTCAGTATTATCTCGTATTTCGTTTATTCAAGAATTGCCATAGGATATATGCAATAAGTAAATATCACAAAATCTTGGGCATGAAAAAAAATAAATTGGCATTCTCCTTGCTGGTAGGTCTGACCTTAGCACTTTCTTCTCAAAGCGTCAAAGCCAATCCTTTATCTGCAACTGTAGAAAGAATCATTGACGGGGATACGATCGTCCTCAATCAAGGAGGCACCTCCATAAGATCCCAACTCGCTTGTATTGACACTCCAGATTGGATCGAGGGACAAGCCCAATCCTCCCCCCAGTCCCAAAGCTCCAAAGATCGCCTCACAGCCTTGATTCCTCTGGGTTCAGCTATCCAATACTATGCTGTGGGCAGAATTGCTAGCGGAGAAACCTTAGTGGTGATTTTCAACCAAAATCGCAATATCAATCTGCAAATGGTAGCAGAAGGACAAGCCCAACTACACTCCAGATATCGCCAAACCTGTACAAATTCAGCAGATGCCCTCGCCGCCGCCCAAAGCAGCGCTCAATCTCAGCGCTTAGGCATCTGGAACCGCTAAAATTCTAAAATCAATTAGGATCGCTATAGACAAAATGGACAATCAACAACTGACGATCGGGCAAACTTTTTCGATCAATAATCCGCCCTATGAAGTGACCGACGAAACTTGGGAAATTATTGATTTGTTCTATCCCAGCGTGACATTCTCGTACACCAAATACTGGTTAAGAGATGCCGCCTATATTCATATCTCAACCACGGATACTGTGACAGGGAAGGCGATCGGATTGTCCGATCGCGGGGTGATTGTGGAATTAAACAACTTCTCTTATCTCGACGCGGGATTAATGATTCAAGGCGATCGAGCGATCTATTTGAGTGAATCAGATTTAGAGTTTGATCGATCTTATGCCACATACACCCCAGATATCGAAGGAGTTTGCTATTATATTGGTTAAGCAACTGGAATAACTTGATTTAGAGAATCAATTTATCAATTCAATGGCTAGAGATATTTTTCATGATGCAGTTAGGAAAGGACTAGAAAAAGAAGGTTGGGTGATTACTGATGATCCACTCAGGATTGAAGCTGGTGGAGCTGATATGCAAATTGACTTAGGAGCAGAAAAAGTTATTGCCGCAGAGAAAGGAGAGGAAAAGATAGCAATAGAAATCAAAAGTTTTATTGGTGCATCGAATATTTCTGAATTTCATATGGCGGTAGGGCAATTTATAAACTATCGAGTAGCTTTAGAATAGCAACCAGTTAAACGAATTTTATATTTAGCAGTTCCCATCGGTGTATACCGTAAGTTCTTTTTCCTGCAATTTGTTCGCACTATTATTGAGCGTTTTCAAATTATATTAATTATTTATGACCCGGCAGAGGAGGTAATTTTGGAATGGAAAAGCTAAAATCCTATCGCACCTATATCCAAGAATTATTAAGTGCTTACGCTAGACCGAGCAAATTAGATGATGAGGCAGAAACAGAATTAGTTTTTGATCTTGAACGTGATCATTATCAAGTTGTCCATACAGGCTGGAGAAATCGCAGACCCATGTATGGATGTGTATTGCATCTGGATATTAAAGATGGAAAAATTTGGATTCAGCACGACGGAACAGAGATTGGGATTGCTGATGAATTGGTGAAGTTGGGAGTTCCCAAATCGGATATTGTTTTGGCATTTCATGAACCTTTTATGCGGCAATATACGGGTTTTGCGGTGGGTTAGTTATAACCTCCCTTCGGCGACCCTCAGGGAGCGATCGAGGCGATCGCCCAATTTGCTAGATTCATTCATAGAAAAAAACATTTTGGTAGTCTGGATAACTGATTGCGAGAACCTCTTCAGGCTTAGGATATCAGTGATCACTCTAATCCTGCCCGGAGGTAAAACCCCATGACTGCCATTCCTGCCCTGCCCTACGACTATGAATTTCCCGATCGAGGTGTAGCCCTAATTATTATTGATATGCAACGGGATTTTATGGAACCCGGTGGCTTTGGCGATGCCTTGGGTAATGATGTATCTCGATTACAAGCGATCGTCCCCACTCTGCAAAAACTGCTGGCAGCCTTCCGAGCCAAAAACCTGCCCATTTTTCAAACTGTAGAAGGTCATCAGCCCGATTTATCTGATTGCCCTCCATCAAAACTCACACGGGGTAAAGGTGGGCTAACAATTGGTGATCCCGGCGGCATGGGGCGAATATTAATTTTAGGAGAGCCGGGGAATGGGATTATTCCAGAACTAGCTCCCCTGCCGGGAGAAGTGGTGATCCCCAAGCCGGGGAAAGGGGCTTTTTATGGGACTAATCTGACTCAATTGCTCGAAGAAAAAGGGATTACCCATTTGGTAATTACTGGTGTGACCACAGAAGTGTGTGTGCAAACCACTATGCGAGAGGCGAATGATCGAGGTTATGAATGCCTCTTAGTGAAAGATGCCACAGAAAGTTATTTCCCTGAATTTAAGCAATCCACCCTAGATATGGTGGTAGCTCAGGGCGGGATTGTCGGTTGGACAACCAAGGCAGAGGAGATTTTGAAAGTTCTGGCATAGGTATAGCTTAATGGCGCAAAATCAAGGGCGCAAGGCTTTCATTGGTGTCAACTTAACGTCAAAGGTAGTACCAGCCTGCTGTTTGACGCTTAGCCTTCGATCCCCCCTAGCCCCCCTTAAAAAGGGGGGAAAAGAATTTTCTTAAAGTCCCCCTTTTTAAGGCAGGGCTGTTTCATTCTAAAGTCAAATCAAGCAAATAAAAAGCGATTACAGCTTAGTAAACTAGGAAGTAATCGCCTATTTTTTCAATTAAATTAATATGGATAGTCTAATTGAACACCTTAAGAAAATCAAGGATTTCCGCAG
>CALRPI020000121.1:0-10524 GCA_943370025.1 Phormidium lacuna HE10JO | reverse complement strand
TCTTTACCTTCTTTACCTTCTTTACCTTCTTTACCTTCTTTACCTTCTTTACCTTCTTTACCTTCTTTACCTTCTTTACCTTCTTTACCTTCTTTACCTTCTTTACCTTCTTTACCTTCTTTACCTTCTTTACCTTCTTTACCTCCCTGTACCTTCTCATCCTAAGCAATACTCCCCCGCTTCCGGCTTTCTTTATAGGAAACCCCCACATTTTTAATCCCAGATTTAATCATTTGTTGCTCTAGGAGACTGAAGAAGCGCGATCGATCGCTGCCCCGGACTACTGCTTGATTATGTGCCTCTGCTAAAGCCACGGGATAGCCATAGCCTTTTTGGACTTGGGCAATAACGAGACTAAGCGATCGAGCCAATAAATCTTTGTCCAAAGCCACCCATTCTGGCATTTCAATTCTAGCAATTTCTGACCCCACATGCAGATAGCAAAAATAGGTGCGATGTTTACCGTAACTATCCAGAATTTTCGTAGAACTCCGCCATAAAGGACTCCGCTGCCCCGGTTCTAAGACACTGCCCCAAAGGTTACTATCCTTGAGGGGATCAAATATCTGACAGGGTAGTTTATTCACCTTGTCGGCACAATTCACCACACAATTATGGGTCGGGAAAGTGCAAGCAGGCAACCGCAGGAAATTTAAACTTTCACTACTCCGGGAAGAGCTAATATAACCAATCAAAGGAATTTTTGCCTCTGCCAGTTGATCCCAAGCTGCCAAAATAGGCTGGATAATTAGGTCCCGTGCTTCTGGGGGCAGAGATTCTAAAAACCAATAAATCAAGGAACCATCGACTAGAGCGAGTAACGGAGCCGCCGATTTTCTGGTAAGTAAATCTTGAATTTCTAGAGCCAACTCTGTCAGCATCACAGTTTCCGAAACTGTGCGTCGATAGCCCATCCATTCTTCAGTTTTAATCCCCCATTTTTGGGAAATATATAAATCTTCTTGACGATAAAATACTTCAGGAACACTATCTAATAAAGGGTGTAAACTCTGACCATAATGAATCACAATTCTGCCCACATTAATTAAATAACAATAGGCAATTTCGTGGTGACTAGGGGAAATTTGGGAGCCATCGGTGGCTACTATACTATGTTGCGCTGGAGGCGGATCAATATCAACCCTAGTATCCAAAGATTCCACCGGAGTAGCCACAGCAAAGGTGAGGCGATCGCGCCACTCTTCTTGAATAGCAATAAAATCATCGGTTTCCGGCTGAATTTCAATTAATAAATTTCTCGCCTTTTCTAATCGCAGTCGACTAGTAGTTGCCTCTGAGTGCAAATGTTGGCTAATTCCCGGCAATTGTCTAGCCAGTTGAGAAAGGTCTAGCATAATTTCAATTCCTAAATGACAACTCAAACCGACACAGCACCTTAGTGGCTATAAGGTATGATTTTGCACCCCCGGAGGGGGCGCAAAATCATACCTTATAAATAACCTCTTAATCATCTTTCAATTTGCTTAGGAAAATTAGGCACCAATAAAGATTGGTCTAGCTCCCCCTGGGCATCATAAAAAAACATCTGCCCCGCTTCATTGCATAACCACACTTCCAGAGCTTGAGATGCAAAATATAATTGCTTTCTAAACTCCATTTCTCCCAAAGTATTCCCCAGAGATTTAACTTCTATACAAATCTCTGGAGCGATCGAAGCTGATATTTCATCTTGAATCTGATCAAATCTTTGCCCTGAACACCAAACAACATCTGCAACTTTTACTCCATCAGAAGTATCAATAGCGCATTCTGGCATCACCTCTCCATCCTGCAATAAGGATTCTAATAGGCTCTGAATTCTGCCTTGATAAAAAGAGTGTTTGATTCTCACCGGACTCATCACGATCTGCCCCCATTTGTTTAATTCAATTTTGAAGGGCAGATCCTGCAATTGCTTATGTTCACAAACTTCTTCCCAATTCATGTGAAATTACCTAGAGACTTGATTAGTTGCCTGCACTATCAATATAATATATCCCGCTCTTAAATCATTACTCCTGTCTCAGCAAATGCTCTACCCTCTTGATGCGGGATAATTGTCGTGGTGTATCGAGGAGGGTTTGGCATTTGCGCCATCAACCCTATAAACTATGAAATCTCTAGTGCAAATGCAAAATTCCTACTAGCACGACAAGTATAGAGTGCTAAGTACATTGACCCCAAAGTGATTCTCAATTAGCCTTGGCTACTAACGTTGCAGGATAGCGCAATTCCCATTTTTATCTCCCTTGGGCAACATTCCTGTTATGGGAAAGTCTGAAGTGAAAAGTAAGGTAGAGTAAATTTCTAGTAATTATTGGCAATTAACGTGAAACAAACTGATCAACCCATCGGAAAAAACACCTCCAGACAGGCGACAGGGCAAGGTATTCGGCAGGCTTTTGATGCCGGAGTCGATCGACTAATAGCTTGGAGCCGTCATTGGGGGCGGAAAGCTTGGTTAGGATTTTTAGTCGGCATGGCTTTAGTTCTGGCTTTGCTCCAGCCCAGCTACTCTCAGATTCTCGAATCTTCCATGACTGTAGCTCCCGCTACACCACAAATCGTGGCGCAGAATTCTGCTAATTCAGAGCTGCGGGGGGTTTGGATTACTAATATTGATAGTGATGTCCTATTCTCTGCACCCCGTTTAGCGTCGGCACTGACGCAACTCAAGCAATTTAACTTCAATGTGGTTTACCCTACAGTGTGGAATTGGGGTTATACCCTTTATCCCAGTGATGTGATGGGTCGGGTGGCACGTCAGGTGTTGGATCCAGAACCGGGTTTGCAAGGGCGAGATATTCTCCAAGAAACCATCACCAAAAGTCGCCAATTAGGATTAGCGGTAGTGCCTTGGTTTGAGTTTGGGTTTATGGCTCCTGCGGATTCGGAACTGGCGAAAATGCACCCAGATTGGTTAACTAACCGCCAAAATGGGGGAAAAATTGTCCGGGAAGGGATTCACGATCGCGTCTGGTTGAACCCTTGGCATCCAGAAGTCCAGAAGTTTATCGAAGACCTAGTGACAGAGATTGTTACTCTCTACGATATCGATGGGATTCAATTTGATGACCATTTTGGGCTACCCGTAGAACTGGGCTACGACCCCTATACGATCGAACTCTACAAAAAAGAAAATCCCGGCAAAACTCCCCCCGGCAATGCCCGCGATCCTCAATGGGTAAGCTGGCGTGCCAATAAAATTACGGAATTTTATGGGCAACTCTACCGGAAAATCAAAGCTCTCAAACCCAGAGCCATAGTCAGCCTCTCGCCCAATCCCTACCAATTTGCCTACGATAGTTATCTGACAGATTGGAAAACTTGGGAAGAAAAAGGTTGGGTTGATGAACTTTTGGTACAAGTCTATCGAGAAAATATGAATACTTTCTTGCGGGAGATTGACCAGCCAGAGGTACGGGCAGCCAAAAGCCGGATTCCTGTGGGAATTGGTATCCTGACGGGGGTGCGCGATCGCAGCTATTCCCCTCGATTAATCCAAGATCAGGTGGCAGCAGCCCGGAGCCGCAACTTTGCCGGGATATCTTTCTTCTATTACGAAACCCTCTGGAATAATGCTTCGGAACCGCTGGATCAAAGGTTTGGCATTTTCACCAATATCTTTCCCTCTTCTGCTAACCGACCCACGGTAGTCAGGTAGAGGAATCCATCAGTATGAGAGTAGGTGACAACACCCGCCTACTCTCATAGGTAATCCCTCGATCTCTAGAAAGTACAAGTTTTATGTCCTTAGCTGAGTCGATTTTATAAACCACTATTTTGGCATGGTAATCTATTAGATGATTATTATTCTAGAGTTCATTAAAGCGCTTATCTAAGAAATCAATAAATAAGGTTGCTTTTTTATACAATTCATAAACTTCTTCTGCTGTTTTCTCAATACTATAATCTGCAAAATTTTGATGTACTAATTTATTTCGCTCATTACCTAATTCTAGAAAAGCTATCACAGCAGACTTCAATTCAATATCTGCTTTAATCTCAGATGATCTTTTTTCTTGAAACGTTTCACCAAACAAACGTAGAAATTGATTTATATTACCTCTGTTCCATTCTTTCCATGAAAAATATTTATGATATTGCCTCTCAATTGCTGTTTGCTTTACTATCGATACAATACATTCATTATTTTGAGTTTTACGTTCTATAAAATTCTGAATCATTCT
The DNA here is from genome assembly GCA_943370025.1 of Phormidium lacuna HE10JO. GTDB lineage: Bacteria > Cyanobacteriota > Cyanobacteriia > Cyanobacteriales > JAAUUE01 > JAAUUE01. The sequence goes on along the minus strand of CALRPI020000121.1, from coordinate 6,334 downwards.
GCAAATCTCATGCTCAAAGTAGCTTGCCGCTGACAACAATAGAGTTTTAGTAGAAACAATGTTAAACTGAGCCATGAAAGATACTTCATTGTTTTCTCTTAAAAAATCAAGAAGCTCAAGATTATCCTGATAAATCTGGTCAACAATACTATTTCTCTGCATGAAATTAAGTTTATGATTAACTACCTAAGATACTAATTGCCCTTTGCAACCTTATGTTGACATTTTCCTTACTAGTAGTTCCAGACTGTATGGCTTCTACAAAGTCTGGATCGCTCTTCAACTCTTCAAGCTTTACGGAGTCTAATTTTCCCTCAGCAAGTTGATGATTCTCAAGAGCATTTTTACATTGAGCAACGAAAACAGCTTCAAATATAGATATATTAAACTTATTAGTCGGCTTTCTATAAAATGCCTTTTCAGGTAAATCTGAGCAAGTCAATAAAAACGAATGAAATAAATCTTCAAAATATTTTATCTGCTCTTTTTCCATCTGCTTACAGTTCTTAGAGAATCTGTTCAAGAATCTTACCATAGAAGATTGATAGTCATCTCTTTCAATTAACATTGCAAATCCACGTAGAAGAATCTCAATGTCTCTCATGTTTAAGTCTGGTTCGCTAATGCCAATAATATGTCGCCATGTTGGAAGAGTATTAAGCCTATATAGCATACTGTAGAAATCTGAATAATACAGACTTGTTCTAATCTCCTGAGGCTTAAGATTGACACCTCCAGAGTTTAATCGGTTAAAGATTTCATATATACAAGAATCATCATCATTAGGAGAATTTTGTTTGATTATTATATTTCTGATAGTTCGCAAATCAAAAACTGTCTTATACTCATCCAATGTAGAATAATTGATTTTATTAAATCTATTAGGTTGATCTGGCAAGTTTGCAGGTAGTTGTAAATCAAACTTAGTGAAAAATTCGTCATTATGCAAAATATTGTCAGGAATTTTACCATTCTCTTCAAAAATCTGTCTTAGAATTGTTCTCTTATCATCCTTTGGAAATCTCTGCTCCATAAAGTAGTAAATAGACATTAGGCGTTGCTGTCCATCTATAACAAGAAACTTGTTTCTCGACTCCTGATATAAGAATATTTGTGGAATAGGCAACCCAATTATAATTGACTCGATTAGTTTTGAGGCTCTTTTAATATCCCAAACATAATTACGCTGAAATCCCGGTATTTTAATCGCCCCGGACTTTATGAAATCATACATTGTTTTGATATTAAAGTCATTAGGCGAAGTCGTTATTTCATATTCGCCAATGGTGTATGAATCATCAGATTGAATATCACCATCAAGCCATTTAACAGACCCATTATCTTCAGATTTTACTGATAAATATTGTGTATTTTCTTGAAATCGAGAATCTGCCGAGTCGGACATTCTAAGTCACCTAAAATATAAAGTGTTACTGCTTTTTGCTAAAACATCATAATTATCATAAATTATTATAGCGAATCAATATTCTTTCAGCAAATGTTTCTGGTCTTCACCAAAACCCTTCTCTTCAGTTTCACCCTCTTCATCCTCCATCAAAGCTATTCGAGCCATCTCTTCAAACACACTGATATTAATATCTGGGTTTGAACGAGTTACTTGCCATTGCAGTTCATTTCTAATATCTTCTAGCAGTTGTTGGGCAAGCTCATCTTGAAGCTCCTTTGGTAACTTTTGAGCCTCCTGAAATGCTTGATCAAGTAAAGTAGTCATAAATTTATTTATTGAGTTTCTCTCTACTATTAATGACTTAATTTATCTGCTACTTAAAAAGTTTTTGCAGGGGCATATTACCCACAAAAACTTTCTAAGGTATAAGTCCCAAATTAGTCGATCGCTTAATTTGCTCTGCGGGTTTCGATCGCCCATCTAGCCAACTCAGTCCGATTGTGTAAGCCAGTCTTTGCCAACATATTAGACACATGACTCTCGACAGTTCTTTGGCTCACCTCTAGCTGGAGGGCAATATCTCGGTTGCCCATCCCCTGTGCCACTAGGGTAATCACCCTTTGTTCCGTCGGGGTGAGTTCTACCGATTCAGAAACTTCTAGCTTCTTCTCTGTCTCCAGACCCTTGGGGGCAGCATCTAATAACCGCTCGGCTTGTTTCAAGGAAGATTCCACTTGCGCCACCAACTCCTCTGGCTCAAAGGGTTTGACAATATAAACATCCGCCCCTGTATTTAAGCCCTTGATGCGATCGTGGGTCTGTCCCTTAGCAGAAAGAAATATAACTGGCAACCATTTCAGCTTAGAATCTTGGCGGAGCTTGTCCACAAAGGCATAGCCATCCATTTCTGGCATCATAATGTCGCAAATAATCAGATCGGGAGTAGTTTGCTCCAGCACTTGCCAAGCCAGTTTGCCATTTTCTGCGGTGATAACTTCGTAGCCCCGAAACTCTAGGTAATCTCTCACCAGCAGAATTAGATTCGGGTCATCATCAATCAGGAGCAATCGTTTAGTGTTTTTAGGAGGAGGTACTTGCATAGGAGAACTCTATAAGGGAAATGCTTTGATACTCTAAAGTTTGGAGTAACTATATTATGTTATCTTCTTTGCTGGGGACTAGATATTACGTTAATACAATTCCTCCAGAGAAAATCCGCATTTCCCCTCAGACTTATCGATAGACTTACTGAAAAATTATGGAATCTCAAGCGATCGAGTGGCAAGCTACTGGCAAATATACGGATATTCTCTATCACAAAGCTAATGGTATCGCCAAGATTACCATCAACCGCCCCCACAAACGCAATGCCTTTCGCCCCCAAACCGTAGTAGAACTCTATGCTGCCTTTGCTGATGCCAGAGAAGATACCAGTATTGGCGTAGTCTTGTTTACTGGAGCTGGGCCCCATAGCGATGGTAAGTATGCCTTTTGTGCTGGAGGTGATCAGAGCGTCCGGGGTCATGGGGGCTATGTGGATGAAGCCGGAATGCCTCGGTTGAATGTACTGGATTTGCAAAAATTGATTCGTTCCATGCCCAAAGTGATTATTGCCCTTGTGGCGGGTTATGCGATCGGTGGGGGGCATGTCTTACACTTATTGTGTGATCTGACGATCGCTGCGGATAATGCTATTTTTGGGCAAACAGGTCCCAAGGTGGGAAGTTTTGATGGCGGCTTTGGAGCCAGTTATTTAGCCAGAGTTGTCGGGCAGAAAAAAGCCAGAGAGATTTGGTTTCTCTGCCGTCAATACGATGCCCAACAAGCTCTAGATATGGGTTTGGTGAATTGTGTAGTCCCCGTAGCAGAGCTAGAAACAGAGGGGGTGAAGTGGGCGCAGGAGATTTTGGAAAAAAGTCCGATCGCCATTCGCTGTCTCAAGGCAGCATTTAATGCCGATTGCGATGGCCAAGCCGGACTACAGGAATTGGCGGGGAATGCCACCATGCTCTACTACATGACCGAAGAAGGAGCCGAAGGGAAGCAGGCATTTCTGGAGAAGCGATCGCCAGATTTTCGTCGATATCCTTGGTTACCCTAGAAAAGTGCTTTGGATTGGCATAAATTCAGAACTTACGTACTGCCAACGAATTATCGAGAGTGAGTGGCACCACTCTCGAACTACTATAGCGATCCTAAATCATTTGTGAATTTTTGAGGTTTGAAAGAGACGCACTCGGAGGGTGCGTCTCTTTCAAACCATTTAGGATTGCTATATAAGTCAAGGCAACCTTGGAGAATCGGGTGTCTGGTAAAATAGGGGAAACTACGAAACTTTTTTAACCCTCCATGACTACCAATCCCCCCGATCGCCCGCTGATTCCCGAAGCTGCTTGGAGCCGTACTATTGGGCAAGGTTGGGACAACCCCTACACCGTCCGCTATGCCAGTAACCTTGATGATGGACCAAATCATGGCATGCCCTTGGGTGGATTTGGGGGTGGGTGCATTGGTCGATCGCATAACGGAGATTTTAACCTCTGGCATCTTTACGGTGCAGAGCATACTTTCAAATCGATTCCTGCCTGTCAATTCAGTGTGTTTGAACATCCCGAAGGCGGTGAGGCAAAGGTTTATGCCATGAATACCGAAATTCCCAGCGATGGTAGTTTATCCCGATGGAGTTGGTATCCCAAAAATCAAGGCACTTACCACGCCCTCTATCCCCGCAGTTGGTATGCCTACGAGGGGGTATTTGAGGCAACTTTAACCTGTGAACAGTTTTCCCCCATCTGGGCGGGGTCTTACCAAGAAAGTAGTTACCCCCTAGCGGTGTTTGAATGGACGGCGCACAATCCCACCGATCGCCCCATTACCCTGAGCATCATGGTCACATGGCAGAACATCATTGGCTGGTTTAACAACGCAGTCAATGACCCTAAGGTCAGCGTCCGAGATGATGGCAGCCCCGTCTATGAATACCAGCCCCGGTGGGGAGATAGTACCGGGAATCTGAATCAGTGGATCGTGGATCACCATCGAGTGGGCTGTTTGTTCGATCGCATCCGCATGGATGATGACCAAGTCCGCCCCGGCGAAGGGCAGATGTCCATTGCTAGCATTAGTAATATTGCCCTAGAGTCTTTTTACCATACCCGCTGGAACCCAGCGGGGGACGGTGGGGAAGTATGGGATACCTTTGCTTGCGATGGTTCCCTAAGTGACTATCAAGATGAAACCCCTGCCGAGCCGGGAGAGCAGATCGCCGCAGCCTTTGCCATTCGCTTCACTATCCGTCCGGGGAAAACTAAGGTGATTCCCTTCGTCTTGGCTTGGGATTTCCCGGTGTTGGCATTTCGAGAGGCGGAATATTTTCGTCGGTATACCGATTTCTTTGGGCGCCGGGGCAAGGATGCCTGGACGATGGTGCGAACGGCGCTGAAGCATAACGATATGTGGAAGGAATCGATCTTGGCATGGCAACAGCCGATCTTGGATCGATCGCACCTTCCCAACTGGTTCAAAATGGCACTGTTCAATGAGTTATACCTGCTGACCCAAGGGGGAGCGGTGTGGACTGCTGCCGATGAGCGGGATCCGGTGGGGCAGTTTGGGGTGTTGGAATGTTTGGATTATCGTTGGTATGAAAGTCTGGATGTGCGACTCTATGGTGGTTTTGGCTTATTAATGCTCTTTCCGAAATTAGAGAAGGCTGTGTTGGAGGCATTTGCCAGAGCAATTCCCACCAGCGATGATACGCCGAGGGTAATTGGCTACAACAATGCCCCAGCAGTGCGGAAAATTGCCGGAGCCACCCCCCACGATCTGGGCGCCCCCAACGAACATCCTTGGGAGAAAAGTAATTACACCAGCTATCAAGATTGCAACCTCTGGAAGGATTTACCTAGTGATTTTGTGTTGCAAGTACATCGTTACTTTCTCTTTACAGGCAGCAAGGATGTGGAGTTTTTACAGGATACTTGGGGTGCAGTAGTCGAAGCATTGGCATACCTAAAAACCTTTGATCTGGATGGAGATGGCATCCCGGAAAATTCTGGTGCGCCGGATCAAACCTTTGATGATTGGCGGTTGCAGGGGATTAGTGCCTACTGTGGGGGATTGTGGCTGGCAGCGTTGGAGAGTGCGATCGCGATCGGTCAGGTCCTCGAAGCTCAACCCGAATCGATCGAGGGGTTAACCGAGACTATTACCACCTACCAACAATGGTTCGCTCAATCTCAACCACTGTATCAAGCCAAACTCTGGAATGGTCAGTTCTATCGTCTAGATACGGAGAGTGGTTCGGAAGTGGTGATGGCAGATCAAATCTGTGGGCAGTTCTTTGCTCGGCTATTGCAACTACCAGATATTATTCCCTCAGAATGCACTGAATCTGCGTTGAAAACTATTTATGATTCCTGTTTTTTGAAATTCTATGATGGCAAGTTCGGGGCAGCCAATGGCGTGAAGCTGGATGGTACTCCGGTGGATCCTGAGGCGACCCATCCCCTAGAGGTGTGGACAGGAATTAATTTTGGTTTAGCTGCCTTCTTAATTCAAATGGGGATGAAAACCGAAGCCATGCAACTAACGGAGGCAGTGGTGCAACAAATTTATACCAATGGTCTGCAATTCCGCACCCCAGAAGCCATCACCGCCGCTGGCACTTTCCGGGCCTGTCACTATCTCCGAGCCATGGCAATCTGGGGCATTCTCTGGCAGCTCGATCAAAATACTTAAAAATTCAAAATATAGTAGTAGCCAGATAAGTTAGGATGCAGCCTCCTTAAGGACAGTATCCATCGCATCCTGCAAAGATATTGAATCCCTTAACAACTTGCGAATTCTTGCCTTTAACCATGCCCAACACTTCTCAATTCGATTCAGGTCTGGAGAATATGGGGGCAGATACACCACCTTGCAACC
>CALRPI020000120.1:0-10881 GCA_943370025.1 Phormidium lacuna HE10JO | reverse complement strand
GCAAAGACCCTTCTTTGCCTTGATATGCTGAAATGATTCTTTGTCTTAAATCTATTGAGAGTGGGGCTGGCATTATTGATCCATTAGTTTTTACTTATTTCTGTTTATACTAGCAGGCTATGGCTTATTCATTTGAAAATCGCTGTATGTTGAGCATATTTTGGAATGTATTGAAAAGATTAAAGATTAATGAGTACACGGGGAACGATCGTAATCGCTTTATGTAATATCCGTTGATCTAATGTTTGTGCTATAAAATGTCTTATAAATTTGAGGAGAAATCATGAATTTTTATTGGTCGATTAATCAAATTCCTGAGCTAAAGAACTTAACCCCTGAACAAGCAAAGCAAGCATGGCAGTATTGCTACAAAGCCTATGCCCTGAAAAAATGGCAAAGCTGGGTGGCTCTAATGATTTTAGGGATTCTTTGCGCTTTTGGAAATAGGTATTTTGGGATCATCGGTTCAGCAGTTGGTGCTGGTATCGGGGGCGGCATTTTTGGGGTAACAACTACAAATATCCTGCGTCCTCATTTAGCCGATTATGTTAATAGTCACTTCTCAGCCACAAAAATAGCTAACGAAGAATGAAATTAACTTATGAAACTTCTCCGGCGATGGATCAATTGGTTAGAAAGTAATTGGGCAACCCCTTCCTTTGCGGGGTGGGTCTTGGGGGTGATTGCCTTGGCATTTTTTGGGGCGGCGACGAATACGATGGCGGGGTGGTTGTACGCCATTAGCGGCGTGAGTTTTGCCATGTTGGGATTGGGGGCGGTGTTGGCAGCCCGATCGCTACGTTCCCTCGAAATTTCTCGGTTATCGATCGCCCCCATTAGTGCCGATGACCAGATCGCGGTGGAAATTCTCATCAAAAATCCCACCCTCAAACCCAAAAGCCTGCTGCAAATCTACGACCTGATTCCCCATAGCTTAGGTAATCCCCCAGTCCACAGTATTGAAACCCTTGCCCCCCAGGCAACTTATCATTGGAGATACTCTCAGCCAGCCCCCCGCCGGGGCATCTATTGGTGGCAAGAAGTTCAGGTCAAAACCGCCGCCCCCTTGGGCTTATTTTGGAGTCGGCGCAGTCATACCGCCAAAGCCAAGGCGATCGTCTATCCCACCGTACTGCCCTTGAGTACTTGCCCGCTGATTGATGAAATGGGTCGGGACGATGATTGGCAAGTCAGGAGCGATCGCCACTACCAAGCTGCCACCGAGGGAGTCACCAAGGCTCTGCGTCCTTACCGGACTGGCGATCCCACCAGATTAATCCACTGGCGTACCAGCGCCCGCTATGGAGAACTAAAGGTGCGGGAATTGGAGGTGGTGACGGGTTCCCAAGCGGTGGTAATTGCCTTGGATAATCCTTTGCTGTGGAATATAGAAGATTTTGAACAGGCTGTAATTGCCGCTGCATCTCTCTATTTCTATGCTGCTCGGCGGCAGCTAGAGGTGCAACTCTGGACTGGGGATACAGGGCTAGTCCACGGCAACCAAGTAGTCTTAGAAACCTTGGCAGCTACTAACTTTGGGTCGCAAAAAATTGGTCAGTTACCCGATTTACCTTTGATCTGGCTCACAGCTAACTCTGCTAATTTTTCATCCTTACCCTTAGGTAGCCGCTGGATCCTATGGACACCTCCAGATCAACCCAGTGTGATGAATCAGCAATTTCCGGGGGTAGTGATCGATCGCACCAAACCCCTCCAAAGCCAACTCCAACAGATCCTATAATTGTGGATACTACTGGTCTACTGTTTGATGCTTAGACCTTGATCCCGCCCTAGCCCCCCTTAAAAAGGGGGGGACAAGAAATGGCTCAAAATATCCCTTTTTAAGGGGTATCTAGGAAGATCGAGACTTGGCTGAAAGCTATACTTCAAACCCTGATCTCCCTATGCGATTTTTTAATCAATTTCATCTGCAAACCCCAGAAAGTGTAGAGCTAGAATTTACCCTAGCTGGCATTGGCAATCGAACTTTAGCCCTGTTAATTGACTACGTGGTGTTGCTACTATCTCTATTTTTATTTTGGGTTTTCTATGGCATTTTCGTCGTGCAAATTAGCAATATGCTAGAGAATTTTGTCCCGGCAGATGATCTGGGGATGTGGCTCTTGGCGATCGCTTCTTTGATTAGCTTTTTTGTCTATATGGGCTACTTTGTGATTTTTGAATCGCTATGGCACGGGCAAACTCCGGGGAAGCGGGTAACGAAAATACGGGTGATTCAAGATAATGGCAGGCGGGCTGGGCTGGGGCAGGCAACTATGCGATCGCTCCTCCGCCCGGTGGATGATATTTTCTTCGTGGGGGTATTTATGATTGTGCTGGGGAAAAAAGAAAAGCGATTGGGAGATTGGGTGGCGGGGACGATCGTGATTCAAGAAGAACGAGCTATTGCTCCGGCGAATTTTGCGATCGATCCCCGTTCCCAAAAACTTGCCCTAGAACTAGATCAACTAACAGAAATCGCCCAACTTCTACCGGAAGAGTTTGCCACGATCCGGGAATACCTTCAACGCCGCAGCGCCATGAGCAAAAAAGCAAGAATTAATCTTAGTCAACAATTAGGCGATCGCCTCCAAGCTATTCTTCACCTAGAAACACAAACCGCTAATCCAGATATTTTCCTAGAGGCGGTTTACTTGGCATACCAAAATATTCATAGTAGTTAACCTGGATTGCTAGATTAGAGAGGATTCACCCTAAAAAAATGCGTTTAGACAATGATTTATACTCCCCAAAAACTTCTAAACCTTGAGACTTTTCTGCTTCAATATGGTGATAATCCAAACTATGAGATGGCAGATGGAGAATTAATTGCAATGGAGCCTACGGGAACCCATGAAACCGTTAGCGGTAAACTATCCACTCAAATTGGCATTGCTATTACTGCCGCCAAACTTCCTTGGTTTATTCCCCGGACTTGCCTAATCCGTCCCTTTGCTGAAGTGGCGACTGCCCGCCGTCCCGATATTGTCGTATTAGATGAAACTGCTCTAAATAGTGAGCCTCTATGGGAGAGAGAACCCGTGATTACCCTAGGGCGATCGATTAAATTAGTCGTAGAAGTAGTTAGCACTAATTGGGAAACAGATTATGCCCGTAAGGTGGAAGAATACGCACTGCTGGGCATTCCAGAATATTGGATTGTAGATTATCGAGGCTTGGGGGGCTGGGCTTTCATTGGCAAACCCAAACAACCAACTATCACCATTTGCCAGCTAATAGATGGTGACTACACCCAGCAACAATTTCGCCTTGAAGAGCCAGTTATTTCTCCTCTGCTCCAGAACTTGCAGCTCTGTCTTAGGGATATTTTGCCCCGTTGATCTGGTATAAGAGGCTATTTATATAGTAGTCGCCAATTTGATTAGAACGTTTTTGAGGGCGCGCGGAGCGCGCCCTCAAAAACGTTCCCGTCCTAACTAGAATGGCGCTTACTATAAAATCAGACCTTCTAACCACTTTATAAATAAATGACCTCTAAGAATTGATTTCTGATTCTTCTTTGATATTGGTTTTCACCTCTGTGGCAGCTATGTCAATTAGAGGAACTATATTTTGGGTAGACTCTGGGGTGAGAGAAATCTCCGGCATTCTTTTGGAGAATCCCCACGCAAAAATAGAAATAATTAGAGTGATCATCAACCATTCAGGCGGCACAAACTGGTCATTAATTGCCCGGAGCATTAATCGCATCCCCACCAAAGTCACGGTCATGTAGCCCGCATCGGCTAAGTGGACATATTCGTCTAACCAGCGAATAAACAATCCCGCCATGAACCGGAGGGTAATCACACCGATCGTTCCCCCGGCTACTACTAGCCAAATTTGGTCAGAAATCGCGATCGCTGTTGTCACACTATCCAAGGAAAAAGCCAGATCCGTAACGGCAATAACAGGAATTGCCTGCCACACATTAGCAAATTCTGGTTCCTTGTGTTGGTCATTTTCGCCCTTCGGGGAACTAAAATGCTGATAGGCTAACCACAGAAGATAGCCGCCGCCTAGGACTTCAAACTGCCAAAACTGCAATACCCAACGGGAGCACAAAATTAAAGTAATTCGTAATCCATAGGCAATTAATAAACCTATATTTAGTGCCTGTCTTTCTAGTTTTGGGTCTTTTAAACCTTGGGTAATGGCAGCAAGGGCGATCGCATTATCCGCAGAGAGAATTGCCTCTAAACCAATCAGGATCAACAAAATAAATAAAGCTTCTACACTGAAATGAAATGGAGATTCTAAGATTGGGTCTAACATTTATAAATATAGATACTAATAAAAAAATGATTTGAGGGTAAAAATGTCCACCGCAGCGCAGGGGATATTTTTACCTGTTTAGCACTACCAAAAAAGGCATAGCATTAATCATTCTAATCCATATCTTCAATTGAGTCTGAGACTGCCAACGGTAGAAAGTCGTCACTCAGCAGTTCTGGTAAGGAATAGGGACACTGAAGAGGGAATATTTCTAGGGATAATCCAGTTTCTGCCTTTGCTTGTTTCCGGGCTGCTGGAAAAAGTTTTTCAGCGATCAGATCGAGCTTGGGCATGGCTAGATTCTCTTTCAGACTTGGTACAATAGGTAGATATCACTTATTTTAACTATGCTAGTCAATCCTCCAGAAACTTTGTCGATGATCACCAGTGATGGTGTCCGCCTTGATGCTGATGTTTATTATCCCGATGCTAAGGGGAAATTTCCAGTATTGCTGATGCGCCAACCCTACGGCAGAGCGATCGCTTCCACCGTGGTCTATGCTCATCCCAGTTGGTATGCCAGTCATGGCTATATTGTGGTGATCCAAGATGTCCGGGGACGGGGAACTTCGGAGGGGGATTTTCAGCTTTTTAGTGATGAGGTGAGTGATGGCTTTGAGGCGATCGCCTGGGCTGCGGACTTACCCAAAAGTAACGGCAAAGTGGGGATGTATGGCTTTTCCTACCAAGCTATGACCCAGCTTTATGCCGCCATAAATCAGCCCCCTGCCCTGAAAACCATCATCCCCGCCATGATGGGCTACGATCTTTATACAGATTGGGCTTACGAAGGGGGAGCATTTTGTTTGCAGAATAACCTCGGTTGGGCAATCCAGATCGAAGCGGAAACAGCCCGAATCCAAGGCAATGATCTCGCTCATGAGGCTCTCTATGCCGCTTCCAGAAACTTACCTCTCTATGCTCCTAGTCCAGTCTTACCAGAGGTGATGACGGAGTTTGCTGAAGATTCTTTCTATAATGATTGGCTCCAGTATGATACGCCGGGAAGCTACTGGGAACAGCTATCCCCCCATTTGGAAGAGGTGGATTTACCTATGTTGCACATTGGCGGCTGGTTTGACCCATTCCTGCGGGGGAATTGGCGACTCTACACCGAAATGTCTCACCGCAGCCAGTATCCTCAATACCTCTACGTTGCTCCGTGGGGGCATTTGCCTTGGGGTAGAAAGCTGGGCAGCAAGGATTATGGTTTAGCGGCTTTGAATGGAGTGGATGAGCTGCAAATTCAGTGGTTTGATTATTTCCTGAAAGAATCTGGGTCACTGCCAGAATCGGCAGTTTCTTTATTTGAGTTGGGCAGTAATAGTTGGCGGGGGTTTGAGCAGTTACCTGTCCCAGAAATTGAGTCCTACTATCTGGCGACTACGGGTTTAGCAGCGATGCGAGAAGATGCGGGTAGATTAGTGGCAAGTCCCAATCAGGAACTGGGACAGGATATCTTTGTTCATGATCCTTGGCGACCTGTTCCGAGCTTGGGGGGTCATGCTGGCTATAGTTCTGGGCAGTTCGATCGCGCTGCCCTTGATTGTCGCTCGGATATTCTCACCTACACTAGCGATCCTTTGCCTGCCAGCCTCTCCCTAGTGGGGGAAGTAATAGTCGAAATCTTTGCCAGCGCCACGACTCCTAGTTTTGATCTCAGTGCTACCCTCTCGGAAGTTGATCGCCAAGGCGGGGTTTATAATTTCACCCAAGGCTATCTGCGGGTTGATGATCCAGAGGATTTGCCCTTGAGAATTATTTTGCAACCCATTTGTGTGCAAATTCCAGCCGGTCATGCGCTACGGTTGAGTATCAGCGGGGCTTGTTTTCCTGCCTATGCTGTGAATGATGGGACAGGGAAATCGATCGCCGACTCCCGCCTAATCGAACAACAAATTATCACCATTACTCTCCTCAGCGGCACAGATTCCCCATCTAGAGTGCTTTTACCTGTTGTAGTTAATGGACTTACCTAAAGTGATGATCTGACAAGCTATACCTGTCAAGATAATTTAGAGGTTCCGGCGATCGCTATGAGATGGCTGTCAGCGATGCCGGAGTTTATAAGTTAAGTTAAACTGTGACTAAAAAGAACACGAGGGAAAACTTTTATGCAAATTAATCTGGAAATTCCTGATGAGATCGCCGTAAATAATCCTCTGGGTGAAGTAGATTGGCTCCGAGAAATTGCGATCGCTTTATTTCAAAAAGAATTAATCACATTGGGTCGGGCTAGTAAAATCGCCCAAATGCACCAAATCGATTTTCAGAAGCTTCTTGCTAGTCGGCATATTTGTGTTCATTATGATGTGGCAGATTTTGAGCAAGATATGGATCATTTACGCGATCGAGGCTGGCTATGATCGTTGTTAGTGATACTTCACCTTTATGTAATTTAGTCTTAGTAAATCATCTTTGGTTGCTGAGAGAAATTTATGAGATTGTAATAATTCCTAATGTTGTAGCTGAAGAACTTGCTGCTGCTAATGATATTAATATTCAAAATATTCGCACCCTTGAATGGATACAAACACGAGAGCTGACTGATCCAAGTTTTGCCACAAGGCTTTGCCAAGAAAGGGGATTAGATATTGGAGAAGCTCAGGCGATCGCTCTAACAATTGAACTAAAAGCTGATGATTTACTAATCGATGAACGCTTAGGAAGACAAGAAGCTTTGCAACTTAATTTACCTATTATTGGTATCTTGGGCGTTCTTGTATTAGCCAAACAAAAAGGATTAATCCCGGCGGTAAAACCTGTGATGGATTCTCTTGTAGAGGAAGCTGGATTTTGGGTTAGTACTCAGTTGTATGATCGCATCCTTCTCTTATCTAAAGAACAGTGATGGCTAAAATATAGGCAGCAAAGAATATGGATTAGCTGTTTTGAATGAGGGGACGGGTAGGTCGATCGTCGATTCCCGATTAATTGACCAACAAATTATCACCATCACTCTCCTAAGCGGCGCAGATTATCTCTCTAGAATTGTTTTACCTATAGTAGAATTTAATATTACTTAAAAGCCAAAATTTAGACTAACAAACTCAAAATATTGTCCCATTTAGCGATATGGATTTATCGAAAAACCAATGAGATTATTGGAATTATAAAATTCAAATATACTTTGAGGTAGTTCATGTTTTCACATAAAAATTACGACCAAGAAAAACTAAATTTGTTGAAGTCAATAAAAGGAGATATCGAATTAAAATCTCATCTGTCTACTTCTGATAAAGTTATTATTGAGGCTCTAGGTAGCTATGCATCCACCTTAACTGAACTAGTTACTGAAGAAGGTGATGAGTTTCGTGGGGATCATAAGAGTTTTATAATCAATCAAAAAATCAATGACCCCCAAGTAGCCAATGATCAAGAAAAATTAAATTTACTGAAGTTACTGAAGTCAATAAAAGGAGATATCGAATCAAAATCTCATCTGTCTACTTCTGATAAAGTTATTATTGACGCTCTAGATAGCTATGCATCTACCTTAACTGAAATTAAGTTTAGAAGAAAGAAGATTGCTAACTCGTCACATATACCTAGTATTAAGAAATCCGAGTTTCTTTGATATGAAAATATAAGCTTTACAGACGATAATTAAATTCACAAATAAACTCTATACAATATATATACAGCACTTTGCTTATCAGTGTGGGACAATAAGCAGTGAGTTTCCCCTTCATTGCGAAACTTACTGCCCCAAACACATCTGCAAGGTTGCTGTATCAATGAGGTATTGAATGTCTAAGAGGGACATCTTGATATTGCAGCAAATCAATTAATTTTCCAAGATATTCTTGAACTATTTCTCTAACTTCGGCATCTCCAAAATACGGTAATATTGCTTTGTCTGTAAGAGCTATAAATTGGATATATGTAATTGCTTTTACATATGTTTCTATTCCTTTGTATTTACCTATTCCCTTTCCTTCTAAATAGTTTCTATGGAATGGTTCTACAGGTATGGCTACTCCATATCTTAGACTGCAAATCAACCATGCTTTTAGGTACATTTTTATGTCTAAATAAAAACCTTCAACCCATTCATATCCAGTACAATTTGAAATATCTGGATTTGGAATATCTAGAGCATTATTACAAGCCTGTATAATTAAGGAAACAAAAGGATAGCTATTTTTGTCTGCTTCGTAGTTAGCATCATCTATTTCATAGAATTTAAAACCTTTCTCCAAACCTGCCACAGCTTTTTTGCGATATCTAAGTTCAGCATTGTATTTTTGGGTTTCTTCTTTTAAGCCTGATGTATCCAATAACTCTATTACATGAGGACTAAAACATCGGTAGTCAAAACCATTTAGGAACTTGTCACTACCCCCCTCAAATACTCCCTCATATACTATAGATAGAAACTCTAAGTCTTGACACACTCGGTAAGGATCAACGCTTTTTCGTATCAATTCAATTTCCTTCCTTTTATATTTCCTTTCTGCCTTATCAATACGTTCTTTAACATGATAAGTTATAAAAATCAGAAATAATCCAGTAGAGAAAAAAGGGATAACCAATGAACTAAAAGATTTAGATATTCCTACAAGACTAGGCGTTGGATTACATATACCAAAAGCAACCCCAGAAATAAAAATCAATGCACATATTAATACTGCCACCAACTGAAAATTCTCTGGTTTAAGAATTATCTTTTTGAAATAGAGATATATATTTATAGCTTGTATATCTCGCAAAAATGTATTCATGGTAATATAGTTCCTGATAAAAAATCATGTCTTATGGAGATTTTTGTAAATTGCTCAATATAAATAAATTGTAGAAGTATTATTCTTCAGAAATATCTTTTTCCATTAATCTTTGTAACAGTTTTGGCTCTTCCTGCATTGCTTTGAAAATCTTGTTACGCATCTCAAAGGCTGTATTCTTGTTCACACCAATGATCCCAGCTAGTTGGCGTACACTAATATTTGATGGATCATTTAAGATAAGACGAATTGCTTGGAACCATTTAGATAAATCTATATGAGTTTTATGAAATAAAGTACCAACCGTAACACTATAAGCCGTAAAACAGCCTTGGCAGTGATATCTATAGGTTCCTTTATACTTGCTTGATTTTGTTGATCCGCAGTAAGGGCATCTAGGCTTGTCACCCCAGCGAATTTTTTCTAGGTAAATTATGCACTCGTCTTGACTTGAGGGCGGCATGAGGAAACTGCATAGATAAATTAAGCCCTAGAATTAATCAGAAGCTTAACTTATCTCCCTACCCAAACTTCAAGAATCTTTCTAAAAATGAATTAGCCAGTGATTGATAAACCGTTGACGATCAAAGAAGGTGTATAAACTGCGCCGTTCCATTCGGCATCACCGCCGATCGCCATAATTCGATTCAGAGCTTGATAGACATTTCCTGCCACCATCGTGTCTTTGACCCGCCCGATTACTTCTCCCCGGCGGACTCGATAGCCGAGGTCAATATTCACCGAAAAATCCCCCGACATATTGCCCGCGCCTCCCAAAACTTGATCAATAATGATCCCTTCATCTAACTCTTTGATCAACTGGGGTAGAGACGCAGTGCCCCCATCTACTAATAAATTCACTAAGCCCGGAGTTGGATAACCACTCAGGTCGGGGCGAAAACCGTTGCCAGTTGTGGTTTTGCCCAAAAGATGAGCAGTTTTTTTGTCGGTGTAAAACTCCTCCAACTTGCCATCGGTAATCAGAAATAGCATCTGAGTAGGAACACCCTCATCATCAAAGGGACAACTATAGGGACCAATATTGGGTTGCTGGGAAATAGTTAATTGGGGAGATGCCACTGAAGAACCGAGGCGATCGCTCCAGGGCGAAGATTTTTGGACTACCTGCTTCCCATTCAAAGCTCCCTGCACTGTATCCCACAACAGATCCGCCGCCTTCCCTGTAATCAAAACCGGAACCTTGCCAGTAATTGGCTCAATATTCAGGTTTGCCCAATCTAGGCGCTGGAGAATTTGCTGAGCCAGTTTCCGAGGGTTGAGGGTATAGCGTTGGGTTTGCCCATCAGCGACACTGAGGAAATCATCTCCCCGAATCCATTCCACCGCCATAAAGCAGCCCAGAGTAGTATCGGTGTAGTGGATATCTAAGCCAGCAGAATTAGTTAAGCGAGTAGTTTCTTCTTCACATTCCCACTGGGCAGTACAAAGAACTTCAGGATACGCTTCCCGGACAAGGTTAATGGCTTCCTTAGCCATCTCCAGCAATTTTTCCACCGCCATGACTTCTCCCAAATTGGGATAGACAAAGCTATTGGTTGGGGTGAGATCGATCTCTTCTGGTTCATTTAGCTCAGCAAGAGCGATCGCCCGATTCACCAACTCCTGTGGCTCTACTGCCCCATAAGCCACCGCCAAACCGGGCTGACTATTTTTCCAGATTCGCAGAGCTACCCCTTCTGAGGCAAGGCTTTCTAATTGCTTGAGGCGATTTGCCTCAAAAAATACCGGACGAGAGGAAGACTGAGATCGATACACCTCCGCTGCCTCTGCCCCAGATTTAAGAGCCAATTCAATTAACTGCTGATTATCCATAGCACAATAATAATTTTCTAGAGAAGAGTTGCCGCGCGTTGCGCGGCAA
>CALRPI020000119.1:0-11019 GCA_943370025.1 Phormidium lacuna HE10JO | reverse complement strand
CTTTTATCTGGCAATGATTCTAGTATTTGGCGAAAGTCTCTGATAATACTGTCAAACGAACCTAGCTGTTTCACTTACTTTGTTATCTCTTTCTTAATGTCAGTTAGCATACCTGCTTACTTCCTTTTTCCATAATGAGAATTGCTGCTTCGGGTGCGTCTCTCTCAAACCTCAAAAATCTACAAATGATTTAGGATTGCTATATATAAAAAGCGAAATATATGATGAATGCACGCCAAGCAGCAGAATTCGCCGCCCGCAATTCCTATGGCAGGTTAGTTGCCTATCTTGTAGCTCGATCGCAAGATGTGATGGCAGCAGAGGATGCCCTTGGCGATGCATTTCTGGCTGCCTTAAAAAATTGGACAGTTAACGGAGTGCCGAAAAACCCTGATGCATGGTTGTTAGTCACTGCTCGTCGCCGCCTGCTTGATGCCACACGACACACCAAAGTGCAAGCTGCGGCGATTAATCTGCTTGACTCAACTCTTATTAACTCAAATGGTTTTGCAACTCAATCAGAACCCTTTCTAGACAATGTTGCGTTCCCAGACGATCGACTCAAACTCCTCTTTATCTGTGCTCACCCAGCCATTGATCCGAGTATTCATACTCCTTTAATGTTGCAAACAGTACTAGGGCTGAATGCTATACAAATTGCCTCTGCTTTTTTGGTTGCACCTACAACTATGGGGCAACGTCTTGTCCGGGCAAAGGCAAAAATTCGCGATGCTGGGATCAGCTTTGAACTGCCAGAAGCAAAAGAACTTCCCAGCCGTTTGGCAGCAGTCCTAGAGGCAATTTATGCTGCCTATACTAGTGGCTGGGAAAGTATCACTGGCAGCGATCCATGTCAAAAAGGATTGACCGAAGAAGCGATTTGGTTAGCTCGTCTCTGTGGACAAATGATGCCAGAAGAGCCAGAAGTCCGAGGATTACTGGCTTTAATGCTCTACTGCGAAGCCCGACGGGATGCTCGTCGCACTCAGAACGGTGCCTACGTCCCTTTATCGCAGCAGGATACGACCCTTTGGTCACGGCCAATGATTGAAGAAGCAGAACGGGAATTGTCTCAGGCAGCAACTTTCAAAGTATTAGGCAGGTTTCAGCTTGAAGCAGCGATCCAATCAATTCATGCCCAGCGTGCCATCACTCAGCAGATTAATTGGCAGGCTTTGGTGTTGCTATACGCAGGGTTAATCCAGCTTTCACCCACCCTAGGGGCATTAGTCAGTCATGCGGCGGCGATCGCTGAAGCGGAGAGTTTAGATCAGGGTTTGGCAAAACTTGCAGATATTCCTGCCGAAGCCGTGAAGAACTACCAACCCTACTGGGCGCTTAAAGCCCATTTACTCAAGCATTTAGGACAAAAATCTGCTGCTGAGCAAGCTTATCTCCGGGCGATCGGTCTAACCGAAGACTCAGCAATCCGTGATTTTCTTCTGGCTCAGTCTCCCCTCAGCTAATAAAATTTCATCCCATATAGCATTCCTAAATAGTTTGAGAGAGACGCACCCGAAGGGTGCGTCTCTCTCAAACCTCAAAAATCTACAAATGATTTAGGATTGCTATATACTATCCAGACCCAAATCCAGATTATTATAAGTTAATGATGAAACACTTACTACTTCTGGTTTTGATGTTCATAAGTTGTCTAGTTGTGGTTGTTGGCTGTCAGCCTCTATCAACTATGACAACCATCCCCGCTAGGGTAGAACGAGTGTTAAGCGGACAAGCGATCGAAGTTACCCTCCTTAACCAGCAACCTCCAGTGCGGCAACAAGTCCGGCTGCAAGGGATCGATGTCCCCACTCCCCAGCAAGCTCCCTGGGGGAAAAATGCCCTAGAGAAACTAACAACATTGATTGAAGACAATAATCCCCAGAAACTAGTCCAACTGGAACTGCAAGAACTCCAGCCCGACCAATTCGGACGTTTAACCGCCCCAGTTTGGCAAAAACAAACTTTATTAAACCTCGCCCTAGTCCAAGGTGGCTATGCCTTGGCTCAACTGCCCCAAGATACAGAAGAAGCAATGCCATCAATTCTTAATAAACACCAAACAGAATTACTTCGAGGGCAAGATCAGGCTAGGGTATTGGGAATAGGCATCTGGGATCCTACCCAACCCCTGCGGTTGCCTCCTTCGGAGTTTCGCCGTCTCCGGACAACTCCTGAAAAAATCCCTCAAAAAATTCCCAAAAAATAATTTCCATGACTCTGCAAACATCCCCTGAGAAATCCCCTAAGAAATCCGCTGACCAATCCTTAGCAACTTTAGATACCCTAGCAACCTATCTAGAAATCGCCACAGAAATTGCCCTGACCGCCGGAGCGGAAATCCTTTCCTATGGAGGTAAGTTTGCGGTTGATGCCAAAAGTCGCCCCGATGATTTAGTGACGGCGGCTGACAAAAGTTCAGAAGCTGTGATCCTGAAAATGCTCTACAGGCACTTTCCTGACCATGGCATTTTGGCAGAGGAGTCAGGAAAATTGGGGAATCAAGAGAGTCGGTATACTTGGGCGATCGATCCCCTCGATGGCACGACTAACTTTGCTCATAACTTTCCTTTGTACGCCGTTTCCATTGGTTTAATGATCGATGATATTCCCCAAGTGGGAGTGGTCTACAACCCCGCCTCTAACCAGTTATTCCGGGCAGCACGAGGTTTAGGAGCCACCTGCAATCGATTGCCAATTCAGGTATCCTCAACTCAGGAATTAAGTAGAAGTCTCTTAGTAACGGGCTTTGCCTACGATCGCCGGGAAACCACCGACAATAACTACGCTGAATTTTGCCATCTGACTCATCTGACCCAAGGAGTCCGCCGCACTGGTTCTGCCTCCCTAGATTTGGCATTTGTGGCTTCTGGCAGCTTAGATGGTTATTGGGAGCGGGGTCTATCGCCTTGGGATGTGGTAGCGGGGATTGTCATCCTCGAAGAAGCAGGCGGCATGGTTACAGCCTATGACAATTCTCCCTTTGTCTTAAGCTCCGGCAGGATTTTGGCAACCAATAGCTTGCTCCATGAAAGCCTCAGTCAAGCCCTCCTTACCACTCCTTCTATGCAAAAGTGAAAGTTATAGAATTTATGCAAATTCTGGTGTTAGACACCATTGGTAGGGGCGCAAGGCCTTGCGCCCCTACTGGTCCTCTGTTTTCACGTAAGCCCTGCTAAAAATATTTTCTTGAAGCCAAATCCGAAAAGCCCTGATTGCTTGGCTGCTACCTACAAAAGATCGCAGGTTATTGCTGACTATACTCCCGCAATACTTCGGCGATCGACCAAGCTTGAGCGATCGTCCCCCTCGGTTGATGGGGATAATCACCATCGAAGATTTCTGAGATTGACCCCAAACCTGCCTCTTGTTGGTAATGCTTTAGTAGGGGCTGCCAATCAAAGTCGAGTTTTTGCTCAGGGTAGAATCTGCTCCATGCCCGCAAGAAACTGCCCAGAAGCCAGACCCAGACTGTCCCTTGGTGGTAAGCCCGATCCCTAGCGTAGGAGTTGCCAGAATAGGAGCCAATATATTCATGATCCGCCGGGTCTAAGGTTCTCAATCCGTAGGGGGTGAGGAGGCGATCGTGCGCCGTTTGCAGAGCCGCCCTGCCCTGCTCTGGGCTGAAAGCACAATGGTGGAGAGCCAGAGCCAGCACCGCATTGGGGCGCAGATGAGAATCGAGCTGATCCTCTGGAGTAATCACATCGTAGAAATAGCCCTGATGATGATTCCAAAATTTCTGTAGAGATTGTTTCACCCGTTGGGCAGTTTGGGCATAAACTTCCACCTGCTGGGGCAGTTCCAATGCCTTAGCCCACCGTTGCGCCCAGCAGAGAGCCGAATACCAGAGGGCATTAATTTCAATGCACTTCCCACACCGAGGAGTAACTGGCTCCCCCTCAACTAGGGCATCCATCCAAGTAATTGCTACGTGGGCATCATTCCAAATCAACAGACCATCGATCGCATCGACTCGGATATTAAACTTAGTTCCCCCCGCCAGAGCCTTATAAATCTTCCGGACAATCGGATATTGCTCCTGCAAGAAATCCCAGTCCTGCGTAGCCTCTAGGTACAAACCAAGGGTTTCAATCCACCACAGAGAAGCATCTAGGGAATTATAAATAGGTTCATTCTGCCCTTCAGGAAAGGTATTGGGAATCAAACCATCGCGGCAGTAGTGGCTCATGGTCTGCAACAAACCTTTGGCAATATCAAAGCGCCCAGTGGTCAGGGTCAACCCCGGCAAGGCGATCAGAGTATCTCGCCCCCAATCATCAAACCAATGGTAACCAGCAATCACCGTTGGGCTACCCGTACTCAGACGAGACACAATAAATTGATCACTAGAGCGAACTAACTCAGGAATAAGAGGTCGTGGAGATAGTTTAGCCGTGGCGACTAACTGCTGCCGCCGACTTTGTTCCTCCTCTAGGGCTTGGCTAAAATCCTCTGGTTGCAAAGCTGGCAACAGGGTTTCTATTCCCCCCAAACGAGCCTCTAGAACTACACCATCCCCCGGATTGAGGGAGATGATCAATAGTCCGGGGTTATAGAGGTCTTCTCGATCGCCCAGCCCCCGTGCCTGCTCTTCTGGATAAAAATAGTTCCAATACCAGTAATTATTTGATTGATAATCTCCTTTACTCCAACGCAATAGCCAAGGAGTGCCCTGAAAAGGCGCGACCAGATGGAAATACACCTGTTGCTCACTGGCATATTGCCGAAAGTTGTAATTAAAGTTAGCTATTTGTTGATGGTGGAAGTTGCGATCGGCAATCAAGGGACGCAGCATCAAAGTCGCGGCGGTATTGCCTTGGTAGGTGTACTTTATGAGTACACGCTGTTGTTGTAGGGGTTCCCCCAAAGCTACATGGGGCATAAAAAGCTGCCGCTTCAAGTGCCAATCGTCTTTTTGCCAGAGCCAAGTCGGAACTGGTTCAATAGTAAAAGATTGCAAATACCGAAACCCTCTAGGCGCGATCGCCCCATCCGTCCAGAAGTTTGTCCCCAATTTCGTGATCTGCTCCCCCACTTGCAAGGTAGCTTCAAGGTGTGAAAGTAAAAGTCTCCGGTCTCCCGGCGGTTGGAGAGCAGCCGTTAACCAACCATGATAGGTACGAGTCCGGGCATCGCTGACGGTCCCACTGGCAAATCCCCCAGTTCCATTGGTCACTAGCCACTCTTGTTGCTCTAAATGCTGCATGGTTGAATTTTCCCTTTCTAGACCTACTCTGAGATTTGGGATGATAAAACCTGCGCGGGGCGCAGTTTATATAATCCTATTTTAATTGGCAACAGCTATTTTTAAGAGGATATCTACAGATATCTGATTTTCTGCCCTCGCTGGGGATAAAAAATCAAACCCTCTAGCCGCTTTATAAATAAACCCTAAGACATAATTGTATAACTGCCAAAAAGTCTGAGCATTTCCGTATGAGCGGTTAACTCTTCCAACGCAGATTGCAAAGCCACTGATTGTAAATCCGCTTCCACATCGATGAAAAATAAATAATCACCAAAGGAACGGCGGGTAGGGCGAGATTCAATTCGACTGAGATTAATGCCCCTACTAGCAAATATCTGCAACGGATACATCAATGCTCCCGGAACATTTGCTGGCACACTGAAAGCTAAGGAAGTATGACTACCAACGGTAGTGGAAGTTAATCCCACCACCCAGAAGCGAGTGAAGTTATCAGCATAGTCATTAATTCTTTCTGCCAAAATCGGCAAGCCATAGATTTGAGCCGCACGAGGAGCGGAGATCACCCCACTAGTCAAATCCTCTTCAAGATAATGCAGGGCATCGGTGGTGGAATTGGTTGGTAAACGTTGCACCTGAGGCAAAAACTGATCTAGCCAGCCCTGACACTGCCCCAAGGCTTGGGGATGGGAATAGACCACCCGCAAATCTTCTAGCTTGGTGGCTTTAGAAATCAGGGCATGGACAATGGGCAGGACGAGAGCTTGCTGAATTTTCAGGTTTTCCCATTGCCACAAACTATCTAGAGTCAAAGCTACACTGCCTTCAATGGAATTTTCCACCGGGACGATCGCCCTTTCTACCTCCTCGATCGCCACCGCCCTCAAAGCCTGAGAAATACTACTATAGGCAAACATTTCCCCCATCTGCCCAGTATTCTGCTTCAGCCATTGCAGATAATTAATGGCAACAGTCTCGCTATTCGTACCAGCAGGGCCAAGGTAGGCAAGGGATAGGGGCATGGGGAGGTAAAGGAGGTAAAGGAGGTAAAGGAGGTAGAGGAGGTAGAGGAGGTAAAGGAGGTAGAGGAGGTAGAGAATTGAACAGAAATTACCTGTATTTTGCCATTCAACAATCTGGGTAGGGGCGCAAAGCATTCATTGGTGTCAACTTAAGGCTGAAAGCCTTGAAGGACATCGCTTTCATCTAGTCCTCGATCCCCCTAAATCCCCCTTAAAAAGGGGGATTTTGAACTATTTCTTGTCCCCCCCCTTTTGAAGGGGGGCTAGGGGGGATCGAGGACTAAGCATCAAACAGTAGGCTGACACTACCTTTGACGTTAAGTTGACACCGATGAAAGCATTGCGCCCTCTGGATATTCTTTACTTATGCTACAGACTTACGCTACAGCGATCGCCAGTTTCTGCTCGGAAACTTGGGCGACAAAATTGGCGAGGAGTTTCAAGCCCTGATCAGAGGATTTTTCGGGATGGAATTGGACGGCGGTAAGGTTATCTTTGGCGATCGCTGCCGTCACCTTCTGGGTTCCATGGGTCACGGTGGCGGCAATTACCTCCGGCTCCAGAGGGTCAACATAAAAAGAATGGACAAAATAAACCCAAGGATGAGGATCAAGCTTTTGCCAGAGAGGAACTTGAGGCTGGTGAATATCTAGTTGATTCCAGCCCATGTGGGGAATAGTTAAGCCCGGCTCTGGGCGAAACTTACGCACCATTCCCGGAATAATTCCTAAACCCGACTCTGTGCCTTCTTCACTGCCATCAAAGAGAATTTGTAGCCCCACGCAAATCCCCAGAAAAGGTTTACCACTGTGGACAGCTTGGTGGATGGTGGATTCGAGATGGTGCGATCGCAACTGTTGTACCGCATAGTCAAACGCCCCCACCCCGGGCAAAATTACCGCATCTGCATCCGCAATGATCTGGGGAGAATCCGTAACCACAGTCTCAGCCCCAGCCTTGGCTAAACCTTTGCAGACAGAGTGTAAATTACCCACTCCATAATCCACTACTGCAATAATTGACATAATCCTAAACCCTAAACAATATGTTTAATCTACGTTTATAGCAATCGCCAAGGGGAACCCCCGTGAAGCGAGGGTTCCCACAACATAATCTGCTTGGCAAGTACTATAATTCTGATTCTAATCTGAATTTGTAAAGCCTTGCTAAAAGCATGGAGTTTCCACCCATTTTTCTGATGAGGACATCCACATTAACAACGAATTATCAGCAGTTTGGGAGTTGGTGGCAACAGCCACTAACTTGTAAATCTAACCTTGACAAGCATTTCAACAGTTATATCGTTATCCTAAATGAATTTAGAATTTTAGAGGGTTGAGAACGGCTCCCCCTCCGGGGGAGCCGTTCTCAACCCATTTAGGATCGCTATAGTGTGTTTCATTTGAACAAAAACTGCTGTATTTAGGGTTCAGGTCATTTTTAGAAGTACATTTCTGGCACTCCAAAAGCTACACAGATCCGCAGCAAACACACAAAGTGGGGATACAACCTACCGTTGTATCCCCATCAGAGATATTAGTTCTATGTTTAGCTCTAGCGGAAGCCGACCGATGCTTGCCAGACAAAGGCTAACAGCAGAAAGAACACAGGGATAATGGGCAGAATATCTACCAGAGGGCTAAAGGCAGAATAGGCTTCGGGCAATTTTGCGAAGAGCAGGGCTGCTTCCATGGTTTTATGTACCTTTTACAATAAAGTTTTCTAAGAATTGTGCCACATTCTAACACAATACGGACTTTCTCAGAAACCATTGTCTGAGATTGATTTTACTCAATTTGGACCTAAGGTAGACAGTGCGCCACCCTGATGGCCATAGCATCCTTTCACAGGATTAAATTTCGTTATATTATTGGTCTTATTATGGGATAATTCTTAACAGAGTTTTTAAGATTGACTCCTCCCAACTTTTGCCAACTTTTGTATGAGTGACCAAATAGACAACCCCCAAGAAAACAATCCAGCTACAGACCAGCCCGCAGGGGAATCTGTTGATCAGTCTAGCGAGCAAGACATTGCGCCTCTAGATCGTCATGAATGCCGAGCCTGTGGTTATGTCTATGAGCCAACTAAAGGGGATAGCTCTGGGAAGATTCCTCCTATGACTAGGTTTGAAGACCTCCCCACCAGTTGGCGATGTCCGGTCTGTGGGGCAAAACCTATCCAATTCCAGAATGTTGGTGTGCTAGGCAAGGCTTCTGGCTTCACCGAGAACCTTGACTATGGCTTAGGGATCAATCGCCTCACTCCGGGACAAAAGAATCTCCTAATATTTGGCTTTTTAGCTTTAGGAGTAATATTCTTTATTAGTCTCTACGGGCTGCACTAAGTAATCAAAGTAATCAAATCAAAAAATCAAAGCAATTAAAAAAAATTAAGCAAAAAAGTTTTTATCTACATAAATCTACATAATGCGATCCATATTAATGAGAAGTTTATTAAAAAATCTAAAGCAAGGTTTAATTCTGGGAGCGATCGCTCTCCTCTGTTATAGCTGTGGTTTTGCTGCAGATCTGAGTTACAATCCTTGGCGCGTAGTTCCCTTGCCCACAGGCTCTACTTTACAAGACATCGCCTTTGGAGATAACCCCCAGCATGGCTGGTTAGTTGGGAACAACTCTACGCTCTTGGAAACCACCGATGGTGGTGAAACTTGGCAAAACCGGAACCTCCAGCTAGGAGAGCTAAATTATCGCTTTAATTCTGTCAGCTTCAAAGGGCAGGAAGGTTGGATATCTGGAGTGCCAGCTATTCTCCTGCACACCCTAGATGATGGGTTAACTTGGTCACGGGTTCCCCTCAGCGAGAAACTGCCGGGTGATCCCACCGTGGTTACAGCCCTAGGAGAAAAATCCGCAGAAATGGCGACTAACGTTGGCGCAATCTACCGGACAGAAGATAGTGGCAACCACTGGAAAGCACTAGTTACTGAAGCGGTTGGTGTTGTCCGCAACATCTATCGTAATGATGATGGGCGCTATGTTGCGGTATCTTCTAGAGGAACTTTCTATTCTACGTGGGAGCCGGGAGAATCTGCTTGGACTCAACACCTGCGGGATAGTTCGCAGCGCCTCCAAAACATGGGCTATGGCATAGATGGCCGCCTTTGGTCTCTGGCACGGGGTGGGAAGGTTGAGTTTAGTCAACCTGACAACCTAGAGGCTTTTGATGAACCAATTTATCCAGAATTCTCTACTAGTTGGGGTTTGCTAGATTTGGCTTACCGCACGCCGAAGGAGATTTGGCTATCTGGAGGGAGCGGCAATCTTCTCTGTAGTTTAGATGGAGGAAAAACTTGGTCTAAGGATCGGGAAGTGGAGAATGTTCCTTCTAACCTTTACCGGATTGTTTTTCTCTCTCCTGAACGAGGATTTATCCTCGGACAAGAAGGGGTATTGTTAAAGTATGCTCAACCGACAGAACCAGCATTAGTTAGTAGTTAATTATTAGAAGGGATGATTTTCCATTCCCTTCCAGCAACTTTAGTCAAGGATTTCTAAGAGGCTATTTATAAAGTTTAATTTTGCGCCCCCTCCGGGGGCGCAAAATTAAACCTTCTAGCCACTTTATAAATGATCTCTATAATTAATAACTAAAGTTAACGACTGACTAGTTTGGGTAAGTTGAGTCAAGAATTACGTTATGATATTTAATGGAATTTTCATTGTTTTAGTAGGAGGAACTATTAATGGCAGGTACTACAGGTGAACGTCCGTTTTCGGATATTATTACTAGCGTTCGTTATTGGGTGATCCATAGCATCACTATCCCCGCATTGTTTATAGCTGGCTGGTTATTTGTCAGTACTGGATTGGCTTATGATGCCTTTGGTACTCCTCGTCCCAATGAGTATTTTACTCAACAAAGACAAGAGGTGCCGATCGTATCTGACCGCTTTGAGAGTAAGAAACAAATTGATGAATTTATTAATAAATAAGTTTAACTAAAGAACAGGTAAAAACCATGACTAGCAATACCCCTAACGAACCAGTTACTTACCCAATTTTCACTGTCAGATGGCTAGCAGTGCATACCCTAGGTGTACCAACAGTATTCTTTCTAGGTGCGATCGCTGCTATGCAATTTATTCAAAGATAAAGGAGAAAAATTATGGCCGATCGTCCCCGTAACCCCAATGCCCAACCAGTAGAACTCAACCGTACTTCTTTGTATCTAGGGTTACTATTAGTATTTGTCTTGGGTATTCTTTTCTCTAGTTATTTCTTTAACTAAAATATTGGGATAAATTCCCCCTTTAGTGGTGGGTATATTATCAAAATAGGTCTGGTTTGTTCATAATATCCGCAATAATTTAGGAGGTGAAGATTATGTTTGCTAATGGGAGAATCCCCCTATGGTTAGTGGCGACTGTCGCTGGCTTGGGTGTAATTACAGTAGTCGGACTATTTTTCTATGGCGCTTATGCTGGTCTAGGTTCTTCTATTTAATGATTACTCAAGGCGGTCATTTATAAAGTGACTGAAAAGTCTAAACCATTATATTGATAGCTGTAGATTAGATAGTTTGTTCTTGAAAACATCCATAAAATAAGAAACCGTTGCCTTAAACTTTGAAGGTTACGGTTTTTTTGTGGGCTGAAATATAAAGATGGCGATCGATCGGGAGCATCTCAAAGTTGCAAAAACATTATCAAACAGCAAATTGTTTATTAAGGTAAGCGCAGCGAACGGATAATGCCTGTGGGATATTCTCCCTCTTCCACTGTGCTCCTGTCCGCTTCATCCGAAAGTCAATTTGTTTAATTGACGA
>CALRPI020000118.1:0-11317 GCA_943370025.1 Phormidium lacuna HE10JO | reverse complement strand
CCCCCCCCCCCCCCCCCCAACAACCTCCAAATGCGTAAGTCCTGATAATTTCACTCAGCAAAACCTTACCCCCCACTTGTTTGTTGCAATGCCTTGATCAACTCCTGCTTTAGAGCATTTTGAGCCGCCTCCATCTCACGGGCAATTGCCAAATATTCCCCCAGCAAATCCTCCGGATCCCCATGATGCACCATCACCTCATGGGGATTCTTGCAATCCAGATTATAATTTCGTGCCACAATCTCCGCTGCCGACACCCGCCAAGCGTATTCATTCACCTGCCGCCCCTTTCTTGTCGCCCCGCCCCACCAACTTTTCTCGCGATCGAACTCCTGAATTGTCAACGGCTTAGAGCGGGAATAGGACTTGTAGCCCTCAGGATAGGGATGGGCAAAAAACCAGACATCCTTAGTCGGTGCACCTTTCTCAAAGAACAAAATATTTGTATTAATGCTGGTGTAGGGGCTGAACACCCCCTTGGGCAACCGGACGATCGTATGTAGATTAAACTCCTCCAGCAACTCCCGCTTCAGATTAGTCTTCGTCCCCTCCCCAAACAAAAAACCATCAGGCAACACAACAGCAGCTCGTCCCGTATCCGGCTTCAGCAGATGCATAATCAACGCCATGAACAAATCAGCGGTTTCCCGTGTTTGATACTTTTTCGGGAAATTATTCTCAATGCCATCCTCCTCCATCCCCCCAAAGGGCGGATTTGTAATGATCAGATCCACCCGATCCTTGCCGCTGTAGTCCCGGAGAGGACGGCTGAGGGTATTGCCGTGGAGAATATTGCTCGGTACATCGATCCCATGCAACATCAGATTGGTCATCGCCAACATATGGGGCAGGGGTTTCTTTTCTACCCCTTTAATATTTGTCTGTAGAGCTTCCTTTTGTTGGGCTGTCTTGATTTGAGGCTGCAAATGATCGATCACATTCACCAAAAATCCCCCCGTCCCACAGGCTGGATCGAGGATTTTTTCCCCCAACCTTGGGTTGAGAATATCCACCATAAGCTGAGTCACGGCACGGGGTGTGTAATATTCCCCCGCATTCCCCGCCGATTGCAAGTCAGCGAGGATTTTTTCATAAATATCGTTAAAAAGATGGCGATCGCTAGAGGAATTAAAATCAACATTACTCTCAATGCAATTAATCACCTGCCGCAACAAAGTCCCCGACTTCATGTAGTTATAGGCATCCTCAAACACCGCCCCCACCACCCGACCGTGGGGTGTAACTCCCGCTGCGGTGGCTAATTTTTTCAATTCAGGAAAAAGCTGATTATTCACAAAATCCAGCAATTCTTCCCCCGTCATTCCCTCTGGATTTTTTGCCCAGTTTGTCCAGCGCAACTGGGGCAGCAATGGGGATTTATAACCAGTAATGGTAATTTCCCACTCCTGCTCCCTATCATCAAAAATCTTCAGAAATAACAACCAGACAATCTGGCTAATCCTCTGGGCATCGCCATCAACGCCCACATCCTTCCGCATGATGTCCTGAATTGTCTTGATCAGTGTGCCAATTGCCATAGGTATCCTTTAAGATTACATCGTAGATAAAGATTAGCCCCCCTAGCCCCCCAATTTTGTGGGGAACACGAAAATTTAATAGGACTTACGCACTTAGGACTTACGCACTATAGAGCGATCGCTTCAACTCCCGCAACGCAGTTTGGTAGCCATCCGAACCACCAAAAGCCCGGATAATCTCCATTGGTGTGCCGAACTGGGGAAAAGGGGCGATCGTCAGGATTTGGAGTTCCTCGATCGGTGCCACCCCCTCATCCGCATACTTATCCAACAGAGCCTCTAGCACCCGCCTAGCTTGCTCTCCATACTTAGTGAAATAATTGCATTTTTTCACCAGTGCTGCCCGTTCCTTGCGAGTTAAAGCTGGCATATCCCAAGCCACATGACAGAGCAAATCAAAAGGATCAAAATCTTTGCCAATCTCCTCAGCCAATGCTTCAAAAAATACCCCTTCTTGGGCTAACTCATCAATAATTGCTTGTTTCTTGTCCGCACTACTCCAACACTTCAAAAACTCATCCAAAGAGGCAAAATCCCGCTGTAAAGTCTTTCGAGTATAGTCCTTGAGGGATTCTGTAATTAATTTGCCCTTGGCATCAAAATACTGCACCCGTTCTGCTATCACCTTCACCTCCACATTCGCTACCACATAGCGGCGAATCCGAGTGTCAGTGATGGAATCATAAGTAAAATCTGGTAATTCCCTTACCCTCAAGTCCACTAAGTCTAGTTCTTCCTGATAACTAAGGGTGGTTGTGTCACTCTCTAGCAAATCTGGCTCTAGCAAATCTGGTGGCACTGGCGATTCATCCCCAGTCGGCTCGTAGATCTGTACTGGATCCCCATCAAAATCAGGATCGGCAAATAATTCCGTGGCTTTTTTGAAATCAATAATTGTGAAATAAAACTTGCCATAGTCCTCATTAATGCGAGTGCCCCGCCCAATAATTTGCTTAAACTCTGTCATCGACTGAATCCTTTGATCCAACACAATCAATTTACAGGTCTGGGCATCAACCCCCGTGGTCATTAGTTTTGAAGTCGTGGCAATCACCGGATATTTTGACTCCGGGAAAATAAAATTATCCAGCTCCGCCTTCCCCTCCTCGTTGTCCCCGGTAATCCGCATCACATAGCGATAATTCCCCACAGCAAGATCGGCATTTTCATTCACCAACGCCTGTCGCATCCGTTCGGCATGGTCGATATCTTCACAAAACACGATCGTCTTATCAAAGCGATCGGTCTGTTTTAGAAACTCGCTCACTTTTCTGGCAACTAACTCTGTCCGTTTTTCCAATACCAAACTTCGATCAAAATCCCTTTGGTTATAAACCCGATCTTCGATTTCGTGACCATATTTATCCACCATGCCGCGATCTGGTCGCCACCCCGCCAGATCCCGATCCAAATCAATTCGCACCACCTTATAGGGGGCAAGGAACCCATCATCAATCCCCTGCCGCAAAGAATAGGTATAGATCGGCTCCCCAAAATAATCGATATTAGAAACTTCCTTGGTTTCCTTTGGAGTGGCGGTCATGCCAATCTGGGTTGCTGAGGAGAAATATTCCAGAATTTGTCGCCATGCCGAATCCTCCGCCGCACTCCCCCGATGACACTCATCAATCACAATCAGATCGAAGAAATCAGGACTGAACTGTTTATAGATATTCTGCTCTTCTTCATTGCCAGTTACAGCCTGATATAGCGACAGATAAATTTCATAGGACTTGTCCACTTGCCGTTTCTGAATTTTCGTCATCGCCGAGCCGAAGGGCTGGAAATCATTAGTCATGGTCTGATTGACCAAGATGTTGCGATCGGCTAAAAACAGAATCCGTTTTTTGGTTTTAGATTTCCACAGCCGCCAAATAATCTGGAAAGCGGTAAAGGTCTTCCCAGTTCCCGTAGCCATAACTAGCAAGATTCGATTCTGCCCCTTGGCGATCGCCTCGAGCGTTTTATTAATCGCCAGCAATTGATAGTAGCGAGGAGTCTTATCTGACCCATCACTGTAGTAATCCTGAGTGACAATACTCTCCTGCCGTTCCGTTAGTCCTCGATGGGCAGACCACCAGCGCCACAGCAGATCCGGTGGGGGAAACTCCTCTAAACTAATTTCTCGCTCAATCACACCATCAAGAGCAATCTGGTTGTGAAACAAAAATCCATCACCATTGGAGCTAAACACAAAGGGAACTTCGAGCATGGCGGCATAACCCAACCCCTGCTGCATCCCATCCCCCAAGGAATGACTATTATCCTTAGCTTCGATGATGGCGATCGGCATATTTGGCTTATAAAACAAGACATAATCAGCACGCTTGTTTTTAGCACGGGTATGTAATTGCCCCCGCACAAGAATTCGCCCATCGGTCAAGGGAAATTCTTCACGAATCTGGGTCGCAAGATCCCAGCCCGATCGTACCAAGGAAGGGGTGATGTATTTGGTGCAAATATCCCGTTCAGAGAACTGCTTTTTGTCCATGGTTCATGAATTTCTCTATCCCTACGTATTCTAACCATCCTGAAGCAATTTAAGAATTTCTTTAATTCCTTGGTGATTGAGCCTTGTGGAGATGATCCCCTTTTGGTAATATTTGATCCTAACGGCTAGTGAAAAATAATAATTAAATTTGCCTGCCTTGCCTACAGCTTTAGCGCAAGAACCTTGGGATGACTAAGGGGGGCTAAGATAAACTCGCTGAAAAATAATCTCAGAATAAACTTTATATTAGAGGAAAGCTATGACCACTAAGCTGGATCGTGTGGTGATAATTGGTGTGGCGGGGGATTCTGGATGTGGAAAATCCACCTTTCTCCGGCGTTTAACAGACCTGTTTGGAGACGAATTAATGACAGTCATCTGTTTAGATGACTACCATTGTCTAGACCGCAAACAACGGAAGGAACAGGCAATTACTGCCCTTGATCCTAGAGCTAATAATTTTGACCTGATGTATGAGCAAGTTAAAGCTCTTAAAGATGGTCAGAATATTAATAAACCAATTTATAATCACGAAACCGGTGAACTTGATCCTCCAGAGAAGATTACACCGAATAAAATCATTGTGATTGAGGGGTTACATCCTCTCTACGATAAGCGAGTAAGAGACCTAATAGATTTTAGCGTTTATCTAGATATCAGCGATGAAGTCAAAGTAGCTTGGAAAATTCAACGGGATATGGCAGAGCGGGGGCATCGTTATGAAGATGTCATGGCAGCTATCAACGCTCGTCGTCCAGACTTTACCGCCTATATCGAACCTCAAAAAGAATTTGCGGATGTGGTAATTCAGGTATTACCCACCAATTTAATTGAAGATGATAAAGAAAGAAAAGTCCTCCGGGTGCGCTTAGTGCAGAAAGAAGGAGTAGCAGGGTTTGATCCAGTGTACTTATTTGATCAGGGTTCGACTATTCATTGGCAGCCCTGTGGTCGTAAGCTCACCTGTAATTATCCCGGATTGAAGATGTTCTATGGTCCTGATTCTTATATGGGGCATGAAGTTTCTTTACTAGAAGTGGATGGAGAATTTCAAAACCTTGAGGAGTTGATCTATGTGGAGCGCCACTTGAGCAACACTTCTGCCAAGTATCAAGGAGAAATGACTGAGCTATTACTCAAGCGCAGGGATTATCCCGGCTCTAATAATGGCACTGGTTTATTCCAAGTTCTGGTGGGCTTAAAGATGCGTGAGACTTACGAAAAGCTTACAGAAGATGCTCCACAACTAGTGGCCAAGGTATAACACAAAAAAACTGCGATCCAGTAATTATCTCTAGCTCTTAAAACCTCCAATTTTCTCGATATTTTGGAGGTTTTAGCTATGGTAGTATAGTCCAATCCCATGGGTAATATAGCAATCCTAAAATGGTTTCACCCGCCGAAGGTGGGTGAAACCATAGACCAGAAACAAATTGATTTAGCAATTGTTAGAGGTCATTTATAAAGTGGCTAGAGGGTCTGATTTTCCGCCCCCTCCGGGGGCGGAAAATCAGACTTTATAAGTAGCCTCTTAACAAATGATTTAGGACTACGATCGCTTATGGCAAAATTTGTCTCAATCCAAAGAAAATCCTGATCTTAGTAATAATAGGCAGGAAAACTCACCATTCTTTAAATTTTTTCTCTGTTTTTCTATGCTAAAAAGATTTCTGATGTGGCTGGGAGTAGGTATTGCAGTAATTATTCTGGGACATGCCTCAGTGTCTATGGCTACAGCGACACCCTTGAGGGCAGTTTCCTTGCAGGGGACAAATGCTGCCCAAGTGGCTGACATTGGCTTTGATGACCAGATTTGGGGAGATAATAACAGCCCCGGAGACAAGGCGAATTTGTTGATCTCGATCGACAACAGCCTCCGCTATCTCCGCACTAACACCGCCGCGAGAACCTACAGCAATAGTGTCCATGGCTTATCACGGGAAAGAGTCTTAGCCTCAGTCCAGAGGTTTCGTGATTTGGTAGAAATATCTATTACTCCCACGGAACTCCAAGCAGCGGTAAAAAGAGAATTTACTTGGTACAAATCTATTGGGCGGGATAACCAAGGTACGGTGCAGTTTACTGCCTACTTTGAGCCGATCTATGCCGCCAGCCCGGTGCCGACGGAGGAATATCGCTATCCTTTGTATCGTTTGCCGCCTAATTTATCCGGGAATCCCAGCCGTCTGGCTATTGAAGGTCGAGATGGCACGGGGAGAACTG
The DNA here is from genome assembly GCA_943370025.1 of Phormidium lacuna HE10JO. Lineage (GTDB taxonomy): Bacteria > Cyanobacteriota > Cyanobacteriia > Cyanobacteriales > JAAUUE01 > JAAUUE01. The sequence goes on along the minus strand of CALRPI020000118.1, from coordinate 5,065 downwards.
GCTCGTTGCGGGGTTTCGAGATTGCTTGGCTCCGCGATCGCCTCGAAGCCTATCTCGTCCATGTCCAAGGTTCTGCTCGTCTGAGATTTCCTAATGGAGAAATTAAATCCATTGGCTATGCTGGCAAGACCAATTATTCCTACGTCAGTATTGGTCGAGAATTGGTCAGGGATGGGACTTTGCCTGCTGAGGGTCTGACCTTGCCAGTGATGATTGATTATTTCCGGCAGCATCCAGAAGCTCTCAGTGAATACTTGCCCCGCAATCGCAGCTATGTCTTTTTCCGGGAAACCAATGGAGCGCAGGCAACCGGGAGTATCGGGGTGCCAGTGACTGCCGATCGCTCGATCGCCACCGATAAGAGCCTGATGCCGCCGGGAGCCTTAGCCATGATCCGCACCCAAATCCCCTTCCCGACAGCTAATGGCAGTTTAGAAAAACGCCTTGTCAATCGTTTTGTCCTAGATCAAGATACTGGTGGAGCTATCATTGGTGCTGGACGAGTGGATATTTTTCTAGGGACTGGGGAAGTGGCTGGCGATCGAGCGGGCATAGTCACCGATACGGGAGAACTCTACTACCTGTTACTAAAAGATTAGAGATATATAGCGATCCTAAATGGTTTCACCCGCCGAAGGCGGGTGAAACCATTTACTAGAAGCAAGTTGACTTGGCAACTGTTAGAAAATGATTTAGGACTGCTATAGCAACCGCCAAGGAGGTTATAGTAGCTTTTGTAATCACACCTCAAAAAGCACAGCTTTGTGTGGGCAACTTACACAAAGCTGTGAACTTTAGCTGCTCCCAAACTGATACCATTTTGCTAAATACTTGATGCAAATCAGATTCTAAATAACCTGCTGTGTAAGGATTTACAGCAGGTTGAGAGTGGGCTGAGGGTCGTCAAAGCCCACTCTCAAACCAAACATTGATAGGACTTTCAATATTTGTGGCGTGTATCATTTGAACGCAAAGTGCTGTAAATCAAGAAAATGGGGAAACCAGGTTCTTGATTTGGTATGACGAGGGTTAATCTTTATTCCCAAAGACCATCTGCAACACCATTGTTTCCCCCCCCGGCTGATGGTATTTATCTGCCCAAGCCCGAATAGTGTTGTCTAATTCTGCTTGAGCAGCATCAATTTGGTCTGGAGCCACATCTAATTCTTCTAAGACCCGCATCACCTTGGGTTGGTGGGCTGCCCAGTCTCGCATCAAACGGAAATACTGCGCCGTGTCTTCAATCATGGTGTAGGTGCGTTCCTCTTCTTCTACTGGAGCATAGTAGGAGCGGTTGAGGAGATAGAACGGCAATCCCCAAGGGCAGTCAATCCGGCTCACGGTGCCTGAATAGATCAATCTTCGTTTGATATGCTCCGTAAATGCTTCACTAATGGGGACTTTCCGATCGACTGAAATATGTTGTTGCGATCGATTATAGAGAAACTCAATTAATTCTAAAAACTGGAAAGAATTAATCACTTGAGCATTAGGAATCGAGGTGGGTAATTTTGCTTCTAGCTCTCGTTTATACTCGATCGGTAAATTATTATTGTGAATTCTTGGTTCTCCCTGCTGCCAAGGAAACTGCTCCAACCACACATAGGGAAATTCGATTAAATAGCGAGGTTCTTGCGCCCCAAACATCTTTAATAATTTTCCTGTTGCCAGTGCTTCCCGGACTTCCTCAACAATTACCTTAACTCGCTTTGGTTCAATGTGGTGCAGATGCCCTGTATGGCGGATATTTTGCTCTTGCTCCATATAGGTCATATAAATCGCACATTTTGCCGCTGTCGCTGCTGCATCTAGAAATGCGCCATGTCTATGACCGCTAGTTCTCATAGCAATAAAAGCCAGATACAGCATTATTTGATCCATAGCACTAGGGCTAAGAGTTTGAAATAATTCTAAATCCTTGGTGATCATGAGGGGGGAGTTCAATTATTTACAATAGATAATTAGGTTTGATGGAATATATCTGCCAAAATAGCTAATTCCATTAGTACTAAAGAAGTAATACTTTTGGAGAAAAAATATTTGATAGCAGATTCAACATACTAGCAAGATTATAGGAAAAAAGAGGAGAAACAGAGAAAACCCTTAGCATTCTACTTAATTTAGTAGCGCTTAAGAATGGATGTTGCAAATCCTGCTATTTTTGACAGTTTATGTCCAAGGACAATTAGAAAAATCTGGCAAAAGCTCAGCTATCACTAGAGAAAACTGCTCTTGTACCATTACCACAGTATTGATACTAGTTATTTACATCTCTATTTTTCCTGTAGCATTTGATAGATTTGATTAGTAATTGGTAGAACTAGCTAGCAAAGCAGGCTTTTATAGAACACACTCATTGATTTTAGAACTTAGGCACAGTCAACTGATTATTACTAATTATTATTGATGATCTGGGGCGTTGTTGCAGGCTTTGACTGGGCTCAGTCCACAACAACGTCCGAATGCGTAAGTCTTAGGTTTAACTTAATTTAACCTATAAATTAGCGAAAATTCATAAAAAAACCACCCTATAGGGTGGAAATTAGCTCTTATGGTCTAATTTTGAGATTAAGGTGAATTCGGGTTAAGGACTTTTTGAGGGTCGGCGCGTTATGTCGCCCACGCAAAACTGGAAACTTTAGCTTGTCCCGAACTAACGTTGAGATTAAAAGTTGCTTAGACTAGGCATCTGGAATTGAATAAACTGACGACGACCGCTGCCCCGATGGGGAGCTTTGTCTCCTTGTTGTTCAGTTTGAATTGCCACTACCCGTTCAAGGGCATTTTGGGCTTGTTGGCTAGAAGATTGAGAAGGTTGGGAAGAAAAAATCGCCAAAGAGCTTGAAACTAGAGCCAACAAAATGATAGAGGTGTAGGTACGCATAATTTACTCCGGGTCAGGTTGCTATATACCTGATTCGGAATTTTCTGGCTCTATCTGGATAAACTCCAAAAAAAACTTAATTTACTTAAGAGACTATTGATAAAGCAAGGTTTTCCGTTCCCGGCGGGGGTGGAAAATCTTGCCTTCTAGTCAGCTTTATAAATGATCTCTCAAAGAGAGCAAGCAGGTTACCGTGAACTAACGTTATATTGGGAAAATATTAAGGACTCAGGACTTACAGCAGTTTGAGAGTGGGCTTCAACGACCCTCAGCCCACTCTCAAACCCAACATTGATAGGACTTTCAATATTTGTGGCGTATCTCATTTAAACGCAAAGTGCTGTAAGCATTTGAACGTTGTTGCGGGTTGAACGTAGTCGAAGTCCGCAACAACTTCCACAACTTTCGATAATTCGTTGGCAGTGCGTAAGTCCTAGGACTGAAGAAACAGTAATACTATCCCTAAAATTTGGAGCTAATAATGTTTGGATTTGGCAAAAAACTAACTATTCCTACCCCGGATCAAGCCCTCCCCGGTCGATCGACCTCCATGCCCGTCCCAGCAAAACACTACGTTAATGGACATCCCCTCCAACCACCCTTCCCCGCCGGCATGGAACAGGCAATCTTTGGTTTAGGGTGTTTCTGGGGAGCAGAGCGGAAATTTTGGCAACAGGAGGGCGTGTATAGCACTGCTGTAGGCTACGCGGCGGGTGTTACCCCTAATCCTAACTATCAGGAAGTTTGTAGTGGAATGACGGGGCATAATGAAGTAGTTCTAGTGGTTTTCGACCCCCAAGTTGTCAGCTATAGTACTCTGCTCAAATTATTCTGGGAAAGCCACAACCCAACCCAAGGAATGCGCCAAGGTAATGATGCAGGAACTCAATATCGATCGGGGATTTATTACTATTCCCCAGAGCAAAAACAACTAGCCGAAGCATCTAGTGCTGCCTACCAAGCTCAACTGAGTGCGGCGGGATTGGGGCAGATCACCACGGAAATAATTCCGGCTCCAGAGTTCTACTATGCCGAGGATTATCACCAGCAATATCTAGCCAAAAATCCTAATGGCTATTGCGGCTTGGGAGGCACGAAGGTGGCTTTCCCAGAAAGTGCCTTGGCATAAGCCTTTTATAGCTACATAGCTATCCTATTTGGGTTTAGAATGGCGCACTCGACCAGCGCGCCATTCTAAACCATTTACAGTTCGTAAATCAATTACAGCAGTTTGAGAGTGGGCTTCGACGACCCTCAGCCCACTCTCAAACCCAACATTGATAGGACTTTCAATATTTGCAACATGTCTCATTTGAATGCAAATTGCTGTAGGATCGCTATAGATTGGGTTAAATCAAGATGGAACAAGTTTTCGCCCCTAACTTGCAGCAGTTTTTCCTAGCTCCTGCCCTTGCCCATGAGGTGCAGGTAGCTGGGGATGTGGCGGGGACGTGGCATGTAGAGCCAAATCATCAGCCTAAATCTGGGGAGCCAGCCCAAATCTGGGTGGCATTAACTAAACAGGGTGGGGAAATTGTGCCGCTGGCGGCGGCTAATTGCCAAATGAGTATTTTCCGGCAGCCCCAAACTGCGGCAGATGCCCCGATCGCATCTCCCACATTGAAGGCAATCAATGTGGAGAAATATCAAGGAATTCCCAGCGCGGAAGTGATTTTTCCTCAAGTAGGTCTTTATAAAGTGGATCTGAATTGTACCCCTAAAAACCCGGCGGATTTTCGCCCATTCCAAATGCAGTACAGCATTACGGTGGCAGCGGGTCGCACTCCTGATCCCACTCCTGTACCCATGCCAGAGCCGATTAGTCGGGTTAGTCCGGGTCTATCCCCAGCTTCGGCGAACCCAATCCTCATCGCCGCAGGTTTAAGTGGGATTCTCGGTTTGGCTTTAGCAGTGATAGTTTTTCGTTTAAAACGGTAGCAAATTACAGCAGTTTAAGAGTGGGCTTCAACGACCCTCAGCCCACTCTCAAACCCAACATTGATAGGACTTTCAATATTTGTGGTGTCTCATTTCTCAAGGGGTGACAGAGGGGCTATAACGCTTGCTGTATAGAGCGAAGAGCCTTCATCCCTTTTAAGAAATTAAGCCTCTTTTGAGGCTTTAGACTCATCAGAGCCTCCGCCAACTCAGACAAATCATCCATCGCTTCCACCCAAGTAG
>CALRPI020000117.1:0-11388 GCA_943370025.1 Phormidium lacuna HE10JO | reverse complement strand
AGTCCATGACTAATCTCTCGGTTCTTTCAACTATAGCGATGAACCTTTACCGATTTTTAGGTTTCATGTCAATAACAACTGGGCAAAGATGGCTCAGTCAGAGGCTTTGGGGTTTGCACATTTTGTTAGAATGAAACAGCCCTGCCCTTGAAAAGGGGGGCTTTTGATTCTCATCTCTTGAAAAGGGGAGCTTTTGATTCTCCTCTTCATTCCCCCCCCTTCTTTCTAGCGTAGCGGCGCGTAAGCGGGGGGGCTGGGGGGGATCAGACTCCAAAATCTGTTGATACATCCCCAATAACCTACCCCTTCCTCCTTCATCAAGACGTAAAATCCTCTCCTGCAAGGTCTTTAAATGTTGGGGTACATCCTGCGCCTCCCAGTTGTCAATGATTTGGGTCTGCACAATCCGGGAAACTAAATCCTTGGCTGGCTCTGAAGAATTATCGGCTTGAGCTACTAAGTTTAATAACTTCTGAGTTAAAAATGGCTGTCCTCCTGTCCAGTAGAGAACCTCCTGTAACACTGCCTCTGGCTCCCTCACCTTCCCTGCCAATCCGGGGATTAGAGATACCGCCTCAGAGAACTGAAACCCACTCATCTCCACTGCCCAACCAATATTAAAAGAAGAACTACGCCGACTCCGAATCAGGTCGGTGGGAGTGGCTACCCCCAAAAAAGCAAAGGTGAGGCGCTTGTATAGGGGCTTTTCCGCACGCTGTTCGTAGAGCGATCGAATCAGCATGAAAAACCCATCGGTATCAAATTTTAGGCTCAATAAATTATCAATTTCCTCGACAAAAATCACAATATTCTGAGGAATATTCGGCAGCAGAGTTTCTTCAATAAAATAATTAAATCTTTCCACCACAGAGATAGATTGAGCCTCCATTTCCTTCCACCACTTGGCAAAATCTATCTCAGCCTCTAAATGCAAATCATTAATCAGCCGCTTGATGGTTCCTGCATACCATTGATCCTCCCGGAGCGTTGTCCCTCTGGTTTGAGGATCGATCACTGCACAGGCAAACCCCGCTAGTTGGAGCTTTTGCATCGCTCGTACCCGTAAGCTAGATTTCCCCATCTGTCGGGAATTAAACACAAAGCAATACTCTCCTGCTGTGAGCTTTGCAAACAACTCTCGATCGGCTTGTCTTTCCACGTAGGCTGGGGCATCTACGGGCAAACTACCACCAACTTGATAATTAAAATTTGAATTAGATGGGGGCAAAGTTAGCATGGGGTTAGACTCCTAGGCGATCGCTAAAATACAACCGATACAAAAGACACCGGGGCTGGACTTCATTGCCTCATTACACGATCACCCTTACCATCCCCGCAACAAACCGCAAAAATCCGTTTCAACATCAGCGTACTCAAATTTTCGGAGGAATACCACACATTTGTCGATCTTCTTCTCTGGCTTTGGGATTGGTTGTAAGGTAGTCTCGGAGCCAGTTGCAAGCCTTGGCGGTGAGGTCGTCGAGGTCTAAATTCCAGAGTTTCACGGTTTTGTCAGCACTGGCGGTGGCTAGGGTTTTGCCATCAGGGCTAAAGGCAACGCTATTGACACTAGAGCTATGCCCCGTCAAGGTTTTTGCTTCCCCAGTTTCCAGATTCCACAGTTTCACAGTCTTGTCAACACTCCCCGTGGCTAGGGTTTTACCGTCGGGGCTAAAGGCGACGCTCAGGACAGCATCGCTATGCCCCGTCAAGGTATTGAGTTCTGTAACAGTTTCTAGATTCCACAGTTTCACGGTATTGTCATCACTCCCGGTGGCTAGGGTTTTGCCGTCGGGGCTAAAGGCGACGCTATTGACACCAAAGCCATGCCCCGTCAAGGTTTTTGCTTCACCACTTTCCAGATTCCACAGTTTCATGGTTCTGTCATTACTCCCAATAGCAAGGGTTTTGCTGTCGGGGCTAAAAGCGACGCTATTGACACGAGAGCTATGCCCCGTCAAGTTTTTTGATTCACCAGTTTCTAGATTCCACAGTTTCACGGTGCTATTAGAACTCCCAGTCGCTAGGGTTTTGCCGTCGGGGCTAAAGGCGACGCTATTGACACGAGAGCTATGCCCCGTCAAGGTTCTTGGTTCTGTACCCGTTTCTAGATTCCACAGTTTTACTGTGTTGTCATCACTCCCTGTGGCTAGGGTTTTGCCATCGGGGCTAAAGGCGACGCTATTGAAAATAGAGCGCCCCGTCAAGGTTTTTGGTTCTGCACCAGTTTCTAGATTCCACAGTTTCACGGTGCTGTCAGAACTCCCAGTGGCAAGGGTTTTACCGTCGGGGCTAAAGGCGACGCTCCAGACAAAAGAGCGATGCCCCGTCAAGTTTTTTGATTCACCAGTTTGGAGATTCCAGAGTTTCACGGTGTTGTCATCACTCCCGGTGGCTAGGGTTTTGCCGTCGGGGCTAAAGGCGACGCTCCAGACACGAGAACTATGCCCCGTCAAGGTTTTTAGTTCTGCACCAGTTTGGAGATTCCAGAGTTTCACGGTGTTGTCATTACTCCCAGTGGCAAGAGTTTTGCCATCGGGGCTAAAGGCAACGCTCAAGACACGAGAGCGATGTCCCGTCAAGGTTTTTGGTTCTGTACCAGTTTCTAGATTCCACAGTTTCACGGTGTTGTCATCATTTCCGGTGGCTAGGGTTTTGCCATCGGGGCTAAAGACGACGCTATTGACAATAGAGCGCCCCGTCAAGGTTTTTAGTTCTGCACCAGTTTCTAGATTCCACAGTTTCACAGTTCTGTCCTCACTCCCGGTGGCTAGGGTTTTGCCGTCAGGGCTAAAGGCAACGCCCAAGACAACAGCACTATGCCCCGTCAAGGTTTTTGCTTCACCAGTTTCCAGATTCCAAAGTTTTGCGGTATTGTCCCTACTCCCGGTGGCTAGAGTTTTGCTGTCGGGGCTAAAAGCGACGATTGTAACACTAGAGCTATGCCCTTCTAGGCGGTTGCGTTCATTTATTCCATAAACTGCCTCAATCAAAGCTAAAATTACCCTAGTCTTTATATCGTCAGTCGATTGTTCGTTTTCACCTAAGCTTTCTAGCTGCCGCCTCGTCCGCATTGCCTGTAACAGTGCATCAAACTTCTTTCCATCCAGAAACGTCGCCCTCGCCTCGACTAGGCTCAACTTAATATTGCTAATCTGCACCCTCTGCTCCACCACCCTCTCGGCTATCCGGGCAACTCTGGCAGCTTCCTCTGCCCTCTTTGTTTGCAGAATTGCTTGTAGTAGTTGCTGTCCTGCTGTCTGAAGCTTTGTCGTTGCCTCCGCCACCCTAGCTTGTGCAGTTGCTGCTTCTGCTTGAGATTGCTGCCGTACACCTTCCAAACTAGTCTTCGCCGTCACTAGATCTCGGCTTGCCATCTCCACATTCTGCTCCGCCGCTCTCTGCTTCTCCAGAGCCCCCCGCTCATTCCGGCTTGCCACCTCTGCTTGCCCCCGGCTCTGGTCAGCCTGTATCTGGAATAATTCTGCCTTTTGACTTACCTCTTTAGCGTTGGCAGATAATTCTTTTTCTCTTTGCTCCGTCTCCTTAAGTTTCTCCGTTGCATCTCCCAACTTGTTCACAGAAACAGCACCCCAAGTTCCTGCAATCCCCGCCAAAATCAAAGTCAGCACCAACACCACCGAACCAATCCGCACTCTTTGGGTTGCCTTACGTTCCCGTTGCCGCGCCAGCCGCTCCGCCTCCGCTAGCAAAAGATTCGCCTCCTCGATCGCCTCCCGTTTGCGACGCTCAATATCCAAATCCTCTTGAGTTGCCAGCCGTTCCCTCTCCTGACTCGCCAACAAAAACCCCTCATCCTCCTCGCTCAACCGCTTCCCCCGCGCCCAAGCCTCCGCCTCCTTCAGCACCTGCCCCCGCAACAAAAACTCCCCCTTCTGCTCCTCCCCTGCCGCCAGCCACGCTGCAAAGGCAACCCCATAGAACTCAGGACGTAAATCCTGCAACGCCCGTTCTACCCACTCAACATTAAAGATCGCTGCATAAATCGGATTGTAGACCAGCAACCGCCCCTCCCGCTTCACCACCAATCCCGTCAACCGCAACTGCATCTGCTCATAGTTTTCCGCCGCCGGAATTCCCCCAGCCAAGACCTGCTGATACATCCCCAATAACCTGCCCCTTCCTCCCTCATCAAGACGTAAAATCCTTTCTTGCAAAGTCTTTAAATGTTGTGGTACATCCTGCGCCTCCCAGTTATCAATGATTTGGGTATGTACAATCCGGGAAACTAAATCCTTGGCTGACTCAGAAGAATTATCGGTTTGAGCTACTAGGTTTAATAACTTCTGAGTTAAAAATGGTTGTCCTCCTGTCCAGTAGAGAACTTCCTGTAATACTGCCTCTGGCTCCCTCACCTTCCCTGCCAATCCGGGGATTAGAGATACCGCCTCAGAGAACTTAAACCCACTCATTTCCACAGCCCAACCAATATTAAAAGAAGAACTGCGCCGACTCCGAATTAGGTCGGTGGGAGTGGCTACCCCAAAAAAAGCAAAGGTGAGGCGCTTGTATATGGGCTTTTCTGCTCTTTGCTCGTAGAGCGATCGAATCAACATGAAAAACCCATCAGTATCAAATTTTAGGCTTAATAAACTATCAATTTCCTCGACAAAAATCACAATATTTTGAGGAATATTCGGCAGCAGAGTTTCTTCAATAAAATAATTAAATCTCCCTACTACTGAGATAGATTGAGCATCTAGTTCCTTCCACCACTTTAGGAAATCTATCTGCTTCTCTAGAGATAAGTCACTAATCAGCCGTTTAATTATGCCTGCATACCATTGATCTTCCCGGAGAGTTGTCCCTTGTGTTTGCGGATCGATCACTGCACAGGCAAACCCCGCTTGCTGGAGCTTTTGCATCGCTCGTACCCGCAAGCTAGATTTCCCCATCTGTCGGGAATTAAACACAAAGCAATACTCTCCTGCTGTGAGCTTTGCAAACAACTCTCGATCGGCTTGTCTTTCCACGTAGGCAGGAGCATCCACAGGTAGGCTACCGCCAACTTGATAGTTGAAATTACTAGATTGCTCTGAGGGTTGATGAGCCATAGTGTCACCCTCCTAGGCGATCGCAAAAATATAAACGATACAACAGACATCGAGGCACAACATCATTATCTACCCGGACGATTAGCCCCCTGCTGTCTAGCTTAAATGCTTCGTCCGATCGCAACCGCACCGGATTGGCGGAGGCAACTACCGTTTTCATCGCTGCGGCTAATTCGGGATAATCTTCCAACGCCCTAAGATGCCCCAATAAATGTCCCTGATAAATTCCCGCCTCCGTGGGGGCTGTTCTCAGAAATTCCGTCAAAGATACATCCCCAGTAGCAATTCGATAAAGAGCCGATCGCACCAAATAGGGATGTCCACCAACTAACCCGATAAAATCTGCCACCTGTTGCTCCGTCCACTCCAATTCATGCCGAGCGATTAATACTTGCACTTCCGAGGCTGTAAACTCTCCCAACTCAATGGGCAAACCCACATTAAAGGGAGATTGGTTAATATCTTTGGGCAGGTAAGGTTCTTGGGAATGGACAATGACTAGACGCAGATTTCCCCACAAAGCATTACTCCGCGATCGCTCATACCAACCCCGCAACAAACCACAAAAATCCGTTTCAATATCGGCATACTTAAATACTCGATCAAAATTATCGATCGCCAACACCAAAGGCTGTTCACTCACCTTGAGCAAATAATTTTCAAAGTAATCGGTAGTATTGTCATTTGCCCCAAAAATATCATCCCAATACTCCTCCGTCTTCATCCTGATCCCTAGCTGTTTGCCCACCGCTGCACAAAACCACTGCATAAATTGCTCTAGATCAGCAAAAATCTTCTGGTTGACCTCTTCCAAATTTAAAACTACCGTGCGGTAGCCTAGTTGTTTGGCATGGGCTAGTACCCGGATCATCAAGGAAGATTTCCCCATGCTATGGGGTGATTTGATCCGAATTAAGGAGCCGGGTTTTTTAACTTCTTCATAGCAGCGTTCTTCGTAGGCTGAGGGAATATAAAATCTAGAGTCGATCGGTACTTGCCCTTCAGGAGATTCCCAATTAAGCTCTGGATTAATTTGCGAGCTAACCTTGGTCATGAGCGATCGCTGCTCTAGCTCCTGTGAATTAGCCGACAGGGAAAGGATTTCTGGGAAATAGCTGATATTCTCTCCTGAACGATCAACAACAACATCAAGATTGGATAAACTTTTCTGCCCAGCCACCTTAAGATGAGAAGGTAATTTTTCGGCATATGAAGGCTCGAAAAAAAGCTCAAAAATTGGCACTGCCCCAAAACCAATTCCTTTCAAGTACATTTCGCCACGAGAGTACAGAGTTATACCTCTAATTTCTGCACTCCGCACAAAAGCCGCTGCATTTTCTGATAGCAAAATTTGTTCACCCGCCGCTAGAGCCGCCACCCGCGCCGCATAATCAACTTCCTGCCCAATAAATTGATCACCATTCACCAAGGGCGAGCCAATATGCATCCCAATTCTTACGCAAAGATTCCCTAAAGGAGTAGGAATTGGCTCTGTAATGTGGGTATTCTGAGTTGCCACAGCCCACTGCGCTGCGAGTATAGCATTGGGAAATACTAGAAAAAAACCATCACCAATTTCTTCAACTACTCTGCCCTCATATTGAGATAAAGAAGCAGTCACTCGTTGTCTATGGGGCAACAAAATACTATCTCGATAGGCTTCATTGCGCTCATGAATACTGCTCCCAGCCAAATGATTTTTGATGGCTGTTGAATTTACCAAATCTGTAAAGACAAGGGCAACCATATTCTCTGCCATAGCCACTTCACCTCTAGAGGACTATTCAATCTCCGTATAAATTGTGTGCTGGCGAAGCCAGTATCCAATTTGTAGCAGTTTGTGTGTGGGCGGCTGTCGCCGCCCACACACAAACTTAAAATCAACAAAAAAGGTAAAACATTTATCTAAATGCTTTACCCCTAGAGTATATTATTGAGCCAGGTTTGGCTATTACTTAACGAATATATTCCTTAAGAATTGTATTCCGATTCGGGTGGCGAAGTTTTCTTAGTGCCTTGGCTTCGATCTGGCGGATGCGTTCTCTGGTGACATTGAAAATAGTCCCAATTTCTTCTAGAGTTTTCATTCGTCCATCATCCAAACCGTAGCGCAATCTCAACACATCTCGCTCCCTAGCGCTGAGGCTATTGAGGACAGTTTCTAGGTCTTCCCGGAGGAGATTCTTAGAAACTTGATCTTCGGGAGTTTCACCATCAGCTTCGATGAAATCGCCCAAGCGGGAATCTTCTTCCTTACCAATGGGAGTTTCCAAAGAGATGGGAAGTTGAGCAGATTTGGCAATAAACCGCAGCTTTTCGATCGTCATTTCCATGCGATCGGCAATCTCTTCTTCTGTAGGTTTGCGCCCCATTTCTTGGGAAAGAATTTTCGTGGTTTTCTTAATCCGAGAAATAGTTTCATACAAGTGGACAGGCAGACGAATTGTCCGGGATTGATCAGCGATCGCCCTAGTAATTGCTTGGCGAATCCACCAAGTAGCATAGGTAGAAAACTTATAACCCTTTTCATGGTCAAATTTCTCTGCTGCTCTGATCAAACCCAAGCTACCTTCTTGAATTAGATCTTGGAAAGAAAGCCCCCGGTTCATGTATTTCTTGGCAATAGAAACCACCAAGCGCAAGTTGGATTGCACCATTTTTTCTTTGGCTCTCCGACCAATAAATAAACGATGCCGGAAAGCAGGAAACTGCTTACTAACTTCCTTCAGCCATTCTTTTTCTGTAGATTCCTTGAGCTTTTGCAGATTAGAAACCAAAACATCTAATACCTGTAGATAACAGCTATAGGCAAAACCTAGAGATTTAGGAGTTTGATTATTCAGATATTTGGCTTGAATTTGGGGCAACTGGTCTTGAACGACTTTAGCTAATTTAACTTGACGCTTATGGAGATCGATCGCACCTTCTAACTGGCTATAAAGAACTTCCTCAGCCCATTCAATATCTTGGGGTTCTCGGTCTAGCTGCTCCGAAAGTTGCTCCCTGAGGCGCTCCAGTTCCAAAAGATCGGCAATTTTCCGAGCTAATTCAATTTCTTCATCTGCCCTCAGCAATCTAATCCGACCAATTTCTTGTAAATAGAGGCGGATCGAATCTTCGGTGTAGTGTTTCTTCTTGGTCTGGGTAGCAGCAGCCCGACGACGGGTCGTCGATCGCCCTTTCTCAGGCTTATCCTCATCCTCATCTAAAGCGGGTTCCAAGGTGTCATCTGAACCATCTTCATCAAGTAAGAGTAGTTCAGCAGAATCAGCAATATCTGTAAGAGTTAGTTCATTTGTAGCCTGAGCCATGATTTCTCCTCGATGGTTCTTCACATTATTATTAGTAGATGATTTGACGGCGCTTCAGGTTTTATTAATTAAACCAGCACTTCTCCCTGATACTCAACTTAAATCTACAGATGGTACTGCCATCTGGCTCCTAATATCTAGGTTGATGATTGAGTTTATCCAAATTAGGCTAAGTTCTGATTGAATGGAAAACCCCTACGATTGTAGCCTCTCTCACAAAAAATGCACGACATTTGAGCAATTTTTACTAAAGGTTTACCAAAAGATTACAAAAAACGCTTGTACTAGTATCTTCTTCAACTGTGCACAACAATCAGTACAGTGATCTCCACTGATTTAGTCGTCCCTAGCAGACTGAAATATTTCCCGGAGGGAGTTATCAGTCAAAGTATCTTAAGGATTTTTATGAAAATTGCTAGTACCAGATAATTCTTCGATGCTTTACTAAACACTTCCTGAACACTTCTTGAACAATTAGGGTGGATGATTGCGGCCTACGGAGAGGGGTATTTTCCATCTATTCAAGATTGCTATAATACCTAGTCATTCCAAGTATTAGTACAAATGTTCTGTGTAACGGCTATCACCTTCACCTTCTAAGGTAGCAAAGATTTTTCAAATAGGCTAAAAATTTATTAAAGTTTTTTCTGTTGTTAAAAAAGCTACAGCAGTTCTACTTGAATTTAGAATGGCACACTCGATCGATGGGCTATTTTAAACCATTTTATTTTTATTGAGTTGAGAATTTTAGATAGTGGAGAACGGCTCCCCCTATTTAGGGTCACAATTGAATTTCTCGATCCACAACTGATCCACTGTCACAAATTGATACCCCTGAGCCAAGAGTTGGGGAATAATTATTTGGGTACTAGCAGCACAATCCATACCACCAAAATATCCATCATGGAGAACAATTAGCGAACCTTGGTTAGTTTGCTGCATCACTCGTTGGGCAACTTTGGCAATTCCCGGCCTTGTCCAATCTTCTGGGACAACGCTCCACATGACTGGGCGGTACTGCCATTGGTGCAATAGCCGGAGGGTTTTCGGAGTGAAAATGCCATTGGGAGGACGGACATCGATAATTTTTGTTGGGGAGATGCCGCAGGTGTCGCTAATAATATTTTGAGTATTCTGGAGACTCGATCGCAGTTCTGCTTCCTTCAGTGCCGGAAAGTTGCGGTGGTTGTAGCCGTGGATGCCGATCCAGTGTCCCCGCTCTACCACTGCCCTCGCGATCGCCCCATACCTTTCCACACAGACTCCCAACCAAAAAAAACTAGCCGTAATCCCATACTCCTCCAACACATCTAACAACTGGGGGGTATGGTCTGGATGGGGACCATCATCAAAGGTCAGGGCGATCGTCTTGGTCTCCGATTGCCCTAGATGATCTTGCCCAGACCAAAGACAACTGGGAAATGCTGGTTTGAGAATTTTATATAAGAGGGGATAAAGGGGAGCAAATTGCATTGGGGTTTACAGGAATGGGAGATATTTAGTAGGAGCACAAGGCTTTGCGCCCTCAGATATATAGCGATCCTAATTGATTTTAGAATTTGAGAGGATTGAGAACGGCTTCCCCGAAGGGGAAGCCGTTCTCAATCTATTTAGGATAGCTATAGCAGACTATAAAACAACACAATCTTCAGTACTCCAAGAAATTTCTATCGTGCTATCGATCGCATAATCAGTGCCGGTGGCTAATTTACTCACAATTAAAACCCCCATGGAAGTGCTGACTTGATATTCTCTAATTTGTCCAATATAGGTGCAGTCAATAATCTTGCCAGTAATTTCTTGATCTCGAAGAGTCCGAGGATTAATCTGCAATCTTTCGGGACGGATCATCACCGTTACTTCACTCCCCGTAACTAGTTTTTGATCTGCATTTCTAAAACTGCCTTGAATATCTAATAAATAACCATTAACCTCTACAGTACTGCTATTAATTAGCTTGCCTTTTAATAGGTTAGCTTTACCAATAAATTTGGCAACAAATAAGGTCGCTGGTTGATTATAAATTTCGCTGGGGGTGCCAATTTGTTCCACCTTGCCATCGTGCATCACTGCAATCCGATCGCTCAAAGCCATCGCCTCTTCTTGGTCATGGGTGACGTAGACAAAGGTGATTTGGGTGCGTTTTTGCAGTTCCCGTAATTCTTGGCGAACTTCTTCTCTGATCTTGGCATCAAGGGCAGAGAGGGGTTCATCTAACAATAAAACCTTGGGGCGATCGATCAATGCCCTTGCCAGTGCTACCCGTTGTTGTTGCCCTCCCGATAATTGTTCTGGTTTTCTATCAGCTAAACCTTCGAGGCGAAAAGTGGCGATCGCTTCTGCCACTCTTTGATCTATTTCTGTTTTAACTACCCCAGCCACAGTCAAAGGATACGCAATATTTTCGACAACATTCATGTGGGGAAATAGGGCATACTTCTGAAAAACTGTATGCACATTACGCTGATGAGCTGGTTGCTGAGTGACATCTTCATCCCCAATCAAAATCCGTCCCTGCTCAGGAATTTCAAACCCTCCTAATAATCGTAAGGTAGTGGTTTTTCCTGAACCACTAGAGCCGAGCAAAGAATAAAATTCTCCGGCGGCAATATCTAAATTTATATCTCTAACTGCGTAGATATCGCCTAGTTTAGAAGGATAGATTTTACTAACATTTTCTAGAGTAACGATGCCCATAATAATAAAATAGTAACTAATACTTGATATAGCGATCCTAAATAGTTTCACCCGCCTTCGGCGGGTGAAACTATTTACTAGAAGCAAGTTGACTTGGCAACTGTTAGAAAATGATTTAGGACTGCTATATAGCCATCCTAAATGGGTTGAGAACGGCTCCCCCGGAGGGCTGCCGTGTACACACAAGTATTGATCATCTCGTTTAATGGGGAGGATCCCCCTAAATCCCCCTTAAAAAGGGGGACTTAAATTAATTCTCCCCCCTTTTTAAGGGGGGCTGGGGGGGATCAAATCCTGAAACGTAG
>CALRPI020000116.1:0-11398 GCA_943370025.1 Phormidium lacuna HE10JO | reverse complement strand
TAGTGGAACCCCTGCTTCGCGGGGGTTCCACTACTCAACTTATCCTAACCCCCTTGGCGGTTGCTATACAAATCAATTTGAGGTGGTTTTTCGGGTTAGGGGCGATCGCTAAACCGTGGCGGCTGCTTTCTGTGAGTTGATATATTCTTGATATTTTGCCTCGTCACCACCAAAGGAATCGGCAGAGATGATGCGATCTGGCATAGGCTTCAGCGGGGCATCGATGTTGGGTTTGAGAGTAGGTGGCTGTAGCCACCCACTCTCAAACTGCTGTAAATCAGTTAGGACTAATTACAGCAAATTGCTTAAGCTCCTGTCAGTCATAAGCCCAACTGTTGTTTGAGGTTGTCTGGGATGCCTATTACTGTTTCCCAGCCGCGAATTTCATCCCAATTGGTGCTTTTATCCCACGTAATTGCCCCAACGATCGTATCACTCAGGTAGGCACGGCTTAAATAAGCCCGACTCAAGTAGGCTCCATTGAGATTAGCTCCACTGAGATAGGCTCGGCTGAGATAAGTTCGACTCAGGTTTGCCCCAGTTAGGTCTGCACAACTCAGGTTAGACCGACTCAGATTTGCCCCACTCAAGTTTGCTGCACTCAGACTTGCCCCACTCAAATTAGTGCCATTGAGATTGACATCGCTCAAATTCGATCGACTGAGATTTGTCCCGCTCAGGTTGGTATGCCGCAGATTAGTCCGACTCAAATCTGCCCTGCTTAAATCTGCCCCGCTTAAATCCGCCCCACTCAAATCTGCCCCGCTTAAATCTGCTCCACTCAAATCTGCTCCACTTAAATCTGCCCCGCTTAAATCCGCCCTACTCAAGTCTGCCCCGCTTAAGTATCCCAGTTTGAGATCAGCTATCCTGAAATCTACTCCCCGCAAATTTGCTCCCCCTAAATCTGCTCGGCTCAGGTCTACACCCTGCAAATTTTTCCCGTGCAAGTCTATGCCCGCTAGATCAGCCCCAGAGAGGAAGGTACGGAAAGTATGGCTGAAGGTATCTAAACCACAAGTATCACTGTAGTTAATAATTTCTAGTAATCTCGTTGCTGAGAAATTTTCGGTATCAATTTGCCCACAGGCATAGAAACGAATTGGTTTCTTGGGGCTTTCTTGGGGACAGCGGCTGAGTTCCCAGAGCAAAATCATGATATTTAATCCGGTGAAAATATCTATGTGGCGAATTCCGACAATATCCTTGGTAAGGGGTAACCAAGGGGCGTGCAGTTGCCACAACTTGCGCTGGGGTAGATTATCCCTGAGGGCATCAATAAATTCTCCATGGTACCACCGGAGATAGAAATTGTGGAGGCGCTGCCAGAGAATAGTCGGGAAAAATTCATCACTAGTTTTTAGTAAACTCATCAGACTCGTAACAACTTCTGGAGTGAGATTGCCATAGCCGAGGAGGTGATAAATTTGCCAATCCATTTGCTCAAGAGATACATAGAATTCTTGTTGCCTTTTCCCCAGGGTCATCCAATCCAAAATACTCGATCGCAGTTGTAATGCCCAGAGAAATTCGCCAAAACTCTGATGGTGAAACCCTAGATAATAATCCTGTTTGTCCTTGTCTTTACAGAAGGTTAGCCAAGGATTATTTAGGGAATTATTTGAGGATTTATTTAGGGATTTGTCTAAGAAATCTTCCAGTGGGATTTCTTCTAGATGTTCTGTTAATTCTTCTAGAAATTTTTTGGCGGCACGATCGCCGTTGAGATGAGATTGCTGGGAAGTGGTGAAGCGATCGCTCACCTCCTGCAAGGTGGGATAAATGCCTCCGGATTGCACCAGACAAAAGCTCACCGCCAAGAAGAAATGACGACAAACTTGAGGATCAAAACTTTGTTCCGGGGTGGGCAGGAACTGACTAAATTTATAAATTGCCCAATCTGCGGCTAGTTGATAGAGGAAAACCTTGGCGGATATTTCTGAAGTTAAGAAGTCAGCAAAGGATTCTAGATTCAAGGCTCGATCGCTATGCATTGCCGCGAGAAAGTATAACGAGAGGGGTTCGATCGCGAGTTGCTGGATTTGACTAGGACAATTTGCCAGAAACTCCCCAAACTCCAGCCCCTGCCCCTTGAGGGTCATCCACCGCTGTAACCATTGCTCTTGCTGGGTTTCGTTCATTGGCTGTAGCTCTAAGCAATGCCAATTCAGGAATATATAATCAGGCTGCCCACCCAAGAGTCTACTAGCCAGCAAAAAACGATGTCCGCACCCTTGATAGGTTTGCTGAAAATCAGTGATCTGCTGGAGAAAATTCAGTAAATCGGCTTTGTTTCTCAGAGGCAGTTCCTCTAGACCATCACAAATAAATAGATATCTCGTGTTTTGATCTCGAAGCCAGTCAGCCTTGATCAAGCTATCGGCTAAGGCTTCATTTTGGAGAATTGTCGTTAAAGTTTTCTCTAGGTTTTTGAATGGGGTTCCTGTTGAGGTTTTTACTGGATGCTGTTCTGCAATGGCAAAGTCCCGTAACTGGAGAAAAACTGGGATATACACCGGATAAAGTTCCTGACGTACCCAATCAGCAAAGATCCGACAAAATATACTCTTCCCCAACCCTGATGCTCCTTGGAGAAAAATTCCTCGTTCGGATTTATCCCCCAAAGTAGATTTTACCCAAGTTCCTATATCTACTGATTTAGCTTTTTTGTCAATTCCGCCTTGAGGGTCTGAAGGTTTGCCCTCTAAAGGAACGTAGATATCTGCATAGGTGAAATTTTCTGCATAAACTTGGGCTTGGGGCAGGAGAGCGATTTTGTGAGATAGATATTCTTCAATGCCTTCAAATTTTTCTAGATCAAGGATTAATTGACGCTGAAATATTTCCACCGTGGGCGGCGGATCCTTTGCCTCCACCAAAATCTGACATAGGTAGGGATGAGTTCCCCAAGTTACTCGTTCTACTAAGTCTTTAGCTCCCTGCTTACCTAGAACTAGGTGCAATTGTGGTAATAATAATTTGCTAAATTTTAGGGCGAGGGAAGAATGGGGAAAGCTAGTGACTAATTGCTGGGCAGTATCATCTTTGAGTTCATATTTTTCTAAGCGATGCCCAGCTTTTGGGATTTCCTTGGCGATCGCAGTTCCTAGGGGCAGGTTTTTGGCGTATCTTCCCAGAGATTGCAGATAGGCTAAGGCTGCGGCTAGTTTGAGATAATCATGGGGAGGGCATTCTTTTTTGTCAATAAGTTTTTGATACCACTGGGCTGTCACTCCTAATAAACCAATGGCAGCGATCGCTATGGGCAAATCTTGATCAAGATTCTCATCTAGATTTTCTGCTTCGGGATCTACATTAGGGTCTACATTAATGGATACTTTCCCTTCAAGAAAAGCTTGGACAGTTGCCAGACTGTCGGGGGGTAGTTCTTGGCATCCTTGGAGTAATTTTTGACTATCTGTAGTCAGGAGTTGCCAAATTTTAATAATCTGCTCATCTGGTCTGCCCATAATCCTCTAGCTGGATCTACTCTAGCAAGCCTTAATCTCATCTTTATTTAAGATTATATGCTCAATATTAGAGGGTGAAGATATTTGGTTTTCTCAGGTGCTCACTGCTTATTTAATCTGAAAAACTTGGGCTGGTGTAAGTTCTAAGTCGGGAAAGGTGGTCGATCGCAACTTCATTTCTCCAGTGAATATTTCCGGTTCCTGAAAACCTTCATCGGGCAGAGTAGCGAGGGTAAAAATTGTGATCTTCTCCTCTTGGGAATCCACAATCCAATACTCAGATACATTCAATACATCATACTCAGTTACCTTGAGACGACAATCAGTATTACGGGTACTAGGGCTGACTACTTCTACTACCAACAAGGGCGGCGGCTCTCCTAGATCAATTACTGCCTCTCGGTTTTGCAAACTTTGCCATTGGAGTTCAGGAATAACTACCACGTCAGGAATCCGAGAAGTATGTAATTTCCCGCCTCTGGGCGATCGAACTCCCACCATTAATGCTAGGGAAACTAACGATCTGCTCGATCGAGTAATTTCTGTTTCAAAGACTCGCTCTAATAATTTGATAATTCTGCCGTGTTTTCCTGTGCCGAGGCTCATGGGGACTAATTCTCCTCTGACTAGTTCATAGGTGGTATCTGTACCATCGTTATATTTGAGATATTCCTCGAAGGTGAGTTTCTGGGTAGTTAGAGTCATGGCGATTCATGGGCTAAAAGTGGTTACTGAGCGAAGTGGCTAAAAATGGTTACTGAGCGAAGTGGAAGTATTGTATTTATTCTAAATCTAGAGAGATGAAATAGTTCTTGGCTTTATAATGAAGCTGGGAAAGTTGCTCAAAATAAGGAATCGATCGCTATGTATGCAGCAATTACTAAATCTTTAACCTTTGAGGAATTTCTGGCTTGGGATGACGGCTCTGGGAGAGATTTTGAATTAGTAGATGGGGTTCCTATGCCACTGTCTGAACCAAATGCCAATCATGAGGATGTAATCCAGCGACTTTGCGCTTATCTGGAAGCTCACTGCCTAGAAAAAGGTCTGGGCTACGTTTCTCGGCAATCTAAACAAGTTCGGCTCAAAACTGCACCAGAAGAGAAAGAAAAAAGCCGCAAAGCAGATATTGTGATTTTTGCCCAAGCAGAATGGCAACGGATGAAAGGGATATCTAGTTCTGCTGCTGCCTACGTGCCACCACCGGGAGTTATTGAGGTGGTGAGTACCAATTGGAAAGATGACTATCTCACTAAACTGGCTGAGTATGAAGAGTTGGGAGTTTTAGAATACATGATTGTAGACTACGCTGCCTACGGGGGCATTAGGTTTATCGGTTCACCAAAGCAGCCCACAATCACAATTTATCAATTAGAGCAGGGTGAATACTTGCCGGGGAAAATATTTCGGGGAGGCGATTGTGGCAACCACAGCTACGATCGCCTTGAATCCCGATTATTCCCTGAATTAACTCTCACTGCTCAACAAATTTTTGAGATGAGTCGGTGAGGAAATAATTATCTTGATGCTGTGGCTGGAGCGATCGCCTCTCATCCATTCCCCTAGATTCCCTCAGATCAGCCTGTAACCGAACCTTGCTACCCTCTTTACATTACATTGATAATCTCTTTATCTACTCTTTACATTACAGAGATGTGACTTGAGTAATTACACGTATATAATACTTGGATGATTTAGGTGAGATACGTAAAGTAATTTATTTGTGGGTTTACTAAGTTGTCAGCCAAGCTATACATACAGGGAGAAAGTATATGAATTTAGGGGTGCGATCGACTATTTTTGGTGTTTCTTTAATTGGTGGTACTTTATACTCACTCGCCATGCCTGATGATGCCCTCGCTGCTGCATTCTTAGCTTGGCCTGTTCCTACAAACTATACTATTGCGTGCGATATTGGTTGTTACAGTGGGCATAAAGGAATTGACATAGGTGTCAATACCGACAACTCAACACCAATATATGCTTCTGCTGACGGCGAAATTGTAGGACTTGACGCAAGCCAACCTTTTGGAAACAATCGTCAAACCAGTCCAGCAAACGGAAATTATATCAAAATTAAACATGATGTCGGTGGGATAGTTTTTTATACCTATTATCTTCACTTAGCAAACAATTTTCAAATTGCCTTAAATCAGAAGGTAAATGCAGGAACCTTACTAGGATATGGTTCTAACTCTGGGATGACCTGTGGATCTCAGATTGTTAGCACAGGCGGATGTATGGGTCAACCCGGTGCATATTGGCATCTACACTTTGAAGTACAGAATAATAATGGACAATCTCTAAATCCTTTAGGTTTGTGGATTATCGATCCAGTGACTCAAAAACCAATATCCGCTACATCATTTTTTGATGTACAAGGGACTATCCAGAAAGTACAGTCTATATATAATGACATTTTGGGGCGTTCTGGAGATGCTGCTGCGATCGAGAAAGATGTAATTCCATTAATACGCTCAGGTAGTAAAACCTTAGATGATATCCGTCGTGAAGTAGCGAGTAGTGATGAAGCGTGGAATATTGCTCGGAAAACCTATCTAGATGTATTAGGGCGTACTGGTGATGAAGTAGCACTCCGTAGTGAAATTACAAAATATCTTGCTAGTGGAATCAGTCAAGCTACTATACGCCGTAATGTTGCCAAGACGAGGGAAGTTCTAGATTTAGTCAAGCAACTTTATATTGATGTTCTTGGTCGAAGCGATGTTAGTGAAGATAACCTGTGGAAAGAAGACCTAGAACTTCTTGCCACAGGTCAAGTCAAGAGTCTAAGCGAGCTTCGAGCAAAAATTGCCTACAGTAATTTTCAAGGTGACTCTGAACCAGTAAGGGCTGTACAGAAAATTTATAGAGATATCCTCGGTCGTGAAGGAAACCTTAATGATATCAAGCAATATACCGTTGCCGACCTTGCCAGTGGGAAAACTACAATCCTAAAAATCCGCCAAGCTACCGCCGATAGCCCCGAAGCTAAGGGTCGTATTAATGCAGTCTTTCAAGCCAAAAATGGTCGCCTTCCTTTTCCTCTCGAAATGAAACGATTTACCGATGCCCTAGTTTCTGGAGCAACTATTAGTGATGTGGAAGCTGATATTCAGGGAATAAAACAACTGAAAGGATTCAGTGCCTTATCACCCCTTCTGCCGCAGTTTGTTCAAGATGGCTGGAAATTTTTCACAGATATTGCCTCAGGTTTGTGGGTAGATCCACCAACAAAGAAAGGTTTTCAGTATGAAGCTTTAGGTACTTCTATCTTTACAGGTATTAACGATTTCCCTAATGGCATTGATGCCGATGATACCTTCTCTGTCTTTGCAGAAAATCAATTTATTGGCAGATATCAACCGGGTCAATCTATTGATTTTGTGAGTATCTTTGGCAAAGGAGTGAAAAGCTTCAGCGTCACTGATATTGAATCCAATGATCCCAACAAGAGTGTTGTTAATTTTGCCCTGCCAATTTCATTCGGAGAAGATTTCGGCTCGTTGCGAATGCGGGCAGATGATGGCCAAGGTAATGTGGGGAATCCTGATAAACCTGAAGATGTTCCAGAGCCAGTCACGCCGATCGCTACTATCGTTGGCTTGGCAATGATTCTCAAACGTTTCACCAAGAAAAGGTCTAGAGAGGATGGTTTATAATACAGGTTAATCCCTAGATAAATATCCCTGTGGAACCTATGCTGGAAAATGCTGCTGTTGATTTTCAAGATGAATTTGAAGTAATTATAGTCGGGGCTGGTCACGCTGGTTGTGAAGCCGCCCTAGCTTCGGCTCGGCTGGGGTGTCGGACTTTATTGCTGACCCTGACCCTTGATAAAATTGCTTGGCAGCCCTGTAATCCCGCTGTGGGAGGTCCCGCCAAATCTCAGCTTACCCACGAAGTCGATGCCTTGGGGGGAGAAATTGGCAAGATGGCCGATCGCACTTACCTGCAAAAACGAGTGTTGAATGCCTCCCGTGGTCCTGCTGTATGGGCATTACGCGCCCAAACCGACAAGCGGGAATACGCCGCAGTGATGAAAACCATCATTGAAAACGAGCCTAACCTTTCGGTACGGGAAGGGATGGTGACGGATCTAGTCTTGGGCAAGAACGGGGAAGTCACCGGGGTGGCGACCTACTTTGGCGTGGCTTTTGGTTGCAAAACCGTGGTACTGACCACCGGGACTTTCCTTGGCGGCGTAATCTGGGTGGGGAATAAATCCATGGCGGCTGGGAGAGCGGGGGAATTTGCGGCAACTGGATTGACAGAAACCCTAAATACCTTGGGCTTTGAAACCGGCAGACTAAAAACCGGAACTCCAGCACGGGTGGATAAGCGATCGCTCGACTACAGCAAAATAGAACCCCAACCCGGCGATGACCAAGTACGCTGGTTTAGTTTTGACCCCCAAGTGTGGGTAGAACGGGAGCAGATGCCCTGCTACCTGACTCGGACAACCCCAGTCACCCATCAATTAATTCGGGATAATCTCCACCTCACCCCAGTCTATGGCGGCTGGGTCGATGCCAAGGGACCCCGGTACTGCCCCAGTATTGAGGATAAAATCGTCCGGTTTGCTGATAAGGAAAGCCATCAAATTTTTATTGAACCAGAGGGGCGAGATATTCCAGAGCTTTATATCCAAGGCTTTTCTACTGGTTTGCCCGAAAGTATCCAACTCCAACTCCTGCGTACCTTGCCCGGATTGGAGAACTGCACCATGCTCCGCCCCGCCTACGCCGTGGAGTACGACTATCTGCCTGCTACCCAATGCTACCCGACTTTAATGACCAAAAAAATTGAGGGGCTATTCTGCGCGGGGCAGATCAATGGGACAACAGGCTATGAAGAGGCTGCTGCCCAAGGATTGGTAGCAGGGATTAATGCGGCTCGGTTAGCTAAGGGGCTGGAAATGGTGATTTTTCCTAGGGAGCAGAGCTATTTGGGAACCCTGATTGACGATCTCTGTACCAAGGATCTGCGGGAGCCTTACCGAATGCTGACTAGTCGATCGGAGTACCGCTTGATCTTGAGGTCAGATAATGCCGATCAACGGTTGACACCCTTGGGGCGGGAAATTGGCTTGGTGGACGATCACCGCTGGGAGTTATTCATCAGCAAATTAGCCAATATTGCCACCGAAAAGGAGCGCCTGCACACCACGAGAATCAAGGAACATGACGATCTGGGTAAACGAATTACCACCGAAACCCAACAGGTGATCAAAGGTTCCATCACCTTAGGGGAATTGTTGCGCCGCCCCGGATTTCATTATGGGGAGTTCGATCGCTATGGTTTGAGCAATCCCGACCTCAATCTAGCGGAACGGGAAAGCACGGAAATTGATCTGAAATATTCCGGCTACCTGCATCGGCAACAACACCAGATTGACCAAGTGGCTAAGCACGAACACCGCCCCCTGCCTCCAGATTTGGACTACCACAGCATTGAAACCCTCTCTAAGGAATCACGGGAAAAACTAACTAAGATTAGACCGTTAACGATCGGGCAAGCCTCCCGCACCGGGGGAGTTAATCCGGCAGATATTAATGCCCTGTTGGTATATTTGGAAATACGCTCTCGGCAACAATTACAAGGTATCCCAGACTAGAAAACAAGAGATACTCTACGATAATCTATGCAGATAAAACCATGAGAATTCTCCTAGTAGAAGATGACGATCGCATAGCCCATGCCCTAGCTGAGGCACTTACCGACCAACATTATGCTGTTGATATTGCCACCGATGGTCAAGAAGGTTGGAATTTTGTTGAAGCTGGTGACTATGACCTCATTATTTTAGATTTAATGCTACCGAAAATTGATGGTATTACTCTTTGCCAAAAACTGCGATCGTCTGGATTACAAACACCTATTTTAATGTTGACTGCCAGAGATACTAGCACAGATAAAGTAATTGGTTTAGATGCGGGTGCTGATGATTATGTAATTAAACCCTTTGACTTGCCAGAATTAACCGCTAGAATTAGAGCCTTACTACGCCGGAGTAGCACAACTTTACCACCAATTTTGGAGTGGGGAGATCTACAGTTAAATCCTAATACCTGTGATGTTAATTATAGAAATAATTTGCTACATCTTACCCCCAAAGAATATAGTTTGCTAGAATTGTTTCTACGCACAAATGGACGAGTTTTAACTCGAAGTGCTATTCTAGATCATCTATGGACTTTTGAAGATTTACCGGGAGAGGAAACCATCAAAGTTCACCTGCGAAGTTTACGACAAAAATTAAAATTAGTAGGCGCACCAGCTAACTTTATTGAGACTATTTATGGCATGGGTTATCGGCTCAACCAAAACCTCTAATCCCCAGTTTAAGGCGTTAAAATTAAGACTTTTAATGTCTTACTTGGCTGTAATGGTCGCAATTTTAGGAACCTCAGCGATCGCAGTATACGAATTATTTGCAAGTAGCCTCTATCAAGAACTAGATCAGCGTTTAGAGACTTTAGCTCAAGCAGCATCTCATAATTTAGTTCCTATTAAAAAACAATATCAAGAAACTACTAAACAGAAAAAAGATGTACGTAATAGCAAGGAGCACGATCGAGAAAAGGAACATGGAAATGATGGTGAGACGGATAAAAATGGGGAGATAAAAATTGAAAGTAATCGCATCTTAGATAATGATGGAGACTTAGATATTCCTTGGCAAAATCTTCGGCAACCAGATCAAGGAGTAGAGTGGTTTAATGCAGAAAAAATAACCTTGGGAAGTGCAGGGAAAACCTTTGTGAATGTACCTCTCCAGCTAGGCTACCAATTGCTCCAAAATGGAGAAATTCGGACTGTAGTGCTTCCTGTCTATCTTGAACACGATGGACAACAAGAATTAGAAGGTTATATTCGTACCAATGAATCTACAAAAAAAGTAGAACAAATTCTTCATGAATTGCGATGGAAATTAGGTTTTGGTAGTCTGGCTGCCCTGAGTTTAACGGCAGTGGGTGGGTTGTGGTTAACGAAGCAATCTCTCAAACCGATCGAACAAAGTTTTCAACAATTAAAACAATTCACCGCCGATGCTTCCCATGAATTAAGAAGTCCCTTAACTGCGATTAAAACTTCTGTGGAAGTAATGCAGAATCATCCTGAAAGAGTTCATAAGGCAGATGTCAAGAAATTAGCCGCAATTAATTCTGCTACTAAACAAATGACTCAGTTAGTAGAAGATTTACTTTTATTAGCCAGAATGGATCGAGTAACCCCAACAATT
The DNA here is from genome assembly GCA_943370025.1 of Phormidium lacuna HE10JO. Taxonomy (GTDB): domain Bacteria; phylum Cyanobacteriota; class Cyanobacteriia; order Cyanobacteriales; family JAAUUE01; genus JAAUUE01. Next base: position 682 of record CALRPI020000116.1, on the reverse strand, counting down.
ACCCATGAATGGATTAAAATTCCCTTGGATGAAATGCTGGAAGATTTGTTGGATTTATGGGAACTCCAAGCTGAAGAAAAAAATATTACTCTCAAGGCAAATTTAGAAAGTAATTTGTTGATGATGGGAGATGCTAGTCAGCTAACTCGTCTCTTTTCTAACTTGATTGGTAATGCTATATATTACACTCCCCAAAATGGTATTGTTACGGTTTCTTTAAGTAGCCAAAATAGTTCAGTAGTTGTTGAAATAGAAGATACGGGTATGGGGATTGCCCCAGAGAATATTAAGTTGGTGTTCGATCGCTTCTGGAGAGCAGATCAGGCAAGAAATCGCCGGGAAGGAGGCTTGGGGATGGGGTTAGCGATCGCCCAAGCCATTGCCCAGCATCACCGAGGAGAAATCGCCGTCACTAGCCAGTTAGGAGTAGGTAGCTGTTTTCAGGTGAAATTCTCCTCAGTTAATTAGATTTGGTTATAACAGTCTTAAATCATTTAGGATTCCTATAAACTCAAGCCTTAACTATGTCCTGTATATTAGACCTCTTGCGTGAATAGATAAAAGATGTGTAAAACTAGGTCAAGGAGGAACCAATCATGACCTACGAACAACTCAAACTCTTCAAGTCTAGTGCTTTCAAACGCAGATGCGGTGTTCATCGCACCACCTTCGAGCAGATGGC
>CALRPI020000115.1:0-12362 GCA_943370025.1 Phormidium lacuna HE10JO | reverse complement strand
CTGAGGTTTGCTTGAAGGCATTTCTGATAAAATGATGGGAACATTTGATTTAGGTGGTTGTGAATACAACTACCTTATTTCTTTTTGGGCTACTTTGCTCTACATTCCTATCTCTCTCTAGCTTTCAACCCCTTTGTCACCCCTTGAGGATCGTTCCATTTTAAGTAGAATTAAATCATTTAAATTTACCATAGGCGGACTTTCAATAAAAGAGGCTTCAGAAAAAATAAACGATACTTCTATTGATTTTAAGGATCGTTGTGATCTAGCTAAATCCATAGCTAGATTGAGAAATTTAGAGGCGGTCTATGTCAAAAAAGTTATTGATTTTGTTGGTCAAAATGCAATCAAAAATGAGAATATTTCTGGCGCTGAGTGCTCAGGAGTTTTATTATCTCTCAGCCGATCCAACGAGTCTGTTAAAATGTTTGCAAAAGATATTGTGCTTTTTCTAGATAAAAGAAGCTCACCGATTAGTGATGAAGATATGCAAGTCTTAGTCAAACTTGGGGATGCTGCTCAACCATTTATGCAACAGATTGTTGCTTATGCACTTAACAAAACAACAATGGATGAAAGGAGTATTAGGGTTTTATCTATTTTCAATAAAACACTCCTTTTGCCCTATGAGAAAGACATTGTTGCTAGGTTGAAAGACGATTCCTTGTCGTTAAATGCAAGGAGTTCGGCAGCTTCATTATTAGCTCATTCTGAATTGATTGAAGCATATATAAGTGATGTCCAAGAATTGATATCTAGTATTGTTATATTCGCAAAGCAAAATTATAGAAACAGAAGATTTGACAAATTTTATTTACTGGAAACATTAGATAAAGCTGCAAAATATTCAATTAAAGAGATTGCATCGTTGCTGAATCCAGAAGATATTAAAAATATGCAAATTCGATTGTCTGCTGCCATAGCCTTAATAAATACTGGGTCTTTAGCTAAACCTTACATAAATAATATTCTTAATTTACTTAAAGACAAAAATCTTTATTTAGAACATACGGGTCCATTTTATTATGACAGTCGAAAAATAATTGCAGATTCTCTATTGAAACTTGGTCCTCTTGAGTTGATAGTTCCTCTTACAGCCATTGAGAATATCTATGATGAGGGTGAATCTAACTATAATACTTATTTTAATAATACAAATTATAGATGGCGCTCTTATGTTTATTTTTTAAGTGGCGGCAGTGAAGAAATTAAAACTTTATTACGCTGGATTGGTAAATCTAAAAATGTACCGAAATCTTTTGGAAGTCATGAAGAAGCAAAAAAAACTTTAGAACTTTTTGATAAAGTTTGGGAACTATCCAGCGATTTACCCGGAGTTCGTGGTGATTTGGCTCCACAAATTGCCAGAGTAGCCAAAATGGTGGATTGGCAACTTTCTGATGCCTTGCTGCTAGAAAAACACTACAAAAACCTCAGCGATGCCAAGTATGATAGTGCCGATTTCGTCAAATCTGCCATTGATAAATTGGAATTTTGGAAATGGTTTAATAGCACTCGGACAGTGATTTTTAGTCATATGGTTTTCTGGGCAGTGCTGATATTTGCCTATCCCAAATCCTCCCAAGTTCAAGCTATCTTCTTCTGGAATCCTTGGGTCAGGAGAATCTTAGGAGTTGGGTATGTCGGTTTCTTGCTCACTTGGGTTCCCTTTTTGCGCCATAGATTGCTCGCCCCCTTCCGCGCCTCCCTGATCGCCGATGCCGGATTGCAAAACCTCCCCGCTGCCCAAACCTACTTTCCTAGTAGCGAAGTTATTCCTAGAAATGGTAGCGATCGCCAACCCCTGCCAGCCATCAAAGGGCAAATCATCCTCGAAGGCGAATCCGGCTTAGGCAAAACCATGTTCCTCCGCTACTTGGTGAAAAGCTCCAAACGTAATATTGTCTACCTCACCGCCAAACGCTGCGAAAAAGGCGTGATTGAAGCCATCCAAGCCAAACTTTTGCTAGGAGATACCGTCGAAACCAACTTTCTCAAAGATAAAAACTTCCTGCGAAACCTGATCTATAGCGGCGCGATCGACGTTTGTATCGATGGACTCAACGAAGTCACCGCCGATACCCGTGCCAAAATCACTCAATTTGTCGAGCAGAACTTCAAAGGCAACATCCTCCTCACCACCCAACCCTTGATCGAGTGGAATCCCCCCGGCACTGCCAATATCTACACCCTGCAACCCCTCCGCCCCGACCAGATCAAACAATTCCTCCTCTCTCGCCCCCTCCCCAAAGATGCCCACATCAAAGACACAGAATACGCCAATGCCTGTGAAGAACTTCTCAGCAAATTCAACCTCAAAACCCTTCCCCCTGGGCAATCTTCGCCATCTGCGGCAAATTCTCTCAACTTACCTGCCGAAGAAGCGATCGCCATTAAACGGGTGCTATCTAACCCGATGGATTTAACTATTGTTGCCCAGATGCTTGCTGTTGGTGAAAATCCAGACTTGTTTAATCTCCAAAACCAGCAATATCAAATCATGGCGGCTGACTATGAAAAGAAGAAACTACGGGAATTTCCCCTGAATAAATTTGCCGAAATTGTCTATCAAATGCGCCTGAATGATCAAGAAGTAATTCCTATTGATAAATATGGCGAGGAATTAACTATCATGGAGCATCATAAAATGGTGGTATGTCAATGGCGATCGGGTCATAAGCAAAAATCCTCAAATCAAGAAAAACCAAATCAAGAAAAACCAGATCAAGAAAAGAAAGAACCAATTGAAGAACCAATTGGGGATGCCGAATATCTATTTCGTCACGATAAAATCATGGAATTTTTCATCGTCCAAACCTTCCTTGGCGATAGCGATCAAGTCAACACTCGCCTGAAAGACCACATCAGCGATCCTCGCTTCCGGGGAGTCTATTTCCTGCTAGCAACCCTGCTGCCCCTAGATGCCGCCCAAAATCTCCGAGAACAACTAATTCAATACGCCGCCAACACCAAAGATCACGCTGTGAGTGATACCTTCATTCAGCTTTTGCGATCGCGTAGTCTTGTTAACAATTAACTCAGTAAAGTAACTCAAAAAACAGGAAATACATTATGACATCACAACTACAAGAAACTATCAATCTAGCTCGATCGCTCTCATTCCCCGAATAACTAGAACTGCTGAAAATACTTACTGCTCAGGAGCTATTTCTATGACGATCGCTATCCCCAAAACTAGAGTCACCTTCAGCGACTACCTCAACTATTTTGATGAGCCAGATACAAAATATGAACTAGTAGACGGAGAACTTATCCCGGTGTCCCTAGCCACTGGTAAACATGGTGAAATTATCGATCTCGTCTATAGAATAATTGATGCTGAAATTACTCCCCTCAGTCTCCCTTGGATTGTCAGACAGGGACAGATTGGAGTCCGCTGTCCCCGTGGCATTGGCTTAGATACCTGTCGGATTCCAGACCTGACGGTGATGTTACAAAAAGATTGGCAAACCTTACAGACCAAAGAAGCAGCGATCGACTTTGACCTCAATCCTCCTCTGCTGGTGATTGAAGTAGTCAGCCCCTCCACCAAATCGATCGACTACCGAGCCAAACGAACCGAATATGCCGCCCGTGATATTCCAGAATATTGGATTATTGATCCCCTAGAGACAAAGATATCCATTTTGGTGAATACTGATGGTTGGTTCGATGTTGCCGAATTTCATGGAGCGATGCCCCTGATCTCTCCCACCTTCCCGGAATTAGCCTTAACCCCTAGCCACGTTTTATAGAGGCGGTTGAAACTACAATTACAAAAAGTCCGTCTTCACGGACTAATATAGAAGGTTTCTGATCTCGAATTAAAGTTTTTTGAAAATAACTAGCCAAGTAATTTATTAGTATCTATTGAGCATCTACTATGACCTTTAGAATTCTTAGTTTGGACGGGGGCGGCATTTGGGGAATTGTTAGTTCCACCATGCTAGTCACCCTAGAAAAATTGATCGGTCAACCCTTAACCGAATATTTTGATTTAATCGCTGGAACTTCCACTGGTTCTATTGTTGCCTGTGGTCTGAGTAATGGCAACTCTCCCCAACAGCTAGTGGATCTATACGCAGATAAGGGGAAAACCATCTTTCCCTATACCAGCTTATTTTCCCCCCAAAGATTACCTGTCGCTTTCCAGTATGGATTGCTGGGACCGAAGTATTCTTCCCAAGGATTACAACAGGTTTTACGATCGCAATTTGGCAATAGAAAACTTTCGGAAATAACTAAATTAAAACTCTTAATTATTGCCTACGATACCCTAAGTAGACAGCCAATTTTCTTCAAGAGTTGGCGGAGTAATTTTATTAATTTACCCCTCTGGGAAGCTTGTGTTTGTTCTTCAGCAGCACCGACTTTTTTCCCTGCCCATTACCTAACCAGAAAAGAAGGAGGTTTTGTTGCTAGTGCCACCAGTAATAGTATTTGTTTTGCAGAGATAGTTAATGTCGATCCCTATAATCAGATGCAGGTAACTATTGTTTCTGGCAAAGGTGCAGGACAGACGAGAAATATTACTGATTTCCAGAAAAACAAAAAACAAAGAATTGCTTCTATAGATAAGCCTTGGGTGGTAATTCCTGATCATACTTCTACCTATAGCCTAATGGTGGAATATTCCCTTATCGATGGCGGGGTGGGGGCGAATAACCCTACAGCCTGTGCGATCGCCGAGGCTCTCAGATTAGGTCATGCCCTGCAAGATATTTATGTTTTATCAGTGGGTACAGGGATTTTTACAGTACCAATTCCCTTTGCTGAAGCAACTAGATGGAGTATTCTGAACTGGGCAACGGCAATTTCCAATGTCTTAATTGATGCCTCTTCCGATATTAATGACTATATTTCAGAACAAGTTACCTATGATGATCATTACTTGCGCTTACAATTTAGATTAGATCGGCAATCTTCGGTAGATATTACTAATAAAATAGATGATGTCGATCCGCAAAATCTCCAGAACTTAATCAAGGTTGCTAATGAATATATTCATCAACCAGATGTAATTCAAAGTATTCAAGATTTTATTGCCCAAGCAAAATAGTAAACTAATCCATTAGAGGCTATTCATAAAGTCTGGCTTTGCACCCCCGGAGGGGGTGCAAAGCCAGACCTTCTAGCCACTTTATAAATGAACTATTAGACTTTTACAGAAATATAGCAGTTTGTATGTGGACTTCGACGACCCTCAGCCCATACACAAACCCAAACCTAGTCAACACTATGCCAACCTATCCTCAAGCTCGGAAGAAATTTGCCCAACATTGGCTAAAAAATGACAAGATTTTGGGGAAGATTTTGACGGCAGCGAAACTAAAACCGAGCGATCGCATTCTGGAAATTGGTCCCGGCACAGGGATTTTGACCAGTCAATTAATTTCCCAAGTTGCTGCTGTATTGGCGGTGGAATTAGACCGGGATCTATGTGAATATTTGATTAGAAAATTTCGGAGTAAAGATAATTTCTTGCTACTACAAGGAGATTTCTTAGAAATAGATGCCGCTGCGGAGATTATGGGCTTCCCAGAGTTTCAAAACCCCAACAAAGTAGTGGCGAATATTCCTTACAATATCACCGGACCAATCCTTGAGAAACTTCTCGGCACGATCGCCCAACCAAATCCGGCTCCCTACGAAGCGATCGTCCTTCTTGTCCAAAAGGAAGTTGCGGAACGTTTGTATGCCCGCCCCGGTTCCAGGGCGTTTGGAGCTTTGTCTGTGCGGGTGCAATACCTAGCCAGTTGTGAACTAATTACCCCAGTACCTGCCAGTGCTTTCTCACCACCGCCCAAGGTAGATTCCGCCGTAGTTCGTCTCTATCCCCATCATCAAGAAACTCCTGCCCAAAGTCCCCAGCACCTAGAAAAACTCTTGAAGCTGGGTTTCTCTGCCAAACGGAAGATGCTGCGAAATAATTTGCAATCCCTCTGGGAACGGGATCAATTGAGCCAAATTCTGGAACAATTAGAACTAAATCCCCAATGCCGTGCCGAAGACCTTAGTGTTGCTAAGTGGATCGAACTTAGTAACCTCCTGAGTAGTTCGGCTATGTTTTAATTTCTCTCCTAAATTCATGCGTTCCTATTCCTTAGCTGCTCCCGGTAAAATTAATCTGCATCTAGAAATTATTGGCGATCGCTCCGATGGCTATCACGAATTAGCGATGATTCTCCAAAGTATCGAACTGAGCGACACAGTAACGATCGCCCCCCTCAGCACTGATACGATTCGCCTCCACTGCAACCATAGCCAAGTCCCTCTAAATAAAGATAACTTGGCATTTAAGGCGGCGGAACTGATGGTGGCAAAATTTCCTGATGCCTTTGCTCAGTTTGGGGGAGTGGATATTACGATCGAGAAAAATCTCCCGGTGGCGGCGGGTTTGGCAGGGGGGTCTAGCAATGCGGCGGCGGTGATTTTTGGTTTAGACCTGCTGTGGGACTTGGGTTTAACCCAGCCCCAGTTGCAAGATTTGGGGGCAGTGATTGGCTCGGATGTGCCCTTTTGTATTATGGGCGGCACGGCGATCGCTACGGGCAGGGGCGAAAAACTAGATAGCCTCAGCACCCCAGAACAAATTTATCTGGTCTTAGCTAAATACCGCAGCTTATCTGTCTCCACGGCATGGGCTTATCAAACCTACCGCCAAGAATTTGGTCATAGCTATCCCCCAGACTTAACCTCAGCCAAAACTAAATTATCGGCCACGGAAATCATCAAAGCAATTATCCACAAAGACCTAGAGAAAATTAGTCAATCCCTGCATAATGACCTAGAAAAGGTAGTTTTACCCGCCTATGAGCAGGTGGCAAATCTCCGCCGCACCCTAGAAGCTCTGCCCAATGCTGGGGTGATGATGTCTGGCTCTGGACCAACGGTGTTTGCCCTCTGTGGCAGTCAACAACAAGGGGAAGAACTACAGGCAAGTCTCAAGCAAGCTCTGCCGGATCCAGACCTAGAGGTGTGGGTGACCAAGTTTAGCTCTGGTGGGATTCGAGTAATTAGCTAACCTCAGTTCGAGATAAGAAATACCCGTAGTACCATTTTACGAAAGCCACAACCAATATCGATAGTTGAGCAAAAATTATCGATGGCTGAGCGAAGTCGAATTTATACTTCGGCTTCGCTCAGGGAACTAGATTATCATTGATTTCAATCGCCAGATTTTTGGGCATTAGCCTCAGCGTAGGCGGCATAAACGCCTTGGACGTTGTACCAGTTGAGGAAAATTCGGGCGGCTTCCAGTGCTAGTTGGGGTTTGCCTCGATCGATCAACCATTGCAAAAATCCCGCCATGGTTTTCTCATTCAGAGCGCCGCCGAGGGACAACACTCCCCAGAGAATCCGGTGCAATAGGGTCATCTGGATCATCATTTTCACTTCCCAAGTAGGGTGCTTCTCATAGAACAACACCCCCATCCGTCCCCGTTGGATTTCTTGGTCGATCATTCGGGGAATTTGGGCAAGGCTAAAGGCGGGATGCCAGTGGTAGCCGACGGCAGCAGGGCATTTAATTAGTTTCAATCCCAGTTTTTTTAAGCGGACTCCTAATTCCAGATCTTCCCAGCCATAGAGCTGAAAACCCGTATCAAACAAGCCAGCTTCTTCTAGCCAATGTTTAGCGATCGCCACATTTCCGGTGGCAAAATAAGCCGCCGAAAAGTCGGTAATCTTGTAGGGTTCCGCCGTGGGAGCCTCAAAGTTGCAAGTATTAATCACCGCTCCGTAGGTAAACAACTTATCATTGCCCAACTCAGCCTGCCCAGCTACCAAAGCATCGGCATGGGATTGGAGGAACACGGGAGTGACCACTAGATCGCTATCAATAAAAATAATAATCTCGCCCTGAGCTTTCTCTACGCCCAAGTTTCTTGCCGCCGCCGCCCCTTTATGATCCTGCTCATAGATCTGCACATGGGGGACTTTAGCAGAATTTGCCGACAACCATTCTAGGGTGGCATCGGTGGAGCCATCATCCACCACCACCACTTCGTAGGCGCTGACCTTGGTATCAATTAACTGCTGGTCTTCTAGAGCTAGTAAGCATTTCTGAAGAATTGGCAGGCGGTTATAGGTAGGAATGACAATGCTAATAAACACAAATAATTCAATGATTTTTAGTTAAAGTAGGGTGGGCAATGCCCGCCTTAGAAGGTCTTGTATGCAAGATGTAGAGCAACTGTTTTTGTAGTAACTCCAAATAAGTAAGCAGAATTCAAATTGGTGGGCAATGCCCACCCTACGAGGGCTTCTAAATTTATGAATCTAGGCAAGAAAAAAGGGGCGTTGCCCCTTTCTTAATGTAACTCTTTTATGAACTAATTAGTGCATTAGTAAGTTTCTACGTGCCAGCGTTCAGCTCGCTTCAGTTGTTTTTGGTAGTCAGACCAAGTAACGCCAAACTTCCCTGCTGCTCCAGAAAGACCTTCATCAATCCCGCCTTCCATACCTTTCAAACCACAAATATAGGTGTGGGTTTTTTCATCTTGGATCCATTCCCAGACTTCATCGGCATGTTCGGCGATCCGGCTTTGAATGTAGACCTTGCTACCGTCGGCATTTTTTTGCTCCCGACTAATGGCGTAGGTGATGCGGAATTGATTTGGAAATTCGGCTTGGAGAGCTTCTAGTTCTTCTTTGTAGAGAATGTTGGGGGTGTAAGCCACTCCGAAGAATAACCATGCTTTACCTTTAAATTTGTAATCTGCATGGGTTTCTTTGAACATCCGCCAGAGGTATGCCCGGAAAGGGGCAATTCCTGTCCCGGTTGCCATCATGATGACGTTAGCTTCTGGGTCTTCGGGTAGGAGCATTTCCTTGCCCACAGGCCCGGTGATTTTTAATTCATCTCCGGGCTGGATATTGCAAAGATAGGTGGAGCAGACTCCAAAAACTTTTTCCCCGGTCTTGGGGTCTTTGTATTCCAGTTGGCGAACACAGAGGGAGACGGTTTTGTCGTTGAGGAGATCGCCGTGGCGGGTGGAGGCGATCGAATACAATCTCAGCTTATGGGGTTTACCATTCTTATCTTCCCCGGCTGGGATAATCCCAATACTCTGTCCTTCTAAATAAGTTAAATTGCTCCCTTCTAGATCAAAGGTCAGATGGCGAACTGTGCCTTCGCCTCCTTCGCGGACTAGCTCCTCATTGCTGAGGCATTTGCCAATAAAAGGATTATTCGGGCGGTAGGTGTTGACTGGAACATCTCGCTTCTCTTTTTTGGGGGCTTTGGGTGGTTCAGAGGGAGCTTCTACTGCTGCTACTGGGGCAGCGGGAGACTCGATCGCTGCCGGAGCTGATTCTGGCTCGGTGGTTACAGGCAAAGGAAGAGACGTGATCCCAATAATCTTGCCTCCTAGGCGAGCGATACGCCGCATTTCTTCATTCATCCGGTTATAGGCTACGGTGATGAAAATGCTGCCACTTTTGCGGATTGAGTAGTTAGCTAGAGCCGTAGCTTGGCTTTGGCGCATTCCCACGACTTCATAGACAAATACCCGGCTACCAAATTCTGTATTATTGGCGGAAACAGTTGCCATACTTGGGCTGTTCATTATTTTTGCTTTCTCCTTGCTGAAAAATTATAAATTGCAGAGAAGTGAATGATCCCACCATTGTTTTTATGGGTGGTTATTTAATATAAGCCTCTTCGCAATACTCAGGGTAACATCCTCAGCATATTTGAGGGGCTGTATTTCCACATTTATTCCAATCTGTCAGGGAATACTCATGGACGATCGCGATAAATTAGTCTTTCTCTCTGGGAATTGCTGCCCCCTAAATCTCTCTATTCTGGGGGACAACATTCTGGGTGGATTGGTAATGGGTTTGACCATTTTGGCATTTGCCCAAAAGCGATCGCCTAACTCTGGGGTCTCTGAGGTGTCAATTTCTGCAAAAGATGGCAGCGCTCTCAAAAGTCGGGAATCTAAACTCAAATCTTCCCACAACACCAAAATCCTCGCCAGATTCCCGACTTTTCCTCTGCAAATCTCTTCAGATGAACTAAATCTTTGCCATCACGGAGTTGAGCAGGTTAGTCTTTCGACTGTTGGCACTATCGATCTGCTTTTCTAGCTGATCGCAAAGGCTCATGAGTTGGTCGATTTTGGCAACAATGCGATGTTGTTCAGCAAGGGGAGGAAGTGGATAAACATAAAGCCTTACACTATTCGCTGAAAGATTTGGCTGTGCCGAACCATTATCAAACTTAAAAATCTGACTTCTACCTATCGGACTTATAAGATACCAATACAAGTATCGATTAAAAATAAGAGGAAGCGGTCTAATAATCATTAAAGAAGATGCAATAGCTCCTTCGTTATAAGGATCAACTATTGCTGTTTTTCCAAATGTTGCTCCTCTTAAGCAATATACTAAATCTCCCAGATGAATTTTTCCGCTATTTAAACTATTAAATTTTTCACGACTGATAAAATTCATTTCGCTTTGTGTCAAAGAACCATCAGGCTCAATATGACCAGTATTTATCCATGCAATACCTTTTTCTACATATTCTTCTCTATTTGGATAGTTTTTACCTCTGTCTCCATTTATAAACTCTCCAATATTTCCTAATCTTACCCATTCCCAACTCTTCGGCAAATCATAGGGAATTTCATCAGGCTTGATCTCTGGGAGAGGTTTAGATGCTCTTATCTTCCCTTCTTTAACTAATCTATTTTTCTCTGCTTCAATTTCCTTCAACAACTCACTAGCAGGTTGATCATTTTGGTTTTGGGGGACTAGCTTACCCATGATGGAGAGTTGGAGGATGGCTTTGCGGAGTTCTGCTACGTTTGTTTTGGTTGAATACAGTTCGCCGAAATGTTGGGTGATGAAATGCCATGAGGCTTGGAAATCGTGGCTATCTTTGGCAGTCAGTAATTGATTTAGGGCAGCAGTGTGGATAGTGATTTGTTTCTGGGCATGGGATTGGCGGAGTTTTTCTAGTTCATCACACCTTGCCATTAGTTCATCAATTTTGGCAACAATCCGGCGTTGTTCTGCGATCGGGGGAATGGGAATTAAATAGTTTCTTAGAAATCCGAGGGAAACAAAGCTCTGTACTGCTCCTGAAGAGCTAGCTCTCATAATCTCTTGTGCTTGTTTCAAAAAATAATGTAGGTATCTACTTCTAGGTTTGTCTGTCAAATAAAATTTGAATAATGCTACATTTTTTATTGAAAACTCTTTGTCACAGTCAACTATTACGGGATTTCCAATACTCCCAATCATTGCAAAGAGAATATCTCCAATATCTACTTTAGATCTATCGTTTATTTTTCTGTAATCTTCTTCGGAAATAAGTCTTACGTCTTCAAAACTTAGCTCCCCTGTGTATAAATTTTTGCTAGTTATAAGTGGATACCCAACATCAACATATTTTGGAGTGTCGTGAGTTCCATCACGAACATCAAGTGCATTATTTAATCTCACCCACTCCCAACTCTTCGGCAAATCATAGGGAATTTCATCATGTGTAATCTCTGGCAAAGGCTTAAAAGGCTTTATCTTCCCCTCCTGCACCAGCCTTTTCTTCTCCGCCTCAATCTCCTTCAATAACTCCCTAGCAGGCTGATCAGCCTCATCCTGTGGCACCAACTTCCCCTGCATCGCCAGCGACAAAATCAACTCCCGCAGCTTCTTGATCCCCTCCGGTGCAGCGAAAGCCACATCAAAATATTTTTCTAAGAGTTCTTTTGTATTCATCTATAAATAGCCTCTTAGTAGTGATATCGAAGTTGAGCAATCAGTAAAGAATCTTGCTTTATTTGATAAACAATCCGATGCTCATCATTGATGCGTCTTGACCAATAGCCAGAAAAATCATATTTCAAAGGTTCAGGCTTGCCAATTCCCTCGTAGGGATTGCGCTGAATTTCTTTAATTAGAGTATTGATCCGCTTCAAAATCTTAGGGTCAGTACGCTGCCAGTATAGATAATCTTCCCAAGCATCATCATCAAAAACAACCCTCACTCTATCAACTCCCGTACCTGCCCACCCCCAGCATTTAATCGAGCGATCGCCTCAGTTAATCGCTCCGCATTCTTGGGACTACGCAACAAATAGGCTGTTTCCACCAAGGATTCATAGTCCTCTAGAGAAAGCATGATCACAGGTTGCTGATTTTGGCGAGTCACAATCACAGGAGTATGATCGGCGCACACCTGATCCATAGTTTTCGCAAGATTATTACGCACAAAAGTATAGGTAACTGCATTCATAGCTAACAGTCCTCACTGTACAGAAATATGTACACATTAATTTAACATAATTAGGACTTACGCACTGCCAACAAATTATAAGGAGTTGTGGAGGTTGTTGCGGGCGCGGAGCGCCCGC
>CALRPI020000114.1:0-12512 GCA_943370025.1 Phormidium lacuna HE10JO | reverse complement strand
TCGCGCCCGCAACAACGTCTAAATGCGTAAGTCCTGAGAAAAGGGTGCAACCCTTTTCTTAATTTGGGATGAACATTGAGTTACTATAGTGCCGCCAAGATATCTTTGGCATGGGTATCGGTTTTTACTTTGTCGTAGACTTGGGCAATTTTGCCAGTGCTGTCGATGACATAGGTAACCCGCTTGGCATAGCCGCCACCATCCACGTCGTAAGCGATCGTTACCGCCTTATCCACGTCAGCAATGAGTTGAAAGGGTAAGCCGTACTTTTCGGTGAATTTCTTGTGGGAAGCTTCGTTGTCAGTGCTGACTCCCAAAACCACCATATCTTTAGTTTTGTATTCTTCGTGGGCATCCCGAAAGCTTTGAGCTTCCTTGGTGCAACCGGGGGTGTCATCTTTGGGGTAGAAGTATAAAACCACCGTTTTGCCAGCGAAGTCAGAGAGAGAAACAGTTTTGCCTTCTGTATCCTTGGCGGTGAATCCGGGAGCGATCGTCCCAACTGCTAAAGCCATAGTATTTCTCCTTGATTTTTGGTTTTCTAATTTTCGTTAAAGTTTAATTTTGATTATTTATAATTTTACAATACTTCACAAACCAAATACCGGTAGTCCTAAAAAGGTTAGGACTTACGCACTCTCAATGAATTATAGAGAGTTTTGGAAATTGTTGCAGGCGCTCCGCGCCTGCAACAATTTCCAAATGCGTAAGTCCTGAAGGTAATAATTTTAGGGCAAGGATGTTCCTTGCCGTGGGGGGGGAAATCCTTGGTTCTTGAGTAATAACCAAATACCCTAGGATTTCCTCTATGAATTTTGCTAGGCTAGAATCCAGAGAAATCATCGTCAACTTAAATGAATCAACTCCAGCAGCCATGATTGCTAACCTTCAAGAATTTTATCTCACCCCAGAAGAATACTTTATCTGGGAAGAGCAGCAAGAACTTAAGCACGAATACATTGATGGCAGGGTCTTTGCCATGACTGGTGGCACGTTGCCCCATAACAAAGTAACCATAAATTTATTATTGTTTCTTAGTAATCACCCAAATCTTAAAGGCTGTACGGTTTTTGCCGCTGATGCAAAAGTAGGAATTACCGAAAAAGGTCCTTTCTTCTATCCTGATCTGACGGTTACATGCGATCCTAGCGATCAGAAGGCAATCAAGTTTATTCAGCACCCTTGCCTGATTGCCGAAGCTCTTTCTCCTAGTACCGAAGCTCTGGATAGGGGAGCAAAATTCATGCAGTATCGCAAAATAGATAGTCTCCGGGAATACCTGCTGATTGACCCTACCCAGATCGCTGTGGATTTATTTCGCCTCAATACCCAAGGAAAATGGGAATTGACTTCCTATACCACTGGGTCTGAGATTTATCTAGAGAGTTTGGGGATGGGAGTTGCGATCGATCTCCTCTACAAAAACGTAGAAATAGAATCACAGCAATGAAACAGAACCCACAGGGTGTGTTAGCGAAGCGTAACACAGCAGCCAGATTTATGTATCTAAAAAAAGAGGCGCGTTACATTCCATTAACACACCCTACTTTTAACTGTTGTATATTACTGACCGACTAATCTCAAAATTTGAGTACAGATGGCAAGACTCTCTTCGTAGAGCATTTCCCGACCCCAGCGCTGGAGTTGTTGGCTGAGGAGAAATTCGGTTTTTTGGTCAAATAGGGGAGTCACTTGGTAGGTCTTGGCAGATTGAGCCACCCCACCAGATTCCATCCGCATACAACCACTTTCAGAACACAACACCGTGCCACAATCCGCCTTGATATTGGTGGAAGTTAGACGCAGAGCAATCAAATCGCCCACAACTTCTCCCACATCAGCTAGGGGAATGGCGGCTAATTCGGCTTCGATCGGGCGTTGATCGGCTCCCACAAAATGAACCTTCATCAAGTTGTAGTCGCCACCTTCTTGCTGAATCTGTACTGGTCGCCATTGCAATCTACTGGCAAGCCAACCAAGGAAGAGGAGAGCTTGAGAAGGGTTGCCTATTTCATAGTCGATCGTCACTCGATCGATCTCCTTAATGGCTGCCCGCCGCTCTGGGGGATCAAAGGCCGAGGCAGTAAGTTCCTGCCAAGCGGCTAATCTCCGCCAGTTAAGATCGGCGATCGCAATCCCCTTTTCCACCAAGCTGCCCATCTGGAGCATATCTGGTTCTGGCTCCGGAAAAGCACTAGAGTCAATAATCACGGTACTACTGATCCCCGCTAAACGACGGAAGAGGGAATTATTTTCATCGGGGGTTGCTTTCCACCAGAGGAATTTGGGTAACTCACCAATGAGCAATTCTTCAATCATGCCCCCAATTCGTTCTAAGGCAGCAGGAGTCCCTCGCAGAGTAATATATTCACAACAAACAAGGGTATTTTGGTTGCGCTTTTGGATCGGGCAATAGGCAGAAACCTGTGCCTCGACTCCGGTATCTAAACCAGAAATAGGGCAGAGGGCAATAATTCGGCAGGGGTTGGCTGCGGCGATCGCATCTGCCATCCCATAACCTTCATCACTACCAGTAAAATCCGTTGCCATGGGACGAGTAGGATTTTTACCACTGCGGAGTTCCATGTATTCTTCCCGGAGCTTAGATTTGATGGCTTCATCAACCTTGCCCGTGCGGGGCAATCCGTAGGTTTTTTGGGCAGCTTTCAGGGCAGAAACCATCCGGGGTCCTAAAATACCGTCGATCGGTCCAGTATAGAATCCCAAAATGGAAAGTAAATGTTGGGTTTCTTCTGGTTCATAAACCACAAAACTAAAAGTCGTGGCTCGCATTGCCGCTGGGCTATCACCAGTCTCGCCACCGTAGCCCTGCCAGATTTTTTGTAATTCTGCCTCAATATCATTGAGAGAGACATCTTTTGGATTTTGCAAAGAAAAAATTGGTGGAGCTTGAATAGTAGTCATAGATTTTTAGGGTTTTAGTAAATAGTTATTAGTTAAAGTCTTCTCCACCGTCGCCCATCTTGTTGCATCAGGTGTTCTGATTCTGGGAGATCCCATGTGCCGGCTTCGTATTGGGGCATCTCTGATGGATCAGCCGGAGATTCCCATGTGGCTAGGGCTGGAGTGACAACTCGCCATGCTTCTTCTACTTCGTCACCTCTGGTGAATAGGGTTTGATCTCCTAACATACAGTCTAACAAAAGTCGATTGTAGGCATCAGAGGCAGTTGCCCCAAAGGAAGAGCCGTAGCTAAAATCCATTTCCACAGAGCGCGATCGCAACTCTGAACCCAGCATTTTCGCCTCGAATTTTAGGGCAATCCCCTCATTGGGTTGAATCCGAATAGTCAAAACATTGGGGTTAGCCTGTTGGGCGGCAGACTGGAAGATCAAAAATGGCACTTCTCGGAACTGGATGGCAATTTCACTTACTTTCTTCGGCAGACGCTTGCCAGTGCGGAGATAAAACGGAACTCCCTGCCAGCGCCAATTTTCTACCTCTAGTTTCATCGCCACATAGGATGGAGTCATGGACTCAGGATTAACTCCCGGTTCTTCCCGATAGCCCGGTACCGGTTTCCCCCGCATCCATCCAGCTTTGTACTGTCCTCGCACCGCAGAATTTTCTAAGTTACTTAAATCTGCTAGATGGGTAGATTGGACTACTTTGACTTTCTCGGTGCGAATACTGTCGGCATTGAGGGAGTTGGGTGGTTCCATCGCCGTCAAACAGAATAGTTGCATCAGGTGGTTCTGCACCATGTCCCGCAATGCCCCGGAGCTTTCGTAGTAACCTGCCCGGTCTTCCACCCCAACGGTTTCTGCTACGGTAATCTGTACATGATCGACAAATTGCCGATTCCACAAGGGTTCAAAAATGGCGTTGGCAAACCGGAAGACTAATAAGTTCTGGACGGTTTCTTTACCTAAATAGTGATCGATCCGATATACCTGTTCTTCTCGGCAAGTCTGCTGCACCACACGATTCAAAACTTGAGAAGAACTTAAATCTCGACCAAAGGGCTTCTCAATAACCAAGCGAGTTTTCATGGTGTCTTCGAGCATTCCCGCAGCCCCTAACTGCTTGATTGCCTCTGGGAAAAAGTTGGGAGAAACTGCTAGATAAAAAACCCGATTACCCCTAGTTCCCCGCAGGGTATCTAATTCGCTTAATAGGGTATTCAGCTTTTGATAGCTTTCTGGCTTGTCCATATCTCCAGAGCAGTAGAACAAACCCTTGGCAAAATCATTCCAAACTTCTTCAGAGCCAATGCCATCACTAAATTGTTCAATCCCTTCCTTCATTTGCGATCGAAAGTAATCATGGCTCCAATCCCGGCGAGCTACCCCCACGATCGTCATTTCTGGGGGCAAGCGCCGTTCTTGCTTGAGCTGATAGATAGCGGGGACTAGTTTCCTTTGGGTTAGATCCCCTGAAGCGCCGAAGATCACCATGATTAGGGGTTCAGGAGTTCTTTCTTGCTGTAAGCCAACGCGGAAGGGATTTTCTAGAAGTGCAACCATAGGTTAGTTAGTTTTTTTTGTGATTAGTGGGAAGGAGGGGGGAAGGAGGTACAGGGAGGTAGACAAAGAAAGAAATCATGAAAAGTTCAAGAGTTGGGTTCTTGTCTCCCCCCTTTTTAAGGGGGGTTAGGGGGGATCGAGGACTAAGCAGCAAACAGGGAAGCTAGTATTACCTTCAACGTTAATTTGACACGAATGGAGGTTTTACGACCTAATAAATTTTTCATAAATTTCCTAGGTAGGTTAGCAAGGATTTGGGAATTGCGATCGATCTCTTTGATACAAAATTCTTGATCCCCAAGGAACTTAAGATTAAAAACAGATTTCCTCAAACTACCTTCTTTTCTTTTTCCCCTTGCCCTTTCTCTTGAAATCTTCTAGCTTCTTTACCTCCTTTAACTCCTCTACCTCCTTTACTTCCTCTACCTCCTTTACCTCCTTCCCCATAAACGATTCCACCAACTCCACATCTTCCACACTGCCAATTATCAGAGGAGTGCGTTGATGGAGGGAGGTGGGGATGATATCCATGATGGGTTCCAGACCTGTGCTGGCTTTACCTCCGGCTTGAATCATCAGATAGGCAAGGGGGGCAGTTTCGTAGAGGAGGCGGAGTTTTCCTTGGGGATTTTTGGCGGTGCCGGGATAGAGAAACACACCACCTTGGAACAGAATCCGGTGAAAATCTCCCACCAAAGCACCGCCATAACGAGCTGTGTAACCATCATGGCGGTGGACATAGCGAATATATTCCCGGAGAGATTCATCCCACTGCCAGTAGTTTCCTTCATTGACGCTATAGATGGAGCCGTGGCGAGGAATTTGCAGATTCTCGTGGGAGAGGATAAATTCCCCTAGGCTGGGATCAAGGGTAAAAGCATGAACACCTGTGCCGATCGAATAGACCAAAACGGTACTAGGTCCATAGAGAACATAGCCAGCGGCAATTTGTTGGTGGCCATCTTGAAATAAATCCGTTGCCTCTCCATCGAGGTCTTCTCCCTGTTGCTGGCGAATGGCAAAGATGGAACCCACATTTAAGTTGATATCAACATTGGAGGAGCCGTCAATAGGGTCATAGAGGAGGGTGTAGCGCCCGATCGGGCAATTTTCAGGAATGTAGTAGGGTTTCTCCATTTCTTCGGAAGCTAGACGGCACACCAAGCCGCTCTGCTGAAATACGGAGATAAAAACATCGTTGGCAAACACGTCCATTTTTTTGACGGATTCACCTTGAACATTGGTTTCTCCCGTAAACCCCAAGACTCCTTCCATCAATCCGGCTCGGCTTAACCGACGGGCAACTAACTTGGCGGCAAGGGCAATCCGGTTCATGATGGCGCTCAAATCTTGAGCATCGGCACCAAAACTATGGAGTTGTTGGAGGACATGACGGGAGAGGGTTGTACAATCGCGATCGAGGGAGCGTTCACTAACTAAATTCTGCTCTAGAACAACCATAAATTCCAGTTCCTCTCTGAGTTAGATGTAGCAATTGTTACACCTTTTCGATAGCTTAAGTTGTAGCACTAATTCCCAACCAGACTAGGAAACTTTAAGATCAACTTTAGATCAACCTTGGGTCAATCTTAGGACTCAGGCATTGGGGAGTTTTTGCGGGCTTCGACGACCCTCAGCCCGTAAAAAACTTCAAATGCGTAAGTCCTGCTCAAATAGTATTGCTATATAAGCTAGAATAGTTAGTACTTATGCACTGATAATTTATGGCTAATCTTTTCTATTTGGGTTGTGCAGTTTGGGCGTACAAGGGTTGGGTGGGGGATTTGTATCCTGCTGGTACAGGCAGTGCAAAATTTCTTTCCCTCTACAGTCGGCGTTTTTCAACGGTGGAGTGTAATTCTACCTTTTATGCTGTGCCTAGCCAGACGGTGCTGCGGGGTTGGGTCGATCGCACTCCCCCAGAATTTCGCTTCTGCCCCAAGTTTCCCCGTGACCTGACCCATCAAGGATTACTCGCTCCCCAAGTTCCCGCTGCCCAAACTTTTCTAACTCAAATGCAGGTATTGGGCGATCGCCTTGGTTGTCCATTCATCCAACTTCCTCCCCACTATGGCAGTAATCATTTTGCCGATCTACAGGAATTTTTGACTGGACTAAAAGATACGAATATTCCTCTAGCATTGGAAGTTCGGCATCACAGTTGGTTCAAACCACCCAATGAAGAGAAATTAAATCAACTTTTGCAAACCCACAATATTAGCCGGGTTATTTTAGATTCTCGTCCCATTTATGATCATCAATATAATGAACAATTTCCCCAACTAATCTGTCGCAAACCTAATTTACCTGTTCATTTCACCACCACCGCCAATCATGTCTTAATTCGCTATATCAGCCATCCCGATCGCGATTACAATCAAGTTTATTTCCAAGCATGGAGTAGCTATTTGTCCACCTGGTTATCTCAAGGTAAAACCGTCTATTTCTTTGTTCATTGTCCCCAAGAAGACTACTCTCCCCGCAATGCCTTCGATCTCCAAAAAGCACTAGAATTATCAGGAATCTCAACTCCTGCTGTACCCCAATCAACTATCGATTTAACTATCAATGATCATCAAGATTCACCTATTCAAATGTCATTATTTTGAATCTCTAGCCCACAGCATCGGCGGGGCTTTTTCTCGCCAAAATTCAAAGCAGACATGATCAATGACATCGAGTCTTATTGAAATATATAGCCCTTTTTATGTATGGCATTCCTAAGATCGCTATGGGATATAGGAGCTTGAGCAAATGATCAAGTTTATTATTTAGTTGGCATTGTTTTTTTGTCAAGTATCAAGCTGAACTTGCAATCTCTTTTATTTTTTTGTCATTATAAGAAACCTTATTTAACGTAATCCAAGTCTGTATCATTTGAGACAATCACAAAGTGTGCTTCTTGTTTTAACTGTTGCATTAAAACACCCGCAAAAAAACAAATGCCAAAATCCGCTGCATTTTTGCCACTATTCGTCATCTTAAAAACCATCAATTTATTGGCACTTACGGCTGTACTTAAAGGCATTAGCCAGTCAAGAGGTAGTTTCGCTCCACTCTGGGCATAGCAAATAATAACCTGAGAGAAGTGTTCTAAATCTTTCTGTAATTGATTAATTTGATGAGGGCAATTCTCTAGATCAATCAGTAATACTCTGTCTATATTATTAATACTCTGATTTGGATTGTGGTTGTCTGCAAACATAGGCTTGTAAGTATAATACATAGGTAATTACAATTGCCAAAACAAGGAATTGCCTTTTGGTCTAGTCATATTTTAGGCTAAATAAACCTATCTGTGGCTCCACTCTAACTATGAAAAGCAGTATAAAAAATAGACAGATATATAGCGATCCTAATTGAGTTTAGAATTTTAGAGGGTTGAGAACGGCTCCCCATCGGGGGTAGCTGTTCTCAACCCATTTAGGATGGCTATATGTGTATTCTATCGATCACTCTAATTCTCAGTAATCCACCCAAAAGTGCAGCAGAGATTGTTGCTTACTGGCAAATTGCAGGCAACCGCCAGAAACTCCTTAAACACCCTCTAATCCACAGTGCAGTATTGTTGTATTACAATTTTAGATGTTGTGAACTTGAGATTTGATTATGCTATCGAAGAAATATAATCTTGCACAGGTCAATATTGCTTTAATGCGATCGCCTCTTAACGATCCTCTCATGAGCGAGTTTGTTGCTTCAATTGATGAAATCAACGCATTGGCTGATGATAGTCCGGGCTTCGTTTGGCGACTTCAAACCGATCAAGGAAACGCTACAGACCTACGCCCCTATAATGATGAGCGAATACTATTCAATCTTTCAGTATGGGAATCTCTTGAACAACTTCAATCATATGTGTACAAAAGTGCCCATGGGGAAGTGATGCAGAAACGTCACCAATGGTTTGAGAAGTTCGAGGGCATGTATTTTGCTCTGTGGTGGGTAGAAGCAGGACATATTCCGAGTGTTATGGAGGCTAAGCAAAGATTAGATTATTTAAACGAACATGGTACTAGTGAATGGGCATTCAATTTCAAAAGTCCTTTTCCCTCACCTGATCGATCACCAACTAACCCAATTAACCCCCCAACGCCATGACTGAACGGCTAATCATCAAGAATTTTGTAGGCATCAAAAACTTAGAAATTGAGGTCAAAAAAATCAACGTCCTCATCGGACCTCAAGCCAGCGGCAAAAGCATCTGCGCCAAACTCCTCTTCTACTTCAAAAACTTCCCTTGGGATATTTTGTCAGCGGTGGAAAATGTAGATACAAAAAGGAAGTTTGATTCTACTTATTCTAAGAAATTCATAGAATATTTTGCCCCTGATTCTTGGGGAAATAGTGAATTTCTTATAAGATATGAGCTACATGATATGTTCATAGAAGTAAAGAGATTAAATAGAGGCAACAAGATATCAATCACCTATGCAGACTCATATAATCAAGAACTATTAAAACTACGTAAGATTTTAAATGAATTTAGAGGAAATAATATCATTAAAAATATCAGATATGAACAAATAATTATGGGGGCTTCTACAGTCAGAGGACATTTATCTAAGCATTTAAGTCAGTCACTTTGCAAAGAAGCTTCTTTTACTCAGCTTTTTGTCCCGGCTGGACGGTCTTTTTTTGCCAACCTTCAAAACAATATATTCTCTTTTCTTTACACTAGTAACACAATAGATCCATTTTTAAAAGTATTTGGCTCTACTTATGAAAGTGTCAAGACATTAAAAATTGATACACTACAATCATTGACAAATTTAAAAAATCTTGGCGAGGAAAATATCATAAATGAAATAATTAATCTTATGGAAAAATCTCTGAGTGGAAAGTATTTTCATCTCAAAGGTAGAGATTATATAGAAACATCAGATCACCGTTGTGTTGATTTATCTAATGCGTCTTCTGGGCAACAAGAAACATTGCCTCTTTTGCTTATACTTACCACATTACCATTTCTAGTCGAGGCTGCTACTGGGAGAACAATTTATATTGAGGAGCCAGAAGCGCATTTATTTCCTGAAGCACAAAAGAATGTTATTGAATTGATAGCTACTGTATTTAATTACCATGAAGACAAACTACAATTCTTTATAACTACCCATAGTCCTTATACCTTAACTTCTTTCAATAACTTGCTTCAAGCTGGGATACTTTATAAGGATTTAGATGCAGAGCATTTAGAGGAATTAGAGAAGATAGTGCCGAAGTATAAAGCTTTATCTACTGATGATTTCTCTGCCTATGCTTTGGCAGATGGAAAGTGTACTAGCATCATTGATCCAGAAACGGGTTTGATCGATGCGACAATCATTGATGCTGTGTCTGAAGACTTAGCGATCGAGTTCGATAGTCTCCTAAATCTTATCTAAGCATCTATGAAAGGAATCCCACCTGAATGTCGAGAAAATACTTCAAATCCCAAAATACTAGTAAAAGAGAATAGAAGTGAAATAACCTTTCTCAATCCCGATAGAATAAAAGTCGTGAAAATCAAAGTTGATGGCTGTGTCATTAAAAAAGATAGTCCAGATTTACGTTGTGATTACATGCTACTTATTCCTAAAAAAGATAATACTAAAGAAGTTGATATAGAAATATATATAGAATTAAAAGGATGTGCTGTTAACCATGCAGTTGATCAAATAAAATCGACGATTAGGAAACTTTCAGCAAGTCCTGCCAAATCAAGAAAATTCTGCTTTATTATCTCTACCCGTGTTCCTAAACAAGGGACAGATATTCAAAAGCTACAAATTCAATTTAAAAAGGAATTTAATGCTAGTTTTCGGGTCAAGAATACGCCAGATACTTATAATCTCAGAGATTTGGATACTTAAATTCCCTAGAATGAGACTTAATCCATAATTGTCTAGATGATGACTGTCAGCAGTGTAAGAGAATCAAGGTATGATCGTTAGCGGATGGATCAATCTCAGTTGGGGTTGGAAAAACTTAGAAAAATATTGAAAGTAATATAAATGTTGTTATTGCTGCGGATTCAAAATTTTGCCTTGATTGACTCCTTGGAGTTGGGGTTTGGGGCGGGGTTGAATGTTTTGACCGGGGAGACGGGGGCGGGGAAATCGATTATTTTGGATGCGATCGATGTGGTTTTGGGCGGGAAAGTAAATAGCCGAATGATTCGGACTGGGAGTGATCGCTCCTTCATTGAAGCCAGCTTTGCCATCCATCCCGGCGCGATCTCTTGGTTAACCCAGCAGGAAATTGAACCCCTAGAAGAGCAAGTATTGGTTTGTAGTCGAGAACTGGCTAATGGCAATAACAGTCTGAGATCGAGATGCCGCGTCAATGGTGTGTTGGTGAATCGCCAAGCTATGGAAGAACTGCGATCGCAACTAGTGGAAATCACCGCCCAAGGGCAAACCGTCCAACTCATCTCCTCCACAGTCCAGCGCCATCTCCTCGATGCCTTTGCAGGTAATCCAGTCCGGCAACAAATAGATAAAGTTGCTCAGGCATACCAGGCAGCCCAGACCCTTGCTCAGATATTAGAAAAACGCCGCCAATCTGCCCAGTATCGATTGCAAAGACTAGATCTATTGCAATACCAAAGCCAAGAACTAAAAGCTGCCCAACTCCAAGACCCAGAAGAACTGGAGCATCTACAACAGGAACAGGATCGCCTCGCCCATGTGGTGGAATTGCAGCAATTGAGCTATCAGGCTTACCAATTGTTGTATCAGAATGAAAGCGATTCTTCTGTCGCCGATCTCTTGGGTAAAGCCGAGGGGATTATTGGCAGTATGGTGGGTTATGACCCCCAGTTACAGCCAGTTCTAGATTTGGTTAACAGTGCTGCCCTAGCGGTGGTGGAAGCTGGGAACCAAATCAATGCTTACGGCGATTCCCTAGAAAGTGACCCAGCTCGACTGGAAGAAACAACCCAACGCATCCAACTCCTGAAGCAAATTTGTCGCAAATACGGAGCCACATTGGAGGAGGCGATCGCCTACCAAAGTACGATCGAGGCGGAACTTTTGGAACTCACGGATTCTGAACAGTCCCTCGAAGAATTAACCGAGCAACACCAACAACTAGAAAAACAACTAGCTTTGGCTTGTCTAGGACTAACTAGCCTGCGCCGCACTGCTGCCCAAACCCTCGAATCTCGCCTCGTGGCAGAACTGCGCCCCCTTGCCATGGAAAAAGTTCAGTTCCAAGTCCAGATTTCCCCCATCAATGCCACCGCCAGTGGGGCAGATCAAGTGGAATTTCGCTTCTCCCCCAACCCCGGAGAACCCTTGCAATCCCTCGCCGCCACTGCCTCTGGTGGGGAGATGAGTCGGTTTCTCTTGGCGCTCAAAGCCTGCTTTGTCGGAACTAGCGATCGCGAAACCCTGATTTTTGATGAAATTGATGTGGGAGTATCGGGGAAAGTGGCACAAGCGATCGCCGACAAGCTCCATACCCTCAGCCTTTCCCAACAAGTCCTGTGCATTACCCATCAACCCCTAGTAGCGGCGCTGGCAGATCAACATTTCCGAGTCGATAAACAGGTAATTAATCAGCCCCTTGGGTCGCCCGATCGTCCCGATCCAGAAAACGAAGACCAAGAAAATCTCCGCACCGTAGTCCGAGTCAGTACCTTAGATAATCAAACCCAACGCCAAGAAGAACTGGCACAGCTTGCCGGGGGCAAATCTGACCAAGAAGCATTGCTCTTTGCCGCTTCTCTGCTGACCCAAGCTGCCCACAAACGTCAACCTCTAATTACTACTCCCTCCATCTCCAAACGGGGACAAGGGAAAAAAAGAGCCACATCTTAAAGTTTTCGATAAAATTTTAGATAAGGAATCTCGTTTTTCCGGCAACTTCGATCCCCCCTAGCCCCCCTTAAAAAGCAGGGCTGTTTCATTCTAACAAAATGTGCAAACCCCAAAGCCTCTGACTGAGCCATCTTTGCCCAGTTGTTATTGACATGAAACCTAAAAATCGGTAAAGGTTCATCGCTATAGTTGAAAGAACCGAGAGATTAGTCATGGACTGAAA
>CALRPI020000113.1:0-12816 GCA_943370025.1 Phormidium lacuna HE10JO | reverse complement strand
TTGCGGGCGCTTCGCGCCCGCAAAAACGTCCACAACTCTAGAGAAGTCGTTGGCAGTGCGTAAGTCCTACCTTAATTAGTAAGTAGTTTATAAATTACAAACAATGCAGGATACTTGGTTGCGTTCCCTCGTTTGGACAGATTATCGGCTGGCAGTGCTATTTACCGTGATTCTGCCCCTAGTATTAATTATTTGGGCGGCGGTGCAGCGATCGGAATCGATCATCCGCCTATTGATTATTTACTGGCGGGTGTCCAGTTTATTATTCATTACCACCTACCTGCTCATGCCGGGATGGAGTGTGGGATATGTCACTGGATTTGTTGCTCGGCTATTAATTCCTCTAGCACTGTGGTTCTGGGTAGATATCAATGAAGATATTACCGAGCAAAGACCTTCGACCCTCCGGCTAATCTTAACAACTTGGCGCTGGGCTGTGACCATCTACAGTTTGATTGGGGCGTTGGTCTATGTGCCTTTTCTTTCCTGTGCTTTTTCTGGAGAAGCGCGATCGACCAGTTTTTGCCAAATCTGGCTAGAGCCACCCTTGGCATACAAAGATATTTTCCACGGGGCTTATAAACCAGAATTTATGGCATTTTGGGGTGGAGTGGGGCTGTTTATTTATCTAATGTCTCTTGCCTATTTCGTGATTGTCCGTTTAGGTAAGCAGGGCAGATCGGCGATCGAGCAATAGAAGTCCTCAAAATGGTAGTCATGCATTGTAATGGTGATTGGGGCGCTTCGCGCCCCAATCACCATTATCCAAACCATTACTTTGCAGCACTACCCTCAAAATAATGTAGTGGAAGAAGAACTATGGATAATTCACCGGGACAACGGCTAGAGCAATACACCAAAAATCATCCCCAAGAAGTTTTGTTAGTTAGGGCAGAGATTGACGGCGAAGCTGATGAAATCATGATTTTCAAGGGCTTCTCTAGCTCCCTGATGCGTCCCACCGCCTACGACCCCGATATTCCAGTCTTGCCCAGCCACGCTAAGATTGAGGCGATCGATCGTCTCCATAGTCCCTACCTCCCCGATGCTCCCAACTACATCCAGCAGGGATTAACATGGGCAGAAATGACAGAGATTCTTTAATGGTATCTAACATGAAATTAACTAATATTTTGCTGGGAAGAATTGCCGTTACTACTATTTTCACTAGTACTGTGTTGAGTCTTGTTAATATCAATATCGCCTCCGCAGCGAATCCCCAAGATGTCAAAAAACTCCTCGAAACTAAGCAATGTATGGGCTGTGATCTCCGGGAAGCAGATCTGAAGAGTGTAAATCTCCGGGATGCCAATTTACTAAGAGCAAATCTCCGGGGTGCCAATTTAAGTAAGGCAGATTTAAGTAATGCTAATTTGTATGCGGCTGACTTGACTGATGCCAACATTCGAGAAGCAAATTTAACTAATACCCTATTGAGATTTGTCGACCTTAGTGAAGCTAGTTTGGCTGGGTCAAATCTGCAATCAGCCAACCTAACTTTTGCTAAATTAACGAATACTAATTTCAGCAATTCTAATCTACTTGGAGCAAATTTCACTAATGCTCAACTGCTGAATACAGACTTTACCGGAACTAATTTAACTCAAGTTAGAGGGTTGAATTTAGCTCAAGTTCAAGAAATAAGATAAAGCAGGTAAAAAAGTCGGCATCTGGGCATCTGGTTGACTAAATCTTGAGGATTTCCTGTTAGGGCTGAGGAATTGGGATTATAGTATCTATAATATAGCGATCCTAAATGGGTTGGGAATGGCTCCCCCGGAGGGGAAGCCGTTCTCAACCCTCTAAAATTCTAAATTCATTGAGGATAACTATAGCCGCTCCTAGTAGGGCGGTAAGTTTTTATAGAACCAACTTTTATCACACCAACTTGTTTTATGAGTTCACGAGTTCCTTTTAATAAGACCAAATCAACGGCGATCGCTCTCGATCATGTTAGTAAAATTTATGCTAACGGGACTGTTGCTCTGCAAGATATGAATCTAGCCATCGAAGATGGCCAATTTGTGAGTCTAGTAGGGGCATCGGGTTGTGGTAAGAGTACCGCCTTGAGATTGATGGCGGGTTTGGGGCAGATGTCTGAAGGTAGCATTACTTGGGGAGAACATCAGCCCCAGAAAGAATTGGCTTTTGTCTTTCAAGAACCTGCTCTCCTGCCTTGGGCAACGGTGATTGAAAATGTCCGCCTGCCCCTAAAGCTGGCAGGAATGGGGGATCGGGAATCTCGACCGCAAGTTCAGGAAGTTTTGCATCTAGTGGGATTAGATAGTTTTGCTCAGTCTTACCCCAGAGAGCTATCAGGAGGTATGAAAATGCGGGTATCGATCGCCCGTGCCTTGGTAACTAAGCCAAAAATCCTCTTGATGGATGAACCCTTTGGGGCATTGGATGAAATGACTCGTGCCAAATTGAATGCCGATGTTTTGCAGCTCTGGCAACAGGGAGATGGCAATGGCGATCGCTATACCGTAGTTTTTGTTACGCATAATATCTACGAAGCAGTGTATCTTTCCCAACGGGTGGTGATCATGGCTCCCCGTCCCGGTCGAGTAGTGGGGGAGGTGGTGATCGATGCTCCCTATCCTAGAACTGAAGAATTTAGAACTTCTCGGACTAGCAATGAATACTGTCGCCAAATTTCTGGAAGGTTAGCTGCCGCCGTTGCTGGGACAGAGTATTACGATTAATGAATTGTATAGTAGCGATCGCCTTACCTAATGACTTACAGCAGTTTGAGAGTGGGCTTCGACTCCGCTCAGCCCACTCTCAAACCCAACATTGATAGCACTTTGCAAGTGTGTGTGGTCAAAATTTTTGTTGAGAGCCGCGCGGAGCGTGGCTCTCAACAAAAATTTTGGTTCTTTTAAAGCGCAAAGCTTAAGTATAAAAATCAATATGAGAAATATAATGCGGATGAAAGGACTTGAACCTTCACTCCTTGCAGAACCAGAACCTAAATCTGGCGCGTCTACCAATTCCGCCACATCCGCATAACTTATCATTCATAATCTCATCAAAATCAATCTCTTGTCAAGGGCTGATTTCTAGATTAGTAATATTGGCTCCGATTTAAGGATTGCACCAAAGAAGTAAGTATTTTCCTCGCATTGCGGGTGATATCCTTGCCCCAAAATCATTTTCTTTTGAGGACTATAGCGATCCTAAATGGGTTGAGAACAGCTCCCCCGGAGGGGGAGCTGTTCTCAACCCTCTAAAATTCTAAATTCATTTAGGATAACTATAGCAGTCCTAAATCATTTTCTAACAGTTGCCAAGTCAACTTGCTTCTAGTAAATGGTTTTACCCGCCTTCGGCGGGTAAAACCATTTAGGATCGCTATATATTAGAGGACTACTCAATAAAGAGCGTGACAGGCAATTTAAAAAGTGCTATCGTGATAGCTTTGATTCATATAGAAGTATCCAATGCCTTGGAAGCGAATTATCAGTGGAATTATAGCGATCGCCGCTGCCTTGAGTTTAACCATCCTTGGCGGCTGGTACTTCACCGCAGGATTTGCCATTATTGTCTATCTAGGGCAATTAGAATACTTTGACCTAGTCCGGGCTAAGAATATTGCCCCCGCCGTCAAAACTACCTTGGGCATCTCCCAAGTCATGCTCATAATTGCCACCATTGCCCCAGAATTCACAGATGCCCTATTTCCCCTAGGTGGAACTGGGATTTGCTTTTATCTTTTGTTCCAGCCCAAACTAGCCACCATTGCCGATATTTCCACTTCCCTTCTCGGTCTATTTTATGGTGGATACTTACCTAGTTATTGGATCAAGATTCGCGAAAGTCTCCCTAATATATCCCTTATCTCCATCAAACCAAACTTATCACAGCCTTTACCATCTGGATTAGAATCCACTGCGATCGCGGCAAATAATCATTTTCCCTTCCATGAATACCTAAGCAATCCTTGGCTCTCTTCCCACTTGTTTTCCCCCGGCTTAAGCATCACCCTACTAGCCTTTGGGTGTATTTGGGCAGCAGATATTGGAGCTTACTTTATCGGTAGATTTTTTGGCCGGACGCGCCTATCAGAAATCAGCCCCAAAAAAACTGTAGAAGGTGCAGTATTTGGCACCCTTGCTAGTGTGAGTGTAGCTGTAGGTGGAGCTTTTTATCTAGGTTGGGGCAACTGGTTAGCTGGGGGAATCATTTTAGGATTACTGATCGGGATCACTAGTCTTTTGGGAGATCTCACCGAATCGATGATGAAAAGGGATGCAGGGGTAAAAGATTCTGGACAGTTGATTCCCGGTCACGGGGGAATTCTCGATCGTACCGATAGTTACGTATTTACTGCACCAGTAGTCTACTACTTTATGATCCTGATTTTGCCCATAATACCTCCCATTGCTTGGGGATAGGTTACGCACTGTCAACGAATTATCAAGAGTAGTGGAACCCCGGCGAAGCAGGAATTCCACTACTCAAATTATCCTAACCTCCCTTGGCAGTTGCGATACTTTGCAGTACTAACAAGTATGTATCTGCTCCTTACACCATTTTGCCAAATAGTTGATACAAATGAGGGTAGTCATGCATTGTAATGGTGATTGGGGCGCTTCGCGCCCCAATCACCATTATCCAAACCATTACTTTGCAGCACTACCCAAATGAGATTCTGAATACCTTGCTGCGTAGGAACTTAAATTAAAAAAATGGTGAAACCATTTTTTTAATTTGGTATCAACTATTTTGCCAAATAGTTGATACCAAATAAGATTTTGAATATCTTGCCGTGTAAGAATTTCCAGCACCTTGTGCTCAAATGAGACACACCACAAATATTGAAAGTCCTATCCATGTTGGGTTTAAGAGTGGGTGGCTATAGCCACCTACTCTTAAACTGCTGTCAATCAATAAAAGGGTGAAATCCTATTATTGATTTGGTATTACCGTTGAGGGGTCATTTTCCATATCTTTTCGAGGAGTTGAATTTGCTCTTGAAGAGTCAATTCTCGTTGATGCTTCCGATTTCTATAGCTCCAAACTCCTAAGCATAAACCACCAACAAGGGCGGTGGCAAAAGCTCCTGTGAATAACATATAATTAGCCTCTCCGGGTTTGGAATTAGTACAAGCAATAGGAGTTTCTGAAGTGATCAAATCGGTTTTTGAGTTCTCTCCACCGGGCATCGCCGTGGCAGGAGAAGTATAAGTAAATGTACCGATCATGGCAAAAGATGCGATCGCTCCCACGGCAAAATTCAAGAATTTATTTCTCATAGCTTTTCACAAACCTTAGGTCTTTATTCTAGATTAATTTTCTAGGTTAATTTTTTAGGTCATTCATACTCAGTTGGCCTATAATTGGCTCCTGAAATTCCTGATATATTTACAGACTTACATTAAATTTATTGTGCTAAAAGGTTATCTATAAAATGGTTAGACGGCTTGATTTTGTACTCCTTTGGGGGTGCAAAATCAGACTTTATAAATGACCTCTAACTCTCTAGAGGGTTTGAGGTTAATCCAATAAATCTTATGTATCTTATGCTACTATTATCTCTAATTTTTTCGTGGTGCAAACCCCACTACTAAGTAACTTCATAAAAATTTGCACGAAGATACATTGCGCTAATCTTTCTGACCGAGAAAAATATAGTAGTCAATGGCAAAAATTCTGATCTCACAAGAAACAAAGGCTCTTAACGAGTAATTGTACTGAGATGACTCATCAGGAAAGAATGTTATCTAAGATACAGAATGATTACAGCAAAATTGGTGGAATCTTACCTAGTGAGTAAGACTAACTGCGGCTCGACAAATCGAGACCCTGATGGAGACTTCGGCATAAGACTTCGGCGTGAGTTCAGCCAAATTTATTGCAGAACGCCTGAGCTTTGTCGAATGTCCAATGCATGGTTGCATTCCAGATTATGAACTACCAAAAATCGCACTCTCTAAATTGTGGAAGTGTCAAAGCCAACTGAATGACAAAATGACGAGGAAAATCACAAGTATGAACAAAAAACGTGGGCGTTCTGCGACCAAACGTACTATTGGGGTAATTTCCCCAGTTGCTACCTCTTTTAATAGATTTTTTGATAAATGGCAGGAAAAAATCAAGCGCCTAGCTCCTAGCTGGCAAGCTTGTATTCCTTTAGCCATGATCATTGTATTTATGTGGGGATTAGCTGCTCAAGCCCA
The DNA here is from genome assembly GCA_943370025.1 of Phormidium lacuna HE10JO. GTDB lineage: Bacteria > Cyanobacteriota > Cyanobacteriia > Cyanobacteriales > JAAUUE01 > JAAUUE01. The sequence goes on along the minus strand of CALRPI020000113.1, from coordinate 6,634 downwards.
AACCCCCCCTGCATCTCCTCCTCCTCCAACTCCTGAGCAAATGATTGGAGAATTGAAGGTAGGGATTGATACCATGTGGGTAATGATCGCTGGGATGTTGGTGTTCTTTATGAACGCTGGCTTCTGTATGCTAGAAACTGGCTTTTGCCGTCAAAAAAATGCCGTCAATGTTTTAGCCAAAAATTTAATCGTATTTGCTTTAGCAACTATTGCTTTCTGGGCGATCGGCTTTGGCTTGATGTTCAGCGATGGCAATGGTTTTATTGGTACTAGTGGTGGATTCTTCCTCTCTGGGGAAGATGGTAGCCCTGCTACCTTGGATGCCTATAAAGGTATCTTTAGCTCCTTGAACTGGACTGGTGTTCCCTTAGGAGCAAAATTCTTCTTCCAGCTAGTATTTGCCGGAACAGCCGCCACGATCGTTTCTGGAGCCGTAGCGGAAAGAATCAAATTTGTCAGCTTCCTCATCTTTAGCTTGCTCTTGATTGGGATTGCTTACCCTATCACAGGTCACTGGATTTGGGGCGGCGGTTGGCTCTACAAAATGGGTTTCTTTGACTTTGCTGGTTCTAACGTTGTCCATGCTGTGGGTGGCTGGGGAGCCTTGATGGGTGCAGCCTTCCTTGGTCCCCGGATTGGTCGTTATAACGAAGATGGCAGCTCTAACCCTATGCCCGGTCACAACATGAGTATTGCGACTCTTGGTTGCTTGATTCTCTGGTTAGGCTGGTTCGGTTTCAACCCCGGTTCCACCATGGCTGTTGGCGATGGTACTGCGATCGCTCATATTGCCCTAACTACTAATACTGCTGCTGCCTTTGGTGGTCTGGCAGCTACTGTGACAGCTTGGCTCTTCCTTGGCAAGCCAGATCTATCCATGGTCATCAACGGCCTATTGGCTGGTTTAGTGGCGGTTACTGCTAGTTGTCAATTTGTCAGTACTGGCTCCGCAGCCATTATTGGTTTAATCGGTGGTGTGGCAGTGGTATTTGCTGTTGGTTTCTTTGACAAACTAAAAATTGATGACCCTGTAGGAGCTATCTCTGTTCACCTAATCAACGGTACTTGGGGAACTCTAGCAGTAGGCTTGTTTGCAGAAGGCGACAAATACTATAAAGGTGGTCCCTTGGGACTCTTCTTTGGTGGTGGTGCGCTTTGGCCCCAATTTGTGGGAGTTATGGCTGTTGGCGGCATGACAGTATTACTCTGCTCTATTTTCTGGCTGGCACTCAAGTTTACTTTGGGAATTCGTGTAACTCCTGAGGAAGAAATCGAAGGTCTAGATATTAGTGAACACGGTATGGAGGCATACTCTGGATTCACAAAGGAAACCGTATCTACTGGTATTCCTACATCTTCTAGTGATGCTTCTAAGACTTACTAGTAATAGGCTATTTATAAAGTCTAATTTTGTGTACCCTCCGGGAGCGCAAAATTAGATATAGCATTCCTAAATGGCTTGAGAGAGACGCACCCTTCGGGTGTTTCTCTCTCAAGCCTCAAAAATCTACAAATGATTTAGGATTGCTATATTCTAACCACTTTATAAATGACATCTAATTTGCCTAAGTAACTTAGACATTAAATAAAGTGTATGAAAAGCATGATTTATATCCCTTCTAAGAGATGAAAATAATGCTTTTTTTATGACGAAATCCCAGAATCTGCGTCATTTTCTCTACTATAGCGATCCTAAATGGTTTCATCAGCCTTCGGCTGATGAAACCATTTACTACAAGCAAGTTGACTTGGCAACTGTTAGAAAATGATTTAGGACTGCTATATAGTAAGCTCTATTCTAGTCAGGACAGGAAGTTTTTTGAGGGCTTCGACTACGCTCAGCCCTCAAAAACGTCCTAATCAAATTTGCAGCCACTCCGCGCCTACAAAAATGTCCAAATGCATAAGTCCTGGGCTATTTAGCTTGTTGTTGCTGGCTAGCTATTTTCTTTGCTACATCTGGGTTGTATAAACGCAGATAGTTCCAGTAGTTGCCGAGGACTGACTTGACATAATCATTGGTTTCTGGGAAAGGAATTATCTCCACAAAAGCATCAGGATCATTCACCCCAAATCTTTGCACCCACTCAGCTACGTTGCCAGCTCCAGCGTTGTAGCTAGCGATCGCCAGTAAGCTACTATTGTCATACTGTTTATGATTATGAGCTAAGTACCAAGTTCCTAGTTTGATGTTGTCTTGATGATTTTTTAAATCATATTTGCCAAAATCACCATTACTGGCAATCCAAGCCGCCGTATCGGGCATCACCTGCATCAAGCCCAAGGCTCCTGCGGAAGAGACAATCTCTGTCTCAAACCGAGACTCTTGTCTGATTAAAGATGTCACTAAGAGGGGATTGAGTTTATTTTGTTGTGACCACTTAGAAATTTCTGCCTGAAAGGGAAAAGGAAACAAAGCCTCCCAGTAGATCCTTTGTCCGCGTAATTTTAACCATTGGCTACGTTCTTCTCCCTGCCTTCTACTCAGCGACCAAATTTGATTGATTCCGGCTAAATTATCGCCAATCCCTTGCCGGAGTAAGCCATCAGAAAACTGTTCTTCCACGGTCATTTTGGCTGGATCTTTCAATTCCACCCGCCACACCGCCCAAGCTGCTTTGTATTCTCCTAGGCGGTACAGTTCTCGCACCAGCTCTGAACCGGCGGGTAAGATGTGGTTGGCTGGATTGACAACTATGGCAGGATTTTTCTGCCTAACCGTGGAGAAATCTCCCACATCCCAGCCCAAGAGAACGGCCGATCGCCATGCATAATAGGACTCTGGATACCTCGTTATGGTATGTTGCCAAGCTGCAATTGCATCTTGCTCTTTCCCTAACTGCCTTGCCCATTTGCCAATCCAGAAAGAAGCTTCGGCGGCGTATTCACTGTCTGGATTACTGACGGTAATTGGCTGGGCGTTTTGCCAAGCTCCCGCTAGATCGCCTTTTTCTGCTAATTTACTAGCGGTCTCCCAGCGCAATTCTGCCGCAGTTTCTGAGCTGCTGTACTGACTAAAAAGTAGCTGTCTAGCGGCGGTGGCTCCGGCGGAATCCTGTTGTTGGTCGAGGAGTTTGGCTTTTTCGAGTAGAGCTTCGGGAGCTTCTTTGGGAAATTTGGCAATTACCTGATCTAGATAGCCTAAAGCTGTCTGGGGGGTGGTTAAACTGGCCAGACGGCGCAGACCCAGTCCTGTTTCCTGAGCCTCAGGAAAATCAGCAATTAGTTGCAGATAGCCAGATTTTGCCTCTGGGGGACGACTATCTAGGTGTTTCCCTCTGGCATAGCGATAGACAGATAGGGCAGTGCGGGGGGCTTTGGCATAGGCATCGGCGGCTTTGCCGTATTCGGCAGCTTCCCAATAGCCGGAGGCGATCGCCAGCCAGTCTTCTGGTTTGAGCTGGTCTCGATAGTCCTTAACTAGTTGATTGCGAATTAGGCTTGCTCCCTTGGCATCCGAGTGATGGATCACTAACAACTTGAGGAGTGTCAATTGTTTTGGGTCTTTCTTGAGGCGAGCTTGGATGATTTCTCTAGTCAGGGGATGGGCGGGGAATTTCTCGATCGCCACATCCCCATACTTTGGTTCAGTTTTGCTCAGTTCAAACAAACCTTCCGGGGCTAGGGGATGGCTGCTGTAATTATTAACTAGGTCTAGCCACGTTTGCTTGGCTTTGGCTTGGTCTCCTTTCAGGCTATAGGCGCGGGCGCGTTGGCTGAGAATTTGCGGGGCAAGGAGTTTGTAATCTTTGTCCAAACCATCTAACAGGCCTAGGGCTGGTTCACTCTGTTTTAGCGAAACATAGTCCCTAGCCAAGAGGTAGCGGGCACGGAAAGTATCGGGATTCTTTTCGCCCTGAGCCAACTTTTCGAGAGATCGCATTCTTTCTTCCTGAGGCAGATTCACCAGACCCCAGACCGGAGATTTTTCCTCTACGTTCGGCTGATCTTTAGATATACTGGGCAGGGTAGGAATTTTCGCCCAAGCAGGAATCATCTTGAAACGTTGTAAAACCAAGAATGTAGATACCGTCAGACCAGATACCAAAACTAAGCCTAGGAAAATCCTCATTACCAGAGGTGATTGTTGCTGTTTGCTAAACATGTTTTTTCTTTGCTTAGAGGTTATTTTAGAGATTGTTTTAGACATTAAATATCACCCTTGGTACTAATAATTTCTTTCGCCAGTTGGATTGCTTGACTGGGAGTTGAGACTCTCCCCTCAGCTTGGGCAAGCATAATTTCCTGTAGCAAATAGCCCACTAATTTACTAGGAGGAATTTGCAAACTGATCATTAATTCCTTCCCGTCTACTAAAGCGTGGGGATGGGCGATCAGGCTATGGATGTCGCTATAGGCATCTATCAAAGGACTTAATGAATTTATGGCTATGCCTTGGCTGAGGGCGAACAAAAGCCACGCCGGAAAATACTTTCCTAAACGTTGAAACAAAAAATACTGCGATCGCACAGATAATTCTTTTGCTATTTGCCATTGATCGTAAACCCGGAGAACAGTAGTTACACCCCGGAGAACTTCACGACTGCACTTAAGCGTAGTCAGTTGCTTTTGCGCAACTTCTGGGAACGGAGACACTAAGGTAGCTAATTTAGCTAAGCCTATCCAATTATATCCAAAATTTTGTTCTGAGTTGCTAACACTGGAATCTGCACACATTTCTTCTAAGTTTTGCCACTTTGACTGCAAAACTAAAACCATCTGAGTGATTTCTGGGAGGAACTTACCCAGATTAATTGTAGTTTCTGGCAACCAAGAGGCAAAAAGTCCATTGTTAATTGCCGCTAGTAATTGACCTGTGCCTTGGGCATGAGATAATAAATACCCCAACTCCATCTGCACCCTTTCAGCGGCGACAAGGGATATCTTTGCGGCTAAATCCTTAATGGTGGCTTGGGTATTTAGCTCAATCTGGAAGCCTAATTGGGCAGCTTGACGATAGGCTCGGAGGAGGCGGAGGGGATCCGCCTGTAAGTTAGAAGCTGACACCATGCGAATTGTCTGCTGTTCTAGGTCTAGGCAGCCCTGGAGGGGGTCAATAATTTCTTTGGTGCGGGGGTTATAGGCGATCGCGTTGATTGTAAAATCCCGCCGCCTCAGATCTTTCTCTAGGTTTTCCCCTTCTTGACGGGCAAAATCTAGGGTTCCTTGGGGAAACACCACCCTCGCGATCGCTCTTTTTTGATCTAGCACTACAAACCCAGCTTGATAAACATCTGCAATCCTCTGGGCAGTTTCCACTGATTGCTCTGGCAGCACAAAATCTAGGTCTAAATACTCTCTAGTCCTGCCCAAAAGAGCATCCCGCACTGCCCCGCCCACTAAATAAGTATCGGGTGGTAGCAATTCCACATCAAAAAACCATTGCTGGGGATCCAGTAGGGAGTTAGGTAGCATTAGGAATGAGGGTTATTTGTCTTGTATAATCAGGTGCATATAAAGCTAGCCAAAGGATAGGGTTTCTCGAAAAAATATGCATGAAAAGCTAGAAGCTAGATCATTCTATACGCAAACTAGCCCGATCGCCTTTGCTTTGGGTTTTCTTCTCCTGACTCCCCTCTATTGGGCGATCGCTCCTGCTTCAGCTTCCTCTGCAACGCCTAAGCAACTTCGCCCCCAGATCATCATTAATACTCCCAATCAACCGCCCCCATCCCCCGGCAGCTTGACAGGCTCCCTCCTCCCCGGCGGCAGAATTACCTACAATCTTATGGGTACAGCTAGACAAAATCTGACGATCAACTTAACTTCTGACCAGCTTAATGCCATGTTTACTCTAATAGCCCCTGATGACACTATTTTAGCTTCTAGTCGAACTGGCTGGATCGGCTCTTTGCAAAGCACAGGAAACTACCAAATCATTATCACCAATACCAGCAGTGTTAGCAGTTCTACAGCAGTTTGAGAGTGGGTGGCTACAGCCACCCACTCTCAAACCTAACATTGATAGGAGTCTCAATATTTCTGGTGTGTCTCATCTGAATGCAAAGTGCTGTAATTACTCAATTAGATTCGCGTTTCAGTAGAATTTTTGCATAAATGTTTTTGCTTGGAGTTAAGAGGGTCATGAAAAAACCACAGGAATGCGCTGACATGGTGGATATTCGGGCAGAAATTGACCGGATCGATCGCCTAATTATTCACCTCATAGGAGAACGTTTTGTTTACGTAAAAGCTGCCGCTCAATTTAAAACAACTGCGGCTAGTGTCAAGGCTCCAGAGCGATTGCAAGTAATGTTGAAAGAGCGTCGAGATTGGGCAGAGGCAGAGGGTTTGCATCCTGATGTGATTGAAAAGATGTACAGAGATTTAGTTAATTACTTCATTGCCGAAGAAATGCACCACTGGCAGGCTCAGCCTAATGGCGAATTTAGAACGCAAGAAATCTCTGTTGAACGCAAAGTACTGTAAATACAGCAGTTTAAGAGTGGGTTGAGGGTCGTCGAAGCCCACTCTCAAACCCAACATTGATAGGAATTTCAATATTTGTGGCGTGTCTCATTTGAACGCAAAGTGCTGTAAATGGAATCCGGAGCATTTTCTGAAATACTTATACCATTTTGCTAAATAGTTCAGGACTTACGCATTTGGAAGTTGTTGCAGGCGCGGAGCGCCT
>CALRPI020000112.1:0-13477 GCA_943370025.1 Phormidium lacuna HE10JO | reverse complement strand
GTTGCCGCGCGTTGCGCGGCAACTCTTCGTTTTCCTAAATCACTTCCTTCATTAACCAGAAACCCGTGAAAGATTGCGCCTCTGGACTAGATTGTACCCCTAAGAAATGCACCATTCCGGCTTTTTGTTTAGCTATTTCAAAGGTTTGCAACTCTTTAATAGTTTTTGGGTCGTTGACCCCTGCCAGAATCCAACTATCATTAGCTCCGGTTTCTAGTAATAGCTGGGCTTTGGGCTGCTCAACAAATTTTAGGAACCCCAACTCCAAGCCCGACATCCAACCAGCAAGGGCTTTAGCACGGGGTGAGAAGATCAGAATTCCCGGAATCTGAGTATCTGCATCCACCGCTGTCAAAGGGAAAGCCTCGCCAAAATCAATCTCCCAGTCTGCCATCTCCTGAAATTCCTGCGCTGCCAGATTCACCAAAGCCCATTGCTGCCCGATTAAGGCATCGGGTAAGGATTGGGCTGTTTGGGGTTGATATTGCATCACTCCCCCCAACGCCGAGGCTTGAAACCCCGGTTGCTGGGGATAAAAATTTTCCATTCGCTCTTGGAGCCATGCTTTCAGGGTGTAGGTACGGCGAGAAGGTTGAGCAGAAAGCCCCAACTCATCGCAGGCTTTGGTAATCATATTTCCCATGGCGTAGCGAAAAAACCGGATGCGCTGGGGAGGTTGGGGGGCTTGGCTGATGGCTTGGGCGATCGCTTCCCGCAGCCATTGAGAGTTGACCTGCTGGTTGGGGCAGAATTGGGCATAGCGAAAGAGGGAGGCTGGATCCTGTTGAATTTGGCTAGGACTCTCACACAGCAATACTTCCCAAGTTTTTTTATTGTTTTCATCCACCAGAGGACGCGAGTAAAAATCAAGTTCCCAAATTATACCCATGTAAAAAAATTCCCAGCCCTAGTATTTTGTATAGAAATTACGCACCGTCACCAAATTATCGAGAGTTGTGGAAGTTGTCGCGGGTTGAGGGTCATTGAAGCCCGCAACAACTTCCACATGCGTAAGTCTTTTTGTAATCTGAATCTAAATACAGCACTTTGCGTTCAAATAAGACACGTCACAAATATTGAAAGTTTTATCAATATTAGGCTTGAGAGTGGGTGGCTGTAGCCACCCACTCTCAAACTGCTGTAACTTCTTCAGAATTGCGATCGATCAGGTAGCTCTCGTTTATGAACGTTTTATAGATCATAGGGGAAATGTGGGAGTTTGGAAACTCAATGGCTCTAGCCGCCAGCAATTCTTCTAAGAAAACCGTGTTTCCTTAGAAGAGTTTTGGGGCAAAACATCGAGCAAGGTATCTGGGACTGCTATATTAAAAAAACTAGCGAAAAATCCAGTGAAAAATTATCGAAAACTGAGGGTAAGTAGGTATGTTTGGTTTAGGTATTCCAGAGATGGCAATTATTGGTGTGGTAGCAATCTTGATTTTTGGTCCTAAAAAGATTCCAGAGTTGGGTAGTGCCTTGGGCAAGACTCTCCGAGGATTCAAGGAAGAAATGAATAAAACCGAAGCTGATCAGCCTGAAGAGGCTACCCCAGAAAATCTAACCGAAGAAAAGAAAATCTCTGAATAGTGTTGAGGGAAAATAGTTCAGTGTGTGACCGACTTCACAACTAAATGTTGTTGATTTCATAACCAAATGTTTAAATTTTGTGGAAAAACCCTTGATCATCTGTGGAAAACTAGCTAAATCTGTGGAAAACTAGCTAAATCTGGGCGATCGCCTACCTTAGACAAAACTATTTGGAACCAGACTAGAAAAAGCCACCGGCAGATTAATTACAAACTCTGTGCCGTAATCCATTTGGGAATTTAGCTGGATCATCCCTCGATGTCTTTCAATAATTTGATAGCTAATGGATAGCCCCAAGCCAGTTCCTTGACCGATGGGTTTGGTGGTAAAGAAGGGATCAAAAATTCTCGATCGAACTTCTGGGGGAATCCCAGAGCCATTATCTCGGATCCGGATTTGAATTTGTTGATGGGCGAGCTGCTTGGTCATAATTGTGATTTTTTGATCGCTCTGGGTTGTGGGGAAAGAGTCGATCGCATTGCCAATAATATTCATAAATACTTGGTTTAACTGGGAAGGATAACAGTCAATCAGGGGCAATTCTCCAAAATTTTCTACAACTTGAACCTGCCCCTGAAGGCGGTGTCTCAGAATCAGGAGAGTACTGCGCAAACCCTCATGAATATCCACATTTTTCACTTCCGCTTCATCCAAACGAGAGAAATTACGCAAGGATAGTACCAAGTTGCGAATCCGCTCTGTCCCTAAACGCATAGAAGCTAAAATTCTGGGTAAATCTTGTTGGAGAAATTTTAAGTCGATGCCTTCGATGAACTGGTTAATCTCTGGGGTTCCTGCCGGATAATGAGTTTGATAAAGTTGTACGAGTTGCAATAGTTCGTCTGTATATTCTTGAGTGTGCTGCAAATTACCATGGATGAAGTTAACCGGATTATTTACCTCATGAGCTACTCCCGCCACCATTTGCCCCAGTCCAGACATTTTTTCACTCTGAATTAATTGACCTTGGGCTTGTTTGAGTTGATAAGTTGAGTTGCTAACTCGTTCAATTAACTGATTTAGGGCTGTGGCTAACTTTCCAGTTTCATCGCCTGTTGTCACCGGAACTCTCAAGGTCGCATCTTCCGTTTCCGCGAACTTTTGGGCAACAGCAGTAGCTTCTTCTAGGGGAGTGGCGATCGCCCTGCTAATCTGCAAAGCTATTAGAGAAGCAGCTATCAGACTAATTAAGAAAGAGAAAAAGTAAATATAAAATTCTATATTTTCTACTCTTTCAACTTCAGCCATTAATTTCTTATTGTCAGCCTGAAAATCTAGCAAGGAATTTCCTATTTGCTGAGACATTCTATCTAACTCAAAGGCAGTAGGACTAGTCATAGCAATCTTTAGTTTCTGTGATATAACTAGTGAATCCTCAAACTTGATATCTTTCGGATTAGTATCACCCATTACCAACGTGAGTGATTGCCCATATTCAATTACTGAAGTCTTATAAAGTGGCAGTAGCTTGATCAATTGACTATAGTTATAGTTATTAATATCAATATCAACATTCAAGCTATTGATTTTGTGTTTTTCAATAACTTGATCAATTAAAGACTCGATTTCTCTAAGGTTAGTCAATACTCTTTTCTGATATATAGCAGAAGACACAAAATCTATTTTGCTGTATAACAATTCCTTTTGATCAGTGTTGATTCTTGTGAATTTTATTTGTATTGTTGTTAAATAAGCTCCTTGCTCATTTAAGGCAGCTAATTTTTCACGAAATGGTGCAGCAGTGCGATCGGCAAGAACCTTACCTGTAAGCACGCCTAAAGTCATGATACTCAAAGTCAGGAAAAATCCTAACCTGATCTTGTGGCGAATTGCAGAAATGTCAGTGAATTTAAGGAAATTTGGTAATTGCAATCTACTTACGATTCTCTCCGGTTTAAAACAATCAATATTCATTGAAGATTCTTATAGAATCATTAAGATATCTATACAATCTTGATTTGATGATGGCGGACACCGTAGAGAATGCGATTAATAACTCTTTGATACTCTTCAGAAAGGTCATCTTGGAGCAGAAAGACCATGAGAATTTGTCGATCGCTAGATTTCAACCCACCAGTTTGAGTAACATTTGCGAATACTTCGCTGAGGACTTGAGGCAAAAAGCAAAAATTGTAGTTAAGCATGGCTCATTAGTTAAAGTTTAGTTAAAGTTGATTTTGTTCCGATGCTTATCAATTTAGTAGACAAAAGGGAAGAAATAGGGAATTTCGCTATAAGTTTTGTTGCAAAATTGGAAGTTCTGTACCATATTTGTAGTACTTACGCATTTTGATGTTGTTGCGGGCACTCCGCGCCCACAACAACGTCGTCAACAAACCTAAAAAATTCGTTAGCAGTACGTAATACCATTTTGCCAAATAGTTGATACAAAGAAGATTCTGAGTACCATGCTGCATAGGGATTTAAATTAAAAAAATGGTTTCACCATTTTTTTAATTTGGTATAAGTCCTAATTTGATTGATCTAATCCCCAGAAGCATCATCAGATTGGGGATGGAAATAGTTATAAATTTCCTGTGCTAAATGTTCCCCAATCCCAGAGACTTCGGTGAGTTGCTTGGGGGTAGCCTCTCGGATGTAGTCGATCGAGCGAAAGTGTGCCAGTAATAATTTTTGGCGGTGGAAACCTAATCCGGGAATTTCATCTAGGTGCGATCGTCTCAACTGGGTACTTCTTTGCTGACGGTGGAAACTAATCGCAAATCGGTGCGCTTCATCTCGCAATCTTCGCAGGAGCTGCACACCCGGTTGTTCTGCCTCAGTAATTAGGGGCAAAGATTCCCCCGGCAAGAAAATTTCTTCCCGTTGTTTTGCCAAACTAATTACTTTGAGATCCCCCAACAAATCCATCTCCTGGAGCATCTCCACCACTGAGGATAGTTGCCCTTTGCCGCCATCGATCATAATCACTTCTGGAAAGTCTGGATCTTCAGTTCTGGGTAACTCTGGATTTTGGGCATACTTGCGAAATCTGCGGGTAATTACTTCAGCTAAGCTAGCAAAATCATCGGAGTGGCCGGGACGGACAGTAGGGTTTTTAATTTTGTAATGGCGATAGTGTTGTTTCCCCGGCAAGCCATCAATAAATACCACTTGAGAACCCACAGCATTCGAGCCTTGAATGTGGGAAATATCATAACCTTCAATGCGGCGGGGTAGCTCTGGCAAATCCAAAATATCCGCCAAATCTTGCAAGGCTTGAGTGTTCCGATCGCTCACCCTTTGGACTCGCTCTAATTCATAATTGGCATTCTTTTCCACCATCTCAATTAGTTCTGCCTTAGTCTGGCGCTGGGGTGTAAAAATCGTCACCTTTCTACCCTTAGCACTACTGAGATAATCCCCCAACATTTCCGCATCTGGGAGGTCGTGCTGCACCAAAATTTCTGGGGGAATTTCCACTGGATCTACGGTTTGATAATGCTCCTCTAAAACCCGTTGCAAAATTTCTCCCGGTGTTCCCGACTGGCTATCTGCCATGAAACCTAACCTGCCCACCAGCCGCCCCGCCCGGATTTGGAAGAGTTGAATACAGGCATGGGTATCATTAGCAGCCAGCGCGGTCGCATCCCGTGACACCGTATCATCGGGCAGGGCAACCTTTTGATCGGAGTGGAGCGATCGCAAAGCTTGGAGTTGATCACGGATTCTGGCTGCTAATTCAAAGTTCAAAGATTCTGCGGCTTTGTCCATTTGTAATTGCAATGAATCAGCTAATTCGCTACTCCTGCCTTGGAAAATCATGGCGACTTTCTGGATAGTTTGCTTATAATCTTCTGGAGTAATTAACTCTTGACAAACCCCCGGACATCGCCCCAAATCGTAGTTTAAACAAGGACGGTTTTTAAACAGAGGTTGAAATCGCTGCCGGAGGGGAAATATGCGTTTAATGAGGTAGAGAGTATACCGGAGCGATCGGACATCTACATAAGGTCCATAGTAGCGATCCTTGGCTTTGCTTAACTGCCTTTTTCGGGTAATAAAAATTCTTGGATAATCCTCAGACCAAGTAATACACAAGTAGGGATATTTCTTATCATCTTTCAGCAGCACATTAAAGTAGGGTTGGTGTTGCTTAATTAAATTGGCTTCTAGTGCCAAAGCCTCTGCTTCTGTATCAGTGACGATAAACTCAATATCTGTAACTTGATACACCATCATTTTGATCCGATCGCTTAGTTTTTGAGTATCTCGAAAATAAGACCGGACACGGGAACGAAGTTTTTTAGATTTGCCAATATAAAGAATTCGATCGCCCTCATCCCGCATGAAATAAACCCCCGGCTGGGGGGGGATTTCCTTGAGCCGAGACTCTAGGCGATCGGGTTCTTTAATTAAAGCTTTCGAGGTCACGATTCTATTACCAGAGGAAGGTTGTTTCTGTATGTTTAGCGATCGCTAATTGCTCATGAATCAAAACTCCTAAGCCATAGCTACCCAAGCCAAAAGTCAGCAACACTAGGAAAATCTGTCCCTTCGATAAACCTTTGGCAATTAGGTCGATGCGGACTAATAATGCTGATGCGATTAGTAATAAGATCCGCATGAATAATTCTATCCAAGAAAAGATGATTACTACGGCAAAGGCTCCCAAAATCAATGTAATCAAAGACCGGAGCTTAGATTGTAACCAATAGTCTAGCTTTTTCTGTAAGTTTCGCAGGGGCAGCAGCGTGAGAACTATGATCACAATCATGATATAAAAAGCCCCAAACCAAGGCAACAATGGAGAAACTAGAGAGGCTGACATCAGCCAACCAAATACACCATAGGTCAGTACGATCATCCCTAGAGATGCCCAAGGTATTTTTCTGAGCCTTAACATGAAATCTTGCTGCTTTTTTATATTGCTATAGCCGTCACCAAGTAGATTAGATTATAGCTCCCCACTTCGCGGGGATCTCCTTTATAATGTATCACCTTAAACCCTTTGACAGTTGCTATATATAGCTATCCTAAATCATTTCTGGGTAGTCATGCATTGTAATGGTGCTTGGGGCACTTCGCGCCCCAAGCACCATTATCCAAACCATTACTTTGCAGCACTACCCATTTCTGAACTGTAGAGGGCTGAGAAAGAAACATCCTCAGGGGTACATCTTTCTTAGCCCAATCAGGATTGCTATAGCAATCTTAAATCATGAATAATTTTTAGGACTTACGCACTGTGAACAAATTATCTAGGACTTTAGAGGTTGTTGCGGACTTCGACTATGCTCAGCCCGCAACAACCTCCAACTGCGTAAGTCCTGATTTTCAGAGGATTATATAAGGTGTCCTCAAAGAGATTGCTTTTAATAACTCTTGAAGGGTTAACTTATCCCTTAATCCTAAAAATAGGTGTGATTAAGTTCACTTCAAGGAATGATCAAGATCGCCTTTTTGAACGGGAACAGGTCTGATAATAAGAATTGACTGAACTCTAGCCGAGTCATCAATAGGGAACACAAGAACTAACCGACGGATTCTATTTATTTAGGACTATCGGTTTTTTTATTTTTTATTGCTCAAGATTGAGAGAGGCGCACCCTTCGGGTGCGCCTCTCTCAATCGCTTCAGAATTATGCTTAAGACATGGCTTGAATAATGTAGTCAAAGTAGGGAGCAGCAGCGATCGCATCTTCTTGGCTCAATAGAGACAAGGAGGCATTTTTCAAAGCCCGGATAGAATCTGCCATCCCTCCCACGGGAACCCCTAGGGAGTTGTACATTTCCCGAACACCAATAATCCCAATCTTTTCGATCGGCTCCTTGTCACCAGCAATCACACCGTAGGTAATCAGGCGTAAGTACCAGCCATAGTCCCTTAAGCACAAGGCACGTTGGCGATCAGGATAAGCATTACCACCGGGGGCAATATACTCAGGGTGTTGCTGCCACAATTGCTTGCTGGCTTCCCCAATAATCTTTTTTTCATTTTCTGACAAAGCACTGGCAATCCGCAGACGCTGTTCACCAGTCTGGAAGAAGTCTTCGATATTTCTGAGTTCCCCGGTACTGGGATATCTCAGTTGGTCATCTGCATTGAGAATAACTTGGCTGACTACACTCATTTTTTATAGGGTAATTAAAGGTAACATTTGATAGTTTAGCGATTTTGGGGACAATTAACCAAGGGGTAAAGCCGAATATTCAGCATAACGTAACAATTTATTACCTAAGCTCTCATCCCATTTTGCCAAATGCTAGATATGTCAGGATTTAAATCAAAAAAAGGGTTTCACCCTTTTTTTGATTTGGTAGCAGTCCCCAGACCACAAGCGATCGAGTCAAGTCCCCCCAAAAGGCTTCTGATTTTATACATAACCACCCCCCGACAAGCAAAGTCCCCAATTTATTTAGACTTGCCCTTAGCTCGATCGTGCCATTCCTTAAACCCAGTGTACTAGGCTGAAAAGCCCCCAGATAAATTATCCTAGTAGAACGTACCATAAGAGGCTATTTATAAAGTCTGATTTTCCGCCCCCGGCGGGGGCGGAAAATCAGACCTTCTAGCCACTTTATAAATGACCTCTAACCGCCAAGGATTTCATCAAATCATGCTGAGATCACTAAAAATCGAAAATTTTCGCTGCTTCCAAAACTTCGAGCTGCAACAGCTCGGCATATTAAACCTACTAGTTGGTAAAAACAATACTGGCAAAACATCAATCTTAGAAGCAATCCAACTCCTTATATCACGAGCTGATTTTGAAACATTAGAAGAACTGATGCTTCGTAGAGGCGAGTATTTATTAGTCGAAGAACGTGGTAGACAACGTGAAATAGATATTAAACATCTATTTTATGGTCACGTAGGGTGGGCAATGCCCACCTATTTTAGATTCTGCTTAAGGTGGGCAATACCCACCCTACAATTATATTAAATATATTAAATCGATCCAATTTTCCCGACAAATTCCTGATGGTCTGGAGTGGCTAAACCTTGTTGCAAGGTAGCTAATACTTTTGCCAAATCACCTGCTAATAAAGCAGTTTTATCTAACCACAATCCGGGGAATACTTGGGAGCAAATTATTCCTTCTGGGTTGGTTTCTAAGGGTAAATATTCACCATTGGTTAACTTAAACCAATCAAACTGGCGATCGCTAATTCGCCAGACTAAATATTCTTGGACTTGATTGCGGCGATATACGTTTAATTTTTGGTGTAAATCGAGGGAAACTGTACTGGCGGCAATCTCCACAATTAATTCTGGTGCACCTTCTACGTAGCCATCTTCGCTAATGTTCGATCGACCTCCAACGGCAATTCTCAACAAAGCATCGGGCTGTGGTTCGTTATCTAGGTCTAGCCTAACTGTGCAGTTATCACCCAGTTGCAGGTTAGGGGTAAAGGCTTTATAAAAACCTAACCAGCCCATAATATCGGCATGGGGTGCGCCGTGTTGGGTAATTCTTAGGGGAGATGCCATAAAGTAAACTATGCCTTCGATTAATTCTGCTTTTTTGAGATTGGGCATGGCATGATAGCGCCGCTCAAATTCTGCGCGGGTGAGCTTATCGCCGTTTTCTAAAATAGGAATTGTTAAGGGTGGAGAAATTGCAGGAGCAGATATGATCATATTTCCTCTTGGAGAATATCTTGGCTATTGAGGAGTCTTGATATTAATTGTACACAGTCTAATAGGTTTGGGTTTGTGTGTGGGCGGCTGTCGCCGCCCACACACAAACTGCTGTATATGGAAATTATTGGGGACGGAAGGAATGATGATGGGTGGGGTGATAGAGTTTCGATCGCTCTGGGGAATGATGAGTCTGAAGAGCCGGGCTAATAATGTAGAGGGTATTCCGAGTAAACTTCTCCCGATGGGTAATTTCTGCCATCTCGCTTAAGGTACCTCGCTGGATTTGTTCCTCTGGCCAACTAAGGCAAAAACAGATGGCGATCGGGGTATCCGGGGGATAGTGTTGGAGTAATTTTTCTTGAGCTGCGGCGACATGGCTGGCACTGAGATAGAGGCATAAACTAGCTTGATGGGTAGCTAAACTTGCCAGTTCTTCTCGCTCTGGAACGGCAGAAGCTCTGCCACTAATCCGGGTGAGAATAATGCTTTGCACCAATCCGGGGACTGTTAATTCGACACCTAATTTCGCTGCTGCCGCCTGAAAAACACCAATGCCGGGGACTAGTTCAAAGGGAATATCTGCCTCTAGGAGGGCGTTGATCTGCTCATGGATGGTGCTGTAGAGGGAAAGATCACCGGAGTGGAGGCGGACAACGGAGAGTTGAGATCGCACGCGATCAATCATCAAAGGCAATATCTCTTCGAGGGTTTTGCTGCCGGTGGGAATCACTTCGGCATCAGCCCGGATTCCTTCGAGAATGGCGATCGGAATCAAGGAATCTGCAAAGATAATTACATCCGCCAGAGATAAAATTCGTTGTGCCTTCACTGTCAGTAAGTCTGGATCTCCGGGTCCTGCCCCCACAATATAAACCGCTGGACTAAGTTTAGCGATCGCCAACTTGAAAGACTGATTTAGCATTTTTAGTTTGAGGAGAAATACAGCAAATTACCTTAATTGATTAGTGATCTTAATTGATTTACGAACAGTAAATAGTTTAGAATGGCGCACCCGAAGGGTGCGCCATTCTAAACTCAAATAGGACTGCTATAGTTAAATCATATTAAATTACATCAAGTTAAAATATAAATCTGAAAATATCTAAGTATACCTAAAAACAAAAATTGTTAGCACTATCTTTTAATAAAGACAATACTTACAAAATAATTTAGGATTTTGCTTAATTTAGGTATCAAAGAAAAACTGATTACTTCTACTATTAGAGGCTATTTATAAAGTCTGATTTTCCGCACCCGCCGGGGACGGAAAATCAGAGCTCCTAGCCACTTTATAAATGACCTCTTAATTAAAAGTAACAGTTCCTGTAGTACATAGATTAACACTATTTAGCCGACCTTCTGCACCACCTTCAACTGTTACCTTAATATCATAGCTACAGATACCAGGCTCAGGATCGGGGAACACAATAGGCGTAGATTCTCCTGCTGGCAGAACATCTCTACCTAAGATATCTGGACCCCAAGTGTTTTCACTGACATGAGAGACATATAATTGCAGAATTGTAGTGCCAGTAGCATTAATTAGGGTAAAATCACGAGGATCAGCTAAGGCACTTCTAGCACCCATAGAAATAAGAGGTAAAGCGATCGCTGCGGCTTGAAATACTCTCCGTAAAGGCTTAGTAAGCATAGAATAATCTCCTGTTTAGATAATGAATGGAAACCTGAAAAGACTTCTGTACCTTTATACAACTAAACACAATTATTTTCAGAATTTTAACAAATAAATTATTGTAGGATAGCTACATTCGGCTAGGCATTGAGATATTTATGGCACGTATTCCAGTTTTATCTTTCGATCGCGGGACTCTGATTCTCCATCCACCCCCCAAGGCAAAGTCATGGATGGATTATGCCACTTGGGACGATCGGATCGAAAAGTTCCGCATCCCGGCGATTCACTACACCGAACTCCTCGCCGGGTTGCAACAGGAGCGATCGAGCATCAACAACCAAGCGAGTAATTATATTGGTCTAGAACTAGCCGCCAGTTTACCCCTGAAGCCCTATCCCCACCAGCAGGAAGCATTGCAGGCATGGCAGGCAGCCGGAAAACGGGGTGTGGTAGTTTTACCAACTGCGGCGGGGAAGACTTACCTAGCTCTGATGGCGATGCAGACTACGCCCTACAGTACCTTGATCGTAGTGCCTACCCTAGACCTAATGCACCAATGGTATACCCGCCTGTTGGCAACTTTCCCGGAAGCAGAAGTGGGCTTACTGGGGGGCGGCTCACGGGATCGGACGAGTATTTTGGTTTCCACCTACGATAGTGCAGCGATCCAAGCCGAATCCTTGGGCGATCGCTATGGGTTGGTGATTTTTGATGAATGTCATCACCTACCGACGGATTTTAATCGGGTGATTGCCGAGTTTGCGATCGCCCCCTATCGCCTCGGTCTAACTGCCACCCCCGAACGCACCGATGGTAAGCATGATGATCTAGAAATTCTCATCGGGGCAGAAGTCTATCGCAAACGGGCGGAAGATTTGATGGGTGGGGCTTTATCTGACTATCGCACCGAGAAAATTTTAGTCAAGCTCACCCCGGAGGAAAGAGAAAACTACAATCAACTAATCAAAACTCGGAATGAGTTTTTGCAGGAATCAAGAATTTTCCTTGGCTCCCTTGAAGGTTGGCAGCAGTTTGTCATGGCTAGTGGGCGATCGGCTGCTGGCAGAAGAGCAATGTTAGCGCACCGGAAATCAAAAGAAATTGCCTTTGGTACAGAGGGCAAGATTCGGGTTTTAATTGATATTTTGGCGGAACATTATCCTAGCCAAACTTTAATTTTTACCACCGACAATGCCACGGTCTATCGAATTTCTCAAGAGCTATTAATTCCAGCCCTCACCCATCAAACTCCCGTCAAAGAAAGGCATGAAATATTAGATAAGTTTCGTCATGGAACTTACAAAGTTTTAGTTACTTCCCATGTCCTCAATGAAGGTGTCGATGTGCCAGAGGCAAGTGTTGCGGTGATTCTTTCGGGGACTGGTTCGGAGCGGGAATATATTCAGCGCTTGGGCAGGATTCTTCGCCGCAGTAGTGACCCGAATAAGCAAGCTATTTTGTATGAAGTGGTGGCAGAACAAACCAGTGAGGAAGGGACAGCCGATCGCCGTAAAGGTTCCCCATCAAAATCAGAAATTAAATCTCCAAAACTCCGCCAACTAGAATTATTACCCCCCAAAATCATCCCAGAAATTGGATACAGTACCCAATCCCCGCCCCCAAGAATTGCCGCCGAAAAATCCAACCCTTGGCAAGATGATGATGAGTTTTAATTCATTGTGAAAACCAACGCAAACTCTGAAACCAACTATCTCCCCTCTAGGCTAAAATACAGAGGATTAAGTAGGTGATCGCGATCAGACTTTAGCAATTTGACTAGAGACAGTTTTTATAAACGCAGGAGGAGGAGAGTGTGAGCAGACTAGTACTTGAGATTTCAGACAATGTTGCAGAATCTCTTCAACTTCCGCCTTCAGAACGCCTCTCTCGTGTGCAACGGGAATTATCAATCCGTCTATACCAAAAAGGTTTACTCTCTTTTGGGAAAGCACGAGAGTTAGCACAAATGACAAAATGGGAGTTTCATTCACTGCTTGGAGATGAAGCGATTGAGCGTAGTTACGATTCAGAAGAATTAGACAATGACTTAAATACATTGGAGCAGTTAGCTTGAGAGCCATCAGTAACTCTTCTATTTTGATTGCCCTTAGCAGTATTGGGCAATTATCTATACTAACGCAGCGATTTCCAGACGGAATTCTGATCCCACAGGCAGTCTGGCATGAAGTTGTAGAAACTGGATCAGGGCGAGCAGGAGCAATGGAAGTTGCGGCTGGCTTAAACGTTTGGCTGTCAGTTCAAGAAGTAGAGAATAAGCCTCTAATATCAGTGCTACAGCAAGATTTAGATGATGGTGAAGCTGAGGCAATTGCACTGTTTTGTGAGCAGCCCTTGGAAGCACTTCTGCTGGATGAAAAGAAAGCACGGCAAGTTGCACGACGCATGGCCTTACCTGTACTTGGTACGTTGGGTCTCTTAATTTGGGCGAAACGACAAGGAGTTGTTGCTAACTTGCAAGAGCAACTTGATGCCTTGCAAAATGTGGCTAAATTTCGTTTCTTTAGTTTGGACTAAATAGTTTCCAGCAGCTATCGATAAAAAAACAGCAGAGCATGACTCAGCCCTTGGACATGGCTGAGTTATCTTCAATCACAGCAACAGAAGCAGAAGTTAAGCAGTAGTTGAGTGAGATTGCTTCAGTGATG
>CALRPI020000111.1:0-13515 GCA_943370025.1 Phormidium lacuna HE10JO | reverse complement strand
TTTTCAAGGGCTGACTCAAGTTGTCAATTTGTCTCCTGCTCGTCTCCATATTTTGAGTTTCTTTTCTCCTGCTTGTCAACGCTACTATCTTCTTCCTGCACCTGTTTTCTAATTGTTTTTTACCTTATTTTATGAGCGGAATGTGGGTTTTAACTATCCAGTCACTATTACCGCCGAAAATGCGCCAACCCAGTATCGCCTAGCTGTAGGCATGATGTGTTGGCTGCGAACCGAGATGATTTGGCTTTTTGCTCTGATTCAATGGCAAATTATCTTAGCGGCAATTTCTCCTAATTATCCCGTCAGTACTTTGTGGATAATATTGCCAGTACTAGGTATTTGGGGGACGATCGCTATTTACTTTTGGCAAGCCTTCCAAGCTAGGTAGCCCAAATTTTGAGCAGCGTTACTTTGCATAAAACCAGAATTCTATTTCCGAAGTTATCTGATCAAAACGAGCTGCATGAATAGCCTGCGCTGGAATATGATACCAATCGCCAACTTTATAATGGGTTTCTTGACCATCCATGATCAGAATTAACTCACCTTGAGTAATTACTCCCACATTATCTGTTTCGTGGGTATGGGGCGAAATCACCGTTCCTGAAGGATAGGAGGCAAACAAAACATCACAATCCTTTGCTGCTAACTTGAAGGCATCAAATATACCATCAAACTTAGGTAGAGATCGTAATTGTTCGGGAAAGTGTGCCATAGGAGAGTTTCTAGAGATAAATTAATATAAGCGACTCAAAACGTAATCTGTCAGGTCAATCAGGGCTTGGCGGGGTTCTGAGGGGGGCAATTCTTGGAGTTCTTGAACAGCGATCGCCGCATATCTTTTGGCTAGCTCCTGCGATCGCCTAATCCCATCACTATCCTTAACCAAAGCCAAAGCCTCTTCCAAGTCTCCCACTTCGCTAAATTCTCGATCAATCAATACTTCTAAATAGGGCTTCTCTTCTAGAGCAAACAATACTGGAGCTGTTAGATTACCACTAGCCATATCCGCCCCAGCCGGTTTTCCTAAGGCTTCTGTTGAGCTGGTGAAATCAAAAATATCATCTACTATCTGAAAAGCCAACCCTAAATTCCTGCCATACTCATAGAGATGGTCTGCCGTATGCTCAGAAACTCCACTCAAAACCCCAGCAGCTTTAGCACTATTGGCAACCAAGGAAGCTGTCTTGTAGTAAGACTTTTGAATATAATCTTCCAGACTGATTTCGGTGTTAAACCCGCTTAAACCTTGCTGAATTTCCCCCTCTGCCATATCCATGATCACCTGCGACAGGAGCTTAACTACTTCTAGGTTATCTAAATTAGCCAAATACCAAGACGATTGGGCAAACAAGAAATCCCCAGCTAAAACCGCCACCCGATTGCCAAAACGACTATGAACGGTCGGAACATTACGTCGGAGGGCAGATTCATCTACTACATCATCATGGACAAGGCTGGCGGTGTGGATCATTTCTGTGATTTCTGCCAAGCGCCGATGGCGGAGGGTAATTTCCTGATCAACCATAGTGGCACGGGAAACAAGGAGGACGATCGCTGGTCTGACCCGCTTTCCCGACGTTTCAAAAAGATATTCCGCCGCCGCATACAGAATCGGATGTTTAGCCCCTATCAGGTTTTTTAAGTTATCTGTTAGTAGCTGTAAATCCTTTTCAACGGTCGCAAAGATAGATGTAACAGAATTCATGGATTAGGGGGAATTAGGGTCAAAGTTTACGAAAGTTTACACGTTCCTTAATTAAGTCTAAGCTAATTCCGCAATTCTGCAAAGTAGTTATTTCTAGTGTTAAAAATCTCGTTCTATGCTTCCAGCAAAAATTGGCTCTACCCTAATGCCCATGATACTGGTGGGGCGAACAACGAAAATTTCATTTTGGGTGTTTTTAATCGGGACATTAATCAGGTCGCTAGAGCCTGCCTTGGGCATCAACGCGCCGCTATACCACTTCTGGAAGTCTTGAATTGTTGCGAAGCGAATTTCCTCCCGATGACCCCCTGAGATCAGGAAATGTACAGCATATTCATCCGGCATTCTTGGCATGGATTATGAACCTCAATCTTTTCTTTCTACCCGTTGTCAATTTTACTGAGTTTTGGCTCTTAATGGCTATTTCAAGCAAATAAATTATATTTTTGCAACAGGGATTCTAATACGCTGGGCAAGGAGACCTCTAACTCTGCGGGGGTTTTGCAGGTTAATTGTTGATGGCTGGGTAAGTCAAAGGGATAATCTCCTTGCAGATCACTGCGCTCCATTTTAATTAGCAGCAATTGTTCTGAAGCCTTGCTTTGCAGGGCAAACCCCATTTCTAGGCAAACTTGGGGGCTAGGCAATAATTGCTGACTATCTCCCATCGAGACTTGGGCGATCGCCGTCCCATCGGCAACAAACAACAAACTTTTTTTGATCTGACGAAGTTGATTCCCCGATAGCCGGGTAGTTTCTTTTTTCTGCCGGGGCGAAGTGACAAGTTTTAGGGGCAGGCGAGATTTTTTATTGAAGGTCTTGATGATTTCGGGCAATATGCCCTCGATCGCTTTCTGTCCTTCGGCATATTCCACTTGAGGGCAGTAATAAATGATTGGCTCTAACTGGGCAGAAATTTCCAGCTTAGTAAAGTAAATTTCGTGGGAGATCAGGTCAATATTTGCCACGGCATAGCCACCGCTGCCTTCAATATAAAATTCCACCGCTTCCCCGCCTAAGTAGCGACCAAACCACTCGGTTTGGCGGACAGCTTGGCTATCATCAAGAAAATCAGCCCGGAGAGCCGATCGCATCAGGCTATTCCGATTCAGCCGCAGACTAGGGGGACGCTGTTCTAGGGTGGCGATCGGCTCATACTGCTCCAGATACCATGCCTTCAATGCAATAATTGCCATGCTTCCCCCTTAATCTTAAATACTGTTATTTTGCCTACTTCTAGACGTTGCTATCGCCAGAGAGGTAGAGTAAATCGTTTATTTATTTTAGCGGTCAAAAGAGGTCTTGAACCAATAAAAATCAAGGTGGGCAATGCCCACCCTACCGCTTATGAAAATTCTGTTATTAATCCTGATGGATAGGGGCGCAAGGCTTTGCGCCCCCATGTATTCACCCTCTTGAATTAGGTAGGAGTAGGTAAGCCCAAGGCTTGGAAAAAGCGATCGCCCAACCGACGATTCCCCCGCAAATCCGCTAATTGTCTGTGATATTGGGTCGCAAGGTCAAGACTAGCTTGCCGATTGGTGGCATCTCCTAAGATATCTGTAGTAACTCGTGCTTGAGTTGCCGGAAGGTTCAAAGTATTTGTCCGAAATTTGAGTAGCCAACGATTTAGGGTCAGCCTTCTGAGCAGAACTCCTCCAGTCACGGTTTCCATCTCACTGGTGGTCAGTTCCGACATCCACTCTGGGGTAGTTGTCTGGCGATCGAATTGTTGCATTGTAGGTATTCCCTAGTTTTTACTTGAATTTTTACTTATGTTTTACTGGGATCAAGAACAGAGAGATGATCCGAGCTAAGTTTGAAGATTTGCCCCGTCTCTAGGGGAGTATTTGCACCCGAAAATTGCTTAATCGATCGAGATCAGAGAAAGCATCTAGTAAGTCATGATTAATTGGGAACCGGTAGCCCCACAGCCCGGTATAAATTATCAGCCAACAATCTGCTTCCTTCTAGGGTAGTCAGTTGGGCATGGAACTGATTGCTCAGATCAAGATTAGATTGGCGGTTAACAGTATCAGTCAGGAGGCTAGTTACCCTAGTCGTAGTAGACGGGATATTTAATTTGGTACGCTGAAACTTGAATAACCAACGATTTAAGGCTTTTCGTCTCAGTAATGCCCCACCAGTAACAGACTCCATTTCTTGGGGGGTTAAATCTGATAGCCAATTGGGGGTGGCTACTTGCATATCAGGGTTTTGGTTCATGGTTTTTATAAGTCAAAGATTCTATTGTTATTTGTACTCTAAGCTGGGAAGATTTTCATTATTTAAATAAATTCTCTAGGGTTGAGGGCGTAGTTTCCCTCGCTTCATAGGGGAAACTACAGCAAGTACCATGCTAGTTAAGACGGGGATATTTTCTGAGGGCTGAGGGTCGTCGAAGCCGGCAAAAACCTCCACAACTTTCAATAATTCGTTATACCAAATCAAAAAACTGGTGAAACCAGTTTTTTGATTTAAATCCCTACATAGCAAGGTATTCAAAATCTTATTTGTATCAACTATTTAGCAAAATAGTATTAGCCGCGCGTAAGTCCTAGATAATTCGTTAGCAGCTCGTAAGTCCTATAATCTTGATTATGGTTAATTTACATTTCCAAATTAAAGGACAAGGATTTCCGATCCTTTGTCTTCACGGTCATCCCGGCAACATTCAGGCGATGGCAGTATTCACAGATCATTTATCTCGCCATTACCAGACAATTACCCCAGATCTAAGAGGCTACGGACAAAGTAAAGCCGCTGGTGATTTTGCCATGATTGAGCATCTCGAAGATTTAACTAATTTGCTAAATCAGCAACAGATCGAAAAATGTTTGGTACTGGGTTGGTCTTTGGGGGGAATTATGGGGATAGAGTTGGCGTTGCATCTGGGCGATCGCATCACTGGCTTAATCTTAATCGCCACCGCCGCCAGACCACGGGGCAACCATCCCCCCATTAGCTGGCAGGATAATCTCTACACAGGCATTGCTGCCCTGATTAATGCCGTCTATCCCGGTTGGCAGTGGAATATTGATACCTTTGGCAAGCGATCGCTCTTTCGCTACCTAATCCAGCAGCACACCCCAGAGGCTTACCAATGGATTGCTCAAGCTGCCGTCCCCGCCTATTTACAAACCAGTCCTGAGGCGAATCGCGCCCTGACTACCGCAATTCGCCAAGGTTATAATCGTCTGCCCCGCTTAGGAGAAATTACCTGCCCTTGTCTAGTCTTAGCCGCCGAGAGCGATCGCCACATTATCGCAGCCTCTAGTCAAGAAACTGCGGCACATTTGCCCCATGCCCGAAGCCATTATTATGCCAATACAGCCCATCTATTTCCTTGGGAAATTACTCCTCAAGTTTTGATGGACATTGACAAATGGTTAGCCGCGTATTCAGAAACTTTGACATCTTTCCCAGTCTAAAGGTGTCTTGGAGGCAAAAAGCACCCCAAACACCATGCCTATAACTGACTACCGGTGTATCGAAAGCCCAAAAATATCAAATTGGAAAAAATTCCCTAAAGTCCTTGACCGAGGATAGTCGGCTTTACTCCCCGGTCAAATCCCCCCCCCAAATCTTCTTCGATCGTCAGTAGTTTGGGCTGGCAACGCATCACCTGTAGTTTGGCAATGGTTGCCCCTTCAGCGGTTAAATCTTCAACATAACCAGCTTTTGCCGCGATCGCTTCCGCTTCATTGATAAAGGGACCAAAATAGTAAGTACATTTAGGGTTGTCTGTGATAATTTCTACCCAGAAAGCCCTACCTACCGATTGGAGAATCTTAATCCAAAGTTCTTTCATATCTTTTTGCCTATTTACTAAGATGGTAGTCCTAAAAAGGTAGTGCTGTTTTGTTCTGGATGTCTGCCGCAACCCGGCAGGTATTCAGACTTTTTTTAGCACTACCACTGAGATTACTAACTTGATGTTGGTAGTTATCTAGTTCCCACCTTTTTATACTACAAGGAGTGAACTTTTTCCAAGGTTATGCCCTACATATGAATCAACTTTCCCCACCGTTGCCGACAGGTTTCGTATAAAACTAAAGCCGCAGCTACTCCTGCATTCAGGCTGGGGGTCTTCCCGGCTAGGGGAATTGAAATCACCTCATCACAATGTTCCTGAGTTAGAACATTTAACCCTTTGCCTTCAGAACCAACAACTAAGGCTACCGCACCTGTGAGTTTGACATTGTGTATTAATTTACCAGAATCCGCCGCAGTGCCATAGATCCAAAAACCTGCTTCCTTGAGTTGCCCCAAAGCCCGATTGAGGTTGACAACCCTAGCTACGGGCAGAAACTCCAAAGCTCCCGCTGCAACTTTGCGCACTGCTGCTGTAACTCCCACTGCCCGGCGCTGGGGAATAATAATCCCCTGAACTCCCATTGCTTCTGCTGTCCGGATCATGGAGCCAAGGTTATGGGGATCGGTGATGCCTTCGGCAATCAGGAGAATAGGCTCACTGCTGGCTGCTTTAGCCTTGATAATCAGATCCTCTAGCTCTAGGTAATCGTAGGCGGCTACTTGGGCGGCGATGCCTTGGTGGTTTGCCCCATCGGTAATTTGGCTGAGGCGGCGGGGTTCCACTTCATTAATTACAGCTCCTTCGGCTTTTGCCTGCTGTAGGAGGGTGTAAAACCGGGGGTCATGGCGGAGTTGGGGGACAACCCAAATCCGGTTGAGCTGCCGTTGGTTTTCTAGGGCAGTGAGGACGGGATGACGACCATAGATCAAATCGTCTTCCGCTGGGAAGTCTGCATCAGGTGATGCTTCTGGATAGAGAAAAGCATCGGGACTATGGGTCTTGGCAATTTCTAGGCTAGCTGCATCTAGGGAGTAATCAGCATCCTGCTCTGCCACATCTTGAGCAACTTTGGGTCTAAATTCATCATTATTTCTAATAGGAGCAGGAATGTTTTTTCCAGCTCGACCGGGACGACTTTGGTAAGAGGGAGGTTCTGAGGAGAAATTAGATGTTTCTCTGGGATTAAATTTTGATGGTCTAGCAGAAAAGGAATCTTGCCGATCGCCTCTCTCATCTCTATTTGCCTGATGCTTCTTAACTGGAGAGCCAACAGAACTCCGCCGGGGAGCAAATTCTCGATCGTCCCCATAAGCTTTGGGTTGGCGATCAGCATACTTGCCTTCCCGCTTAGGATAAGAGGTTCTATCTTCCGAGAAATCCTTGCCACTTCTAGGGGCAAAGTCATCACGGTCGTCATTCCACCGGGGTTTTTCTCGATCGCGATAAGTAGACGGCGAATTAGGAGCCGCAGCATCCCGATCCTGACGGTGTTTCGCTTTGGGGGGACGGCTACCGGGGGCGGGATATTTGGGTCTAGCACCTCTAGGGGCAAAATCTTGCTCGGAGCGGCGGGGGACAAAATCGCTTTCTTCTCCCCTAGATTTTTTGGGATAGAAATCACCGCCGCCTTCTTGGTAGCGAGGTTTGGCAAATTTGCTGCCACTCTTGCGGGGAGCATCAATTGTCCGGGCGGGGCGATCACTAAATCGATCGGCTTGGCCACGCTCAGGGCGATCAAAACTTTCAGAGCGTTCTGAACGCTCAGGACGATCGAAGCTATCAAAACTATCAGGGCGATCGTATCTATTTCTGGCAGCAGAACTTGGTCTTTTGCTTCCTGCAAAAGTCGAACGGATTTTCTTAGGCATGGCTTGCGGTTTAGGTAAAACGGGGAAATTTGACTGGGAAATCTGGCTGGGAAACTTAGCTAGGGGATTTGCAGGGCTTTAAATTTACAATTCCTTTAGGAATCAGCCCGGAATAAATAGTTAATAGGGGTTGAATAAATACTGAGGTTTCCATGATATCAGCAACTTAAGAAAATCTCCCAATCATCCTCAGCAAAGAATGATGAAGCATAGCTCTAGAATGATCCCAGTTATGTAAAGTTTTATGAAGCTACTTCTGTTCCCCCAGCTTTTTCTTGATCTGGCTAATAATTCCGCTCAAAATTGCTCCGCCCATGAGGATACCGATCGCAGGAGTGAAAACTGGATTCCAAAGTTTGTACCACAGTTCCAAACCTAGGGGAATTTGCAGGGAATTGCCAACGACAGCGATCGCTAACCAAAAGAAACTCAACAACACCAAAAACACATCCGCCACTAAAAACAAATTTAGCCATTCCAAAAACTTATCTTTCACTCTCTCTGCTCCTAATTGATAATCCCGTAGTAAGTCCCCCATAGCATGAGAGACACCTTTACTTTTTTTTAATGCCACCTTAATTCAAGCAATTTCCCAAACTCTAGAAAATCCTTTGAGATTGCTCTATACTTAAAAAAGATTCTACTGCGATGTTGGTGACTGCCAATACTGTTTTTTGATCTATGTTGGTTTTTAAAAGGGAACTCAAGATTGTTTTGCAGCCGTAGACCGAGCCAGTACTCGGAAACCTAAGCGAGATACAGTAGCGCCCACCTGGTTTTTCCAGGTCATAAACTGAGGTAAAACGGCATTGTGGTAGAATCCCCTCCCTCCCTGCTCCACAGTAGGGATTTTTGCTTTTCCCCTATTTCTGAATAATTCGAGATTAATCTCAATTTGCCCTAAGATAATAATTCCCAGAAACGAGGATCGAGGTAGTTGATCTTGGCAAAAGGACTGAGGGCGGTGAGGACTTGCTGCCCATAGCTGCGATGGTTGACTCGGCTATCTAGCATGGCGACGATGCCTTGGGTGAGGCGAACCGGAGCGATCGCCCTCTGCAATTCCCGTAAAGCCGTGGGCAAAAGATAAAAACGAAACCAATCGATCCGTTGCTGTTTGTAGTAAGCAACTTGGCCGGCTACTAGGGGATTTTCTAGGGAAGGAATCGGTAAGGTGGCAATGATTAAGAGCTTGGGAGGGGGTAATTTGTGGCTAGATTGTCGCCAAAACTGCCAACCCGTTACCAAAATGGGGGCAGGATTATTAGAAATCGTTTCCATCTCCACCCTAGAACCAAATTCCCCCGCCATCACCGCTGCTATCTGCTGCTTCAGAGGACTATCTTCCACTAGAATCACGACTAATCCTGTATCCCCTCGGCTAATGGTTAGTAGCTCCATCACCTGTCGTTCTAGGGCAGGTTGGAATTGGGGCGTATTGGGGAGGGGTAATTTATCCGGCAGGTAGAGCTGAATCATTTCACTCTGGAGGTCTGGGGGAAACTTCAGGCAAGTTAAGCCCCCCAAACCGACATTTTGCCGATAGATGGTCGCTTCCACCTCCAAATCCATTGCCCTGCCCATGAATACGACAGGCTGCATCTGCCAGACTTGGCTTAAGCTAGAGGCAACTTCTGCCGGGGTGCTATGGAGAGTAAAATAACCCTGCTGGCGATCGACCTCTGCCCAGAGAATCTGTCCCGGTTGCTGCGACACCTGACCTAAAGAAGTAGCTGGCAAATCAAGTTTAGATGTTAGCTGCTGGATTAATTCTTGTTCTGAAGTATTTAGCAAACAACAACCGTAGGGATTGGGGGGACGATCAAAAAAACCCTTAGTTAGCTGAATCTTGGTATCTCGAATCACTTCTATTTCTTGGGGATAGGTAGCAATTAATTGATCCCATGCCCCCGGTAGCATGGTCTGGGTTAGTTGTTCTCTCGCCCAAATTTCTAGATCGTCCGCTCCATCGATTAAAGTAGGAATCCCCAGAGGTAAGTTAGCAGGTGAATTAGTCGGTTCTCCCGCAGCTTGTAAACCAACTTCAAGACTATTTTGTGATTCAAGACCAAAGCGATTTTGCGACCCAAAGCTAAAGCGATCGCCCAACCAATCTTGGGGAGTAATAATTAATATTCCTGTAAACTCTTCATAGGGGAAGTGCTTACCGACAACGATTTCCCGATTAGTTCCTAAGGCAATCTGGAGCTGGGGAATTAGTTTTTCTACCAAAATTTCGTGCCATAGGGATGGAATTACCAGAACTACCGCGCTTTGCCAGAGCAGGGCTGGAGTCAAGTAACTAATGGCATAGACGCTAGTTGAGGCACTGGTTTGCATGAGAGCCGATCGCCCCAACCGCAAAGCCCGTGCCACCAACCGAGCCATAGTCAAGTGGTGATGCCAACTATAATCACCCTGTTGACGCAGGTAAGCCCGGAGGGAATTATGGACTTGGGATTCAATCAGGGGAGGCATAAGGGGGAAGGGGGGATGAGGTAAAGGAGGTAAAGGAGGTACTGGGAGGTAAGGGGAGGTACAGGGAATTTAGAAGAGCTAAACTTGAGGATTTCCCTCCTTTTTAAGGGGGGCAGGGGGGATCGGCAGGAGAAATATAAAATTTATAACTGAAATATAAAAGTTAGGAGGGATGGATTTGCGAGTCAAGATTTGTGGAATTACTAATTTGGAACAGGGAAGAGCGATCGCCAGCCTCGGAGCCACGGCGTTGGGATTTATTCTTGTCCCCAGTTCTCCTCGCTATATTTCACCCACCCAACTAGCTTCCATTATCCCCCACTTGCCAACCCCGGTGGAGACAATTGGCGTATTTGTTGACTCTAGCCTTGAAGAAATTGGGGAGATTGTGCGATCGACTGGTCTAAGTGGTGTCCAACTCCACGGGAAAGAAACCCCAGACTACTGTAGAGAATTACAGCAGCAGTTACCAGCAGTGGAACTAATTAAAGCCTTACGAATTAGAAATTCTCAGGATCTAGCAAATACAATTAACTATGCAACCATAGTTGACACTTTCTTGCTCGATGCCTACCATCCCCAACTCCTGGGTGGCACGGGACACACTCTAGATTGGTCAATGTTGGAGGATTTTACTCCCCAATGCCCTTGGTTATTAGCTGGAGGATTGAATCCCGACAATATTCTGGAAGCTTTAGGTAAAGTTAATCCCGATGGCATCGATCTTTCTAGTGGCGTAGAGTTAGCACCGGGAAATAAAGATTTAAGTAAGGTAGAAAGATTATTTCAACAACTTACATCCTATGCAAAGCCATAACTTTCAACTACCCATAAAACGCAGTAAATTGAGATTATACCTAGGACGATATTTCTATATTCTCAAGCGTCGATGGGAGTGGTATGCCTCTAAGACAAAATTTGCTACCCAGCGCATTCCCGAACCTTTACCTGTACAAATCTTTACCCATCAATCTATTTTGCTCCGCCAGTTAAAAGATGTGGAAATGTGGTTGCAGCATAATAAAGTCATCAACTTACGTTTAGCGATCGCTCCCATCAATGGCTTAGTAATTCAGCCCGGAGAAGTTTTTTCTTTTTGGTATTTAGTAGGTAATCCCACAAAAAAAAGAGGATTTGAATTGGGGATGACCTTAGATAATGGCAAAGTCAAAGCAGGCTATGGGGGCGGAGTATGTCAATTGGCAAACTTAATTTATTGGATGACTTTGCACTCTCCCCTATCCATCAAAGAACGTTGGCGACATAGCTATGATGTTTTCCCTGATGTGAATCGGACGCTACCCTTTGGGAGTGGGGCAACCGTATCCTATAACTATATTGATATGCAAATTGAGAATAAAACATCCCATAAATATCAGCTTTGCTTATGGCTAACCGATGAGCATCTACGAGGAGAAATTCGTGCTGACACAGAAAATATTTATAAATATGAAATCTTGGAGAAAAATCATCTAATTAGTGGGCCGATCGCTGGACAATACCTACGTCAAAATCAGCTTATTCGTCAAGTACGTAGCCCAACTACAAATGAGCTAATTAAAGAAGAGTTTATTACAGAAAATCTCGCTTTAATGATGTATGCTCCACTCCTAAATTCTGGAAGATAAAACTCCATCTTATCCAGTAATTATTATATTAAATCTACTCAGAAATAATTTAAGTTTTTATGTACAGACCAAAAGCTTTCCAAGAAGATAATGTAGATAAACTAGTTTCTTTTATGCAAGCTAATAGTTTTGCTACCTTGGTTTCAATATTAGATGGAGTTCCTTTTGCTTCTCATATCCCTTTAGTAACAATAGTAAAAGATGATGTAATTAAATTAATCGGTCATCTAGCAAAACAAAATCCCCAAGGGCAAGCATTTACGTCGGCTGAATCTCTTGCTATTTTTACGGGAGCGCACGCTTATATTTCTCCCAGTTCCTATGAAAACCCTGAAAATGTTCCTACTTGGAACTACATTGCTGTCCATGCTTATGGTGTTCCTAAAACTATTACATTTCATGATGCACCAGATTCAATGGATCAGATGATCACTGAAATGGTAGATACCTATGAAGCTGAGTATAAATCCCAATGGGAAAGTTTATCTCAGGGATACCGGGAAGGAATGATGAAAGGTATTGTGGGCTTTGAAATGATTGTAACTAAATTAGAAGGTAAGTATAAACTAAGTCAAAATCGCAGTGAAATTGATCAGCAAAATGTATCAGATAAATTACTCCAAAGTTCAGATTCAGTTATTCATGCAATAGGGGCAGAAATGCAACAAAATTTGGAGAAATAGTTAAGACTGTTAATATTAAAGAATATAGAATAATGTCAGACAAGACACTATCAGAAATGATTAATTTTAGCTATTATCTTCTATTTTCGGCTGCCGTTTCTTGCGAAATATGCCAGTCATATTAATCCCGGTAACTAGTAATAATACTGCACCCAAACCCACAAAAAGCACATAGACTGGGGTTAGAAATTCTCCTAGAAATCTTCCTTCATGGATACTCAAGAGAACATTCCCCACCTCTTTTGACATTCCAAACCAACTTCTGCCAATCCGATAGATTAAACCCGTGACTGTACTAACTGCTAAAGGTAGAAAAATCATCGGTGCAGATAGGCGATGAACTTTCCGAAAATCAAGTTTCGCATTTGGTCTTTCAGGACGGTTAGCAAGTAATTTAGTCATGATTACACCACTAACTATAATTCCAATCACTCCTAGGGCTAGGAAAAGTACATAAAATGGTCTAAGTTGCTTTCCTAGATAGTTTCCTTGGTGAATATCTAAGAAAATTTCTACAACATCACCTTCGATGCCGAACCAACTTTCTGCTACTCGATAGATAACTCCTGTGAGAGCAGTTAGTAATAAAGGAATAAAAATAATTGGGGCGATTTGACGATGATATTTCCGAAAGTTAATGTTAGCCATTTATTAAGTCTCCTATAGCTTTGCTGTTTATCAGATTTTGCGAGTGACAAGTTAAATGAGTTTTTTTATATAAATAACTTGTGTATCTTGCATATCTTGACTGTAGCTAGGAAAAGTAAGGAACTCGGAAAGATGACCGAAAATTTTTCTTGTACTACTTCCGTAAATCTACTTACTCTAGATTTCAAAATATTTTTATCGCTAGTTAGCAGAATTTAATTTATGTTTTTATATATTTCCCAGTTCTTTACTTTTTTATGAAAAGGTAATAGTTAATCACTTAACTTAAGGATTTAGATGAAAACAACAACTAAAATTTTGCTTGGGATGGGATCTTATATTTTGGCTTCTATATCGGGTATTGCGATCGCTTCTGCAAGTGATCATATTGTTAACCAGCTTGTTACTCCAAGTGTATCTATAAGTAATCTTCGTCCCGCTCAAACAATTTTAATCGCTAGTCGTGACGAGCAAGGAGAAGATCGTGAAGATCATGAAGATGACAACGATCATGAAAATGACAATCATCATGAAGAATAGACCTCTTGCGTGAATCAAGATGCGGAAGCAAGCTCAAAGTTAAGGATAGCCGCAATCAAATTGAAGCGTAAGCCAAAACGCTTGCGACGATTGCGATAACGCTCGGACAGAATCCGAAAGACCTTCAACTTGCGGTGAACATGTT
>CALRPI020000110.1:0-13818 GCA_943370025.1 Phormidium lacuna HE10JO | reverse complement strand
CGGGCGCGAAGCGCCCGCAAAAACGTCCACATGCGTAAGTCCTGTAAGGTTATCTTAAACCAAATTGACTTGACTACTAGACATATTGAAAACCAGATCATTAAAGTCCTTACTGCCACCGCCCCAAGTATCCTCAAAACCATAGGTATTATTTCCAAGGGAAGTAAAGTGACTCAGACCATCTGGATTAGCTGAACCAAGACTGAACCAAGCATTTTGGTTAGCTTGATTTTGCTGGTTCATGGGGTTATTAGCCAGGAAAGACGCTGCATCTGTATTGGTTAATATTATAGTTCCATACAACTTCTCACCCTCTAGTTCCCAACTGGTGTTAGTAGAAGCAAATGAACCAACAAAGCTCTTATTTGTATCACTTGATGCCCGTTCCACAGCGTACCTAGCGTAGTCTTTATCAGTAGGATCGATATATCGACCATTGACAACCAAGCCCCCGGTGATCCCATCAACTTGATAGGTCAAAAGTTCCTTGGTATAGGCACCAATATTGGCAACTTGCAGATCAATTTTTGACTTAGTACTTGTAGGAACATTGGTTTGAAATATCCCGCTACTGATGGAAACTTCTAGACTATCCCCTAGGGTAGCTAAGGTATTATTGCCCACATTAGTAATGGAACCATTGGCATCCTGACTCCGTAAAATCGTCCCATCTTTTTGGGTGGCATAGATACCAAAACTTTGCAGCCCCTTAACAGAAGCATTAATCACTGTAGAAGAACCCACAGATTTAGCTTCTGTTGTTGAAAAAATACTGTAAAAATCTTTGACATTAGCGGAATTAGAAGCCTGATAAGCTATTTCACTATCGATCGCCCCTGTAGCACTCGGTGATAATGCTCCGGTTTTCCAGCTATAAAGGGTTGCAGGATTCCGAGGATCGTAATAACCATAGTCAGAAATATTATCATTCTTCAAGGAAATGAAAGCGGATATATTTGCCAGACTAGCAGAATTATTAACTAGGCCATCCCCTCCCTCTTTGTCTTCTGGGGTCAAACCAGAAATTGTGGGCAGACCATCCCCAGTCGGTGATTGTGAACTAATTAGGGAGAAATCTAAATTACTTGTTTGCAAGTCAGCAGTCTTGGAACTTACTTTTATGTAGTAGATACTATCGCTATTTGGCTGGAATGTGATGCCGATATTTTCAGTCCCAGAGGAATCAGTTATGGGTTCAGCAAACAGAGAACCATCAGGATTAGTGGCATAAATATCTAAATTAAAATAACTGTTCTCACCAGTTGAATAAAGATTAATATCTTCAGGAATTTCCGAAACAGTCCGTGCAGTTGTGAATTTAAACCATTTTTCTGGTGTTTGGCTGGTGAGGAAATTCCCACTAGAAAAAACATCTGAATCTATAGCAATAGCTGTACTTGGGTTTGAGCCACTGGTGGACAAGAACGGAATACCGGAGGCAAGGGTAAATTTCAGATCGTAGTTAATTAGTTCGTTTTCTGTCACAACTTGGAGTAGGGTGTTGTCATCGATCGCTATTCCCGTCGGCAGCTTTAACTCTAAGCTAGTAGTAGGATTGCCACTAATACTGGCAAGAATTTGATCAGCCGTCCCTTCAGTCCGCCGCACTAGCACTAAGCTAACTTTTCCTTCACTGCCGTAGCCCGGATTAAGCTGAAAAGAAAGCTCACTAGATAGAAGCCCTGATAAAGATGCAAGGGAGTATTCCTGTACTGCCAAATTTGTAGCATCATCTGTCAGAGATATCAATTCCTCATTTACCGATAGAAACGAGGAGGCTGAAGTGCTATTTCCACTAGAAGCATTGCTCACACTACTTTTGCTGATACTTCTCGACCCAGCATCGGGTTGAGTGATCTTGGTGGAGGTGGGGGTGTCTGCATTTGTGATATTAGCTTTCTCCAAGAAAGCACTCAGAAATTTATCCCAGTTAGTAGCAGCCATAAACTCAGGTGCTTCCTCTCTATATTTAGCAAGAAAGGTATTTTGATCCCCACCCTCAAATACTTCCTTCAACTCCTGGGTTGTGGCTGGCAAAATAATTGTCAGACCATCACTACTAAGGGCTTTAGTTCCCGGATCTCCTGTAGTTTTGGCAATGACAGATTTTCCCAGAGCATCTATAGCAGCCTTTGCTGCATCAATGACAGCAGTGGGCAAGGTGGGAATCTTCGTAATGTTCTTGAGAAATTGTCCCAGATCGTGCATGTACTCGTACTTGTAATTAGTACTATTCCGAGCAGCAGTCCCAATACTAGTCCACTGGCTGGAGTCGGTAATTTTTACACACTCATCACTAAAGGATTTCAGAGCAGCCGCCAAGGCAGACAGCTTACTTAATTCGATCGCCGATAGAGTATTCCTCTTCTCCTTAGAATATTCACCTGTATAGGCATTTACAAGCTGAGTTGCAAAAGCCGAAGGTGTCGTAGCGTTGGATATTCCCTTAAAAGCGTTGATATAATTGTTGCCATTGCCCGGCACCACCTCTTGAGAAGCAACTACAAAATCAGTACGACCTCTAAGTTCGTAGGCAACTTCGATCGCCCCCATCAGGCATTCATCAAAAGCAATTATGTCGTACTTAGTTGTTGACAACCTAGCATCTAAGAGAGGTTTCAGTCCTTTAATATCTAGATTGGCATTCACTGTAACTGTACTGTAAAGGGTATCAGCAGTATTAAATCCGCCTAAAATTCCAGCACCATGACTACCAAAAAATAAAGCATTTTGGTTCTTTTTGGCGAGTGTTTTATTTTTATCATCAAGAAATTCACTGAAGACTGGAAATGTGCCGGAGTTTTTCTTCACCGTTGCATCAATCCCATTAAAAAAGGTTTGGACGATATCTGAGCTAGAAGGATTGCTGCTTAACTTAGCTATTCCCGTAGTATTCCATGCTGGTTGTTGACCTCCTCCACTTGGATAAGAGAAGCTGGTTTTTCCATCCGCTGTTGCATTTTTTGCTTGATCCCAAAGTACAAATACTTCAGTATCTTTGGTTGTTGGTAATGCACGCTCTATTTGGCTAATATTGCCCCTAATACCTTCCGATAAGTCAGTACCAGTGAGATAATAACCTATATTCCATCCTTCATTAGGCATGAATTTACTCCTTGCAATAAATTGTGTTTGTGATAATAGCCCAGACAGAATTTGAGCAAATTTTGAGGATTAAACCGATATTCTGTCGTTGGTGGAATCTTTTTTCAAAGTTAGGAGTAGTGTTGGCTTTGAAAAATAGCTAAACTCATGAACTGTAAGCCTTACAGTGTCGTTCAAAAAAAACTTTCCGGCGTATTATTCAAACTTTGGAATATGGTATAGGCAAAAGTCTGTAAAAGTCAAGATTGATAAATATAATGCCTACAGTTAAAACCCTATAAATCTCCCATAAATTAGACCATGCAAATTACAGGTAAAACTAAGTTATTGGGGGTAATTGGTGATCCGATCGCCCATTCCCTCTCTCCGGTGATGCACAATGCGGCGATCGCTCATCTAGGTCTGGATTATATTTACCTGCCTTTTCGGGTCAAACCAGATGATTTATCTATAGCGATCGAAGGTTTTCGGGCAATTAATCTCCAAGGTTTTAATATCACTATCCCTCACAAGCAGGCAATTATCCCCCTGCTTGCGGAAGTTTCTCCCACAGCGCAACTAGTAGGGGCAGTAAACACGGTCTATCAAACCCCCCAAGGTTGGGCGGGGACGAATACCGATGTTCAAGGTTTTATTGCTCCCCTGCAAGACCTACGGGATTGGCGGGGAACTGAAGTATTAGTTCTGGGTTATGGGGGAGCAGCACGGGCGGTGGTGGTGGGCTGCCAGCAGTTGGGATGTAAGCAAATTCATGTGGTGGGGCGCAATCCAGAAAAGTTACAAGATTTCCATCAAAGCTGGACAGCTTTTCCCGGTCTAGTGTCGATTCATCCTTGGCACCAGTTAGCGAATCTATTCCCCCATGCGGATTTGGTTGTGAATACCACGCCGATCGGCACAACGCCAGATATGCATATTTCTCCCGTAGAGTTATCGGTGATGGAGAAATTAAAAATGGGAGCGATCGCCTACGACCTGATCTACAATCCAACCAAAACCCTCTTTCTCCAACAAGCAGAGCAAAAAGGAGCCATGATCTTCAATGGTCTAGAAATGTTGGTGCAGCAGGGAGCCGCCGCTCTGGAAATATGGCTAGGATGTCCTGCCCCGATCGCCGTGATGCGAAAATCCTTGACTAACGAGAGTTCAGCTTGAGCAAAAGCGTCGACCCTAAGCCTAGAAAAGTTCCCTGAGCGAAGTCGAAGGGACGGCGTACGAAGCAGAAGATACTGTTGGGGTTTTGGCTACTTCGGCTTCGCTCAGTATAAATTCGACTTCGCTCAGCCATCGATAATGGTTCTAGTTTTCGCAAAATGAGATCAGAGGTGTTTCTTATCCCGAACTGAAATTAATTTCCTATCACCAAGGATTACCCACCATTGTGAAAGCACTCCAATAGTAAGGATGAGTCAGACTGGAATTTCTTAAATTCCTTAATTCCTCGGTTAAAGGAATCACTCCGTTTGCTGTCACCAAGTTGCCATTCTCAAACCGAACCTCTCCTCGAATCATTGCCAACTGTGCTTGTCGTAATGCCTCAGACTTAGTAGGCTGCAACTGTAACTGTTGGTAGAACTTGGTCATCAAGCCAAAGGTTGCCAGATCATTTACTTGCCATAAACTCGCCAAAGCAGACCTAACTCCAGCATTAATAGCTAACCCAGCAAAACCCAATTCTGCTTCCTTATCGCCCAAAGCAGTTTGACAAGCACTGAGGACTAATAAATCCACAGGAGGATTGTTCCAATTAAGCTGCTCTAACTGATCTAAGCCAAGCCGCTGATCCCATAGTTGAATGTAAGATTTAGATCGATCGCCCGGATTGAATAGCCCATGAGTTGCCAGATGAACAATCCGAAATGGGGTAGTTTGTCTTTGCTGGAGTAGGTTATTCAAAGTAAAGCGATCGTTCAAAAACCCTAAACCTTGCCACAGTTGACTGACTGTATTTACTTCTAAGGATACGGCTGGCAAAGGACTTAAACCTGAACTAGTAAAGGTAGTGGCTCCCATTGCCAAGACTTGGGATCCTTTGAGGGATAGGTGATCAAGAGGCGTAAGGTTGAGAGAAGGGATCAATCCTATGCTATAACGCTCCACAATAAAACCATTGCCATCGTGCATAGCTGCCAAGGGGATCGATCGCAATCCTGCATCTGTGAGAAATATTAAATTATCAATGCCCCGCTTTTTTAGCTCCTCTTCCAAAGGAGCAAGGAGTAATTCATACAATCGTTGAGCCGGAGTGAGAAACCCACGAGAGCTACGGAAGTTAGTCACTTCAGAACGGAAATTATTAACTAGGTCTAGTATCTGATTGCGCATAGCTCCAGACGAAGTAACTCGTACAGGTTGTCCCATTCCTGTAATTAAAATTATTTCTAGGATGTCATTATCTCTAGCAACATGATTATTTGGGGTTGCCAAACCATCATTATTGAACCTATTTGCACTACCTTGAGGAACAAAAGAAATATAGATTAAAGCTGGTTTGACTTTAATATTTTCCGTAATCTGATTAAGGATAACTTGAGTTTCTTCTAAACTCCTAGGAGGATTTGATGGAGAATTTATACCTAAGTATTGTTGGAAGTCGGCTTGAAAAGATTGATCTAAGCTACTAAGCCTTGGGGAAACTTCTGCATTAGTAAGATTGGTAACTAAAGCCAACTTTCCCGATAGAGATTCTGATATCTGACGAGGGGTTTGAGGACTAAAGTTGATCTCATTAGGAGCATTGCCAAACTCACTAATAGAACTACCAGACTCAGTAGGAGAATTATTATTAAACTCTGCTAGGATACTCCGCAGGGGCTGAAGCAGGGTTTGGGGCACAGTTGAAGTTGGGGAGAAAGTTAGAGGAGAATTTGGGAAAACACCGGGGGATGGTCTAGGAGTAGAAAGGGGATTTAGGGTAGCAGTTGGGGATGGGCTAGGAGTAGCACGGGGATTATCAAATAAATTTTCTGCGGGAGTTTCTGGAGGAGTTGCTGGGGGAGTTGTCAGACTATTGACAGTGCCATTAGGAGCAGTCAGAGCGACAGTTCCATTGCTACCAGTGGCACTATTTGCAACCACAGTTCCAGTGGTAATATTTCCTTGAGCAGAGTTGAAGTTGATAGAGCCAGCATTACCTTCATTAGTGCTAGCGATAATACTTCCAGTTGCAATATTTCCTTGGGCAGCAAAGTCTAGAAATCCACCATTGCCCTCATTTCCAGAACTATCAATATCTCCAGTTGTAATAGCTCCTTGAATGGCATTGAAGTTGATAGAGCCAGCATTACCTTCATCACCAGCTCTGGTGATGATACTTCCGGTGGCAATATTTCCTTGAGTGGCGAAATTCAATAATCCACCATTACCTTGATTGCCAGAGCTATTAATATTTCCAGCGGTGATGCCTCCTTGAGAAGTTAAATTAATACCTCCGCCGTTACCATCAATTGAGCTGGAACTATTCATACTTCCAGTTGTAATGGATCCTAAAGGAGCATTGAGGGTAATAGCTCCTCCATTAATCGAAGTATTGTTGGTAAATAAAGAGCCTAGTCTTAAATTTCCATTACTGGCAGTAGCCTGAATAGCTCCAGAAATGGTACCAGTTTGTACCGTATTAATAGATAAATTAGTTGCATCTATGATATTGGCAGTTAAGGTTACATTGCGACCAAATGTATTCAGAGTAACTGGAACTATTGAAGCAATAATACTTGAGGCATTCAAAAATACTTCCCCTGTTCCGGGAGCAAGATTAACATCAGATTGCAAGTCAATATTCCCGGTTGCGGTGATGTTGATAGCCGTTCCAGCAGCAATACTACTTAATGCTGCTGTGGAAATAAACCATGTTGCTCCGGGGGCTTCATCAGCTCCAATGATTCCATCTCCAGTGATTTGAGCATCGTCAGTTCCGACTGTGCCAATAATCACATTTAGAGGATCGAGCAACAAAGTTCCACCCAAACCATTAAATCCCGGCAATTCCACCCGCCCATCAAAGGCTAAATTCTCTCTGCCCGAAACCTCCACAAATCCACCCCGCCCCGTTGCTCCTCGTCCCGTGATTCTGCCAAAATATCCGGTATTCTGATCTGCCCAAACTATGACTCTGCCCCCTTCTCCGCTAACAGTGGCATTGGCTCTGATCAGCGAATTTCTATCTACCAAAGTTCTCTGAGAATTAAACCTCAAAGCTGGAGCAATTCCCGTATCTCTTCCCCCTAGATATTCTCCCCCTAGACGAACTATTCCCCCACCCATAGCTCCATTAGCATTAATCCGAGCATCAAGCGCCGCTACCCTATTCCCCATCACCTGAACTACTCCCCCATTCCCCGTAGCACTACTGACATCAATTCTGCCCGATGCTACAGCTATCCCCTGCTGATTCGGTAAACTCGTCCCAGCTACTTGCACCTGCCCCAAGGGATTAATTTGAATCCCCGGCAAATCACTACCCGTCAGCAATGCTGGTAAATCCACAGCCCTCAGCACCCCATCCACAGGCGGCACAATCTCCAAACTCAACACCTGCCCCGGCTGAGATAACCTCACTCTGTTCGTTCCCGGCACTGCCAAAACCTGAATCTCTCCACCCGGAGCGGTTAATCTACCAGTATTGATGGTATTTCCCGCAATCAAACTAATATTCTGACCACT
Organism: Phormidium lacuna HE10JO; assembly: GCA_943370025.1. Classification (GTDB taxonomy): domain Bacteria; phylum Cyanobacteriota; class Cyanobacteriia; order Cyanobacteriales; family JAAUUE01; genus JAAUUE01. Next base: position 6,051 of record CALRPI020000110.1, on the reverse strand, counting down.
TCCTACTGCTAAATTCCCTGCATTAACAATACTTCCCGCCTGAGTTGTTGTGAAGAGAAAACTATCAGGATTGCCGATTAAAGCTGAGAAGTTATTATCTCCAAAAGCATTAAATAAATTATTCCCAAAACCAATTTGATTCGCTGTTGTTGCCGTAAAACTGGCTGGGATATTTAAACTTGCCCCCTGTCCAAAAACTATCCCAGCGGGATTCATCAAGAATAAATTAGAATTTCCTCCCGTGACTTGCAATAAACCATTGATCATCGAAGGATTTCCACCGTTGATCCGAGCCAGGATATTTTGAGTTTGGGGATTGCTGAGAAAGTTGGCAATTTGAGATGAATTAACATTAAAATCCCGGAAGCTATGGAAGAGGTTAGCTCCGGCTTGGGTTCCACCAGTGATATTGATTTGACTGCCTTGGGAATTAACGATCGTTCCAGCACCATTGGGAGTGATCTGTGATCGCACAGGATTTATAACAGCAAGGGCAAGAATTGACCCGAAAGAGAGTTTAGCGATCGCGTTAGCGTTATGGAGCAATCTCGCTTTAGTGTTGTGGAGCAATCTCGACTGGCTGTTCAACATTAGGTGTATAAGGCTTATACATTGATTCTTGACTTATTTAGTATAACCACTGAGAGAGATAATATCCGGGCAGCAAGTAAAGATTAGGCTAGTTTTTCTGCTTCATTTACCAAGGATTACCCACCAAAGTAAAGGCACTCCAATAGTAGGGATGGGTCAGCTTGATATTACTCAACTGCCTCAACTCCTCATTCAAAGGAATCACCCCGTTAGCTGTCACCAAAGTGCCATTTTCTAAACGCACCTCTCCCTTAATCATCGCTAACTGTGCTTGACGTAAAGCATCAGCTTTAGTTGTAGTCACCTGTAACTGCTGATAGAACTTCGTCATTAATCCTAATGTTGCCGCATCATTCACTTGCCATAAACTTGCCAAAGCAGACCGAACTCCGGCATTGACCGCCAAACCTGCAAAACCCAATTCCGCATCATAATCACCCAAGGCTGTTTGACAGGCACTAAGTACTAATAAATCTACCGGGGGATTTCCCCAATTAAGCTGGTCTAGTTGGTCTAGGGTGAGTCTGCGATCCCAGAGTTGAATGTAGGACTTTGAGCGATCGCCCGGACTGAAGACGGCATGGGTAGCTAAATGGATCATCCGGAAGGGGCGATTTTGCCTTTGCTGGATCAGGTTAAATAAGGTAAAGCGATCGTTCAAGAATTCTGAACCTTGCCAAAGGTCAGCGATCGTGTCTAACTCTATAGATACAGCAGGTAAAGGGCTTAAGCCTGAACTAGTAAAAGTAGTCGCTCCCATAGCCAAAATTTGGGAACCTTCGAGGGAATTATAAGTAGGTTCGGTGAGATTCAGAGAAGGCATTAATCCCACACTGTAGCGTTCGACGATAAATCCCTGACCATCATGGATGGCGGCGAGGGGGATCGATCGCAATCCAGCATCCATCAAAAATACTAAATTATCAATCCCCTGTTCTTGCAGTTCTGCTTCTAAGGCATCAAGAATCCACCGATACATCTGTTTAGCAGGAATTAGAAAGCCTCGTGAGCTGCGAAAATTAGTTACTTCCGATCGAAACTCGTTGGCTACTTCTAAAACTTGGCGACGAGTGGTGTTGGGAAACTGAACTCGCACAGGTCTTCCCTTGCCTGTGATCAGAATGACTTCTAGGGGGTCGTTGTCATTGGCTACACGGTTAGTTTGCGCGGCTAAACTAGCACTATTAAAGTTATTCGATCGATCTTGAGGAGCAAAGAAAACATAAACTAGGGCGGGTTTAGCTTTAGTTGTCTCTGTAATTCGGTTCAGCTTATTTTGCGTTTCTGGCAAACTATACTGGGTATTTGCTTGCTGGCGTAAGATTGATGGGGCTACTCTGGGATCGGAGCTTCCTGAATTTGATGAATCGTCATTAGATGCTTGGGGAATTATCCCTAGATATTGTTGAAATTCACTTTGGAAGGAACTTTCTAAGCCCTCCAGCCTTGCTGATATTTCAGTATCGGAGGGGTTAGTAACCAGAGCAAAAGTTCTTGGGGGAGACTCCGAGTTTTGCAGATGGGTTTGAGCATTGGTAGTTACACCAGCAAGGGTGGTTTGTAGGGATATGGTATTTGCTAGAAGAGTGCTAGGACTCTGCCTAGGAGATGAACTAGGTCTAGGAGATGGGCTTGGGATAACTACGGGACTAGCTAGGGGGCTAGGAGATGGGCTTGGTGGAATAACTACGAGATTAGTTAGGGGGCTAGGCGATGGGCTAGGGATGATTATGGGAGTGACTACAGCACTAGGAAATGGGGCAGGAGTTGGTGGTTCGACTACAGGCATAGGCTCTGGAGGTATGCCAACAATAACCGGGGCAGGAGTTGGGGGCGGAGCAGGATTCCGTAATAGGGGTAATATTTGTGATGGGATCGGAGGTGGAGATGGGGCGGGGGGGGGAGTTGTAATAATTTGGACAAGGCCTTGGGTGGAGATGGGAATGGTAATTATCGTACTAGAATCGATCGTACTGCCTACCCCAGCACTGATGATAGACTCTGAACCATTAATAGCTGAGTTGCCAACGAGGAAGGGCGTATTTATTCCACCACCGTGGCGAATAGTTATAGCTCCATCACTAGCACCACCTAATCCTGCACTACAGATAGTGGCAGCAATAGCAGGACAAGCAGCAGAAGGACTACCCATCACCCGGAATAGATTCCCAGCATTAATACTAATAGAACCACTAGTATTACCCACACCTCTCCCACGAGAGCGAATTCCCCCATCAACTGTAATATTGCCATTGGGGGCATTAAGGTTAATATCTCCGCCACTATAGAGACCCATCACAGTACTACCGCCAGCAAGAACTATTTTAGTAGTGATATCTCCTTGGGAAGCTTGGAGGTCAATCAATCCTGCATTACCAGAAAGAGTCGCGGTAGTTGCCGTTTGTACATTTCCCAAGATCAGATCACCATTGTTGGCAGTGATTTGGATATTACCAGATAAGGAAGGAGTGAACGATCGCAGGGTGAGATCCGGAATATTAGTGCTATCAGCCACTATATTTAGATTGCGACCATTCGTATTTATGGTAAAAGTGCCGGAGGAAGTGATAGTTGCGGCACTAAAAGACACATCTGCTGCTCCTGCCCCGCCGATAAAATTAATGCTGGTATTAATCGCAATATTGCCGCTAGCCGTGATATCTATGGCCGTACCTGCGGGAATAGCACCTAAAGCTCCTGCGGAAATAGTCATATTTGCTGGTAAATCACTACTCAAGATAGCTCCATCCACATTTACTTGACCATCATCAGCTTGACTACCGTTTGTACCACCAACGATCGTAATATTTGTTGGATCCAATAACAAAGTCCCACCTAAACCATTAAATCCCTGTAGCTCCACTCTCCCATCAAAAGCTAAATTCTCTCTGCCTGATACTTCCACAAATCCACCCCGCCCCGTTGCTCCTCGTCCCGTGATTCTGCCAAAATATCCGGTATTCTGATCCGCCCATACTATTATTCTGCCCCCTTCTCCGGTGACAGTAGCATTGGCTCTGATCAGCGAATTTCTATCTACCAACGTACGCTGAGAATTAAACCGCATAGCCGGAGCAATTCCCGTATCTCTTCCTCCCAGATATTCTCCGCCTAATCGTACCGTGCCGCCGCCAGTAGCTCCATTGGCATTGATCCGGGAGTTGAGAACTGCGACGCGATCACCCATCACCTGAATTACTCCGCCGTTACCAGCAGAACTACTCACATCAATCCTGCCCGAAGCCACAGCTATCCCCTGTTGATTCGGCAAACTCGTTCCTGCTACCTGAACTTGTCCCGCTGAATTAACCTGAATCCCCGGTAAATCAGTACCTGTAAGTAAGGCTGGTAAATCCACCGCCCTCAGCACCCCATCCACAGGCGGCACAATCTCTAAACTTAAAACCTGTCCCGGTTGGGATAATCTGACTCGATTAGTTCCCGGTACTGCCAAAACCTGAATCTCGCCACCGGGAGCAGTTAATCTGCCTGTATTAATCGTATTTCCTGCGATCAGGCTAATATTTTGATTATTTCCTACTGCTAAATTCCCGACATTAACAATACTTCCAGATTGATTTGTAGTGAAGAGAAAACTATCAGGATTCTCTGTTAAGGCAGAAAAGTTGTTATCCCCAACAGCATTAAATAAATTATTGCCAAACCCAATTTGATTCGCTGTAGTTGCCGTAAAACTTGCAGTCACATTTAAGCTCGCCCCTTGTCCAAAAACTATTCCCGCCGGATTGATCAAAAACAAATTAGAATTTCCCCCAGTAACTTGCAATAATCCATTAATCAAAGAAGGATTACCACCGTTGACTCTGGCGAGGATATTTTGAATCTGAGGATTGCTTAAAAAGTTGGCAACTTGAGATGAATTGACATTGAAATCACGGAAGCTATGGAAAAGGTTTGCTCCAGCTTGGGTTCCTCCAGTAATGTTGATCTGGTTACCCTGAGGATTAACCACAGTGCCAGCCCCGTTGGGGGTGATCTGCGATCGGACTGGAGATGCCTGCCCTAGCAAAATCAAACTAGAACAGAGAAAAAATAGGCGACTAGCAAGAAAATTCACACAGGAGTAATGAGGTGATGGTATTTGTAGCATAAACCCTAAAGCTTGAAGAGATTCTAATGATATAAAATCAATACTAGATAGCAGACTGAAAATACCCTGATAGTTGTATAGTCTAACTTTGGTCAAATCCTAGAAATATAGCAACCGCTAAGCAGGTTATAATTAAGTCCTTTAGGGTTTCGGAGCAATGTCACTAGTTTAAAATATATCATAGCAAACTATTAAATTATCCCGCCTAAGCTTATTCCTATGCCCATGATTGTTGTCGAGAATCTCAGTAAAAGCTATAAAGTTGCCGTGAAAGATACTGGTTTGCAATCTAGTTGGCAACACTTTTTTCAGCGGCAATACCAAAATATTGAAGCAGTCCGATCGATCTCTTTTCAGATCGAACCGGGGGAAGTTGTAGGTTTTTTGGGAGCAAATGGAGCCGGGAAAACTACCACCTTGAAGATGCTGACGGGCTTAGTCCATCCCACTTCAGGCTACGTGCAGGTTGCCGATGCGATCCCTTTTCAGAGACGCAATAGCTTTTTGCAGAAAATCACTCTAGTTATGGGGCAGAAACAACAGCTCATCTGGGATTTACCGGCGATCGATTCCCTCCGGGTCAACGGGGCAGTCTATGGCTTGAGCGATCGGCAGTTTCAGCAGCGCTTGGGGGAGCTAACAGAAATGCTCGGACTAACCAATCAACTCACCCAGCCCGTCCGCAAACTCTCCCTCGGCGAACGCATGAAAGTAGAACTCATGGCAGCCCTCCTCCACCAGCCACAAATATTATTCCTCGATGAGCCAACCCTCGGTTTAGATGTAAACGCCCAAGTAGCAGTGCGGCAGTTTTTGCAGGAATACAATCAGCGCTACCAAGCTACGATCCTCTTGACCAGCCACTACATGGCAGATATTACTGCCCTCTGTCAGCGAGTGCTGCTAATCCATCAAGGACTATTGATCTACGATGGCAATCTAGATGATTTGATCCAAAGGTTTTCCCCCTTCCGAGAAGTCAAGATAGAACTGGCACAAGATATTACCCCAGAGCAGTTGGCCAGCCTGACCTACGGAGAAATCGAATCGGTAAACGGGCGAGAAATTCGGTTTCTGGTCAAGCGCGAGGAGCTAACAGGAATGGTATCAAAACTTTTAGCAGAGATAAATGTGGCTGACCTAACCGTAACCGATCCCCCAGTAGAAGAGATTATCGGTCGAGTATTTCGCCAAGGGGTAGCAAGCACCTAAAAAGGATTTACAGCAGTTTGAGAGTGGGTGGCTACAGCCACCCACTCTCAAACCTAATTAAGTTCTGTTTAAGTTAGGACTTACGCACTACAACGAACTATCCAGAGTTTTGGAAGTTTTTGCGGGCGCTCCGCGCC
>CALRPI020000109.1:0-13950 GCA_943370025.1 Phormidium lacuna HE10JO | reverse complement strand
GCTTAAACAGTTACTTCGTTCGGCTAAAGCTCGAACTAATGAAGCACTCGATCTAGCTCTAACTACAATTATCAACGACTGTATTTCTAGTGATGATGCGCTGGGCTGGTTCAATCACTGTGGCTTATTCATCTGAAAACTGCTGTATTAATGGAGTTGAACCAGCAAAACCCCAACCAAGGCTACAACAGCCAAGCTTTCAACGTCACCGAGCGATCCAAAGCTAGAACTCTTCTTGAACTCCTCACCGAATCCAGAGCCGATATTCGCACTGGAGTTGATCCCCAGCTTTTGCAACAGGAACGGGAAATCCAAACTCAACTAACCGACCTTGATAAACGCCGGATTGAACTTCTTGCCAACTCCTCCGCCAACAAAGAGCAAATAGCTGCCCTAGAGGCACAAAGAGAAACCTTGCAATCTCAATACCGCAACCTGCAATCCAGAATCCGCACCACCAGCCCTAAATACGCTGCCCTCAAATATCCCCAACCTTTGACCCTAGAACAAATTCAGCAACAAATCCTTGATGACAACACAGTTATTTTGTCCTATTCCCTAGGCAAGGACAAAAGCTACCTTTGGCTAGTCAGCAAAACCGAAATGACCAGCTACCAACTACCAGCAGGCAAGATCATCGAAGACCTGATTAACCAAAAAGTTCGCCCCCAATTAACTAACCCCCGCGCTAACCGTGCTAGTTTCCTCTCCGCAACTTCTGAACTAAGCAATATTCTCTTAAAACCGATTCTAGAGAAAACGAGCAATAAACGAATAGTTATCATTGGTGATGGAGCTTTGCAATTCATCCCATTTGGAGCCTTGCCCGATCCTAGAGTCGAAAATAATCAATATCAGCCTCTCCTAGTCAATAACGAAGTAGTTTACTTGCCTTCCGCCTCCACTCTGCAAACCATCCGCAACGAAACCCAAAACCGCCCCCCTGCTCCCAAAACCCTAGCAGTTCTGGCTGATCCAGTTTTTTCTACTGATGATCAACGAGTGAGTCAGGAATCTAGGTCTGCATCTAATCCGGCATCTAATATTAGTCAATTACCCTTAGCTGCTCAGAACTTAGACAGGGCTGCCCGGAATGCTAGAGGTGACTGGAGCCGCCTCCCCGGTACTCGCCAAGAATCAGAGACGATCCTCAGGCTAGTTCCCCCGAATCAAAGTTTGGCTCTGTTTGATTTCCAAGCTAACCGAGCCAATGCCTTGAGTAACCAACTTTCCCAATATCGCTTTATCCACTGGGCAACCCACGGTTTTGTCAACACGAAAAATCCAGAACTCTCCGGCATCGTCATGTCCCTAATCGATCGCAACGGTGCGGGCAGCAATGGATATCTACTCTTAGAGGATATTTTCAACCTCAGTTTCAATGCAGATTTAGTAGTCCTCAGTGCCTGTGAAACTGGGTTGGGGGAAGTAGTCCAAGGTGAGGGATTGATTGGTCTAACACGGGGCTTGATGTATGCTGGAACTCCGAGAGTTGTGACTAGCCTTTGGGCTGTACCGGATAGTCAAACTGCTGATTTGATGGGCAAATTCTATGAAAAGATGCTGCAACAAAACCTCAGACCAGCAGAGGCTTTGAGGGCAGCACAATTAGAGATGTTTCGATCGCGCCCTTGGATGGCTCCCTACTTTTGGGCAGCATTTACCTTGCAAGGCGAATGGCAGTAGAAAAGTAGTAGCGAATTAGACATTGAAACGGAATAGTAAGACATCTGCTTCTTGGACTACGTATTCTTTGCCCTCACTCCGCATCAAGCCCTTTTCCTTGGCACCGTTAGTGGAACCACAGGCAACTAAGTCCTTGTAGGCAACGGTTTCAGCCCGAATAAACCCCCGTTCAAAGTCTGAGTGGATCACCCCGGCAGCTTGGGGGGCAAGCATTCCGGCTTTAATTGTCCATGCTCTAGTTTCCTTAGGACCACAGGTGAAGTAGGTACGCAGCCCTAGGAGTTCGTAGGTGGCACGAATCAAGGTTTTTAAGCCCCCTTCCGTGACCCCAAGAGATTCTAGGAATTCTGCCTTATCTTCTTCTGGTAGCTCCACCAGTTCTGATTCTACTTGGGCTGAGACGATCGCTGTCTGCGCTCCTTCGGCTTGGGCGATCGCCCGCACTTGTTCCACAAACTCATTGCCCGTTGCCAGATCGTCTTCTTTGACATTGGCAGCATAAATAATCGGTTTAGCAGTGAGCAAACCTAGACCCTTGACAGCCAACTCCTCTTCTTCGCTCAGTTTTGCTTGGCGGGCTGGTTTGCCTAAGTTTAGTAGAGCCACTAGGGTTTCTAGGGCGGTTAATTCGATTTGGGCATCTTTGCTGGTACGGGCTAACTTGCGGGTGCGATCAATTTTTTTCTCAATCTGTGCCAAATCTGCCAAAATCAACTCTAAGTTAATAATTTCAATATCCCGCACCGGATCCACCGAGCCAGATACATGGATAATATCCTCATCCTCAAAACAGCGCACCACATGAACGATCGCATCTACTTCCCGGATATTTGCCAAAAATTGGTTGCCCAAACCTTCTCCTTGGCTGGCTCCCTTCACCAATCCGGCAATATCTACAAATTCTACCCGTGTCGGCACAACATTGACGGAGCTGGCAATCTTGGCTAAGACAGCCAATCGCTCATCAGGAACCGAAACAACACCTACATTAGGCTCTATAGTACAGAAAGGAAAGTTTGCAGCTTCTGCTTTAGCATTAGCAACTAGGGCATTAAATAGGGTGGATTTGCCAACGTTGGGCAGTCCGACAATTCCGGCTCTTAACATATGGTTTTTAATAGTGAATAGTCACTATCTTAGCATTTTACCTAGGTTTTTTAAGTCTATGCTTTGGTCTTACGTCACTCCCGGTATTCCTGATGAGCTATTTGAGCGCCTACCCGGTATTCCCCTGAGTAAGCGGGAAGAAAGATTGTTGTTAATTTCCTATCTCCGCATGGAGGCAGATTCTGTGCTGTGGGATATTGGAGCTGGAACCGGAACGATCAGTGTGGAGATGGGTTTGCTGTGTCCCAAGGGAAGAATTATGGCGATCGAGCGGGATGAGGAGGTGGCAAACTTGATTCGGCGGAATTGCGATCGCTTTGGGGTCAACAATGTCACGGTGGTGGAAGGAAGTGCCCCAGAGTGTTTAGCCGCAATTAGCCCGAAGCCCGATCGCGTTTGCATTGAAGGGGGAAGGTCTCTCAAAACTATTCTCAAGGAGGTGTGGGAATATCTGCCTACCCAAGGCCGAGTTGTGGCCACAGCCGCCAATCTGGAACATCTCTACAGTCTTTCGGAAGGTTTCGCTGAACTCCAAGCCCGGAATATTGAAGTAGTCCAATCTGCTGTCAATCGCTTAGAAAAACGAGGCAATCGCCAAACCTTTGCGGCGGTGAGTCCGGTATTTATTCTGAGTGGAGAAAAATTATAGATGCCGAAAAAGGGGCGATTAAAATCGCAGCGACAAGAACAAAGTCCGCCGTCGCGAACTAAGGGGTCATTTATAAAGTGGCTAGAAGGTCTGATTAGTGTGCTTATGAATATTTTTACGGCGATAGAAATCGGCGATCTTCTGGGGAGAAACACCCAAGAAGAAGGCAATAATTACTAATTGATTAATCATCGTAGTTTGCCATACTCCTAACTTTTGCCAGCGTCTAGCTGAGGTTTGCACTTTTGCTGGAGCGATCGCTACTTTCCCCAGTTTCTTCAGTTGCTGGATCAGTTGAAAATCCTCCATGATTGGCAGGTCGGGAAATCCCCCCAGTTGCCAGAAAGTCTCGGCTCTGAGAAATATTGCCTGATCGCCGTAGGGCAGGCTGAGGAAGTGCGATCGCCAGTTGACGAATTTTTCTACTAATCTTAATCCCCGTAAGTTGCCCTTGATTTCTAGTTCAAAAGCTCCAGCGATCGGTTTGATTAATCTGGAATGATCCCCCCCAACTCCCCTTAAAAAGGGGGGGGCAAGATTTAGAAAGCGATCACCCCCAGCCCCCGTGATAACGCGCCGCTGCGCTAGAAAAAAGGGGGGAGAAGAATTTGCATAATTTAGGGTTTGTATGACTAGGGTGGGGAAGCTATTGGGTAAACGGCTATCGGCATGGAGGAAGAGGAGAATTTCTCCTTGGGCAGCCTTGGCTCCTTGGTTCATCTGGTTAGCCCTGCCGGGGTTTGTAGAGATGAATTTAACTGGACAATTAGTAATGTCCTCAGCAATATATTCAGCAATAATTAGGGGAGTGCGATCGCTACTCCCCCCATCTACCACAATAATTTCTATCTTGATTTCCCCAGTCGGAATTTGCCTTAATTGCTGCAATAATTCCCCAATATTTTCTGCTTCATTGTAGGTAGGAATAATAATAGAAATCAATTGATTCATCGTAATTCTCCCCCCTTTTTGAAGGGGGGGTGGGGGGATCTCTTAACCAGAAACAATATTGACAGTATCCCGAATAATTAGGAAAATTCCTAAACCCATAATTAGCAACAAACCAGTCTGCATGATATTTTCCTGCACATGGGTTGGCAAAGGCTTACCCCGGACTGCTTCGAGGAGCAGAAATGCCAACTGTCCTCCATCCAAGGCTGGGAGAGGCAGAATATTGATAATTGCTAGGTTGACACTAATCAGAGCAGCAAACTGGAGCAGACTGGTGATGTCCGATCGAGCAATATTTGCCCCCATCGCTACGATCGCTACAGGACCAGAAACCTGCTTTGCGGTCTCCCCAAAATTGCTGATTAATTGCCCAAACCCTTGGAAAATCATCAAGGTAACCCGCTGCAATTCTTCTGCCCCACTGGTCAAAGCTTCAAGGATATTCCCAGCTTTCTTCCGAAAGAGTTCCCCGTTGGGGGCAAGCTGGACTCCGATCTTGCCCTTGCCATCAGCACCTAACTCAGGGGTGACAGATACTTGGAGGGTTTGCTCTTGACGCTGGATCGTCAAATTCAGAGCTTGCTGCGGAGCTTGCTGAATATCCACCATTAATTTGTTGATAGCAGCCTTACTGGCGGGTAATGCATCACCGTTGATGGCGGTGACAATATCTCCCACCTTAATCCCGGCTGTCTGTGCCACTAGGCTGCTGCCTTCTGGGGCAACTTGGGAGATGAGGACTCCGGGTTGGTAGTTAAAAGTGGGGATACCCACTAATCCTACTTGAGTCACTAAGAGAAAATAAGCAAAGATCAAGTTAGCAATTACTCCAGCACTGATAACGATCGCCCGATCGATCAAGGGGCGATTTTGCAATAGATTAGGGTCATCCGCCGGAATATCTGTTTCTTCATCTTCTCCGGGAAACCCGACAAAACCGCCTAAAGGAAAAGCCCGAATGGCATACTCGGTTTGCGGTCCTTGATATTTTAATAAAATCGGTCCAAAACCAATGGAAAACCGATTAGCATAGATACCCTGAAGTCGGGCTGCCATGAAGTGTCCCAACTCATGAACCACAATGAGTATTGCTAAAACTGCGATCGCCGCCAGAATGGACATAGAAACTTTCCTTAAATACTAAATATTTCTTAATTATAGCAATCCTCAATCATTTCTAAACTGTAAAGAGTGAACGGCACGTCCTCAGGATGCGCCGTTTTACGAAAATAACAACCATCATCGCTGGCTGAGGGTCGTCAAATATCGCTGGCTAAGCAACCATCATCGCTGGCTGAGCGAAGTCGAAGTAGCCAAACCCCACCAGCATCTCCCCCTAAATTTGCCGTCCCTTCGACTTTGCTCAGGGAACTGGATTGTTTTCTCTGGCTGAGGGTCGTCGAATTTATGCTGAGGGTCGTCGAAGTAGCCAAACCCCACCACAAATCTTCGATCGCTTATCCTCATTTATGGAAAACGGAGGAGCCATTGAAACCCTAAGAAAGCTACCATGCCAACAACGATAGTTAATAATAAATTTCCTCGCCACCAACCTACCCCTAAGGTAATTATTGCCGCCAGTAATCGAGGATTGGTATAGCTGATGAAGAGGCGATCTCCTTGGGGCATGAGGATTGCAGGGATGACGATCGCTGTGAGAATCGCCACAGGAACATAGCCTAAAATTTGCTGAAACTCTTCACTAAATTGCAGCTTGCTACTTAAGGCAAACATGATATAGCGCACAGGAAATGTCACCAACATCATCCCCAAAATCAAATAAAATTCGCTCAAAATCCCCCCTAATAGCTCGTCGCCAACAATTCTAGGCGATCGCCCGGCTTTGGTTCCATAATTTTCGTGGTCAAAGCTTTCTCTGTTAACTGCTGCTGTAACTGATCGGCACTGCCTTGGGTGCTTAAAAAATTCACCAACAAACCCTCATAGCTGACATCTCCCGGCGCGGCAGAGGGTAAGATTATCTTGGGTTGGAGCCATTCAGCTACAGTTAGAGCGGTATTACCTCGGATAATGGGAATCCCTAAGGGCAGTTGCAAATCTACGATCGGTGTAATTACCACATCCACCGGGGCGAATTGCTTTAGTGCCGGATCATGGCTACCATGGGGTTCGTAGTAGAGGCTGGTTTGGTTGACTAAATCCTGCAATACATAACCATTCTCGATCGCTGTTGGTCCCACAAGGGAGCCAGTAGTGGCAGTGATGGTTAGTTGATCGGCATGGCAATAGCTCTGACCATGATTTAGGGTCGTAATCTGGCTATAACCAAGAGCTGTGACCACTTTAGCGGCACTAGGGGAAGCCACCACCGGAATCGAGCGATCGAATAATTTCAAGGTTTCAGGATGGGCATGGTCTTCCAAACCTTGGGAAAGGAGAATCAGGTCTAGGCGATCGGGCAAGGAGCGATCGACACAGGAGCCTTTGAAAAGCCAATCCAAATTACCAAAGGTCAAATCCCCCACCAGCCAAGGATCTAGCAATATCCTCAATCCTGCCATCTCAATCAGCCATGTGTTGCTAGAAAACCAAGTTAGATACATATTCTTTATGGTTGAATTAATCAGTTTCTTTATGGTTGAATTAATCAGTAGGACTAAACTATAGAAAGTTGTGGAAGTTGTTGTGGGCTGAGCGAAGTCGAAGCCCGCAACAACTTCCAAATGAGTAAGTCCTGATCAGTTTACTAAATTTATCTTAAACAATCATGTCCTATAGTGGTTTCACCCTAGAGGGATTGAAAAAACAATTTGGTTTAACAATTAAGGAAGAGTTAGAGATTTTCCCTAGCATCACCCTAGTTAATCCTAGCCCTTGATTAGCGGAAACTCTAGCCAAAAATATTCCTTTAGCCTTGGTGATTGATACAGAAAAAGCCTGATCTGAGATGATCGTTACGCCAATTCTCATCGAACTACGCAAAGTATTCCATTATGATTTTTAATTAGTCAATCTGCTGCATTATTTACAATTAATGCCCCAGTGATCGCCATTGTGGAAGCAAAGAATGACAATCTTAAATCTGGAATTCTCTAGTGTATTGCCGGAATGATTGCTGCTCAGATATTCAATCACCAGAGAGGCAACCAAATTACTGCTATTTATGGAATTGTCATCACAGGAAGTCTATGGAAATTTCTCCGGCTGGAGGGGCATACTGTGGCGATCGAACTGCAAGAGAGATTTATAGTAAGCTCCATTTTAGTTAGGACGGGGACGTTTTTGAGGGCACGCTCCGCGCGCCCTCAAAAACGTCCTAATCAAATCGGCAACTACTATATTAATGATATTAGTTTGATTTTGGGGATATTAATTTATATCATCAATCACACCAAAACATAATTGACATTATCGCTCGTAGATAATGTAAGGCGGGAATCCCACCAAGAAAGTCCTCCCAATAATTTATAATCAGGTTATGAAAGAACAAAGTGAAGGCTTTAAAATAATTGCCGATAATCGCAAAGCCCGTTATCTCTACGAGATTCTGGAAACCTACGAAGCAGGTTTAGAACTCAAGGGTTCCGAGGTCAAATCCATTCGTCAAGGCAAGGCTAACCTCCAAGATGGCTATGCCCTACTTCGTAATGGGGAAGCAGTGCTGTTGAATGTGCATATTTCTCCCTACGAAAAAACCGCCGCCTACTTCAACCACGACCCCCGCCGCACCCGGAAACTTCTTTTGCACAAACAAGAAATTCGCAAACTCATCGGCAAGGTAGAGCAACAGGGCTTGACTCTAGTTCCCTTGAAAATGTATATGAAACGGGGCTTAGTGAAGATTACGATCGCCCTAGCCAAGGGCAAAAAAATCCACGACAAACGAGAAAGCATCAAGAAACGAGACGATCAGCGAGAAATGGCACGAGCAATCAAGCGCTATTAATTATCTCTCTGATCTTGATTACCTTGATAATCTAACAACGCTCGGCGAAACCCCAGCACCACCATAATATTCACGATCGTCAAGAACGATTCTGCTGCCCCGTGGAGCCAATCCACATTTGCTAGGGATGTGCCGTAGGCAACTTGGGCATAGATACCTGCTGGAATCGTCACCGCCACAAAAATCAGAGTGCCGTAGAATCCCTTGAGTGCTAAGGGGGGGACCTTCTGGGATTTAGTCAGAAACCACAGAGCTAATAGGTAGGGAAACAAAGACAAACCAAACAAAGTTTCTTTCGACATAATTTTGTTAATCTTACTCCCCTTCTCCCCTTGTTGGAGAAGCGATGTCCTGAGCCTGTCGAAGGAGATCTGGGGGATGAGAGGTATTTCTCGATCGCCAGATCCACCACCCTGCTAGACAGAAGGTACAATTTCCTACCACCGTCATCGCCGCTTGCAGAGTCACCAGCCACTCCAAGCTGGGGGAGTTTTCAAAGAAATGCCAAGTACAGGCACACATGGCGCTGATCAAAGAGGGCAGCATTCCGTAGGAGAGGGCAAACCAAGTGCGATCGCCTGTCACCTCCCCATAGCGCCAAATTAGCCAAATCGCCACAACCCACTCTAGAACGCTAGAGATATGAATCACCCAAGTTGGAATAGATAAAGCGTGCATAAAGTTTTGAGTCGGTATAAGATTTTAGACTACAAAACGGCGGAGCTATTTTGCAGTCTGGGGCAACTAATGCCCCAGAGCCAAACCAGCCACTAGCATTCCCAAAACTAAGAAAGGTTGGGCGCTGGCTTGATATTTGACATCATTTTTTAGAGGATCCCGCAGGAAATACATATCTTGGAAAGTGATTTGGGGAATGATTAGTAAGAGCAAAATCACCGCATAGAGATTTTGGTGAATAGAAATCAAATATCCCGCTATTCCCGCCTGAAATAGGTCAATCATCACCACACAGATCCATGCCGCCGTGCCAACGCCAAACATCACCGGCAAAGACTTTAACCCCAGTTGGCTATCTCCCTCCACACTTTTGAAATCATTGACGATCGCAATCCCCAACCCCGCCAAACTATAGAACATTGTCAAAGCTACGATCGTCCAATTCAGTGTCCCAAACAGGGCATGACCAGCACACCAAGGCAGGGCAATATAGCTGGAGCCGAGGGCATAGTTCCCCAACCAGCCATTCTGCTTCAGCTTCAGGGGTGGAGCGGAGTAGATATACGCCAAGAAAGCCCCCAAAAGAGTCAATAAGGTCATGCTTAGGGTTTCATGCCCCGCCCACAGATCCAAAAGATAAGATACGCCAAACCCCGCTCCCAGTAATACCAAAATTTGGGTCGTTACTTGGGGGATAGAAATGGCTCCCGAAGGAATGGGGCGGTAGGGTTCATTGATGGCATCAATTTCTCGATCGTAAAAATCATTCAGGGTCTGGGTATAGCCCGCCATCAAAGGACCAGACATGAGCATACAGGCTGCTGCCTTAAGGACATCTTCCAAACTCCAAGTATAGTTCCCAGAAGATGCCGCACCACAGACCACACCCCAGATCAGGGGAATCCAAGTAATTGGCTTCATTAGTTGCAGGCGAATTTTCCAAATCGAAGTTTCGCCACTGGCAGCCCCCTTCATCCCTAGAAGTTGCCGGGCTTTACCTGAGCGATCGCCTGATTCGGCAATTTTATCTATACCGTCTTTTTTCTCTGGTGTTGATTCTGGTAATGATTCTGGCGGTGTGTTCATAGTTAACTAATTACTAGTAGCCCATTGTGGTAATGCTACAATAGATTAACTTTATTTTTGATTCTGATCAACTACCTAAACCTTGGTGACTAAATCTTGGGACTTAACCTTGATAAAAAACCGGATAGGGGCAATGATCTTCAGAATAAGTTGGCTGATATACCAACTCTTATGAATTTCACCCGCTGGAAGCAAGTGAAATCATTTACCAGAGGCAATTTGATTTAGCGAAGGATTTAGGATTGCTATATCATGATTAATATCGATATATTGAGCAATAATCAATATATTGAGCAATAGTAGAATTACTGAATTCGGCGGGGAAAGGGAACCTAATACTCTTATGTCGATAAAAATTGGTCGCGGATTATTTAAATATGACTTCATAGATCAACACGCCATCTTGGGCTTGCCTGTAGATGCGGAAATTAAGCAAGTCCGACAACGCTACATCGGAATTGCCCGTGTGCTCCATCCTGATAGTTGCAAGGCAGAAACTGAAGTCCAGAAAAAGCAAGCCACCCAGATGCTTTCTAAGATTATCAACCCCGCCTACGAGCAGTTATCCCAAGATCGCCACCGCAAGGAATATGGAGTGATGTTAAAACGGATGGGGCAGCGTCTAGCTGGGGAAGCTACCCAACTCAACCTACATACAGAAGAAGCAAAACAGTTGGTGCAGGCGGGGGCAAACTTGGATCTCCTCTACAAAAATGGCATCCAAAAGCTTTCTGCTGACCAATACAAAGAAGTTTTAGTGGAGAAGATTCTAGAGGCGATCGCCAATATCAGCGAACTGAATATGGTTTACCTGATGCGAAAAGAAAGCAAGGGCGAAGCCATCCGCACTCCTGCTGCCGCCGCCCCTAGAACCACCCCAACTAATCCTGCTGCTTCGGGCATTCCTAAACCCCCAGCCCCAGCCCCAAAGGTTTCCTTGGCAGATCCCTACATTCGTCGGGGTGAAGAATACCTAGAGAAAAATAACTTTGCCCAAGCCATTCAAGAACTCAGGGAAGGCTTGCAGATGGATCAAACTAGTAGTAGCTGTCATGGTCTATTGGGGTTAGCTTTCCTGAAGCAAAATCAACCCACCATGGCTAAAGTCCATATCAATCGGGCATTACAAATTAATCCCCAAGAACCCTCAGCCTTAAAAGCAAGAGATATCTTGACCCGTGGTAGTGGACAAACAACCCAAGGCGGAGCATCAAAATCTACTCCATCGAAGTCTACTCCCAACAACACTAAAAAGCCACCAGACAAAAAAGCTGGTGGCGGTTTTTGGCCTTTTGGTGGTGGCGGTAAGAAATAAATAACGTTAGTTCGGGATAAGCGAAAGTTCCCTTAACCCAAATTCACGTTAAGTAGCAAGAAAGCAAACTCTCGAAAGGTGGGCATTACCCACCTATTTTCATCTTTGATTAAGCAATTTAAGAAGTCATTTATAAAGTGGCTAGAAGGTTTGATTTTGCTCCCCCTCCGGATGAGCAAAATTAGACTTTATAAATAGTAGTCTGTCAAGTGTTTTTTGAGGGGTTGAAAACCCCTCAAAAAACACACCCACAAAACTTTCACGATGCTATAGACTCATCAACTAATCGTTGACGGACTAATAGACTCTAAGCAACACCAAATTATTATTCGACTTCCTTGATCTGAGTTTTCTGTTCTACAATCGCTTTTGCTACCAAGGTAACTAGGGCTAAAAGACCTAGGAGCACGGCAGCAGAAAAGGCGGCTTGGGTTTGATATTGCTTATAAGCCTGCTCTACAAATAGAGGCAGGGATTGAGTTTGTCCAGCAATATTTCCCGAAACTACTGAAACTGCACCAAATTCTCCCATGGCTCTCGCATTGGTGAGAATTACTCCGTAGAGTAGTCCCCAGCGAATATTTGGTAAGGTAACCCGCCAGAAAATTTGTCGATCGTTCGCCCCTAGGGTTCTCGCTGCTTCTTCTTGCTCACTGCCCATTTCTTCAAGGACGGGAATCACTTCCCTTGCCACAAACGGTAAGGTAATAAAAGCCGTTGCCAGAATAATTCCTGGTGTGGCAAAAACAATTTTTAGGTTGATCTTTTCGAGGAATGGTCCTAACCAGCCTTGACGGCCGTAGAGTAGCATGATCATTAATCCTGCTACTACGGGAGAGATGGAAAAGGGCAAGTCTAGAATACTAATTACTAATGCCCTTCCGCGAAAGCGACTCCGGGCGATCGCCCAAGCTGCACACAAACCAAAGATAGTATTTAAGGGAACACAAACTACCGCAATTAACAAAGTTAGCTGAATTGCCGAGCGAAAGTCCTTGTCAGAAAAATTACTGAAAAAAGGCCCAACCCCGTCTTTAAATGCTTGGGCAAACACATTAATTGCAGGAATAAAAATTACTAGCGCCACATAAACTAAGGCAATAACAATTAGGGTGATTTGTCCTAAAGATAAGGACTTGAATCTACTAGAGGTAAATTTTTCTTTGGTAATTTCTTTAGCGATCGTCATACTTGCTGCCCCATGCTTGTAACAAATTAATAATTAATAGCATGATCAAGGAGATGATCAGCATCACACAGCCAATTACCGCCGCTCCGGCATAGTCAAATTGTTCGAGCCTTTGGAAAACTAATACCGGGGCGATTAAATCTCGAAAAGGCACATTAGAAGCCACAATCACCGTGGAACCATATTCTCCCACGGCTCTGGCAAAACCAAGGGCAACTCCCGCCGAAATTGAAGGCAAGAGGGTAGGCAAAATCACCAAAAAAAAGGTCTGCGGTTTAGAAGCACCAAGGCTCCAAGCAGATTCTTCCACTTCCTTAGACATTTCTTGCAATACTGGCTGAACGGTTCTGACTACGAAGGAGAGAGAGATAAAGATCATTGCCACCAAAACTCCCAAGCGGGTGAAGGCTACCTTGATCCCGAAGGGAGCAAGCAGGGAACCAATCCAACCGTTGGGGCTATAAACTGTAGCGATCGTCAACCCCGCCACGGCTGTGGGTAAGGCAAAGGGTAGGTCGATCGCTGCGTCAATATATCTTTTCAAAGGAAAATCATACCGGACTAAGACCCAAGCAATCAGAGTTCCAAAGACTCCATTAAACAGGGAAGCGACCAAAGCGGTAACGAAGGTTACATCATAGGCAGAAATTGCAATGGGGGAAGTCGCCACTGCCCAAAAGTCTTTATCAGTACCTGCCCTGAGAAAAAGTGCCAAGGTAGGAATTAGCAACATAAAGGATAAATATCCCCAAGTAACAATCCAGTTCCAAGGTAATTTGTAGGGTTTGATACGAGAATTTGTTGTCGAAGATACAGCAGTCATTGATAATGGCTTCTTTGTTGGTTAATAACGCTAATAGCTACAGCAATTCTAAATCATTTGCTAACAGTTACCAAATCATTTTGCTGTTAGTAGATGATGCTTTATTTTTCATGGTAATAGCTATATAGCGATCCTAAATGAATTTAGAATTTTAGAGAGTTGAGAACGGCTCCCCCGGAGGGAGCCGTTCTCAACTTATTTAGGATTACTATGGCGATCCTCAATCCTTCGCTAACTCTAGGGGCTTTAGGTGCAACTTTTTCAAACCATTTAGGATTTCGATGACGTTGTTGAATACAAGTATGAATTACCTCACAAGTGCTCAAGGGATGACAGAAAAGCTAAAAAGCCTGCTGTATAGAGTGAAGAACCATCATCCCCTTGAGATTATTGCCAGACCTAGAACCAAATACAGCAGTTTATATGTGGGCGGCGACAGCAGCCCACATATAAGCCCAAACCTAGTCAATATTTCAGAAAATGCAATGTATTCCATTTATATGAATTCTAGCAAGCGCCGCTTTGATTAGGACGTTTTTGAGGGCGCGCCCGCAAAAAC
>CALRPI020000108.1:0-14895 GCA_943370025.1 Phormidium lacuna HE10JO | reverse complement strand
CATCACTGAAGCAATCTCACTCAACTACTGCTTAACTTCTGCTTCTGTTGCTGTGATTGAAGATAACTCAGCCATGTCCAAGGGCTGAGTCATGCTCTGCTGTTTTTTTATCGATAGCTGCTGGAAACTATTTAGTCCAAACTAAAGTAACTAAGGATATGAGGGAAAGTTTGAGGAATTTCATGACTATTAGTGGAATTGATTGCTGATGGAGTTAGAAAGAGCGATCGCACCTTTGGGTTTGGTGGGGGGCGATCGCTCAAAATTAACTTTGAGTTTCAATAAACTAGACGAGCATCTGGAGATTTGCTCCTTGCATTTTGCTTCTGAGCCATTCTTCAAATAATCTGCCTTCGAGTTCTCGGCGCATAGCGTCATCAAGTTCGGAGGGGATAATCTGATCGATTTTGAAGAAGCAATGCAGACCATCAACTGCGATCGGACCAATGATAACTCCGGCAGATTTATCTCCTAGTTCTAGTTGGAGTTGGGCGGGAAGTTGCTCTCTGGGGAAGACTCCCATGCGTCCTTCTAAGATGCGATCGTCAGCCATAGAGTATTCAGCGATTAAGTCTTTGAATTGGCTAGGTTCTCGATCGAGGATATCCCGGATATTTTGAGATAAGTTGGGGCTATCGACAACTAGCCTTGAGAGGACTAGGCGATCGAAGAGGTTGCGCTTCTCTTCAAAGAATGGTTCAACTTTATCTTGGAGAATTTGTTCTCGGAGTTTTTGGAATTTTAAGCCCTTGGTTGCTTGTTCCCGGAATTTTTCATAGGTCAATTGATTGTCTGATAACCAATTCTCAAAGGCAGTGCGATCGACAATTTGATTCTGGAGGCGAAACTCTAAAATAAACTGATCAACTTCTGCATCTGCGGCAGAAATTTCCCGCAGTTTGAGTTCTTGAGCAATGATATGTTCCCGGAGAATGGTGGACAATAACTGTTTGAAATTGCCGGAATCTTTGAGGTAAGAAAGAACTTCCTGAAGGGAAAGCACATCATCACCAATCTTGATAAATTCTAAATCTTGCATTTTTCCTGTCCTTTTGTAGTGATTGTTATCTAGTATCGTTAAGACTAAAAAATTGGTGGGACGAGAAATATTACTCCCTCGTCCATTAAAAGTCATCAGAATTAGAAGTTCCTAGCTCGCTTCCCGCCAAGCATAGAAATATGTTGGAATATCACTCCATGCAACGGTTATGTAACCATCATTATCAAAATCATTCCCAGAATTCCAAGGATTAAATAGTGTCACAGTCTTCTTGTTTGTGTCATAACTAGTTAACACATAAGCATGAGGAGCCGCAATTCTTTCAGTACCAATCGATGCTCCATGTTGTGCCTTAATTGAGCTAATAAAGACCGCAGAACCAGATGCAAAAGCTGCTATAGCTTCAGTAATATTAGAACTATTAAGTCCGTGATATGTACCTTTGACTTGAGCAATATTTGTTGCTGCTAGCTCAGCACCACCAGCTTCAATTGCGATATAGGAGTTTATCCCATCTTGGTTATTTCCTCGATTTAACCAACCTGCTTCATTCACTTGAGCATAGGCTTTTTCTGCTAGGGCAACCCAGAGTTCATTATTGACATCGGTAGACGATCTAATTGATGCTCCAACTCTCGCAAAAGGTAAGTACTCTGAAGAATCAGGTAAAACCACAACTGGGAGTTGTCGGTCAACTGTTACATAATCGGCTTTGCCATTGTTAAAGAATCTAACAGTATAGGTTCCGTCACCATTATCGATGAACATATCTTGGATTTTACTGGCATCTTTGATAGCAAGCCCTGCAAGAGCAGCAAGGTAGTAACAATCACCCAAAACACCTTGACGTACATCAGTGTATTGAATTCCGCCTTGGAAAAGTTTACCTTGGGCAGGCTTATAAGTGGTTTCAACTGCACTTCCATAAGCATATATGCCTGTAGCTGAGGGTAAGTCCAGACCATAGAAGTGTTCGTTAATTAGCTTTTGGAGTTGATCTGCACTGCTTCCTGCGTAGAGATTACCTAGAGCTTGACCGAGGTATTTAGCATTTTGGTTAGTCCAGCCAGCGTTCGTATCACCCAAAGCAATCTTTTGGCTGAGATTACGCACAGAGGCATCTGCCATCTTGATGTAAGTAACATCGCTGGCTAGTAAACGGAGGTCTCCAAATTCGTTGGCATCTACAACAGCACCATCTTTTGCACTATCGAAGATGGCAATCATATCTTCACGACTGAAGATGCCATCTTGGAACTTAGATCGAGCCAAGGAACGAATGGTGGTGTCTTTGATGTTTAAATCAAACCAGTCGTTTGTAACAACAGCTTGGGTGGTCATGTTGGCATAGCTCCAGCCACTCCAACCATCAAGACCATCAGTTACCCGAACTGCAACTTGATCTATTCCTCCTGCCGCTCCACCGACAAACTTGACAGTACTTATTTGACTGGCATCTACAGAGAAAGTACTACCAGCAGCCTGCTTAACCCCATTGACAGTGAAATAACCACTAGTAGCTGTTCCATTACCATCAGAGAACTCATAACGAGTTACTGGATCATTGTCTGCGTCGCTAATATTGAAACTTAGTGACGTAGTTGCGTTGGCATTAACAGTTGCATTACTGAGGGTGACAGTTGGAGCAGAACCGCCGATCGTAGTGGCAGTGTAGTTAGAAGCATCACTCCAGTTTTTACCATCAGTAGCCCATACATATAGCCCATCTGTCCCACCAGTAGTGCCACCAACAAATTTGACAGTACTTAGTTCATTAGGGTTGACGTAGAAAATAGTTCCTGCCGCCTGTTTAACACCATTAATAGTGAAATAGCCACTGGTACTAGTTGCATTGCTATCGTAGAAAGCGTATTGAGTAATGGCATCCCCATCAGCATCGGCGACAGTAAAGTTAGGGCTAATACTGTTACCACGTTTCACGGTTTGGTTAGAAGTTGTCACCACCGGAGGACGATTGGGCTGCTGAGTGTTGAGGGCAACATCACTGGAACCCCAAGTTTTGCCATCGTAGGCATAGACTGTCACTGCATCAGTTCCAACCTGAGAACCAGCTACAAATTTGACACTGGCGAGTTGGCTGGCGGCAACGCTGAATCCGGCAGCTTGTCTCACACCATTGAGGGTGAAGTAACCACTAGTGCCGTTACTGTTTTGGTCGTAGAAGTAGTATTGCTGAATAACATCACCATCAGGATCAGAGACAGTGAAGAAGTCGGCATTGGTGGTTGTCCCAACATTCAGGTTACGGTTATAGGTAGTCACGATCGGCGCACGATTGACCTGTTGGGTAGTAATTGTGGCATTGTTGACACCCCAAGTTTTGCCATCAGAGGCATAGACTGTAACTGAGTCACTACTAGCTAGGGAACCACCTACGAATTTGACACTAGCAAGTTGATTGGCGGCAACGTAGAACCCGGCGGTTTGTTTAACACCATTGAGGGTGAAGTAGCCACTGGTGGTGCTGGTGTTGTTATCTAGGAAGTAGTACTGCTGAATGGCATCTCCATCAGGGTCAGAAACGGTGAAGAAATCTGCGTTAATAACTGCTCCAGTGTTGATTGTCCGGTTAATGGGTATCGGCAATGGGGCGCGGTTGGCTTGTTTAGTAATCAATTTGGCAACTCCAGCACCAAAACCTAGGCTATTCCATGCCTTACCATCATATGCACTAATCACTATGTCATCTGTACCAGCTTGGGAACCAGCCACAAATCTAACATTAGCTAACTGGCTTGCCGTGACAGAGAATCCTGCATCTTGTCTAACACCATTGAGAGTTAAGTAGCCGCTTGTACTGCTACTAGTGTAGTCAGTGAAGTAATACTGCTGAATAGTATCTCCATCAGCATCAGAGACTGTGAAGAAATTCGATGCAGCTATACTAGTTCCCGTATCTAAAGTAGTGTTATAGGGTGTCACCACTGGGACACGGTTGGGCTGTTGGGTAGTTAAGGTAACACTAGGGTAGTTACTCCATGCTTTGCCATCGGAGGCTTGAACATACACAGTGTCTGCACCTGCTTGGGAGCCAGCCACAAATCTAACATTAGCTAACTGACTTGGCGTAGCATAGAATCCTGCATCTTGTTTGACACCATTGAAAGTGAAGTAACCACTTGTACTACTAGGGTTAGCATCGTAAAAATAGTATTGCTGAGGGGTATCTCCATCGGCATCAGTGACTGTGAAGAAGTCAAAGGCAAAAAGACGAGTTCCAACATCCAATGTTTTGTTAGTGGTAGTCACTACCGGGGCACGGTTAGGCTGTTTAGTAGTTACTGTGATAGTTGGGGCATCACTCCAGCCTTTACCATCGTAAGCATCGATCGATAGCCAATCTATCCCAGCCTCGCTGCCTGCAACAAACCGAACATTAGCTAGTTGACTAGCATCAACCGAGAAAGAGCCATTTTGTCTCACCCCATTGAGGGTGAAGTAGCCACTAGTGCTTCTGGTGGTATCGTCGTAGAAATTGTATTTTTGGATCACATCACCATCGGCATCAGTGATAGTAAAAAGACTTGAGGCAGCAACACTAGTACCGGGATCCAAAGTACGTTTAGAATCAGTCAAAACTGGGACTCGATTAGCTGCTTGAGTAGTCAGATTGACATTGGCGTAGCTGCTCCAACTCTTGCCATCGTAGGCTTGGATGGTGACTGAATCTGTCCCAGCTTGAGAACCAGCTACAAATCTGACATTTGCTAACTGACTAGCATCTACAAAGAAACTATTATTTCTCCAAATTCCCTCCAAGATATCCTGTTGGCGAACTCCATTGAGGGTGAAGTAGCCACTGGTACTGCTGTTGTTGTTGTCAGAGAAGTAATACTTCTGAATCGTGTCACTATTAGCATCGGAGACAGTGAAGAAATTGGGGCTAATTGTTGTGCCAATATCAACAGTTTTATTGGTTGTAGTTACTACGGGAGCAACATTAGTAGTGCTAGTGCTGGTAGTAATTTGGATACTCCGAGAACCAGAATCCCTACCATCAATAGCATTAATCCTAAAGGTATCAACACTATCTCGGGAGCCAGCCACAAATCTTAGACTAGCAAGTTGAGTAGATGCCATAAAGTACCACCCATTTGCACTTCCTTGTAACTTCTCTCCATTGAGGGTGAAGTAACCACTAGTAATGCTGTCATCGGGATCGTAGAGGGCATAACGCTGAATGGTATCTCCATTAGGGTCAGAGGTAGTGAAAAAAGCATCGGGACTAAGCACGGTACCGGGGCGCAGGGTTTGGTTATACGCTGTCACCGTGGGTATTTGATTGACCTGTGCCGTGGTGTTAATGGTAATTGCGCCGGGATTACTCCAAACCTGTCCATCATAGGCAGAGACGAAAACCGGATCGACAACACCAGCCTCAGAACCAGCCACAAACTTGAGATAGTTCATATCTGAGGACTGATAAATAGCGCTGGCTGGAACGTAGAAGCTACCAGTTTGCTTAACACCATTGAGGGTGAAGTAACCGCTATTAGCGCTAGTGTTGGTGTCCTGAATGAGGAACTGCTGAATCTGGTCGCCATTGTAGTATGCCGAATTTGGGTTTGGAGCATCAGGATCGTAGGCTGTGAAGAAGTATCTATTCAAACTTTCGCCCAGTCCTACGGTTACATTCGCTGATGGTACGATCGGAGCACGATTACTAGAGGCATTAACAAATGTGGTGACACTCGTAGAACTAGAGATGTTAACTGTTGTAGTGACATTGGATGATTGAGTTACAGTTACCGATGAGCCAACACCATCCACCAGAGGATCGTAGTTTGGAGGGAAGAGAGTCGATCGATCGATATCCCAAGGATTGACTATTAGAGCCGGGTCAACAATAGGAGGAACATTAGGATTAGGAGTAGTTTCCCCCGGATTATAGGCAGTGCTATTTACCCAATCATCTTTGATAATTTCACTCTCAGTGAAAGGAACATTGGGAATGTTAGTTTCCTCTGGATTATCAACGATGACTACAACATCAGGTTTTTGAACTTTGATGATATTTACAGGGTCACTTTTCCCTATGTATTCAACATCAGGCTTTGGAGTTTCAATGATATCAATAGGATCAATTTCTTTTGTTTCGCCACTGATAATTTCCTTTCCTAGGTCTGAATCTCGCCAGTCTTTGGCTGGATTGATCACGTCATCTAGGTTTACAGTATTGCCAGTAGCGCCCCGAACTTGAAAGATGATATCGTTGTAGTCCTTGTCAGACCCTGTATCAACCCGCATATCTTCCATCACGAAAGTATTGCCATCTCCAGTGACATCAGCAATCTGTCCCACATGAAAAGCATCATCAGGGTTAGCAGTTGCCATCGAGAACAACGGGCGCAAAGCTCCGCCAATATCAGGATTATCAAATACCTGCTGGACTCGACCATTTGCCACCAGCATGAAACCAAACTGATCTCCAGCTCGCATAGTAAAGGTTTTTGCTCCCAGATAATCTCCAGAATTGTAGTTTTTATCCCCCAACTCCCCAGAGAACTTTGCTCCCTCAGTTTGGTCAGAAAATACTATATAACCAGAAGTAGAATTACTCAAAGCCCGACCTGCCGCCTCTCGGATAAACTCCTCAGACCCGGGTTCAAATTCCTCCATCCCATTCAAGCTGAAGATCGCTAATTCACCCTTGTATTTACCCCCATCAAAAAGGAGGTCGATCGCAACTTCTCCACTAGCACCCACAGTGAAGACTCCAGAATTAAATTCTGAGATTTTTTCTGTCAAAACAGGTTCAGTTTCTTCTTCAACTTCTGATTCTGCATCTTCTTCAGCGATCGCCTCTGTAGTGTCTTCAGAATCAGCATCTTCACCATCTTTAGCGATCGCATCTTCCGCATTATCATCCTGATTGACTAGCTCAGTAGTATCTTCAGAATCGGTATCGGAATCTTCAGCGATCGCCTCTTCCGCCTCATCTTCAGTCCCAGCATCTAGATCGCTGGCTTGATCTTCAGTATTTGGGGCATCTTCGCCATTCAAGCCATCTTCACCTTTGCTCTCAACAGCAGCAGTTTTTAGCTCATTACTAACTGAGGTCTTGTTGGTGACTCCAACACTTTTTTCATCCGTAGCTAAATCATCCAACAATTCTGGATCCTCGCTATCTGGATCCCAGTCCATCTCTATCTCAGCTTCAGTTTCGGCAATTTCTATTTCAGTAATATCTTCACTACCAGCCAAATCTAGGTCTTGGCTAGTTTCCACAGATTCATCCGCAATATCATCTGGCGCATCAGTTTCGATCGTAGATTCTGTTGGTTCAATCTCAAGTGGTATGACACTAGGGGACTTTTGACGCAGACCAGAGCGGAAAAATAACATATAGATCATAACGATGCTACCTCTTTATAATTAAAGCTGTATTTAAGGACTTACAGGATCTCACTAATCACAGATTGTATCTTGTATTTGCTCTGTTTGTTATACACTATGCTGAAAATAATGTAATTTTTATGTAAATTATATTGGTTCACTTGTAAAGACTAGGTAAATCTTAATCTCGAAAACAACCAAAAGCATTGATAATTCGTGTGAAAATTAGGTTTGAGAACTAAATAGTTAATGAAAACTAATCCCTCATCCTAGATAGTTGACTCTTCATCTCCTGCTATTGGCTTGATACTTAATACATCCTTAAATATATTTTAAAATCTTGACTGAAGAGGCAACATCCTTTACACTCATTACTAATCTACCGGACTATAGTTCCTATGTTTGCCCCAGAGTCTCCCCCAGCTAACGATGATCAGGACTGGCTCCTGCCAGATATGCGCCCCCACTACCCCAAACCCAAGTTAAATCCCTCCACCAATCAGGGGACTTGGCAGGTAGGAGATCGCATCTATGCCCTAACTGAACTAGAAGTTTATGCCCTCCTTTTCTTTGTGGGCAAATATACTCCAGACTATGTATACAGGCGTTGTAGTGAGAAATTTCCCCATTGTCCAGAGGATTTGGTAGAAAAATTAATTGATAAACTAATGGCAATCGATGTCCTCACTACGGATGATGTTGCTGATGAGATGTTGGAGGAAGACTCCCAGCCCTTAAGTAAATCTCCTTTGAAGCCCAATGTGCAGTGGATTGAGTATCGCCATTGGTGGCTAAAGCAAAAGCTGTGGTTGTTGCGAAATTCTCAGGATAGTACTTATCTGTTTATGGATGAGGGATCGAAGCAAGCGATCGACCTCCTCGAAACCCATTCCCCCGCAGAAATTGCCCAAATCGAACCAGAATTTCCCAACCTTTGGCAACAACTCAGAGCCAACAGCATGATCGTTGGCACTAGCCCCTCCAAAGGCAAGCGCCGGGGTAAGTTTAACCCCATGCAATTACTCTTCTTTGAGAAACCCCTCGGCAACCCCGATCCTTGGTTGAGTCGCCATGTGGCTAAACTAAGCTGGCTCTGGAGCCGTACTAGTGGCTATTTGCTGCTGGCGGGTTTCATCCTGACTACGGTTTATGCCACATCCCAAGCGGGGACTATTGCTACTCACGGGCAGAATCTCTGGCAAACCCAAGGCTCACAAGTCTTAATTCCCTTCATTTTCTGGTCACTAGCGATCGTCACCCTCCATGAATTGGGGCATTGCTTCACCCTCAAGCACTACGCCCGCCAAGTCCCGGAGCTAGACCTGAAAGTGCCGGAAGTAGGAGTGATGTTCATGTGCCTGATGCCCACCGCCTACTGTGACACCACCGATGTGTATTTCCTACCCAAAGTCTACCAACGAGCTTTAGTAATTGCCGCAGGAATCATTGTCCAATTGGGCATCTGGATGGGCGGGTTTTGGGTGTGGCAAAGCACTGATGGTTGGCTAGAAACCACTAGCTATCTGATCATGACCGCTGCCCTCTTGACCGTAGCGTGGAACATGAACCCCCTCGCTAAGTTTGACGGCTATCACTTTCTGGAGGCAGTGAGTGGAGTCATCGATCTCCGGGGGCGATCGCGGGACTTTTACCGGGATCTGATCACCTTCCGCCCTAGCCCAGAACCCCAAGAAACCCGTTGGCTCCTCTTGGCTTATGCCCCCTTCAGCATTGCCTACACCTTCCTAGTCTTCGGCTTTCTCATCTCCAAACTCCTCGGCTGGAGCATGGAAAATATCCCCATGCTGCTCCTGACTCTCTTAGTGGGATGGCTGATCTATTTCTACTTCCCCGAACCCAGCGATCGAACTTGATCCCCCAAAATCCCCCTTCTCAAGGGGGATTTTGAAGAATTTCTTACCTCTCCTTAAAAAGAGAAACTTTGAAGAATTTCTTGCCCCCCCTTTTTAAGGGGGGCTGGGGGGATCCCCTCCAACTCATATCCAACAACAATCAATCCCGGTGAAACCCATGCTACCCAACGAAGATTCCCGTCCTGCTCCTAAACTAAAAGTAGTCCCCCCTAGCCAAATTCCCAGCGCCGAACCCCGGATTCCCATTCCCTCTGCCCCAACGACTCCAATGGCTCCTACAACAAACCAATCATCTACTCCAGCAACTTCTAATCAGTCACTAATACGAAAGGTGACCATAGGAGCGATCGCTATAGGATTTGTGCTAGTTGGTTTTATTCGTACTCCCTTTGAAGTGGGTGGAACTGTAAAATTAGAAATGCCAGAGGGGTCTAGAGAAATAATTCGGATTCCTAGAGCAGCGATGGTGACTGATATTAAAGTTAAGTCGGGGCAATATGTGAAGAAAGGAGAGACTTTAGCTTATTTGTCAAGTTTAGAATCAAAACAAGAAATTGCAAGTGTTGAAACACAGTTAAATCAGGCACGCCAAGGTTTAGATGCTGCACAAAAGAAAAAAGTTGCTGCTGATGCTCAACTATTAGAGAAGTCTGCTTCATTAAAAACCGCAAACTTCAAGGCTATTCGAGAGGGTAATCGTGCTATGGATAATGCTAATGGTCAATACACGTCAAAGATTCGGATGTTAAATACTCAACTTCAGAACTTTATTGATCAAATTCCAAAATTAGAGGAGAAGTTTCAGCGCTATCAAGACCTTAGAAAAGAAGGAGCGATTTCTCAAGACAAAGTTGATGAAGTGAGAGATAGTTTAGACAATATTCGCAATAATATCCAAACTAAAACCGAAGAAATTGCTAGTGCTGCACAGCTACAGATTGATGAGGCTGATGATTTGGCAATCCAAAGAGATTTTCAATTGGCATCCCTGCAAGCTTCTAGTCTTGCAGCCGCAGCAGAGGCTGATATGAAAGCTCAAGAGAAAGCGATCGCTGATCTTGAAAAACGCTTGCTTGATCTTAAAATCTCTGAGCAAGCTTTAACAACATTGAGATCCCCTATAGACGGTGTAGTTATTACTAGTGATTTAGACTTAAAAAAGAATCAACAGTTGAAACCCGGTGATGATTTTCTAAAAATATCTGATCTCAGAAATCTGACAGGAACAGTTGAAGTTCGAGAAGAAGATTCAAGATATGTAGATCAGAATAAACCTGTAACGTTTCGTTCTCGTCAAGACAAGTTAAGAGATTACCAAGCTACAGTTATTGATAAGTTACCAGAAATCAAGAATGATCCCTCCCAATCCCAAGGGATGCTACAAGTCCGGCTTCTGGTAGATAATAGCGACGGAGAGCTAAAGCCGGGAACGAATGGCTATGCCAAGATCTTTTCCGAGAATATTTCACTATATGAGCATTTAGGTCGGGAATTAATGCGATTAATACCTTTAGAGCGGCTTCTTTGGGGTGAGCGGGATAATAAAGAATCAACATCATCACACAGGATATCTTCATTGCCAGTGTCGATGGACTAACCGGATTCCCCGAAGCGATCGAGACAGTGTTTCCTCAGACTCAAGTCCAACTGTGTATTGTCCATATGATGAGAAACTCCCTGAGTTATGTTTCCTACAAAGACCGGAAAGCTGTGGCGGCGGACTTGAAAACCATTTATAGTGCTGCGACCTCTACAGAGGCGGAGCAAGCCTTAGTTGATTTTGCCGAGAGTTGGGATAAGCAATATCCAACTATCAGTAAATCTTGGCTAAACCACTGGCATCAGATTATTCCTTTCTTTGTCTTTCCTGGGGATATTCGTAAGGCTATCTATACGACTAATGCCATTGAATCTATGAACATGACTCTGCGTAAGGTTTTAAGAAACCATCGTTCTTTTCCTACGGATGAGTCAGCTCTGAAGGTAATTTATTTGGCTATGCACAACATCTCGAAGAAATGGACGATGCCGATTCGAGATTGGAAGTCAGCACTTCGACAAGCTCAGTGACCACACTAAATCGGTTTGCTATTGAATTTGAAGGGAGGTTCCCTATCTAATATTTTTCTATTGACACAATCTTCTTTACAAATCCTTGGCGGTTGCTATATATCTGCAACTACCCCCTCAATAAATCGGCAACCCAACCCAAAATAAGCTTTAACCAAGGTCAAGTCAGGTGTTTGGCTCTCAGTATGCGTAAGTTCTAAAGAAAATTTTCCACAGGTGATCGAAACCTGAGGGGATGTGGGTATGTTATACCTATAGAGGCAAAAAACTAAAACTACACATAATCTACGGAGACTAAACCTATGAAGCCGGAATTACAAGCTAAGTTCCTACAACACTTAAATAAAAAGAAAAAAGACGCTGGTTTTACCCTGATCGAACTCCTTGTGGTAATCATCATCATCGGGATTCTCGCTGCGATCGCCCTTCCTTCTCTCCTCAGCCAAGCCAACAAAGCTAAACAATCTGAAGGTCGGAACAACATCGGTGCTATCAACCGTGCACAACAAGCTCGTTTCCTAGAAGCAGCTAAGTTTGCTGAAGGTACGACTGCAACTGCTGACTTAGGAATTGGCATCCCAACTCAAACTGCTAACTATTTGTACAAATCAGAAGGAACATCAACTTCTTTGAATACTGCTACCCCGGTTATTGATAACCTAAAAGCTTACGCAGGTGTTGTGTTCACAGCTCAAATCAACAACCAATCTGCTACCCAAGCTCTTGCTTGTGAAACCCTAGCTACTACTACTACACTTCCTACATTAGCCGATGCCTTTGATTCAGCTAAATCTGAATGTGGTACTACCTTTAAGAATTTAGGTGGTAAATAAGGCGCAAAATTAGACTTTATAAATAGCTTAAAAGTGGGTAGCAAATAACTACCCACTTTTTTTAAGTAGCACCAAAAACAAAAAAATATAAGTTAATTATATGAATTCTGCTGAGAAGTACTGGATTGAAGAGGCAGTTCAATTAATCAATAATAAAGACCATACTCAAGTTATTAACTTCTATGAAAAAGAAATTGCCACGAATTCTGATATTAAATTTAACTACTGGTATCTAGGATTAACACTATTTTTAGAGGGGAGCAATCCAGAAGCTGAAACTACTTGGTTGATGGC
Organism: Phormidium lacuna HE10JO; assembly: GCA_943370025.1. Taxonomy (GTDB): domain Bacteria; phylum Cyanobacteriota; class Cyanobacteriia; order Cyanobacteriales; family JAAUUE01; genus JAAUUE01. The sequence continues at coordinate 2,467 of CALRPI020000108.1, read as the reverse complement.
AATGATGAGTGGAAATGAGGAAAATGTAGAAATAGAAACTTTAGAGCTTGTAGGGGTTTTAGAAGCCGAGGCAAATAGACAGAACAATCAAAGAGAATATTTTTTGGCATGGCAAATAAGGCAACAAATTCTTGAGTTGTCCCCTATAAATGGAAATAATTTATTAAAACTAATACAGTTATCTCTTCAGCTTGAAATCTACACTTCAGAAGATATAAAAACACTTGGATTAATTAAATTGCTCAGTGATACATCTACACAAAGAGTAGATATCAACTTGTTAATCGAAGTAAGCCGAGATATTTTGACTTACGAACCTTCTTATCTTTCTTCTGTCGAATTGATTCAAGTCTCAGCTCCTCATATGAAAACCCAGGAGGAAAAAACAGATTTTCTTAACTTTATAGAGTGGGCAGTAGCAGAAATTGGAGTTGCACGAAGATACTATGCTGTTGCAATCCCTGTAGGAGAGGTAGGAATTAGCATTGATCCAGAACACAAGAATCTGTTATTTTATTTAGCTCAGTTTTATCAAAATATGGGTGAATCGCACCAAGGGATAGAATTTGCGAAAAGACTTCACTCTTTACTAGAAACTTTAGCCGATCGCACCTATGGACAGGCATTGATTGTTAGAGGTTTCATGAATGCTAATGGTTATTGGCAGGAGGCTCAAGAAGCTAGTGAAGAGCTAAAACAATTTGTTAATCAGTTAGTGGCAGAAAACCCACCCATTGAAGAACATATAATTGGTGCATTAGCTAATGCCACATTTTTTCTTTCTTATTTTGATGATAAACCAAGGGAGATTCGGGTATTTCATAATAATATTGCTACATTATGCTGTTCTAATCTTCGTAGACACTATCAACAAGCAGTTGGTAACTTTCAAGAATTTCATCGACAAAGGAGAATTAAAGATAAAGAGAATATGAATAGCGATCGCTCTCTACGGATTGGCTATATTTCTCATTGCCTGAAAGCCCATTCTGTAGGTTGGCTAGCTCGTTGGATATTTGAACATGCTGATCTACAAAAGTTTGAAATTCATACCTACATGGCTTGCTGTGATCCAGTTAATAATCCACTTCATGAATGGTATTTAAATAAAATTCCTAAATACTACAAATCTAATGTAGTTCTAGAGCTAGCAGAAAAAATCAATCAAGATGAAATCGATATCTTAATTGATTTAGATAGCATTACTTCTGATGTTGTCTATGAAGTAATGGCGCTTAAACCTGCACCAATACAAGTGACATGGTTAGGATGGGATGCTTCAGGATTGCCTACTATTGATTACTATCTGGCGGATAATTATGTCTTACCAGCAGATGCTCAAGAATATTATCCAGAAAAGATATGGAGACTACCAGAAACCTATATTGCTGTAGATGGGTTTGAAATTGCTGTTCCAGATTTACGGCGAGATCAACTAGATATTCCAGTAGATGCAGTGGTTTTTCTGAGTGCCCACACTGGTTATAAGCGTCATCCTGATGTAGTTAATTCACAAATGGAGATTATCAAGGGTGTACCGGGGAGTTACTTTTTAGTTAAAGAAAGTGCAGATAAAGAAGGGATTCGCACCTTCTATAAGAAAATTGCCGAAGATATAGGGTTGGAGAGCGATCGCCTCCGGTTCATGCCCCGGACAACCTTTGAAGCCGTCCACCGAGCCAACCTAGGCATTGCTGATGTGGTACTGGATACCTATCCCTACAATGGAGCCACTACTACCATGGAAACCCTGTGGATGTGCCTGCCCATGGTGACGAGGGTAGGGGAACAATTTGCAGCTCGCAATAGTTACACGATGATGATGAACGCGGGGATTACTGAAGGCATTGCCTGGAGTGATGAAGAATACATAGACTGGGGGATTCGCCTTGGCAAAGACAAAGCCCTGCGCCAAGATATTGCCTGCCGCCTCAAAGCTTCTCGGCAAACAGCACCTCTCTGGAATGGAAAGAAATTTACCCGCCAGATGGAAGAGGCTTACCAGCAAATGTGGCAAATTTATCTAGACAGTGATTCTCAATAATTTTCCTTGCCAATAGGATTAGGATAATTTCAGTTATGGGAACCCTTACAGAGCAATGGTTCCCATAATATAAACTGCTGGGCGATCGCTATATATATACTTTAGTTTGGACTAATAGGCAGGTAGGATGGAGCACAAAAAAGCCCAAAGAAACCCAAGCCAGAGTCAGCAATGGCAAACTCCAGCTCAAAATTGAGAAGAGAATCAGAACCTAAATAGCAATTGGAGCAGTTTTCATAGGAGCCTGTGCAGTTTTCTTTCGTTTTGAGGCGTGTTTTTTAACAGTGGGATAGCGAATACGAGGAGGGAGGTGCTCGCCCTTGGAGCGCCCAGGGGATTTACCGCGTAGTTGAGGAGAGAGAGCCGGAGTACCGAGCGCGGCAATAATTACCGCAAAGGCTTGAGCAACCCGACCAGGAGCAA
>CALRPI020000107.1:0-15330 GCA_943370025.1 Phormidium lacuna HE10JO | reverse complement strand
ATCCAGTTCTGGTTGAAAACTTGTGGCTTTGACTCGTAGTATTTGTTGTTCTCGTGCTGCTATGTTCATTGGAGGTTGCTTGGATCGCTTTATCCTCCTTACTTTCCCCTATTATTTATTAGTGGCGAATAAATAATGACACTAACGGAACTGAATGGAAGGTAGTGAGAAATTGAGATGCCTTGCTATAACGTGTGCTGTTGCTAATGTTGCATGTCCGCACAAATCCATTTCAATTTCTGGCGTAAACCAACGGATCTCAAAGCCATCATCTAATCGAATAAAGAATGCTGTCTCAGCAACAGAGTTCTCCAGTGCTATTCGCTGCATGAGATCGTCAGGTAGCCACTGTTCAAGAGGACAAACCGCAGCAGGATTTCCACCGAACACTTTATCTGTGAAAGCATCAACTTGGAATATTGGTAATTTCATAACGAACCTGAAGCACTGACAGATAATTTTCAGGATACTACCTTACCAATAAAAGGCGGCATAACTATGTATTAGACGGAAAATTTCTGTCTAATCTGACAATAGGGCAGATAGGCTGAATGTCAAGATTCGGGCTAATCACCCTATACGGGATACTATACAAAAATTTTCGGGCTATTTTCCCATTTTGAGGTGATTAGACGGAATTTTTCCGCCTAATCACCTATTTGGCGTTTTAACCCGACAGCATTATGTATTACTTAACTTAAATTGTGCTTGCTATTTATTGCCAACTTGTTGTATTTATATATTGTCAACTTGTTAACTTGCCAACAATACAACTTTATGATTATTGCTTGTGCCAACCAAAAAGGCGGTGTAGCCAAGACTACGAGCGTCATCTGCTTAGGGGGACTACTAATCAAGACGGGTTCTTGCTTGGTAATTGACCTAGATCCACAGGGGAATTTGACCACTGGGTTAGGTGTGGAGGTGGCGGAAAATCAAATTACTAGCTACGAAGTGATCACAGAAAAAGCTCCCGCGATCGAGGCGGTGATCACCACAGCGATCGGTCTGAGCCTAATTCCCAGTGATATCAATTTAGCCAAAGGAGAACCAGAGATTTTATCGAAGGTGGGCAACTTTGGTTTGTTGAAGGAATATCTGGAGCCGATCGCCTCTAAGTTCGACCACATCCTGATTGATTGCCCACCTAGTTTGGGCTTGCTGACCATTAATGGGTTAAATGCTGCGGATGCTGTGTTAATCCCCGTCCAGTGTCAATTTTTTGCCCTGAAGGGCTTAGCTGCTTTATTAGAAACTATCCAAAGTGTCCAAAAGCGGCTGAATCCAGACCTGAAAATTCTAGGAGTCTTGCCAACGATGGCAGAAATGCAAACGGTCATGACTCAAGATGTTTTAGCTTCCCTGAAGAAGCGACTCCAAAATATTCATGTTTTTGCCCCAGTTCCCAAGTCGGTAAAATTTGCCGAATCTAACCTCGCTGGAGAACCCATCCATATTTACTCTGGGGATAAAAAACTAGTTAAGCCCTACCAAGCGATCGCCGATCTCATCACCACAGGAAAAAAATAAATGGCAAAAACCCGCGCCCGACTAACGGATGACAATGACCCCCTCAGCTCTACGGAGAGTGTGTTTGCTAGTCTCGAACAAGTCAGCAAGTCAGCAAGTCAGCAAGCTGACAATACAGCATCCCAGCAGGAAACTGCCCAGACTAAACCTGTCAACTTGCCAACAAGTCAGGAAGTTGACAAGCCAAAAATCCGCAAATCCACCTTTCAACTGCGGGAAGAAGTTCTCCAGCAGCTCGATCGATATCATCTCCAACTACAACTGGAACTAGGCAAAGCAGCAGCTCCCTACAAGGAAGTAATTGTGGAAGAAGCGATCGCCCAATTTCTCGCCCAAGCCGATCCAGCAGATGCCCAAGTGATCAAAAACCTAAAAGCCAGACAAGAAAACAGATAGCAAGGAGTTAGATCGCAATGGCTAAGAAACCCAGATATGATCCAGAAAGGAATGAAACCCGACACGCTGCCGTATCTAAACAGGACTGTGAGCAGATGGAAAAGAAATACTCGTGGAGTCTGAAAAGGATTAATGATCGCCAATATCCGACCCTAAAGAAGGACTGTGTTTTTGACGATTACTGCGAATTTCCCCCTAGTCAAATAGATTTAACCCAAGGAGATTACGGCCATGATGACTAAAAAACCTAGAAAATTAATCCTGTTTCAACCCAATTCTGGGGAGGAGGAAAAATATTGCGAACATAACGGTTTTGGTAGCTGGGACGTGCTGTACAGGGTAAATCATCCAGATTCACCTAAGAGTTGCACAAAGTTTTTAGAGGAGCATAGTGATAGTTCTGGAAAGCCCCTACCAGAACCGGGCTATAGATTGACTAGGAGCATTAAAAATTCTGATGATCTGTTTACCGATAGTGGATGGGAAGTTGTCAAGGTTGTTGCTTATGAGACTGACGATCTTGAAGCTGATTACCAGATAATTGCAATTTGTTACTGCGACTACTTGCCGCTTCCAGAGCACGAGCAATGGACTAAAAAAGCTTATCGGGCGAAAGTCTCCCCTGATTCCTTCGGAGGGGATGAGGCGAAATATCAGGAATATCTCAATTCACAGAAAGCAGCAACCACGGTTTAGCGATCGCCCCTAATCCCCCAACAAATAACTTCGGTCAAATCTAAGGAGTCCGATCGCAATGGTTAAACCCCGCTACGATCCAGATAGAAATGAATCCAGACATAGTGCTGCTAAAGCAGGGGACTGCCCTAAAATGGCTAAAAAGTATGGGTGGGAGTTAAAGGACGTTGAGCCTCTCCAAGGGGAATTACTCAAAGCCGATTGTGTTTTTGAGGGTGATACTGAGTTCCCAAGACCTTATCAAGAAACTGAAACTGAGGATTAAACTATGGCAACTAAGGGTAAATTAATTAGTTTTAGACCTGAAGAGGATGAGTTCGAGAAATTTAAGGAGCTAAATAACTGCGGTGAGTGGGACAGCTTCTATTTCGTGACTCACCCTTGGAATAAAAAGAGCGCTTGCTGGCATATTGCAGAACACCATGATTATTCCTCCAAGCCACTACCAGAACCCGGCTACAGGCTAACTGAATCTGTACCAGATGAAGTAGACATGTTCCGGGATAACGGCTGGGAAGTAACAAGGGTGATTGTCTATGAAACCGATGATCCGGGGGCTGACTACGGGGTATTTGCGATCGCCTACTGCAAATATGAGCCACTGCCAGAACATGAGCAATGGACTAAAAAAGCTTACAGAGCTAAAGTCTCTGTCGATTCCTTCGGGGGAGATGAGACCAAATATCAGGAATATCTAGATGCTCAGAAAGTAGCAACTACAGTTTAGCGATTGCCTTTAATCCCCAACGAAAAATTACCCCATTAATTTGAGGTGATTTTTACTTAATCGATTCTGAGCTAGGATTTGCAGTATTTTTTTGATAGTTAAAATCCTAGCTAGCCTGAACAATTCATCAAACGTTAGGGTATTCAAGTAAGAGCTTTTCTAAGTGCTTAAGTGTAACCTCTATAATTGGTCTTTGCTTTTCGTCAAATTTCCCAGTTACGGCAAGACGATTGGTGTCTTGCTCAAGAGTAACAGAGTAGTTTTCGAGTAAAAGCCCCCCCCCCAAGAAGATGAGGGCGGCATCCTTAGTGGTGCAGAAAACTCCGGAAACCCAGTAAACTCGTTGTTCTCAACAAGGCTGTTTATTAAGAATACACAAAAATTCAACGGAAATAGGCAGCTTGAGCGTGTGGTAAATCTGCTCGAAATAGGCTTAAAAAATTTTCTGCACCACTAAGGGGCAGCATCTATTTCTTCTGATTTATTTGGACTGAAAGTGCCTACGATCATAAAAACAAAGAGGTTTGTCTCTGAATTTTGTAAATATAATAAAGCTGATTTTTGCGAAGCAAGAGACAGAATTTGACCATTAGTATCATCTTCTTGATTGTTTGCAGAAGCCATTCGCACAAAAACACAAAATTTGCGAATTCAATTTTATGCCCCTCTATAAATCGATGAATAGTCGACAAAGATAAATAATTGATATCCGCCAGTAAAAATTCTAGTTTCAACTAACCCACGGTTAGTTGTTTTGTTTGCTTTGGCATAGCATCTGATCGGGATTTGCTCTAGTTCTAACGATCGCGTAACAATTGCTCCACTACTCCCACCAAGCGATCGACGGTTTGACTTTGTGCCACCATTAAGCGATCGATCTTCCCGTTCTGCTCCGCCGATGACTGCTCGATCGCCGTAACTAAGCGATCGATCTTCCCGTTCTGCTCCGCTGATGTCTGCTCGATCGCGATAACTAAACGATCAATCCTACTATTTTGCTCTGCCGATGACTGCTCGATCGCCGCCATTACTCGATCGATGTTGGCATTGGTTCGAGCAAAACCAGCCTCGATGTTTGCTCTAGTCTCAGCAAAGCCATTAGCAATAGATATATTCGTTGCAGCGACAAGCTCGGTGAGTCTTCCCATCTGATCTAGCAGTAAGTCAATGCGATCGATGCTGTTGTTGCCATTGGTGCTAATCGTCATAGTTTTTCTTCTTCGTGGTTAGTTTATTGTACCTGTAACTTCTTCTGAGTTTTGTAAGTCAGAATGATCAATTCTTCTAAACATCTAATACCTTTATAGGTTTAGAGCCTTTTTTAGACTCTCCACATTCCTAATCTGGCTCCAATCAAGATCAGCAGTTTGGAGTAAGTCGATCGCTACTTGAACTAGATGTTGCGGATAGACCCGATCATTCGCTGGAACCGGGGTTGTATTATTATCTCTGACCTCACGGGCGGTATCTGATAGCCAATCTTGTTGCGATCGAGAAATCTTGATGTTAATAGTCACTAGTTGATCCTGTTTAGAGACAATGGGCTTAGAATCTAATGGTCTAATAGGTTTATTCTCTATAGGTATTTCTGGTTGAATAGATTGCTCTGGTTGAGGAGTTCTGCCAAAGTCCGATATCCCGAGGAGAGGCTACGCCAACGCTCTGGAGAAGTTTCTACATTCAAACACATCAGAGCCTTAAGCAACCCCTAAAATTTTCGATCGCATGTTTGTTCTGAGTGCTACTTTACTATTTATGAACCAGATTGCACCCTAGTTATAAAAGTAATCGCTGTCTTGGCAAAAAACATAGCATCATGCTAGTCGGGAGATAACCGTGAGTACCTGGAATCTAGAACGTTTACAAGCACTCCAACCCTACCTTATTCCCAAGGCAAAGCGGGGGATTGTAGGCAAAAGCACCTATGCTGTGCGCCTGCGTCGTCAAATTATGCAAGCTGCCAGCGATCGCCGAGCCGTGATTATTTTTGGCGAACCTGGATTGGAAAAAGATAATATTGCCGCCCTCATTCACTTTGGTTCACCTCAACGCCGCGAACCCCTGATTCAGGTCAACTGCAACACTCTGCAATCCAGTGGTCTGGAACTTTTTGGGAGAGCCGATCGAGTTGGACTTCTAGAATGGTTGGCAGAAGGAACCTTGTTGCTCAATAACGTTCAAGAACTGCCCCCCGAACTAGTACCCAAAATCATCCAGATTCTCTCCACCGGAACTTACACGCCTCTGGCTAGCGACGAAGATCCCCATCCATTACCACGCTCCTGTGCCGCCAGGATTCTCGCCATCGCCGAAAAGAGTCTATCGGCCCTAGAGTGCTGTGTCGGTCATCTGATCAAGGTGCCGCCCTTACGGGTACGGAAGGCAGATATCAAACCCCAAATCGAGTATTACATCAGCCTCTATTGCCGTGCCAGAGGGATTGCCAGACCCCAGGTAGCTCCAGAAGTCTTGCGGCAGTTGCAGAGTTATCCATTTCCCAACAATCTCCGTGAATTGCGATCGCTAGTAGAACGGGCGATCGTGCAGGCGGATGGAGCAGCCACCCTATCAACCGAAATCTTTTGGACACCCCAGATCAAGGCTAAGCGCTACCGATGGAACCTCCTGAATGCCTATCCTTGGTTACGGAGCTTTTTGCGGGGGGCTTGGTGGACCGATCGCCTCAACTACGGATTAGTTTTGCCAATGTATACCGCCACAGTTGCCATTTTGTTTCTTGGGCCCCAGATCCGGGCTGCCAATGTGGGATTGAATCTTTTTTGGGCTTGGTGGTGGCCAGTGATGCTTTTGGCGTTTCCCTTGGTGGGCAGAGTCTGGTGTGCCGTCTGTCCGTTTATGATTTACGGAGAGTTAATGCAGAAGTTATCCCTGCGCCTCTATCCCAGACAGTTAAAACGCTGGAATCGCACGACCTCCGAACAGTGGGGCGGTTGGGTATTGTTCGGTTTGTTTACGGCGATCTATCTTTGGGAAGAATTGTGGGATTTACGGAATACTGCCTATCTTTCTGCTTGGCTACTATTGCTGATTACGGCCGGGGCAGTCATCTGTTCCTTAATTTTCGAGCGTCGCTTTTGGTGTCGCTACCTCTGTCCCATCGGCGGCATGAATGGATTATTTGCCAAGTTAGCAGTAACGGAACTCCGCGCTCAACAGGGAATTTGTTCGGCAGAATGTACTACCTATCAATGCTATAAGGGAGGAGCCGCTAAAGGCGAAGGTCTAGAAACTGATGGTTGTCCGCTCTATACCCATCCCGCCCATTTGCAAGATAATCGTGACTGCGTTCTCTGCATGACCTGTCTGAAAGCTTGCCCCCACCGCTCTGTGGAATTGAATCTGCGCCCTCCGGGGATCGATCTTTGGACGACCCATATCCCCCGTGCCTATGAAGTAGCCCTGCTTTTATTATTGTTGGGTGGTGTGAGTTTGCATCGCTTGGCAGAGTTACAGAACTGGCTGGGCTTAGGAAGTGAACCCCTAGCTTTTCTGCCCCATGCCGGACTTGCGGTGTTAGCTCTGGTGATTCCCGTAGCATTTCCTCTCCTCGCCCAAGGAGTGCAATGGTTAGGGTCTCGCTGGCGATCGCCTGAACCGGGAACCAAACCAACCCCCTTTCTCAGGCTTGCCTATGGTTATCTGCCCCTTGTCCTGGGGGCGAATCTGGCTCATCATCTGCAATTGGGGCTTTCAGAAGCGGGGCGAATCTTGCCAGTAACTTTGGCAACTCTAGGGCAGTCTGGTTCCAATCTGCCTATTTTGGTAGCCCATCCTGCGGTCATCTCTTTCTTACAAGGTTCTGTGCTGATCGTTACTCTGCTCTGCACGATCGCACTCCTCAAAAAAATAGCCGGGCGATCGCCAAAATATCTCCTTCCCCATTACCTATCGGCGCTAGTCATCACTGCCTACTTCTGGGCTGCCATCGTTTAGGCGATCGAGATAGCGATTTTGCAATCCTTTAATTTCTATCTGTGAAAATTTCCCAGGAGCAGGATTAATTCCAATTTGGGATTATTTGGAGGGAGAGCCGATCGCCCCAAGTCTTCAAAGTTGACTATGGGCTTGCAACCAATCCGCAAGTTTCTGCATCTCTGTCTCTTGGTTATTTTGACTGGCGGCAAGTTCCCAAAAGTATTTGGCTGCATCAATCTCTGAGGCAGTTAGTTCAATACCATTGATAGCCAGAAACGTGTAAACGGCAATGAGGGCAATTCTTTTATTTCCATCAATAAAGCAATGATTTTTTGCTAATCCATAACCATAGGCAGCCGCAAGTTCATACAAAGTAGCCCGGTGATCAGTATAGTGATACAAATTTTGCGGTTTATGTAGGGTTGAATCTAGCGCACCTGGGTTGAGGATGCCAGACTTCCCACCCGACTCGGCCAAAATCTCGCTGTGAATGGCAACAATATCACGCCGATCGAGCCATTGGGGTTGATTCATTGGGCTAGGTCAATTAGGGCATTACGATACTTTTTGATTCCCCGCCGGGCAATTTCCATTTTTTGAGCAAAGTCTGGATCTAAGGCTGAGATTTCGTAGCCGTTGGGGGTTTTGGTGATATATAAAGTATCGCCGTCATCAATGTTCAGGTTGGCGGCGATCTCCTTGGGAATAATGACGCTGAGGGAGTTACCGCGTTTTTTGACGTTAAGCAACATCATGGTTTTCTCTAAGTTTGGTGCCCTTCGATTATACCATCTGTTACTACAAATGTTGCTACAACTACTGCCAAGAGCCGGTGATCTCGATCGCTATAGAATCTAAGTATTATCACGGAGTTAGCCCGCCCCTATCACCATTAAGCCTAGAAAAAAAAGAGATGATAAATACATAAAGTTCAAGGAGTCAGAGCCATGTTAACCATCAACTTAATCCCCGGCGCTATCAATGACTTAATCGCTACAGTTACCGACACCCACTGCCTGACAAAGGCCGATCGCTACGGGATGATGGCGGCAATCCTTGATGAATCTACTAGCGATGAAGAACGGCGCTCTCTCGATCGCTTACTTCGATCTGTTGTGAAGGGACGGATTCTGGTGTGTGATGAGTTGTCCTTGGCTTAGTGTGAAATTTTCACAGAGGCGGTAAGCAAGCTATATAGGGATCGATCGCCTAATTACACTTGTATTTCAGCAAAACTCAAATCAGGGTAAAGGGGGCAAGTCAAGCTGTTTGAGAAACTCATTATGTTTCTCTGTGGCTGCCACAATTTTACTTTTCTGGGTTAGGAGTTCCTCATGCACGGTGCTAAGATCGATTTCTTCCTCCGTTATGGCGGTGCTGATATAGCGGGAAATATTTAGATTGTAGCTATTAGTTTCAATCTCTTCCATAGATACAGTCCGAGAATACCGATCCTCCGATCGGCGGAACTGGTAGGTGTCGACAATCTTGTGAATATGCTCCGGCAGTAGCCGATTTTGCCGCTTGCCTTTCTCGAAGTATTCGCTAGCGTTGATGAATAACACATCATCGGATTTCTTACACTTTTTCAGCACCAAAATACACACTGGGATACCAGTGGAGTAGAACAGGTTGGCAGGTAAGCCGATCACGGTGTCGATGTTGCCATCTTGCAACAGCTTGCGGCGGATACGTTCCTCTGCCCCGCCCCGGAATAGTACGCCGTGGGGTAGCACGATCGCCATTGTTCCTTCTGGTTTGAGGTAATGGAAACCGTGGAGTAAAAAGGCGAAGTCGGCGGCGGATTTTGGGGCTAGTCCGTAATTCTTGAACCGCACATCATCACCCATTGCATCGGTTGGTTCCCAGCGATAACTAAAGGGCGGATTAGCCACTACAGCATCAAAACAGGGCTTTTTGGCGGGGTTAGCTTCCCTCATCATGTCCCAATCGTTGAGCAGGGTATCACCGTGGAATATCTCGAACTCGGAATCTTTGACTCCATGGAGTAGCATATTCATCCGGGCTAGGTTGTAGGTAGTAATGTTCTTTTCCTGCCCGTAGATTTTGCTGATGCCGTGGGAGTCAAGCTGATGGCGCACGTTAAGCAACAGGGAACCAGAACCACAGGCAAAGTCGAGAATGCTGTCAAGGCGTTTTTTCTTGCCAGTCCTGGGGTCTTGGCTGTCTAGGGTGACGATCGCAGACAAAATGCTGGAAATTTGCTGGGGGGTGTAGAATTCGCCTGCTTTTTTACCAGAACCGGAGGCAAACTGACCGATCAGGTATTCGTAGGCATCGCCAAGGGTGTCGCTGTTGGTGGAAAATTCCTTTAGTCCTTCGGCAATTGCTTTGATGATGGTGCAGAGTTTGGCATTGCGATCGCTTAAGATTTTTCCGAGCTTTTCCGAGTTTAGATTTATTTCTGAGAATAAGCCTTTGAAGGTACTGGCAAAGGATTCGTCTTCGATGTATTTGAAGCCTTTTTGTAGAGTTTCAAGCAGTTCTTTGTTTTGGGTTCGAGCCATTTCCGCAATGCTGCCCCAAAGGTGTTGCGGCTTGATTACATAGTGAATCTTGCGGCGCATCTGTTTTTCAAATTTGGCGATGTCGTCGGGGTTTTGGTCATACCAAAGTTGGAGCGGCGTGGTATTTCCCTCCTGCAGAGTGGCAAGAGTGGCGTTATTTGGGTAGTCTGACCCTAGTTCTTTTTGGGCGGCGGTTTCGTAGTTGTCTGAGAGGTAGCGCAAAAATAGGAACGACAGCATATAATCGCGGAAGTCGTCGGCGTTCATCGCTCCCCGCAGTTGATCGGCAATGCCCCAGAGGGTTGTACCTAGTTGTTTGTGGTTTTGTTCAGTCATGATTGATTCTCTTCTGTGGATTCTTCAGTCGTCCAATTTAGGTAGTTTGAAAGGGTAGCGCTCTAAAAAAGCTGTCAGAATTGTTTTAAATAACTCTTTGTTATCGCTAACCATTTCTTTTGGTGCGTATAATGAATGCTTGCCATGACTCAACAGATTCAAAGCACGAGCATACAAAATCTCATCATTCACACCTTTAATACAGTCAGAGAAATCATCAAAGCCAAAGAAGTTAGCGGTCTTCTCCAATATGCTGCGTAGTATGTTGAAATGATAGGTATAGAGCTTGCCAGACTGTACCGCCTGTTGCAGCTCACTCAACATGGCGACATGATAGAAAAATGGCGTGTCGTCTGTGGCTTGTAAGACATGCTTGTGAATACCACCGCTTTTGCCTTTATGTAGAAAATACTTCTTATGTTTGAGTAGCTTGAGTTCGTTACACATCACGTTAAAGAACAGACCATGATGGGAGGAAATAACAACACGAATCTGGCTCCCTTTTTTCTTCAATAAATGAGCCAAGTCACTGGCTACGGCAATAGCGTTATTGTCATCCAGCGAGGAAATGGGATCGTCAATATAGAGATACTTAACCCATTTATATGGCTCCTCACCATCTATTGCTAACTCAGCAATGGCTAGAAAGAAGCACCAGATAAAAATGTTTTCTTCACCGCGCGATATCTTAATATTATGAATAGTTTTGACCTTTATTTCTCCCTTCTCTCTGACCTGAACCTCTCGCCTGAAACTGATCGTCCATTGTTCATAGTCGATAGTAAAATTGAAGTCTCCATAACGGTATAGAAAATAACGGATAGGGGTTTCCATCTCCACGCCGAAGTTCGAGAAAAATCGGGAGGCTAAATTGATTTTCAGTACTCTTTTGCTGTCACCATCCAGATCGTTGTCCCAAGTAAAAAGATCTTCGGTAAAGGCGTTGAAATAGAGAGTATCGCGTTCGTCATCTTTCTTCTTCCAAGCTTCCTTGAAAGCCATCGACAGACGGGTTTTGCCTGTTCCGTTGTAAGCGTAGAGCAAAACGAAATCTAGCCCGCCACCATTCAAGTCATCGCGCAGCTTGTTAACCAGTGGATGCATCGATGGATACTCGCGTATTGCTGGCGTTCCGCTCATCCCTGCACCTCCTCAATCGATGGGAAAAGCTGCTGCATGAGTCCTTTTTTATGCAACTTCAGCAGGGCGATCGCTTGACTTTGTGCGGCGATCGCTTCATCAAGAGAAGATAGACAATCAACAATTTTTTGTTGTTCTGGTAGAGAAGGTAAAGGGATAGTAATAGCGTTACAAGCACTCTTATTTAAGTAAGCAATCGTTGTATTTGTTGCCATTCTCTCCATTTGTTCTTTTTGAAGAATTAGAGAATAAGCTAAGTAATAATTGTTGAGTTTAGGAGAAGGTATCCATGCGTGTAATTGTTGGTTGATAACTAAGTCTTGATCGCAAATTGAAACTAAGCCGAATGTTCCAACACAAGACATAATGACCGAGTTTTTAGGTACGATTTTAGCTCCACATTCTTTGATTTCATGCACTGAAAGTCCTAATTTATTAATAGAGGAATGTATTTTTAATCCCTGAATATCTGGAATCGTAATCCAAGGTATATCCCCAGTAAAAGATTTTGGTTTATCACGACCAGGTACTATGCAATCACAAACTTCCTCTAATTTTTTCACTTCCCACTCATCCGCATCTCGAAACTCAGGGAAGCGCAATTTTGGCAGGGTTTCGCCTTCTGCGGGGAAAAGTTGCTGCATTAGCCCTTTTTTGTGGGCTTTGAGGGTGTCGAGTTTTTGGGTTTCTGCGGTGATGCGATCGTCAATAGAAGAAAGGCAGTCAGCGATTTTTTGTTGTTCTGGAAAACTCGGTAATGGAATAGGAATAATATCTAGCTTTGCCCTATTTAGCTTTGGTTGTGCCATACCAGTGAGAAAATTTACTAAGCTAATTGAGTTTAGATAATTTTCGATAATTACTTGAGTGCAAACTGTCTTGAACTTCAACACATGAGCGTGATTATTTACCCATGTTTTACCTGAAATTGAAAACGCAATTGGATATGTTCTTGCTACTAAGTTGGCTCCATCTTCAGAAATACAAAGTAAATCTTCATCAAAAATATAATCTTTTACATAGTCAATAACACCAGAAGCACCGTAATAAGGAATATTACCTTTAACCCTGTCACTTTCTGTTATTGGCACTCTTTGTGAATCTAGATTTTGGGCAATATCTCTTAATGATTTGATGTCCCACTCACCCGCATCCAAAAACTCAGGAAACCGCAACTTAGGCACACTCATAGCTCACCCCCATACATGATAGAACCACCCCCTGCCCCCTCCAGAGGAGGGGAATTAAGACCGCATTCATTACCATGCCTTGGAGAGGTGTCCCGAAGGGATGGGGTGGTAAAAACTACATGACCCCGCAAAAAATCCATTACACCCGCCATATTATTCTTCACATCACGATCGTGCAAATGAATCACCATTAAATCCAACCCCATCAAAAAAGCATCCCGAATTGCATCATATTCCACCTTGTCATCATGACTACTACCATCCACCTCAATCACCACAGACTTTTCCGCACAATGAAAATCAACAATATAATTACCGATGATTTTCTGGCGATCGAAATCTAGCCCAAAAAACTGCTTCCTTTTCAGTTGATTCCACAGCAAAACCTCAGCCAAATTTCCCGCACGCCGCAACTCCCGCGCCCGTTCCTTCAGGGCTGGATTATAAGGAAGAGACATATAGTTTTTAGTGTCACGCATAAGTATATTGTTTGGCTTCGTTGATCAGTTTTACCACCCCGTCAGGCTCCGCCTGCCATCCCTCCAAAGGAGGGGAATTAAGAGCACATTCATTCCCATTCCCCTCCCTTGGAGGGGTGTCCCGCAGGGACGGGGTGGTCTCCTTACTACTCATACGCCTTCAACCCCGAAATTTCTCGCCCCTGCGCTAGCTTGTGCAACAACGGAATTAAATCCTCCATCAATGCCAACTCCTTTTTAGTGCGAGCCTTCCAACCCAACTCCAAGGGAGCCAACAAATCGCCAAGCTGTTCTCCATCAAAAATCATCCTCTGCAAAATACTATCCACAAAAGCCTGTAAAGCCTCAACCTCTAGCCCGTGCTTGTTTGCGATCGCCGCCAGTTCACGAGCGCTCTTTTCTGCCTTAAACCGCTCATAGCCCTGACGGATCGCCTTTTCGTCTAAACCCTTACCCACTTGTAGCGTGTTGATATAAGCCGTAATATCCTCGCGATCGTCCATAAACTTCGCATCAGATAGGATCAAACCGATCAACTCATCACGGCTCATCTTCTGCTTACCCGGTTGCTCCTGAGTATAACGAGCCAACAGCCCCATGATGTAGTCATAATCAATCACCGCCGAGGCAAACAACACAAATTCAAAATCGAGCTGTTGTAGTTCCGATCCGGGTCGATCACCGTCCCTATCCTGCCGAGCCTTCAAGCGTTGAGCCGTTTCTAGATACATCCCCCGAAAACCTTGTAACTGGTCTGGGGGAATTACTCGATCGATGACTTCCTTATTTTCTAGCGTGAGATCGGTGTATTGGTCGATCTGGGTTTTGAGGCGTTGTACCTCCTTGAAGAGATTGACAAACTGCCCCCGCGCCGCATCACCCTTGAGGTTGGGGACTTCTTCCGGGGCATAGGCTAAACCTTGGGATTGCATAAACTCATCCAGTGTTTTAACCGCTACTTCGAGTTTAGCGATCGCTACTGGAGCAGGATCGGCCAGCCAGATTTTCTTAGCTTGTTCCTTAGATTTACCAGAAAAAAGCTCAATGGCTTTATTAACGGCACTTTCTTGCTGGCGAAAATCGAGAATATTTCCATAGCTCTTAGTGTCATTCAGGACGCGATTGGTGCGTGAGAATGCTTGAATTAGTCCGTGATATTTCAAGTTTTTGTCCACATAGAGCGTATTCAAATATTTGGAATCGAACCCCGTCAGCAGCATATCCACCACGATCGTGATGTCGATTTTTTCGGCATGGGGTAAATCTTGGTTGGGGTATTGCTGATCCTTAATGCGCTTCTGCACATCCTGATAGTACAGGTCAAAGGAGTTGATGTCGTGATTCATACCGTATTGGGCATTGTAATCAGCCACGATCGCCTTCAATGCCGCCTTCTTTTCTGCTGGGGCTTGTTCGTTATCCGACTTTTCCTGCGGCAGGTCTTCTTGGATCTGCTGTACATCCTTGTTGCCTTCGGCAGGAGGAGAAAACACACAGGCAATATTCAAGGGCTGGAAGTCCCTATCTTCAGCTTGTTTTTTCACCTGAATTTCCTTAAACAGGGCGTAGTAGGCGATCGCATCATTAATCGAGCTTGTAGCCAGAATCGCGTTGAACTTCCGGCCAGCAGTCGCGGCATCGTGCTTTGTCAGAATTGCCTCAACAATTGCCTTTTTAGCTATGGCTTCCCCCTGCTTGGGTGGGTTCTTACCTTCGGGCTTGTAATAGTCAATGTGGAAGCGCAAAACATTCTCATCTGCGATCGCCTCGGTGATGGTGTAGGCGTGCAGTTGATGCTGGAAAAGGGCTTCCGTGGTTTTATAGGAGGCTTGCTGACCATCAATCTGCTGATAGCTGGCGTTTTTGTCAAAAATCGGTGTACCAGTAAAGCCAAATAGTTGAGCCTTGGGAAAAAATTCCTTGATTGCCTTGTGGTTCTCGCCAAATTGCGATCGATGGCATTCGTCAAAGATGAAGACAACACGCTTTTGACTAAGTGGTTTTAACCGTTCCTTGTAGTTCCGTTTGCTATTGCCATCTAGAGCTAAACCGAGCTTCTGAATGGTCGTGACAATCACCTTATCGGCGTAATCATCCGAGAGTAGCCGCCGCACTAGGGCTTCCGTGTTGGTATTTTCTTCTACACAACCTTCCTGAAACCTGTTAAATTCTTCCCGCGTTTGGCGATCGAGATCCTTGCGATCGACCACGAAAAGGCATTTTTCGTTAGTGTCATGAAGTTTTCGCCACAGATTTACGGTTATGTTTAGCATGATCGCGCTCAATCACTAAGAAAAACACGGTTAAGCAACTGGTTTCGTGAGGGAATGCCCCAATCTCATCAGACTTAGCCCGAAACTCGCGAAATAATC
>CALRPI020000106.1:0-15485 GCA_943370025.1 Phormidium lacuna HE10JO | reverse complement strand
TCCAGTTCTGGTTGAAAACTTGTGGCTTTGACTCGTAGTATTTGTTGTTCTCGTGCTGCTATGTTCATTGGAGGTTGCTTGGATCGCTTTATCCTCCTTACTTTCCCCTATTATTTATTAGTGGCGAATAAATAATGACACTAACAAATTTTCATAGAAGCGATCGATTGTGGAAACCACAGCTTCGATCGCTTCAACCCCTTCACCAGCAAACTCTACCCCATCAGGTTTCATGATTTTGCCAAGGATGAACCCGGCGATGCTTGTATTTATTTTGTTCTGGATAATGTAGCTAACCTTGTCCTCTACATCGGTGAAACTAAGGCTTTTAATAAGCGATGGCATGGTGAAAATTACTGCAAGGCTTATATTACTAGCTACGTAGCCCTACACCGTCACTATGAGTTAGACGTAGCCGTAAATATTACCTTTTCGGCTAATGTACCTTTGAAGAAACAAGCCCGTCAGGAGTTGGAAAGGGAGTTTATTTATTATTGGCAATCCCCATTTAATAAAGAAATGTGGGAAAAGTGGGGGCAGCCTTTTGGCAGGTAGGGCGGTGAGGATGGGGTAAAAGAAAAAGTTTAGGGATTAGCGATCGCTCCTAAATGGTTGTGAAATTTTCACAGCGATCGACTCAACCGTTTATTACAGATAATGAAAATATAGGCAAGTTTAGAGGATGCGATCGATATATGGGAAGAAATACGAAAACTCCAAAAAAGGGCAAAAACCCAAATAAACCTCAAGGAAGATGATGTTAGTTTTTATTGGCTTGTCTCCAGAAGCAGTAAGAAATCCTTTAATTCTCAGTTATCCCCCGCTTCAAGAGCCTCCTAGCCTTTATATCTTTTAATTTTCCTTGCCAAAGTTCAGCATATTTCTTACTATGAAGCTCAACCACCTGCACAGGTAGCTCGATCCTTGAAAAGCTCATTCTTGCGTTGACCTATGGAGATGCATTGCTCTATAAGGGTTCCATCCTCCATCGAAAAGTTAGTATATGTCAATAATCTATGGCTAGTTGACATAAAAATGACCTATGGAGATTTGCAAGCTGAAAGCTATACAGAGAGAAGGCTCCTAGAAGGTATCCCTACCGGCTGGGTCAAACCGGACTAATTGGAAACCTATGATCTGCTGCCGTACTCGTTCTGCATCGGGGTCCCCTACCGGCTGGGTCAAACCGGACTAATTGGAAACTATCTTGTCTTACTGCACGGCCAAACCAGCCACCACCTAATCCCTACCGGCTGGGTCAAACCGGACTAATTGGAAACTTAAAAGAGCCATAAGAACAAGAAGAAAATATCTTACTGCCCTACCGGCTGGGTCAAACCGGACTAATTGGAAACAAAAATCAGTGAACAGTTACCAGTCATCAGTTAACAAAGGTAGCCGTTCACTTTTTGTTTGTATTCGAGATTATTTTTTACCCAGAGATTATGAGAAAATTTGATAACTATTTACTGCTAAATGATTCGATCGCTCCCTAGCCCTTAATCATTAATTTCCAGAAGCGATCGAGCCGAGGCAATACAAAAGACTGTGAAAATTTCACAGCGATCGAGCAGATTATAAATTTCGGGGAGCGATCGAGACAGATGCCCAAAACGCTTTTACTCATCAATAGACCATAGCTTTTGAAATAAAGATTCATCTCCAGCATTCCTTTGAAGAAACTCTATAAACTGTCGAGATTCAGGCGAGCGATCAGGAAATATAGTTAGTAACTCTAAATAGCGACCATTTCTTATAAAGGTGTCTTTACCAGTTTTTTCATCCTTTACCTTTCTAACCAAAGGATACATCCTATGCCATGATTTTCCAATTTGAGTCCCCCCATTTCTCCCTACAAAACCAGTAACACTAGTTGTTTTGATAGTTTGCATGGCTTCATTAAATTGACGATTTGCCCTTTGATAAGGCTCGTGAAACCATTTAATCGCTTCACTATCCTCTGCCCCATCGGCAATCCGTCCCCAAATTTGTACATTATCGGGATACCAATCCTCTCGCCAATCAGCAAAATCTTGTGGATTAGCTTGTAGTTCTAGCTCTTCTCTTACTACCTCTTGCCAATCTCTAGCTAATTGTCGTACTTGATTAATAAACTTACTTATATAACGTATATTACTAAAGTTAAGATCGCGCTCTAAATGCCTTAAACCCGTCCACTCCCAATGGCAACCAATTAACTTATCATAATCATCATAAAAAAACTTGCGGTGATCGACTCTTCGCCAAGAATTACCAAAGCCCCCAAATATCATGGCAAACCGAGATAAGCCATCAATTAGTCTCTGTAATATCTTTTTCTGTTCGGGTAATAAATCACTAGTTGAAATCCAAATCAGTTCACCCTTAACAATATAGGTAGGCTGTTGATAATAGCCAAACTCTCCTGATTCTAAGGACGATCGCTGAAAGTTCATTGCCAACTTTCCTACGTTTCCCTTCCCATCGGTACTGCCAAACAAATCATTAACAATTTTATCTGCCGCCGCTTCATTGGTGATTCCCCCAAAGATTCGTAGAGCATGACCTCTAATTGCTGCCCGGAAGATATTAGGGCGAAATTCTGGAGTTCCATCTAGTAATTTTGATGTTTGCCCTTGTCCTTTTAATTTGCCTCGGAATAGAATTTCTCCTTCTAAAGGAATACGATGTTCTTTTCCTTCATTATCGATCCGAAAGGAAACTTCGCCATAACCACTACTAGTCCTACACCCCAGCCCAGAAGCTAAAGCCTTCTCCCAAATTTCCCACACTTCATCCCAATCTGTGCGATCGAGATCGTTACTAGAAATGCCGAATTGAAAAGTGGGCTGATATAAAGAAATTAGCGCAAACCCACTTTCTCCCGATGGTTTGTCACTGGTGTCATGCTCCTTTACCTGCCAGCCCTGCTGAGGATGAGTAATATCTAGTAGCTGTTTTTTCCAGTCATTTGTAGGATAGCCGCCATGAAATCTCAAAATTCCGGGCTGCTCGGCACTACCACAGTAAAGCTCAATTTTATCAGGATGCGCTTTTTTACAAGCTCTTAAAAATACCCCTTTCATGCTACTGCCCGGATAAAAAGGTAAGCCAAAAGCTCCCATCGCTGGGCGGATAATTGTTGGGTCTTGACCGCTATTAGTGACAAATCGCCAGCTAAATTCATAGATTCTCGATCGCACATCAGCACCAAATTCAGGAATTTTATCGTAGGCTCGATCGATCCACTGATCTACCCAAATTTGACTATCTTGTTCGTCTCTATTAGGATCAATGCGCTGTAGTTGCGCTCTACCACCAATCTGGGCTTGAAACATTAAAGGGACTTGATCGAATAAATTACGCATATTTTAGATCTCTATTCCTCATCAATATCTAAATCATCAGTGGCTCCCCTATATCGTTGTGTCCACCACACGAGGCAATCACACAATTGAGTTAACACAGCTAAAATTATTCTCTGTTCCTCTACTTCTAGCTGCCATAGCTTTGCTGCCATAGCTTTTATAGCGGCGGGCTGGTTAATATTAACTGCATCATTGGGAATGATGACACCAGCTTGATTCATAACTTTCACTAAAGCATCCCAAGTATCTTTCCAGAATTGAGATTTATCTAGCTCTCCATTTTGTAATCTTAAATGCTCTCCCCAAAACCTCTCTAAACCATAGGCAACAGTTTCTCGCATCTTAAAAGATTGATTCAAAGATTTTCTATCTCGCTCCTTTGCATCCAAGACTAATTTCTGAGCTATTTGATCCAAGCTGTGGAATCTTTGCCCTTCATTTTCTAAAGTATAGTATTGCCATCCCATTAGTTATTCCCTCCTGATAATTCTGTAACCTGAACCTGACATTTACCAAAACCAATAGATTCTAAGCCCCCAAAATACATTTCTTGGGAAGTAGATTCTCCAAAAGGTTTCCAGCCTGATTCTTTCAAGGCGATCGGGAATACTAAAATACTACCTACGGGCAATGCCTCTACATTAAAAAATGCCCCCTTTTTAGCCTTCTTCTGATTACCTTCTAGAGCCACACGAGTCTGCCGATACAGACCCATATCATGAATCATGGCTAGGTCGTTATCATCAACTACCACTAACTGATTAACTGATAAATCAAATCCTTTAGGAACCCAAGGAGATAAATCTGCTTCCTGTTCTAACTCTAAAAAACCTAAGTTAAAAAATAAGGTTTTCTTATTAGTGCCGGCTAAAGTTCTAGCTTGTAAGCCGGAATGATTTGTATAGCGTAATGGTATGTCTGCATCAATCTGGGCAATTCTTTTATAGCGTTTTAATAAAGCAGGAGAGCTAACCCAAACTACAGGTTGCCCCGGACAAAATACTGGTAGCCAGACTAAAGAAGCATATTCAAATTTCACGATCGCTTCGGTTGTTCCACCATCTCCTAGTTGACCGGGAATCGCCTCATGACCATACCAATCATTCTCCATCCCCGGTGTTGTCGATCGCATATCCGCCCGAAACCTGCCCCGGATGGAACTGCCGGGAATGATGCCGGTTTTGGTGAATTGATCGCGGAAAATCAGGTTCAGGTTTCCTGTTTCTTCCCCAGCGCTGGCTCCCACATGAAGCGGGGCGAGGGTTTCGATAATTCCGTAGGCTTTTTGATACATTAGCTAGTCTCCTATTACTAAAAATTTCTAAAATCTTCCTAATCCACCTTTAGCGGCAGAGCCAAGCCGCAACCCCAATTTTTTAAGGTTAGCTTCTTGAAAGTCTTGGTATCCTCACCCTTAGCGGGTTTATCTCGATCGCTCGGAAACCAATCCTCTGACCATTCAGACCAAGGTTTTTCTTCCTTCTCTAGTACATAGACAGTTCCCGCTGGCACGGCATAGCGCCCTCGTGAAAGATGCCCGCCCCGACGATAGCGGAAGGGATGGGGTCGATCGGTCAACAAAGCTTCTACCTCCCAAGCATCTTGCCAAGTGTCGTTTACTTGCTGACCCGGTACTCGATAGGAAAAATTATTAGAACCCCACACCGCCGGAGTGATTAGGGCAAAGCTTCTACCTACGGGTTTGTTGAGTAGTTCATTGGTTTCTGCTGATAGCTTATGGCAATTGACCTCCACCATATGCCCCTCACCCCCAAAGCGATACCATCCCGGTTTTAATTCTTGGTTAGATAAATACACCAAACAAACATCAGGGTTTAGTTGTACTGCATTTTCTAAAAATAAACCGCCCCGGGTTGTGCCATCTTCCAACTGCTCGATGTAAGTGCGGCGCTCGTCGGGACACAATTTAGGATGAAGATGGGGGAGAGATTTCCAAGGGGAGGTTTTAATTTCTGGTGTAGCCGTAGTATCCCATTCTTTGATTGCCATCCAAGTTCCCGGCTCAAACTTACCATCGCTCTTGCTCCACCTTTTCCCTTGCCAAGCTAGGCGATCGCTCACCTGCTTTGTATCCTTATCCACTAAATAGATTTGGGGTGTGGGGACATAGAAATTTTGGATAGTTTGGCAATTCTGGTTGTATGCCCAAAATGCCCCAGCTACTACGAGATTTTCTAATTTCTCTTTTTTCTGCGGATCGTTACTCAAGGCATGGGCAAATAAACCCCCGATCGCCATGGCCCTAGGTGGAAAACTATCCCCCGATCGCCCTACTAAGTTATCTGGCGAAAGAAACCGCCCCGCACTACCGTAGAGTAACCCCAAAGGGTCGATGGTGATTAAGTATTGGAACATAGATGAAATCCTACTTTAGCGAGGTTAATGAACCAATCATTTAGGCTTTGACTGGGAGACTCTTCCTTGCCTAAAATGCCACTAGTTGCCGTCTCTGCTTGATTCCATAAAAACTCTGGGTTGTGAAAGTCCAAGGTTTTAGATATTTCTGGAAAGTAAATTTCCCAGAGAGCCTGAGCGATCGCCCCTTGAGGATCGAAGGCATGGCGAGACTCTAACACGTCAATGTCAGTATAGAGATGCGTCCAGTTAGCTTCTTTTCCGGTTGCACCAGAGCGATCGCGGTATCCGGTGAAAACTGGTTTTAGAAATCTCCAAGGACAAGCCCATTCCAAATAATTACCACTATTAAAAAGAACTCTGATAGCTAGGCGATCGCGCCCGTACTCCTTAGCCTTTTTTTCTGCTTTGCTGCAATGTTGCAATACATCTCGCTGCGGCACACCGGGAAACGCCCACACAAACCCGACACTAACTGTAACTGGTTGTTCATGTCTCTCCCACACTTCAGGAAACTCATAAAACCGCTCTAGGCATTCCGTCGCAGTTAAGGGAATCAACTCAGAATCTTCTGAAGGTAAGCGATAGAAAATCCCTAGAAAATCATCCCCACCAGCATAAACAACCCTGCCGCCTCGCTCTCTCTCTACCCAATCGGAAAAGTCATTCTTAGCCCAGTTCCGAATAGCTCGACTAAAATTCTTGCTTAGTTCGTCGGGGTTTGGTGTTCTCTCAGTATGCGACCTAAGGTATTCCCCAAAACGATCTCCATCTCCTTGAAACCAACCTGTTTGGTAATTGCTTTCTAGGCGGTTTAAGTCTCGAAATGTGTCTGGAGTTTCTTGAATACCTACCCTTCTAGCAACCTGTGGCATGGTCACGAGGCGTTTGATCAGTTCGGGAATGCTTAACTGTTCACTGGATTCAATAATTTCCCCAGTTCGATCGCTCAGAGCTTGATAGAATGCTTTGATTTTGTCATCTTCTTGGGTATAGCTACCTTCTCTGGGGTTGAATAGAGTCATGGAGGGATAGGCGATCGCATCTGCTCCCGAAAGTGTCGAGCTTTCCCCTTTCCAATTAATCCCAATCCAAGCGCGCGATCGCTTCAAGTCTGTTGAATTCTTCCTTGCCCGATCGGCAGTTTCCCCCTGTACCCAAAAAAACTCCCAAGCATAATTCCGCCATTGGTTCCATTCCTCACGCCAGCGATAAGTCTGGGGAATTTCTGTCTCAATCCAACTGCGGCAGCGATCGACAATCTCTCCCCAAGCCTGTTGGAAAACTTCCCGCGCCTCTTGTTCTAGGAAATTACCCTTAATTACGATCTGGTTGGGTGTTCCCTTTGCCACATCAATCAAAGCTGGCGATATAACTGTTAAACTTTTAGTTTCGGCAGCTTGGCAAACAGTATCCGCCAAGTGAGATAAAATATAGGAGCTACCGTATAAATCACGGAGCTTGCGGGACTTCTCAATAAAGCCCTGAACCGGTGCAAAGGTAATTGCAGTGTATTGTGTATCACTCATAATTAGATGTATAGCATCAAATTATGTTAGCAGCAGTCAAGGCTCACAATTTCTTAATTAATCTTCTAAAAAGGCAGGCTATGCTTAAGAGACCTACGCTAGAAACCCTATTTGCCCCTAAATCTCCTTTTGAATTTATCGGTTTTGCACTAATTAATATGTTGATTAGTATTACATCCTCTGGAAATCTTTGGGGAGCTTTAGGTATTGCAGTAGTTTTCTTGGTTTGGTATCGGTTAGATATTTGGTGGCGGCAGAAACTAAGTGTCGGAATTAAAACCACAAAAGTACCACCTCAGGGTGCAAGAGGCTTGATTTTATTATTAAGTCGATATTTTGCTGGTAGGGTTGATGATAAAGAAATTCCTAAGGATAAAATTGAAAGCGGTATCAAAAATTTATTAGGTAAGTCGATCGATCAATTAACAAAGGCAGATTTTTCTGCTATAAATTTACAAAATTCAAACCTAGAACCACAAATCAAAGCTGTGGATTACCATCTAGAAGCTGGCACTCTCCAAGAAGTATGGTTTGTAGGCAGTAAGGATTCAGAAGAAACAGCAAGGATTCTTCAAAAATACTTACAGTTTCAGTATGGGACAAGAATTACAGTTCATTTTGACCCTAGTGAATTTCTTGCTGATGATTGGGATTACGCTAAATTCACTCAAATTACTGAGGATATATTTCAACAATCTGATATTAGAGATAGGTCTATATTAGTTGATGTTACTGGAGGGACAAAAATGATGAGTGTAGCTTTAGCAATGGCATGTATTCCTCCCCAGCGCAAGATGCAATATATCGACTCTCAGCGAGATTGGCAAGGTAATCCTTTAGCTAAAGGAGACAAAGCCCCAGTTGTGATTGATTTTGACCCAATATTATACAGAGAAGATAAATAAATTTATCCTGTTTATTGTTCACTGTTCATTGTCACCACTTGCCCCACGCTGACTCCTTTAGTATGGCTTTCTACCACCACTGCCCCATCTAAACGCGGATCGTAGCAACCAACCCAAGCGGTGGCATGGCATTCATGGACTAAATATCCATAGAGCCAAATGGGGGCTTTTCCCTCGATGATTACTCCTTGGTGCGATCGCATTTCTGGGGGCAGTTTCAACCCGATCAGGTCTTGAGGTTCGGCAATCCCATCACCGGTAATCTCAATGTGGAGATGTTGGTAAGCCAAGTTGTTGCTAGTTTCTCCAGAGGTTAAAGTAAGTTGAATCGGGTTCATGGGTTCGGTTAACAGTTAGCAGTTAACAGTGATCAGTTTTTTAGAAGTTCTGACTCATCTTACCAATTTTGATACTGCTTGGCAGCAGGTGGCGGCTAATCAGGGTTGTGCGGGGGTCGATGGCGAGACGATCGATCGCCTGCATACCTACACAAATATTGCCCTCGCAGAACTAGCTCAAGCCCTAGGGGAATCTAGTTATCAACCCCTGCCAGCCAAGCAAATATTTATTCCCAAGGCATCGGGGGAATGGCGGGAATTGGCTGTGCCGACGGTGCGCGATCGGATTATCCAACAAGCGCTCTTACAAATCCTGCATCCCCTAGTCGAACCCCAATTTTCTGATAGCAGTTTTGCCTATCGTCCCGGACGCAGCCACCTTCAGGCTGTAGCCACTGTCCAGCATTGGGGGCAACGGGGCTATGAATGGATCCTTGATGGCGATATAGTTGATTACTTTGGTCAAGTCCAATACCCCAGATTAGAGGTAGAGATACACCGATTTTTACCCAGAGCTTGGGCAGAGGCAGTTTGGCAGTTAATCGAGGCTTGGCTCAAGGCTGGAATCCTTACAAATAAGGGGATTTTGATTCCCCAAAAAGGTTTACCCCAAGGAGCCGTAATTTCTCCCCTGTTGGCAAATATTTATCTAGATAGCTTTGATACTTTAGTTTCAACCTTGGGATTAAAATTAGTCCGCTATGCCGATGATTTTGTAGTGTTGGGACGGCGGGAAGAACAGATAATTCAAGCAGAAGTCGAGATTTCCCAAATTCTCACAGAGATGGGTTTAGAGCTACATCCCCAGAAAACTCAAATTACTAACTTCGATCGCGGCTTTCGGTTTTTAGGTCATGTTTTCACCAAGGATTTAGTCCTTCCCATCCATAAGCCTAGTAAAGTAGAATTGCCCAGAGCCAGTCAGCCCCTTGGTTATAGACTAGTCCATTCCTCAAGCCCAGAAATAGAAACTACTGCTATGCAGTTAGCTTTGGTTGCTGCCCTGAAAAAATCCCAAAAACCAATCCCCCCGCCCCTATTTGTAGCCCTAGGCTATACCATCAGACCATATACACCAGTTAAGATTATCTCCCAAGAACAAATTTGGCTCATGGCTACCATTTACTTAGTCGAACAAGGTACTAGCATCACCAAAGAACAGGGCAGATTCCGAGTGCAACCGCCCCAAGGAGAGGTAGTAGAAATTCCGATTCGGGAAGTCGAGCGCATCTTAGTTTTTGGCAACAGTCAACTGACCACTACCGTTCTGACTACCTGCCTAGAAGAGAATATTCCGGTGATTTTTCTCAGTCAACTCGGAGAATACAAGGGGCAGCTATGGAATGCCGAAAACCGGGACATGACGATCGAATTAGCCCAGTTCGATCGCCGCCAAGATAAATTTTTCCGGCTCCAGATGGCAAGGGCAGTAGTTCAAGGCAAGCTCTACAATTCTAAGCTCCTGTTACTACGGCTAAATCGCAAGCGCAGGTTAGAAACAATCCAAGCGGCGATCGATGGGTTAAGCACTGACCTAGAAGCTCTAGAAAATGCCAGCTCGATCGCAGAAATTATGGGCTATGAGGGCTGTGGGGCGGCTCGTTACTTCCCGGCTCTGGGACAAGCTATTACCAGTGAGGGTTTTGAACTGACAGAGCGAGTATTTCATCCCCCCAATAACCCGATGAATGCCCTCCTTAGTTTTGGCTATACCCAACTCCTGAATAATGTATTTAGTCTCTTGTTGGCTGAGGGGGTGAATCCTTATCTGGGAAATCTTCACGGCACTGATGATCAAAGGGCAGACTTAGCTTTTGATTTGATGGAAGAGTTTCGATCGCCAGTGGTGGATACTCTGGTGATGAAGCTAGTCAACCAAAAAATTATCAAGCCGACAGATTTTAGTTGGTACAAAGAAAATGGGGGTATTTACCTGACCAATACAGCCCGGAGGATATTTCTAAAATACTTTGAGGAGCGGATATCCGAGTTGGTCACTCATCCAGACATTCAAACCCAAGTCAGCTACCGTCGAGCAATTCAACTCCAGATCAGGCGCTATAAGCAATACCTAGTCAATGACGATTTGGTATACGAACCGTGGCTGAGGAGACAATAGAATGCTAGTAGTAGTTGTCTATGATATTCCAGATGACAAGCGACGGCTGCACCTTGCTAATTTCTTAGAGGGTCATGGGCGGCGAGTGCAGTATTCAGTATTTGAGTGTTTTATGGAACTGGAGGAAATGCGAGAACTGCACAAAAGAGTAGAAACCTATATAAACCCTGATGAAGATAATGTTCGCTTTTATTGGCTCGCCCCAGAAGCAGTGAAAAATTCTTTAACTCTCGGCTCTCCCCCGCCCCAAGAGCCTCCTAGCCTTTATATCTTTTAATTTTCCTTGCCAAAATCCAGCTTATTTTTTACTATGAAACACAACCACCTGCACAGGTAGCCCGATCCTCAGAAAGCCTATTTTTGCCTTAGACCTATGGAGATGTACTGCTACATAAGGTTTTTGGTCTCTAACCCAAAGTTAATACATGTCAATAATCTATAGCTAGTTGACAAGAAAATGACCCGTGGAGATTTGCAAGCTGAAAGCTATACTGGGACATGCTCCCTAGAAGGTTCCCCTACCGGCTGGGTCAAACCGGACTAATTGGAAACATAGCAGCTTTTACTGCGTCAACTTGTGGAGTTTGGAACTCCCTACCGGCTGGGTCAAACCGGACTAATTGGAAACGGATAGCAGTGATTTGTATTGTGGTAAGCAACGGAAGTCACCCTACCGGCTGGGTCAAACCGGACTAATTGGAAACGTTTTGTTTCTGCTCCTCCTGTGGAATTTAAGTCGAGGTACCCCCTACCGGCTGGGTCAAACCGGACTAATTGGAAACTTTTTTCGTATTGCGAATGGGTAGCGGTAATTTTCATTTCCCTACCGGCTGGGTCAAACCGGACTAATTGGAAACTAACTGTCACAGATGGGCTAAGAGCACCATCGCCGACGCTTCCCTACCGGCTGGGTCAAACCGGACTAATTGGAAACATTTTTAGTTAAGCTTCATCCTCCTCCTGTTTCAGGAATTCCCTACCGGCTGGGTCAAACCGGACTAATTGGAAACCCTGCTGGGTCCCTGTGAATCTTTGCTTTTGTCGATTTTGGAAAGTCCCTACCGGCTGGGTCAAACCGGACTAATTGGAAACTGAATGACGGTTTTTTCGCCTATTTCAGCCTCCACATGGAATTTTCTACCCTACCGGCTGGGTCAAACCGGACTAATTGGAAACGAAATAGCTTCCTCTAAAGTTTCTCCCGATCCGTGAGTACCCCCTACCGGCTGGGTCAAACCGGACTAATTGGAAACAGACTCTTGGTCACTGCTGCATTCAAGGTAATACTCGGCCCTACCGGCTGGGTCAAACCGGACTAATTGGAAACTTAAATATAACCTTAACTACGCATTCAGGACTTAGCTTATTCCCTACCGGCTGGGTCAAACCGGACTAATTGGAAACTTTTTGTGTATTTGCCCCTTGGTCCGCAACGCCACAGACCCCTACCGGCTGGGTCAAACCGGACTAATTGGAAACAGAAAGTAGTTTAATAGAAATACCGAGACTCCAGCTCCTCCTCCCTACCGGCTGGGTCAAACCGGACTAATTGGAAACCCCTGTTTTCAATGTGAGTGCTAACAGTATCACCCGTTACCCTACCGGCTGGGTCAAACCGGACTAATTGGAAACTTGGTAAAGGTGCCGCGATCGCAGTTTGATT
Source organism: Phormidium lacuna HE10JO (assembly GCA_943370025.1). Taxonomy (GTDB): domain Bacteria; phylum Cyanobacteriota; class Cyanobacteriia; order Cyanobacteriales; family JAAUUE01; genus JAAUUE01. The sequence goes on along the minus strand of CALRPI020000106.1, from coordinate 3,208 downwards.
TAAGCTCAGATTCCCTACCGGCTGGGTCAAACCGGACTAATTGGAAACCTTACATCTACATCCGCTCTAAACACTCCTAGAGCGATGACCCCCCCTACCGGCTGGGTCAAACCGGACTAATTGGAAACACCACCACTAGGGGTAGTCGCAGGTCTAGGAGCTGGGGTCGCCGACGGGGTCGCCCCCTACCGGCTGGGTCAAACCGGACTAATTGGAAACTTTTCAATTTCTAAGATTTCTTCTTTGGATTGTTCTACCCTACCGGCTGGGTCAAACCGGACTAATTGGAAACTGGCGGCTGTTAAGTAAATATGTGAACACCACATTTTGTCCCTACCGGCTGGGTCAAACCGGACTAATTGGAAACAGAAAAGACAAATGTAGCCTTAGACACCTCCTCCTCCGTGTATTCCCCTACCGGCTGGGTCAAACCGGACTAATTGGAAACCCTTGCAGATGTATCTCCAACTTGGGAAGTGGTCACAGGAGTCCCTACCGGCTGGGTCAAACCGGACTAATTGGAAACCCGCCGTAAGTTTCCACAGTTCCCTGCAATCCTAATCCCTCATTTTCGACCCTACCGGCTGGGTCAAACCGGACTAATTGGAAACCCGGGCTTTCTGCCCTGAGCCTCCCAGAGTTGATCTAGTCCCTACCGGCTGGGTCAAACCGGACTAATTGGAAACAACTAAGAATGGAATCAGCTCTCGTGGGTCGCTTACTAAATTCCCTACCGGCTGGGTCAAACCGGACTAATTGGAAACGCAAGAGACTGCTCCTTGATCTGCGGGGAAATAGAACCCTACCGGCTGGGTCAAACCGGACTAATTGGAAACCGGAGCCGCCAATTGAAACTGGTTGATACTGTTTCCAGTACCAGCACCAGAAGCCCTACCGGCTGGGTCAAACCGGACTAATTGGAAACATTGACCTGTAAGTCAGACTCTACAGTAGTGCCAATAACCCTACCGGCTGGGTCAAACCGGACTAATTGGAAACTTCATTGACTTTAGCTTGATCGATAGCGTTAGAGGCTTGCCCTACCGGCTGGGTCAAACCGGACTAATTGGAAACGGTATACGCCTGCTGCAAGCTGGGCCGCGGAGAGTTCCCCTACCGGCTGGGTCAAACCGGACTAATTGGAAACTAGTTCTTGATGAACGAGCGGCAGCTATTGCAGTTGAACTCCTGCCCTACCGGCTGGGTCAAACCGGACTAATTGGAAACTCTGGGTCCCTTTAAACTTCTTCTTCTCTCCGTTTTGGAAAGTCCCTACCGGCTGGGTCAAACCGGACTAATTGGAAACTTACTCCATTCCAATCAGCGGTTGTGAATTTTGTGTGCAACGCACCTCCCTACCGGCTGGGTCAAACCGGACTAATTGGAAACTTACAATCTCCTGTCCAAATATATCGAAAGCAGCATTATTCCCTACCGGCTGGGTCAAACCGGACTAATTGGAAACCCTGACTCACACCTCCAGTGTTAGGGATTGCATTTTGAGCAAGCCCTACCGGCTGGGTCAAACCGGACTAATTGGAAACAGAAGTATTTGCTCTTCTTGTTGAACATATTGGATAAGCTCTTCCCTACCGGCTGGGTCAAACCGGACTAATTGGAAACATGACATATAAGATGTTGGGCTCAAATGTCCTGCATCTAGAGTGTCCCTACCGGCTGGGTCAAACCGGACTAATTGGAAACAGTAGGATTGGGGTACACTCCTAGTTTTCCTGGTTTGTTTCTTCCCCACCGGCTGGGTCAAACCGGACTAATTGGAAACACTTGAACGATCAAATCCAAAACGGAGGGACGGAAAGAAACCCTACCGGCTGGGTCAAACCGGACTAATTGGAAACTTGAAAGTTCTTGGAGGAGTGTCTCCGGATGGTTTCTTATCCCCCCTACCGGCTGGGTCAAACCGGACTAATTGGAAACGTCTGGTGCTAACTACGCAGCAGATGCTCGTGGCAAATCCAACCCTACCGGCTGGGTCAAACCGGACTAATTGGAAACTGAACCACAGGAATCTGAACCTGATTGATTTCGTTCCCATAAGCCCCTACCGGCTGGGTCAAACCGGACTAATTGGAAACATGAAAAGAGAAAACAAGACTGCTACTCTTTTTTGCAAACGCCCTACCGGCTGGGTCAAACCGGACTAATTGGAAACCATTCCATTTGCACTGAAGGTTAGGGTGTAATTTACAAAATTCCCTACCGGCTGGGTCAAACCGGACTAATTGGAAACAAGACTACGTCTGGTTGTGATGTAGTCGTCTGTAGTAGTAAAACCCTACCGGCTGGGTCAAACCGGACTAATTGGAAACTTCAACAAAATTGTTCAAAGCATTTCCAACGTCGTCTCTTGTTCCCTACCGGCTGGGTCAAACCGGACTAATTGGAAACGAGCCTCTACGATATTTCCGCAGAAGTCAACTCTAACACTAGCCCTACCGGCTGGGTCAAACCGGACTAATTGGAAACTTGAGTCGTTCTTGAGCAGCATAAAGTCTATCCCGCAGATTGGAGGCCCTACCGGCTGGGTCAAACCGGACTAATTGGAAACTGATCTAATTTTGGTTTAGCATTCAAACCATAACCGCATATTCCCTACCGGCTGGGTCAAACCGGACTAATTGGAAACAACAGGAGTAGGGGGTAGAGGAGCTGTCCCACTGGGAGGGGTGCCCTACCGGCTGGGTCAAACCGGACTAATTGGAAACTCCGAGTACTAGAATTACACTTACTAGGAAAGCCGCAATTCCCTACCGGCTGGGTCAAACCGGACTAATTGGAAACCTTTTACCAGCTAGAGATTGCCTCGCCCAAGGTTGCCCCTACCGGCTGGGTCAAACCGGACTAATTGGAAACAGGAGTAGAATCATCTGGGTCGCTAGTTCTTCTGGCCCTACCGGCTGGGTCAAACCGGACTAATTGGAAACATTACTAATACTTCTTCCCGTGGAACGGGTAGGAGCGTTTCAATCCCTACCGGCTGGGTCAAACCGGACTAATTGGAAACCCTGGTTCTTCCGTAGCGGTAGGCGTACAAAAAATAGACCTCTTGCGTGAATCAAGATGCGGAAGCAATCTCAAAGTTAAGGATAGCCGCAATCAAATTGAAGCGTAAGCCAAAACGCTTGCGACGATTGCGATAACGCTCGGACAGAATCCGAAAGACCTTCAACTTGCGGTGAACATGTTC
>CALRPI020000105.1:0-15598 GCA_943370025.1 Phormidium lacuna HE10JO | reverse complement strand
CGCCATCTGCTCGAAGGTGGTGCGATGAACACCGCATCTGCGTTTGAAAGCACTAGACTTGAAGAGTTTGAGTTGTTCGTAGGTCATGATTGGTTCCTCCTTGACCTAGTTTTACACATCTTTTATCTATTCACGCAAGAGGTCTATTTTAAGGAACGTCATGAACATTTTCTTGGAAGTTATTCCACCACAGTGGCAAGCTTTAGCAAAACGGATCGGTTATTTCCTGTTGGGTACGATCCTGACCTTTGTCTATGCTCAGCTTGTCCAAGCTCAAACCCCCACCAAGTCGCCGATAGTCCAAAATCCCTATTCAGTAGAGACAATTATTGCGGCTTTAGTCGGGGCAATTATTACTATCCTCTTTCTTCGAGGTATGTATCTAGTTTTGACCTATGCATCGGAAACCTACGGGTTGGAAGAGGACAATCATCCAAATTCAGCAACGGAGTCTGAGGAAAATAATACGCTGCTGTATGGACTAGGTGGATGGGTAATTGGCTCTGCCTTGGTAATTACCTCCTACGGATGGGGTCCAATCTTCTTATATATTGGCCCAGTTGTTTGTCTCCTTGGTCCCTTAGTGCCGATCGTCGCTATGAATTTGGATATCAAAAAATACCGAGAGGTCTTGGCATCCAAAAGGGAAAGTTACCTACGCAACCATAGCTAAGTGTTGCTGTTATGGTTTGGATTTTTTTGAATTTTTAGCGATCGCCAAGATCAGTTAAGACGAGGTGTAGTTTTATCTCTCTTCCTGAAGTGTGATAGCGATCGCTATAGCAATCCTAAATAGGTTGAGAATGGCTCCCCGGAGGGTGAGCCGTTCTCAACCCTCTAAAATTCTAAATTCATTTAGGAGCACTATATCCAATTTTTTGTCACTAATAACTTACATTTATGTCAACCAAAAAGAAAGCACACATTCTAGGGTTTGTTCAGCATGGTGTTAATAGTCATGCAACTGGCATGTGGCGACACCCAAAAGATAAGGTGAATTGGGATTGGAGCCGTCCAGCCTACTGGCAACATCTAGGTCGGACAATGGAGCGGGGGCTATTCGATGCCATGTTCATTGCCGATGAGCTAGCTCCCTACAACAACTACGAGCAAAGTTCCGATGCCTCTGTCAAGTGGGCAGTTCAATGTCCCACCCATGAGCCATCCACGATCGTCCCCATTATTACTACGGCAACCAAGCACCTCGGAGTTGGTGTAACTCTATCCACCGCCTTTGAACATCCCTATTCCATGGTGCGGCGGCTCTCCAGCCTAGATCATTTATCTGATGGGCGGTTGCTTGGAATATTGTTAGTTCCTATTCCAAAAGTGAATGGGATGCCTACGGAGCAGAAATGAGCAACAGAGCTAGGCGTTACGATCTGATGGAAGAATACATGGAGATCTGCTATCAACTATGGGATTCTTGGGAGCCAGATGCCATTATTGCCGATCGAGAGCAGGGGATTTTTGCAGATCCAGCTAAGGTTCATGAGGTTAATTTTCAAGGAGAATTTTTTAGTTGTAAAGGTCGTTCCTTTTGTTATCGTTCTCCCCAAGGCAAACCTGTACTCTGGCAGGCAGGCTCTTCTGACCGGGGGCGAGACTTTGCCGCCAAACATGCTGAAGCCATTTTTGCTGTTCATCCCACCGTTGAGCGAATGCGTCAGTACACCGACGACTTGAACGATCGCTTGGAAAACAAGTTTCATCGTCCTGCCGGCAGCGTCAAGCTCCTTTATGGTTTGCAATGTATTGTGGGTGAATCTGCCAGTCATGCTCAAGAGAAGTACGAACAAATTCGTGATTGTATTCCTTTAGAAGGGGCGATCGCTTGGATATCTGGTCATTTTGGCCCAGATTTCTCAAAATATAACTTGAACGATTTTGTCCAAAATATTGAAATCCCCGGAATCCAGGGCTTGTTTGACAGTGTGATTTATGCAAAGGGTGGTGAACCCCTAACGGTGAAAGAAGCAGCTTTATACTATGCCATGGGCATGGGGATGCCTATTGTTGTGGGTACACCATCAGACATTGTGGATAAGATGGAGTACTACATGGATGAGGGAGGAGCCGATGGATTTATGCTGATTGCTACCTATACTCCCGGATGTTTTGAGGAATTTGTCGATTTGGTTGTCCCTGAGTTGCAGCGCCGGGATCGCTATCGCACAGCCTATACAGGAACACACTCCGCGATAATCTCCTAGCCTATTGATATTTCCTCCTAGTTGACAACATCTTTGGAGGGTCACCTCGGAAATTCACCTCTTATACCATTTTGCTAAATGATTGATACAAATAAGATTTTGAATATCCTGCTGTATAAAGGTTTTAATGAAGAAAAGGGTTTCACCCTTTTCTTCATTTGATATCAGACAGCACTTGCCCACAAAATTTGCTGAAGATTCTCTAACTTAGTATAGCTAGCGCCGCTTTGATTAGGACGTTTTTGAGGGCACGCGGAGCGTGCCCTCAAAAACGTCCCCGTCCTAACTGGCATGGCGCTTGCCATAAAATCATAAATCTCTCTTTTTGATCATAGATCAATACAAAAAATTGTAATTAATAGTCTTTTATTTTCAGAGAGGCGATGTTAGGTTTATACCTACAAACTACAGTAACACGATCGGAATATCGTAGTATCAGTTTTGATCTAGGTAAATGTTTCTGATAATTTGCCGCAATCTAGCGACATTTATTAATCCCAAGAGTATTAACCTCAAGAGGTTCTTTATGGTTGACATCAAATTTGCGTATTGGATACCCAATGTTAGCGGCGGGTTAGTGGTTAGTAAAATCCCCCAAAATACTGACTGGACTTACGATTACAACGCTAAACTAGCACAAACGGCAGAGGAAGTTGGGTTTGACTACGCTTTAGCACAGGCACGTTTTATTGCCAGCTATGGGGCTGAATACCAACTGGAGGCGTTAACTACAGTTTCTGCCTTAGCTCCGGTAACCAAGAAAATCAAACTTATTGCCGCCGTCCATCCGGGGTTATGGCATCCCGGTGTAGTTGCGAAGATTGGTTCCACGATCGACTTCCTTTCCAACGGTCGGTTTGCTTTAAATATTGTCAGTGGTTGGTTCAAGGGAGAATTCACAATTTACGGTGAGCCTTGGTTGGAGCATGATGAGCGCTATCGGAGATCGGAAGAGTTTATCCGGGTGCTGAAAGGCTTGTGGACTGAGGAAGAGTTTCATTTCAAAGGTGATTTTTACCGAATTAATGGCGGTTGGGTGAGGCCTAAACCAGTCAACCAAAATCCCCATCCCGAAATCTTCCAAGGTGGTAACTCCAAAGCCGCACGCCGTCAGGCAGCCAGAGTTTCTGATTGGTATTTCATCAATGGCAACACCCTCGAAGGAGTCCAGGAACAAATTCAGGATGTGACAGCCCTCGCCCACGAAGAAGGTCGTCAAGTGCTACCTAAGTTTGGCTTAAATGCCTTCATTATCGTCCGGGATACAGAAAAAGAGGCTCACGATGTGCTGCGGGAAATTATTGCCCAAGCCGATAAGGAAGCCGTAGCCGGATTTGGAGAAGCCGTTAAACAGGCTGGGGCTTCCACGAGCGACAAGGTGGGCATGTGGGCTAATTCCAACTTTGAAGACCTGGTGCAGTACAACGATGGCTTCCGATCGGGCTTGATTGGCACCAAGGAACAGGTGGCAGAAAAAATCCAAAAGTTCCACGAAATAGGTGTGGACTTAATTCTCGGCGGCTTCCTGCACTACAGCGATGACTTACCAGCTTTTGGGCGGGAAGTTATTCCCCTAGTCCATCAATTGGAGTCCCGCCGTCCTCAGCCAAAAGAGTTAGTGACAGCCTAACTGCTCTTAGCTTTCCCACTCTGCGTTTTCTGTGCATATAAACAATTATTAGGAAGCCAAAACTATGACTACTTTAGTGGATCTCGGAACTCGGACGAAAGCTCATGTAATCAAGGATGATCAAGAAGCAATTGCCATTGCCAAGGAACTGGCTGCGGAATTTGCCAAGGGAGATTCGGATCGCGATCGGCAACGCCGCCTACCAATAGAGGAAATTAATAAATTCTCCGAAAGCGGGTTGTGGGGGATTACCGTGCCCAAAGAATACGGCGGGGCTTTTGTTTCTAATGTCACCCTGGCGGAAGTTACTAAAATTATTGCTGAAGCAGATTCCAGCATTGGGCAGATTCCCCAAAACCATTGGTACATTGTGGAATCCATTCGCCTAGATGGGAATGAAGAGCAGAAGAAATTCTTCTTTGATCTGGTATTGCAAGGCAAAAGATTTGGGAATGCCTTTTCGGAAGTGGGAACTAAGTCGGTCGTTGATGTGCAAACCCGCCTGACTCGGAATGGCGATCACTATCTCCTGAACGGGCGGAAGTTTTATTCCACGGGAGCCTTGTTGGCAGATTGGATTCCCGTAGTTGCTAAAAACGATGATGATAATACCGTGATTGCGATCGTCGAACGGGGAACCACCGGACTAAATGTGATCAATGACTGGAGTAGCTTTGGGCAACGATCGACCGGTAGTGGCACGACAATTATTGAGAATGTCTCCGTGCCAGAACTCCACATCATTCCCCAGTACCTAGCTTTTGAGCGTCCCACCACCCAAGGTCCCGTTGCTCAAATTATTCAAGCAGCAGTAGATGTGGGGATTGCCAAGGCAGCCCTACGGGACACGCTCTTTTATGTCCGAAATTATACCCGTCCTTGGATTGATGTGGAATTGGAGCATGGTTACGAAGACCCCCTCACGCTTTATAACGTGGGTAATGTGGTGATTCAAGTCCATGCTGCTGAGGCTCTACTGCGCCGGGCTGGGGAGTATACCGATCGAGCCAACGACAATCTTACGGATCTTTCCGTGGCGGAAGCCTCCATTGCCATTGCCGAAGCCAAGGCACTTGCCGCCGAAGTTTCTATTCTTGCCAGTAACAAACTACTGGAATTGGCAGGAACTAAAGCCACCCTGGAGGAATACAACCTCGATCGTCACTGGCGCAATGCCCGCACCCATACCCTCCACGACCCAGAGCGCTGGAAATACTATGCCGTGGGTAATTTTCACCTCAACGGAGTCAATCCTCCCCGCCATCCTTGGCTGTAATCTATCGATAGTTGTCGCCAAGCATGTTATGCAGTGGAACCGCCGCAAAGCTGTGGTTCCACTAGCCTAAATCACACTAACCGCCTAGCGACTACCATATCTCACTATTGGAGTCAATGGTTACACAAGTATTCATAGATTACACAAGTATTCATAGAAAGGAGAAGGTAGGAAATTATATTATGCCACCCCTAGTCATCGAACATCTAACCCTAGCGAACTCTGCAACGATCGCTCAAGAACTCTTTCAAGAATTTGCCCAAACAGCAGTGGAGCGCGATCGCCTTGGCGGTTCTCCCACAACAGAAATTAATCGATTAAGAGAGAGCGGCTTACTTAGCCTACTAGTTCCCAAGGAATACGGCGGTCTGGGGGCAACTTGGGCGGAAGGGCTAAAAATTGTCCAAGAATTATCTAAGGCAGATGGTTCTTTGGGGCAACTCTACGGCAACCACTTAAATCTCACTACCTTAGGTCATGTTTCTGGTACTCCTGCTCAAAAGGAACAATTTTATCGAGAAACCGCCCACCAGCAACTATTTTGGGCAAATGCCATCAATACCCGTGATTCTCGTTTGACGATCGCTCCTGAAGGCGACCATTTTCTTGTCAATGGTGTTAAGGGTTTTGGCACAGGGGTAGCCGTTGCCGATCGCCGGGTTTTTACCGCTCTACAAGATGGAGTCGAACTGCCAATTCTGTTTGTAATTCCCAAAGAACGGGCAGGACTGACAGCCACCCACGATTGGGATAATTTTGGGCAGCGGCGGACTGATAGTGATACCTTTCAGTTTCAGAATGTCCGGGTAGAAAAAGAGGAAATTTTTGGTTATCCAGACCCGCCCACCCACGCCTTTTCAACCTTTCTAGGGATTATTGCCCAATTGACCAAGACTTATGTGTATCTAGGGATTGCCACAGGTGCCTTGGCCAGCGCTCAAGAATATACCAAAACAACTACAAGACCTTGGATCACTTCTGGAGTTAATGCCGCAACTCAAGACCCCTATACTTTGCATCACTATGGTGAATTTTGGGTGGCATTACAGGCGGCGATCGCTCTTGCCGACCAAGTTGCCCAGCAGGTGCAATCAGCTTGGGAGCAAGATGAGGCTCTGACTCTAGAAGAACGAGGAGAAGTGGCCATTGGGGTTTTTGCAGCTAAGGTGGCGGCAACTCGCGTGGGATTAGATATTACCAATAACATCTTTGAAGTTTTAGGTAGTCGAGCCACCGCTAATAAGTATGGCTTTGATCGCTACTGGCGGGACTTACGGACTTTTACCTTGCATGATCCGGTGGACTATAAACTCCGGGATATCGGGACGTGGTTTCTCACGGGAGAATTTCCAGTCATCACCCAATACTCCTGAGCCGAGATCCTAGGGATAACCGGTGCTCACAATTAGTAATTTCTCCAAATTTTCCATGTATAAGCGAACTCTTGCTCTTGATTCAGAGAACACTACTCTGATTGCTAATCTGCCGGTAGTTGATCCCCACAATTCATTATTTGACTCCATTCCTGATGCCCTAGCAGCCCTGAGAGGTGGGGAAGCGATCGTAGTGGTAGATGATGCAGACCGGGAAAATGAAGGAGACTTAATCTGTGCGGCAGAGTTTGCCACTCCCGCCATGATTAACTTTATGGCCACCCATGCCCGAGGCTTAATTTGTCTAGCTATGACGGGCGATCGCCTTGACGAACTACAATTACCGCCAATGGTTACTAGCAACACCGATCACCACCAGACTGCCTTTACCGTCAGTATTGATGCCAATGCTACCCTAGGCGTAACCACGGGAATTTCAGCCTTCGATCGCTCCCGAACCATTCAAGCAGCTATTAATCCAACAACCCAACCCCAAGATTTAAGACGACCGGGGCATATTTTCCCTTTGCGCTCTCAACCGGGGGGAGTTCTCCAACGGGCTGGCCATACAGAAGCCGCTGTTGATCTAACTCGGTTAGCTGGACTAGCCCCGGCGGGAGTAATTTGTGAGATTCAAAACTCTAATGGTTCTATGGCAAGGCTTGGGGAACTCTGCGCCTATGCCCGTACCCACAATCTCAAAATCATTAGCATTGCCGACTTAATTCGCTACCGAATTCAGTTTGACCAATTTATGAAGCGGGAAACCGTAGCTAATCTACCCACAGAGTTTGGCAATTTTCAGATCTATGGTTACCGAAATAGCCTAGATAATTCTGAGGCAGTGGCGATCGTCAAAGGGAATACCGACCATTTTGCTCACCAGCCGGTGGTAGTTAGAATTCATACCGAGTGTTTGATAGGGGATGCAATGGGGTCTTTACTTTGTGATTGCCACCAAAAGCTACAAACTTCTCTCCGGTTCCTTGAAGCATCGGGGCTAGGGATACTAGTCTATCTACGCCCAGAAAAAAGCGGGTGGGATTTAGGGAGAAAATCAAAAAATCATCTGCTTCATGCTCAAGGTCTAGATTCGCTGCCAATTCCTAAGCACCATGCCCAACCAAGCTCCCCATCCAATTTCCATACCTATGGCGTTGGAACCCAAATCCTTAAAGATATGGGACTACGTAATCCAGAATCCTACTTCTGTCAGGAGTTAAACCATTAAACTAAAAACACCTCAAGGGGTAACAACGTAGGCAAAACAATTGCTCTGTAAGGGTTTGGGGAAGCAATAAGTATATCAAGGATTGTTGCCGTCATTGTCATTACGGCAACAATCCTTGATATCCGAAAAACTGGTTTACTAGATGTTGCTATTGTCATCCATAAAACTAAAAATGGCTGTATCTTCATTCATTTTTAGTTGGCTCTACGTTGATTTATGATGCGATTAAAATTCTCCTGCTAGGGCAGCTTCACATCGATCGCACACCAAGGGATTTTCACTAGATTTACCCACAGAATCAGCATAATTCCAACAGCGATCGCATTTCTCCCCCTCAGCCTTAGAGATACCGATCGCTAATTTTTCGGTCTGGGAGTGATAACCCGCAGCTTGCACTAGTTCCGGGTTGGAGATTAGTTCCACCTGAGAAGTAATGAAAAAATAGCGCAATTGGTCTACTCGATTCCCCGTCAAGGCATCGGCTGGATTGAACTGAGCTAAGGTTGTCCGCAGATCGGCATCAGCTACGTAGAGTAAAACCTTAGCTTCCAAGGAAGAACCAATTAATTTTTCTGTTCTGGCTTGCTCCAATACCTTGTTCACTTCTGTGCGCAGGTGTCGCAACTCTTCCCAAGTTTTGCCTAGGGTTGGTTGCTGCCATTCTGGGGCGAAACCTACCCAGCCAGATTGGAAGACCGACTGGAAGGGCGTGGCGTAGGGCAGGTATTGCCAAATATCTTCAGCCATGTGGGAGAGGACAGGAGCGATCGCCCGTGCTAAGTTTTCCAACGCTACAGCTAACACCGTCTGGCAACTGCGGCGGCGGGGAGAATCCAAGGCACTGATATAGAGGCGATCCTTGGCAATATCTAGATAGAAATTAGACAGATCCACCACACAGAAATTCTGTACCGTCTGGAAAAACTTAAAGAACTGGAAACTATCAAAAGCCGCCGTCACTTCGGTGAATACCTCGGTCATGCGGTGGAGCATATAGCGATCGATCTCCGGCAACTCTGCGTAGGGAACAGTATCTTTCGCTGGGTCAAAATCATGGAGATTTCCCAATAGGAACCGGGCAGTGTTGCGGATTTTCCCCCGCACGTCTCCCATTTGCTTAATGCTGGTTTTGCCGATCGACATATCCGCCGAATAATCCACCGAAGAAGCCCACAGCCGTAGCACATCAGCCCCGTAGGGGGGGTCTTTCTTCTGATCCTTGCCCCCATCAATAATCATCTGGGGATCTATGATATTTCCTAGGGATTTACTCATCTTTCTGCCGTGCTCATCGAGGACAAACCCGCAGGTGACGACATTTTTGTAGGGAGCTTGATTGTTCACTGCCACGCTGGTGAGCAGGCTGGATTGGAACCAGCCCCGATGTTGGTCAGAGCCTTCGAGGTAGATATCTGCGGGGTATACTAATTCCTCCCGCTGCTCTGCCACCGCCGCCCAAGAAGAGCCGGAATCAAACCACACATCCATGGTGTCCATGCCCTTGCGGTAGGTTTTGCCATTATCTCGATAGGTGGGGGGCAACAACTCCGCTACAGACATTTCCCACCAAGCATCGGAACCTTTTTCGGCAAAGATGGCTTGGACATTATTAATCGTCTCCTCATTCAGCAAAGGTTCCCCGGTTTCTTCATCGTAGAATACCGGGATCGGCACACCCCAACTGCGCTGGCGAGAGATACACCAATCGGAGCGATCGCCCACCATTGCCGTAATTCTATTTTCCCCCTGAGCCGGAATCCAGCGCACGGATTTAATTGCCGCTAGAGCCTGTTCCCGGAATCCCGCCACGGAGGCGAACCATTGCTCTGTGGCTCGGAAAATTGTCGGTTTTTTGGTGCGCCAATCGTGGGGATAGCGGTGGGCATACATTTCTTCTTGCAATAAAGACCCTGCTGCGATCAAAGCCTCAATCACGCCGCCATTGGCATCCTTGAGGACATTCAACCCCGCAAACTGCCCAGCTTCCTCGGTGAAATCTCCCCGCGCATCTACGGGGCAAAGTACGGGTAAGCCGTAGCGTTTCCCCACCTTGAAGTCATCTTCCCCGTGACCGGGAGCAGTATGGACTAAGCCTGTGCCGGACTCGGTGGTGACATATTCTCCGCCAATGACGATCGGGCTTTCTCTGTCAAACAATGAATGCCGATAGGTAGAAAATTCTAAGTCCTGCCCCTTGATCGTGACTTTCACCGTTAAGCTTGTCCCCAACTTCGCCTCTAATTTCTCCACCAAAGCCTGAGCTACTAGCAGGTACTTAAACTTCGTGCTGTGGATAGCTTCGCCCACTTCCACCACTGCATAATCTAGCTTGGGATTCACCGCCACAGCTAAGTTCGCGGGAATTGTCCAAGGGGTGGTAGTCCAGATGGCTACACCGAGGTTATCTAGGTAAGGTTGCAATGCCTGTGCTGTGTCTGCCAATTTTGTCACGGCAAAAGCGACATAGATACTGCGGGATTTGTAATCTTCGGGATATTCCAATTCTGCTTCGGCTAAGGCGGTCTGGGAAGTGGGACTCCAATGCACTGGCTTGAAACCCCGATAGATATAACCCTTCAATACCATTTGCCCAAACACCCCAATCTGGGCGGCTTCGTATTCTGGGGTCAGAGTCAGGTAAGGGTTTTTCCAGTTGCCCCACACGCCGTAGCGTTGGAAGCCCTTGGATTGTTCTTGGACTGTGGCGATCGCAAACTCTCGCGCCTTTTGGCGAATCTGCATCGGAGTCAGATTTTTCGCTTCCCCAGCAGGCATTTGTTGCAATACTTTTTGCTCGATCGGCAACCCGTGGCAATCCCAACCGGGGACATACCTAGCTCTTCTGCCCCGCAGTAGTTGGTACTTATTGATAATATCCTTGAGGATCTTATTCAGGGCATGTCCCATATGCAGCGTGCCGTTGGCGTAGGGAGGTCCATCGTGGAGGACAAAAATATCGCCAGGATTATCTTGGGACAAACTCTCATAGATCTGGTGCTCTGCCCAAAACTGCTGAATTTCTGGCTCCCGCTTGGTGGCGTTAGCTCGCATATCAAACTTGGTTTGGGGAAGATTGACCGTATCTTTGTAGCTTTTAGAGTCTGTCACAGGTTTAGGTTTGGGGTAGATATATATTGTGTATTTAAGGTGTATTTTAAGGGCGATCGCCTGAAAAATCAATCTCTCCCTAGGCTGCCATGAGGTCATGGGCTAAGATAGGGTTAGCAATCACTTCAGAATCATGTTTTAGATAATTGGGGAGGTAGAGCGATGACAATTCAAAAATCAACAAAGGTGACGGGGCTAGATAATTCTGATGATGCGATCAAGGAGGACGGTTGGGCTATTAAATCTCAGAACGATACGCCTAATGAGAACGGTTGGGCTATTAAATCTCCAAGAAAGTCTCATAGTCTTAAAGATACGATTGATGATGACGATACAATCAATAGGGACACCATGACTGGCAAAGGTAGAGTTAGGAAAGCCCCTAAACTAAAAGATATGACTGTTGAAGACCTGAAGATTTTAATTGCAGAAGTCGTGGCAACCACACTCAAGGAACAGTTAGATCAATTAATTTCTACTGTTAATAATTCTCATAAAGTTGAACCTGATAATTCTTCAGTAAATCAGGGAAACAGACTCTATGTGAACTCTGAGGGAAAGTATGTTTTACCCCCAAGAACTCCAGAAGAAATTACTCTTCAAGCTCAAGCTATCAGTGATATGTTTGACAGATGGGATAGAGAATATGATGTAGAAGAACAAAGGGAAACCTTTGCCTGTCTTCAGAAAGCGTTACCTGATGATTTTCCTCCTGAAAGTTTAGTATCTGAAAATTTATCACCTGTTTCCCAATGATTGTTTTACTTGATTCTGGTCCATTAGGAATATTATCAAACCCTAAGGCTTCACCCCAAAATTTAGAGTGTCGATGTTGGGCAAAAAGACTTGCTAAGAAAGGATATGGATTGATCGTGCCTGAAATTGCGGATTATGAAGTACGACGAGAATTACTACGAGCAAATAAGCAAGAGGGAATCAGACGTTTAGAAACACTCAAAGAAAGTTTTCGGTATCTGCCTCTAACAACAGAAATGATGCTCAAAGCTGCTGAACTATGGGCGGAAGCAAGGCGATCGGGCAAACCTACGGCTAGTCCTGATGCTTTGGATGGAGATGTGATTTTAGCAGCTCAGGCATATTTAATTGCTGAGGAGGTGGTTGATCGCACCATTGTAGTTATCGCAACGACAAATGTAGATCATTTAGCAAGATTTGCGATGGCTAAACATTGGCAAAATATTGAGTGATATCAAAGTTAGTATTGAGAGTTGGTAGCTGTAGTCACCCATTCTCAAATTGCTGTAAGTTTTGAGCCTAGATGTTTTAGTAGTTGTAGGATATCATAAAGTTCATTGTCAGGATTTACCAAGGAAAATAGCCGTGAATTGGCATATTTTTGGTGCAATGTTTTCAAAAACAAAAAATCATTACCATTGGTAATCATGCCATAGGTTGGGTGGGCTGTTTCTGGATCATTCATCATATAAGCTAAGGCTTGGGGAATTGCTCTTGTGACGGCAAAATCACTGCGCTTTGATTCAATAACTAATAACCAAAGCTGATTTTTTACTACTAATACATCAATTCGTCCCCGAATTATTGTCTCTTCGTCTTGCATTTCTAATGCTACACTGGTTTCTGTTTCGATCCGAAATGGTTTGTGATAAAAACCGGCAAGATCCAACAAGGGGGCAAGTACCACCATTTTGACAGTATTTTCTAACATCGGTGGGTCTTCCATCAATTCCAGAAAATTAGCCTTCACTCGATCTAATAAATATTGATCTGCCTCACTCAAGTCATTAAAATCACCTATCCATTCGGAGAAAAAACTAGCATCTTGAGCTATTTGTAGCCCCATATTCTGCTTTAATTCCCTTAGGGTTATGTCTTTTGCTGCGATCGACTAAATCATATTAGTTTTATGCGGTAGCTATATATAGCGATCCTAAATCATTTGCGAACAGTTACTAAGTCAACTTGCTTCTGGCAGATGGTTTCACCCGCCTCCGGCGGGTGAAACCATTTAGGGTTGCTATATAGCGATCATAATTGATTATTTTATGGACACGTTATTAATTATTTCCTACCTGTCCCCAAACTTATTCTGGTTTTACCAAGCTGTAGCTGGGGAAATTAGCCGTCAATGTCAGCTAGAAGTAGAAATTCACCAAGGAAAATACGACCCCCTGGCAGACCCTCTTTTGCTACAAGATCGGCTAGATATTGCCTTTATCTGTGGGCTGCCTTTCCTCATGCATAATCGTCAAACTACTCATCCCCTAAAGTTATTGGCGGCTCCGATCGGGGCAAGCGATCGCTATCAAAATCTCCCGATTTATTTTGCAGATATTGTGGTTAATACTGCCAGCAATTTATTTACTCTTGCGGATATAGAAGGCACACGGTTTTGCTACAACGATACTGGTTCCAATAGTGGCTATAACTTACTACGGTATAAACTACTGCAATGGCTACCGCCCGATCGCCGGTCTAAGTTTTTTAGCACTGTCCAAGCCTCCGGCTCTCACCAAACATCCCTCCAGTGGGTTGCCACAGGATTGGCGGATTGTGCGGCGATCGATAGTGTAGTTATGGCTGCTGAATTACAACAATTCCCAGAACTAGCCCCAGCCTTGCGAGTAATTGCCTCAATCCCTTCTCCCATGCCCCCGGTGGTAGCTTCCTCTCGATTAGAAGCAACCCTGATATCACAATTGCAGGCTGTGCTGCTCAATCCCGATGCCGAACTCCAATCCGCCATGACCGCCGCCCAATTCCGAGCCTACACTAGGGTGACAGAACAGGATTACGCCCCTATTGCCCATGCCTACGATGCGGCGATCGCGGCGGGTTATGGAGCGATCACTTGAGATTAAATAGCGTGAGTTCTGAGAGTGGGCGGTTGAAACCGCCGTGCGTAAGGAAGGCAATAGAATAGGATTTGGTGTTAGTTTAGGCAGCGGCTTGTTTGCAGGCATCGGAGTAGATCTGCTCAAACAGGACGTGTTGAGCTTTGCTGCCCCCAACTTCATGGAGGCGAGGCAGGATAGATTTCAGTTCCCGGACAGACTTTTGCCAATCGTGCGCCGCATGAGCTACTACTCCTTTAGCCGCTGGCAGAGCTACTTCCTGCCATACTTTTTGCAGGCAGGGCTGTACTTTGCCAGTATGCGCTTCCATGCTAGATACCATTTCCTTGGCTAAATCTAGCCGATCGGCGCGGGCAAAGGCATAGACGTAGTGCAAATCCTGAAAGGGCAGGGCGTGTTCGTGGAGGCGGGGGGGCAGGTAGGTTGATAGCTCTTGCCAACGCTTGCCCACCTCTACCCCCCGTAGCTCCAAGCGCAGCAGTAGGGAAATTGCTCCCACCTGATCCTTGGGCGAACTCTTCTGGGCTTTGCCCCAAATGCGATCGTCGTAGAGAGACAGGACTTTTTCTACATCACCTTGGGCTAAATAAAAAAGTCCCACGTGCCACCAGTTATGGGTATAGAGCATGGAATTGCAATCCTCCCAGACATCGGCAAGATTCTCCATCCAGGTAATTCCTTCTTCGAGGCGCCCTTGAGTTTCCATCACGTGGGCTACGGCATGGTGCGCCCAAGGATCGCGACGATGCATCTCTAGCGCCAAGCGACCAATACGTTCTGCTTCTGCAAGATAATTTGATTGCTCTAGACCAAAAGCCAGCATTCCCATCAGGTAGTGATTGATAGGAGAGTTAGCGGCAGCAATCCTTGCAATGTCCAGCAATCCTTTTTTATCGCCCTTGTAGAAGTAATGGTACTGCCCCCGTTGGACGGCAAGGTTATCTTGGGGAAATCTGACTACAAGTTCTTCGTAGTAGGCGATCGCCCGATCGATTTTCCCGGCTGCCCAAGCTACGGTAGCTAAAATATAAAGCCGTTCCCGTTCGTTGGCTTGGGGAAGATGGGACTGGGCGGCTTGCAGGTAAGGTAGGGCTTGGCGGCGGCTGAGGGCGTTTTCTTGGGAGAGATAATAGGCAGCGGCATGGGCGTGGGCTAGGGCATAGGTGGGGTCGGCGGCTAGGGCTTGGAGAATACTGGACTCTGCCCGATCGCTATAAAACAAACACTGGTCAACGTGGGCATCAATAGCGGCGATCGCTCGGTTAGAAACTGTTGTCACCTCAAATCCTTGGGCATCTTTGAGCATAAATATTCCTCTCTTCTGGGGGTTAAAAATCAGAAAACTCTACTACAATCTACGATATCTTGATGGATATACCGTAGATTAGGGGCAATAATCCCTAAAGTCAAGCCCTCAGAAGACAATAGGCAAGGGGAGAGGCGATCGTCAAAAAGCTGAGATTTTTTCTCTTGTAAACTTTAATTTGCAAGTTTCTGACTCATATAGCGATTTAGGCTAACATTCTCTTCGGCGGCTTACATCGCTAGTCTGCGGTGTAGAGAGGGCGGAATCCGGACTTGAAGTTTGCCGCTATAGGTTCTTTCTGCGATCGGCTCTGGTATTTTCTCTCCATTAGTTTCCATATCTGCAACTACATCTTTTACTAGGTTTGTAATTCCTTCTAGGGCAGTGAAACGGTCTTCATGGAGATAGGATAAACTAGGAAACTCTGCGCACAGCCCGACAAATTCTTAATCTTCTGCTGACAAAATAAGTTTATATATAGCGATCCTAATTGAGTTTAGAACAAGGTGAGTATTGTTCTATTTTAGGAAAATCAAACTTTTGACGGTCTGTGAAAAACCTAAACAGATACTTTACTATAGGAAAGGAGCGACATAAATACCAGAATCTTCTTAAGAAATTCTTGGC
>CALRPI020000104.1:0-15629 GCA_943370025.1 Phormidium lacuna HE10JO | reverse complement strand
TCGACTCCGTTCAGCCCGCAACAACCTCCACAACTCTCAATAATTCGTTGGCAGTGCGTAAGTCTTAAAAGCCCTATCAAAAATGACAGCCGTTTGAGAGTGGGTGGCGACAGCCACCCACTCTCAAACCAAATATTGATAAGACTTTCAATATTTGTGGCGTGTCTCATTTGAACGCAAAGTGCTGTAAGTATTAATATTTTGCATACAACTATGGTGAGGTGGTTTGTTTGACTAGCAAAAGAATTTTAGTCATAGATGATGAAGCACAAATTCGGGAAGTCGTTGCTGCCTCCTTACAAAAACTAGGGGGCTGGGAGGTTGTTGTGGCTGCCTCAGGGAAGGAAGCTCTACAACAAATCTATGCAACACCACCCGATGCGATCGTGCTTGATCTGATTATGCCGGAAATGGATGGCTTAACCTTCTTAAAATATCTCCGGGCTGATCCCCTAACTAAATCTATTCCGGTTGTGCTGTTGACCGCCAATAGTTATTTATTCGAGACCCAGATTTTTTCTCAAATGGGCGTGGTCTTAGCCGTAGATAAGCCCTTTAGCCCTAAGAATCTCATTCAACAAATAATTGATGTGTTGGCATGGTAAGTCCTTTACCACCCTTTGATCCCCGCTGATCTCCATCCCCTTTTGGGAGCTACCAGAAAAATTAATTATCCTGAAGCCACTCTCCACAATTTCTCCATAATTCTTTTATATATTCAAGAGGTAAAGACTTTCAAGGTTTTTCCAGAACTCATCGAATTTACCGAATTTTATCAAGAGGACTCTAAAAATGAATCCCTGCCCTTGTTGCTCTAATTCCATGCTGCGCCACTTTCGTAATCACCAGACATACTGGTTTTGTCGAAGTTGTTGGCAGGAAATGCCCCTAGTTGAGAATCAACGAGACAGTGTTCATATTGTCCCTCTAAAACTAGAACTTAACTTAGTCTCTCCGCAACTTGTTTTGCTTAACGCTTAAGATTATAGTTTTAGCTGACTAGCTAGATATCTATGGCGACCCCCGATAATCTTCACCACCGAAAGTAGGTAAAATTATCTACCGGAAGCAATTTGATCTAAGCACCCTGCTTAGGATTGCTATAAGCACTGATTTACTAATAATTCTGTTGATTTTCATCTAGGTTACATAATCATGAAAAATGTCGATCAGTTCTATCAATGTAGTGTTACAGCACCAAGCTACCTGCCTGGAGAGGAAACAGTTATCTGGCAATTACGTTGTTATGTCCAAATCTTCTTTCGTAGTTCTGGAGAACAAATTGTGTTGATTTCAGATTTGGGATGCGAAATGAGTTGGTTTGTTCCCCAGCGCTTAGAATTACTTGCTACACAGATCGCTAAAGAATTCAAGCTAGACACCGATCGCTTAATTTGGATTGAACATGATCCAGCGGGGATCGGAACTTTAGATTCTAGTAATCTAAGTACAGAACTCAGCCAAGTATTGTTTCAATGGCAGGCTGGAAAAGCCAGCAATCCCCAATGGTATGATCTCAATCCAGATACGGTTACAGCCCTAAGACATGAAATTTGGGCAAAAGCAACCGCCTAGATAAGGGGTTTAGGTGCTTGTTGAGAGGATACAAGCTTCAAGACAACAGAACTTCCTAATACTCTAAATAATCCGTTGGAGGTGCGTAAGTTCTATATAATTACTGACTGCCTCAACCCTCTTCTAAATATTCAGCCACTGCCTGTAAATCATCTAAGCCTTGGTTGAAGCAATCGAGCATAGCTTGGCTGAGATCATTCTCAAGGTTGAGCTTTGGATTTTGAGAGACGATCGCCTGAATTGCCTCTACCCATAGAGAAAGGGGCACATGGCGCACAGCTTTCTGTAGCCCCATATTTGCCAATACTGCTAGATAAAACCCTGTAAAGTCTTGCCCGCCATAGTTATAGAATCCCTGCCATAGTTCTAGCTTTTCCGGTGTGTACTCGAAGTACTGGTCAGAGGTAATTGGTGTAGGTTTTAGTTGTGGTTTAGGAAGTGGTGGTGGTGTATCCATAGGTAAGCTGAAATATGTTTGATTTTTCAGAAGGTTTTGCCGCGCTTCGCGCGGCAAAACCTTTTCTTACAGCAGTTTGAGAGTGGGTGGCTACAGCCACCCACTCTCAAACCAAACATTGATAGGACTTTCAATATTTGTGGCGTGTCTCATTTGAACGCAAAGTGCTGTATTTATTAAAACTTTAGCAATAATCGAATAGACATCAAAAAGCAAACCGTTACTACTACTGGTCTAATCAAGGCTGTGCCCTTCTCTGTCACCATCTTTGCCCCTAAGGAAGAGCCGAGAATTTGTCCCCCAATCATAACTAAGGCAACTCCCCAAGACACCTCCCCAAAGATAACAAAATAAACTAGAGCGGCAATATTACTGGCAAAGTTATGAATTTTGGCATTGGCAGTTGCCTTGGTTAAATTATAGCCAGACAAAACTACAAATGCCAGAGCCATGAATGTTCCAGTTCCCGGCCCAAAGAAACCATCATAAAATCCGAGTAGGGGGGCAATGAATGCGGAAAATATGATGGGAGTAATTCGTGGTTTTTGATCGATATCTTTGATCCCCGACGAGAAGAGAAAGTAGAAACCCATGCAGATCAGCAAGATTGGCAGGATAGTTCTCAAAGATTCAGAATTAATTTGCAAGACTAGCCAACACCCTAAGACAGAGCCAAGGAGAGTCATAAAAATTGACAACCTGATTTTACTTAAGTCGATCGCTTTTTCTTTGAGAAAATATAGAGAAGAAACTAAAGTCCCACTACTGCCTTGAACTTTGTTGGTGGCCAAGGTCACTGCCGGAGGCATTCCCACCATCAACATGGCAGGAATAGTGATCAATCCCCCGCCACCAGCGATTGCATCTACCCAACCAGCAGTCATAGCGGCTAAAAATAATTTGCTACCAATTTCTAGGTTTAATTCCATTAACCACTAGTTAATTTTGTCCAATAATCTTCAAAAATACTCGTGGCATTCCCTACAGGTTCAATGCCTTCTAGTTTTGCAAGGGTGGCAGCAGAGGGGAATAGGGTTTGATCCTGTTGCTTGGTTGGGGGGAGTTTGGCAAAAGCGGCTTGATTAGGCGTGGCAAATTCCAAGCTTTCCATCACGTAGGCAGCGATCGGCGGCTGGAGCAAGAAATTGATCCAAGCATAGGCGGCTTGGGGATTGGGGGCATTCTTGGGAATTACCAAGGTATCTACGTAGGTAGAAGAGCCACTACTAGGGACAACGTAGGTCATATCTTTACTTTCGCTGATTACCTGTTTGGCATCGCTGGAATAACACATGGAAATCGATAAATCTCCGGCTAATAGTTGGGGTTTCCAAGCATCGGAGGTGAAGGAGGCGATCGCTGGTTTGAGCTTCACCAATTCATCGTAGGCTTGCTTAATTTGCTGGGGGTTAGTTGTATTGTAGGAAAACCCCAGCTTTTTTAAGGTTGCCCCCATCACTTCCCGGACATCATTAATTAGGGTGATTTTTTTCTTCAGATTCTGTTGATTGTTCCAGAGAAATTGCCAATCGGTGACGGGTTGCGTAATCTTTTTCTTGTTATAAATTAACCCCGTGGTTCCCCAAGCTACAGGCACACTATGGCGATTATTAGGATCGTACTTAGGATTTTGAAATCGAGGAAATAATTGCTCTAAACCAAGAATTAGAGTTTTATCTAACTCCTGCAAGAGCTTTAATTCCACCATCTTTTTCACCATATAGTCAGAAGGATAAATGATGCTATAGTCGCCACCGCCTCCAGCCTGAAGCTTGGATAGCATCGTTTCATTGGCATCAAAAATATCCACAACGACTCGGAAACCAGTCTCCTGCTCAAACAAAGCTAGGAGTTTTTCATCGGTATAACTCGACCAAGTATAGATCAGCAGTTCATTAGGATTGCGGTTCGTAGCTGGGGGGCGGACTTTTGCCAAAGTCCAGCTACAGCTAGACAAACCGACACTAGAGAGGGTGGCGGCGGCTCCCGTGAGAAAATGGCGGCGCTTAAGCTTTTTAGGTGGGGGGTAAGGATTCATGACTCCTCCACTACAGGATCCCACACCACCATGCAATCTGCTGGATGCCACGCCACGTAGATAGGTGTAGAGGCATCCGGGAGATTGTTGCTGGCTTTGGGGTACATGACTGTCACAAGCTGACCATTATTGATTAATTCCACCATGTAGTAGGCATGGGTTCCCTTATACAGCACATTCCGCAGTCGGCCTTCAAAGCAGTTGGGGTGATTCTCTTGGGGCTGGAGACTAATTTTTATCTTCTCTGGGCGGATGCTCACCGTCACATCATCGGGCATGGGGCTGGGTAACTTGTAGCGGGGTTGAATTACTAAATCCATGCCATCCTCGGTGGTGACTTGAATGACATTGCCACGGGAGAACGATCGCCCATTAAATAAATTTGCCTCGCCAATGAAATCTGCCACAAAAGGAGTCCGGGGATACTCATAAATTTCGGCTGGGGAACCAATTTGTTCAATTTTGCCCCCCCGCATCACCGCAATCCGGTTAGACAAGCTCAAAGCTTCTTCTTGATCGTGGGTGACCATAATAAAAGTCATCCCCAATTCTCGATGCAGGTTTGATAGTTCTAGCTGCATTTCCTTGCGGAGTTTGAGATCTAATGCCCCCAGCGGTTCGTCTAAAAGCAGTACCGCCGGACGATTGACCAAAGCTCTGGCCAAAGCCACCCGCTGTTGTTGCCCACCGGATAGTTGGTTGGGTAAGCGTTTGCCAAAGTCAGTCATCTTCACCAGTTCCAGCATTTCTTGGACTCTAGTTTGGATTTCCTTGGTT
This sequence comes from Phormidium lacuna HE10JO, assembly GCA_943370025.1. GTDB lineage: Bacteria > Cyanobacteriota > Cyanobacteriia > Cyanobacteriales > JAAUUE01 > JAAUUE01. The sequence continues at coordinate 10,782 of CALRPI020000104.1, read as the reverse complement.
TTCAGGCGTTGTAATTTTAAGCCAAAAGCCACATTTTCGGTGACAGTGAGATGATTAAACAGGGCATAGCTTTGAAAGACGGTATTCACCGGACGGCGATGGGCAGGAACACGACTCATCGGCTGCCCTTGGATCATCACTTCGCCAGCGGATGCCCGCTCAAACCCGGCAATCAAGCGGAGGGTCGTCGTCTTGCCGCAGCCGGAGGGACCCAAGATACTAAAAAATTCCCCCGGTCTAATTTGTAAATCTAGCCCCTGAATGGCGATCGCCCCTTGGAATGTTTTACTAATTCCCCGGAGTTCGATATCAAATTCGGATGTAGTCTCGGTCTCTGGGGCGTTTTTTTTCTTAAGAGAAGTAAAAAACATAGGGCGGGGATACCTAAGGGCTAATTTAGAAAATTATCTGGGACAGGAATGAGGAAGCGCAAAGCTTTTACGATTGTGAGAGGTCATTTATTAAAGTGGCTATAGGCTCTGATTTTCCACCCTCGGCGGGGGCGGAAAATCAGACTTTATAAATAGTCTCTTAACTAATCTGCCATTTAATTTGTTCTAATTTTACTTTCTATCTGTAATCTTAGCCGGATTGTTTTGGGGATGATTTCTGTTTAGGACTTACGCACTGCTCACGAATTATCTAGAATATTGAGAACGTTATTGCGGACGTCGACTACGCTTAGCCCGTAATAACGTTCAAATGCGTAAGTCCTACTTTTAAGGGAGTAATTTTTGGGGTTGAAAGACGCGGCGGAGATCAAATAAAAATTTGAGGAGAAATATCCGCATGGTGATACCCTCAGAGCCGTAGCCAGACCAGTAGCTCTGCCAGCCTAGTTGGAGAATCCGCAAGCCAAAATCAAGGGAGCGATCGTCGAAGGGGTTTCTGCTTTCTGGGGCAAAACGTTTATAAAATTCCTGACTTAATTCCTTATGGATCAGGTAGCTATTGCCAGTAACTCGAAAATTTTTCCCTGCCCAGACGGTTAATTCTTTGCTGATTTTTCCTGCATCTTTCACCGCCCCGATACTGTTGTTGCCATGGAGACGGTAGGCAACTAGGGGTTGGCGCAGGTGGGCGATCGTCCCTAGTTTGGCAGCGGCTAGGGCAACCCAGAGGTCATGGTGCCAAGCAACGTTTCTCTGCATCGGAAAGGGGAGTACCTGAGGCAGGAGGCTGGCACAAAACAGCAAGGAGCAGCCAGTGACGGTATTGCGGAGGAGGAGGAGTTCTGGGGTTAATTTTTCGGGGTTGCGTCCTTCGTATTCCCAGCAGGAAGGGTGAATTACCTGCTCTTGATCGTTGACTACCAATAGATCTGAGTGGATCAGGAGGGCATGGGACGATCGCATCTTCTCGATTAGGGTCTTCAGCTTTTCGGGATGCCAGATATCGTCTTGGTCAGAAAAGGCGATCGAGCTGATGGCTTCATCCTCTACGCAGTATTGCAAACCCCGCTCAAAGTTGTGGTAGGAGCCGACATTGGTGCCATGGAAATGACAGATGAATCGAGGATCGCCCCCCACTAAGGTTTGAATCTTTTCTTGGTGCTCTGGCAGCGAATCATCATCCACAATATGGCACACCCAGTTGCGCCAAGTTTGTTGGCGAATAGAAGCCAGTTGTTTCGATAGGTACTGGGGATGAGGATTATAGGTAGCTAGAACAATGGCGATTTTTTCCTGACTGATAGCTGCACTCATAATCTTATGTTTACCAACCCTATTAATTTACTTGACTAGGCTAATTTCACTAATTACACAACTACGATCGCTAGATCAGGCTAAATTACTCAATATCTTTGCTAATTTGATAATTTGCTGGCTTTGTTTTTATTTAGCCCCTTTTACCAATTCACTTATGTTACTACATTAATTCAATCTGACAATCATCCCCCACCATGAATCGTAACGCCTTAGGTCGGTGTTGAGTTCTATGCAGAGAGGCTCTTTGCCCAATTACACTATCCACAATTCGTTGATGAATACCTTCAATTCTTGCCCCTTGCAAAATCACGCTGTGGTCTAGTTCTGAATCAATTAAAGTTACGGTGTCGGCAATGCTGCTGTAGGAGCCAATGAAGCAATTAGCAATGTAGCAATTCTCCCCAATGACGACCGGTCCGCGAATCGTCGTATTAATAATCTTCGTGCCCTGACCAATGACAACTCGGCCATTGACTTGGCTTTTCTCATCTAGCTCGCCATTGATTTCGGTTTCAATACAGGTATCAAGAATAATTTGATTCGCTTCTAGGAGATCATCTTTTTTCCCTGTATCCAACCACCAGCCCCGGAGTTCCTGTGCTTGGACACTGCCTCCCTGCTCGATCAGGTGAGAAATTGCATCGGTGATTTCCAATTCCCCCCTAGAGGATGGCTGAATTTCGGCGATCGAGCCATGGATAGCGGGGGAGAAAAAATATACTCCCACTAAGGCAAGGTTAGATTCGGGAATTTTCGGCTTCTCGACTAATTTCAAAACTCTACCTTGGGCATCTAAGGTGGCAACCCCAAAGGCGGTGGGATTTTTCACACTCCGCAACAGGATTAAACCATCAAGACATTTCTCCTTGAACTGATCCAAAAAAGTACCTAGGGAATCTTGGATCAGGTTATCTCCCAGATACATAATAAAAGGGGTGTCGCCAAGGAAGGGCTGGGCAATTTTCACGGCATGAGCTAGTCCTGCGGGGTGACTTTGAGTAATGTAGGTGATATTTGCCCCGAAGCGATCGCCATTTCCAGTTTTGAGCTGAATTTCTTCCCCAGTTTCCGGACTGATAATAATCCCAATCTCTGTAATTCCTGCCGCCACGATCGCCTCAATTCCGTACCAAAGAATTGGCTTATTCGCTACGGGAACTAGCTGTTTAGCTCCTGTATAGGTAAGCGGTCTTAGGCGAGTACCTTTGCCACCAGAGAGGATAAGAGCTTTCATAAATTGAGACAGTTATAAAGATTAACTTATGATTTTTGGGGATTGTGGGAAAAACACCCGGGTGATTCCCACAATCTATTTAGGATTGTTATAGAAAGATATTTATTTTTGTTATTTTACCTTATGGGAGTTGGAGATAGTTTACGAATATTCACGGGATCCGGAGAGCAATGCCAGAGTTTACAGAAACTAGCTTAGCGGTTTCAACCGCCAGAAGCTTGCACAACAGCTATTTTCCTAACTGTTCCAGCATTTTTGTTAAGCTATCTCGCCAATAGGGAGGATGGTTGCCTAGGTAATGACAAATTTTGGTGCAGGAGAGGACTGAATAGCCGGGACGATGGGCAGGGGTGGGATATTCTAAGGTTGTAATCGGTATTACTTCTTTGATTTGCAGCGGGAATCCTAATAACTTGGCTTCGGCAAAAATAGCGATCGCAAAATCATACCAACTACAAACCCCGCTATTGGTGTAGTGATAAATCCCCGCCATCTCTGGAGCGAGTTGGGGAATTAGTTGATTAATTGCTGCTGCCAGATCCCCAGCCCAGGTAGGGCTACCAATTTGGTCATAGACCACCTTCACGACTTCTCGCTCTTTGCCTAACCGGAGCATGGTTTTGACAAAATTAGTCTTGCCATAGCTACCATAAACCCACGCAGTCCGCAGAATTAGATGTTTGGGGCAATGGGTTTGGATAGCAACTTCTCCGGCTAATTTCGTCCTGCCATAGGTACTCAGGGGATGGGTCAGGGCGGTTTCTGGGTAGGGCTGGCTGCTGGTGCCATCAAAAACATAATCAGTCGAAAGATGAATTAAATAGGCATCGATCTCGGCACAGGCTTGAGCAATAAACTGGGGGGCGATCGCATTACCCAACGCAGCCAAATCTGCCTCACTCTCCGCCCGATCCACCGCCGTATAAGCAGCCGCATTAATAACTACATCGGGCTGAATTTCAATAATTAATTCCCTCAGTTTTTCTGGTTGGTACAAATCTATTTGAGGACGACTAACGGCGATTAATTCCGGGTAGTTATGCAGAGCTTGCTGAAGTTCTGTTCCCACTTGTCCATTACTGCCAATTAAAAGAATTTTTGTCATGATTTATGAACTCATTTGATATCTTCAATGTATAGCAATCCTAAATGGATTGAGAGAGACGCACCCTCCGGGTGCGTCTCTCTCAATCCCCAAAAATCCACAAATGATTTAGGATCGCTATAGATGTAGGATGCGTTACGGCTGTCGCCTAACACATCCTACGAAAATAATTGATGAAAATCAAGATATAATATCAGATACTTACCTTTATTTCAGCTTATTTATTTGTTGATAAAACAATTTCTTAGCGTATTCATAGAGCTGGAGATCCCAATAGTTATATTCTTGCACAAAATCAATTTCTGACTGACTGATAGTTTGCTTATTATGCCCAATATTTTCAGGAGCATAGCTGATATTTTGCCATCCTAGGGATTTTTGCAGCAACCATAAACTATCATCAAAATGTTCTTGAATCCCCACCACTAGAAAATATTTCCGCAGATTTTCCTTTGCCTGCTCAAATAAAGATCGATCGCAATATCCATAGCTGACTAGATTCGGTAATCCCAATTTTTCTCGGAGGGTATCTCCAGCTAAATATCGAGTTTGATGATTATCTGTCGGCATGGGTTGGAAATGAGTAATCAGTTCTTTTAAGCCCATGGATTGAGATTCTTGATAGTATTTAGCACTGGGGATGCGCTGTTGATGGTAGTACCAAGAAATTACCCGATCGATAGGATGGCGCAGAAAAGTAATATAGGTTAAATTCCTACCTAAAATTTCGTGTAAGCCAAATCCCACATGACCTAAAATTAATTTAATTTCTGGAGTTTGATTATTGGCTAAATTATTGGTTATATCTAGATTATCTAGACGCGATCGCAAGTCATCAATATGTTCTTGCAGAGTAGCTGCCCCGACTCCAATGTAAGCTTTAAATACATGCTCTTCTCCATATTGCTGGCGAATGATGTGGTGCAGAGTCGTTCCCGCAGTTTTGGGAATATGCATGAAAAATATCAAATTATCTTGGTTCGCTTGCTCCATAAAATTATTTTTTCTATAGTTAGGGTGGGCAATGCCCACCGAGGTAATCTTAATGATTAAGAGACATCTTTGCTTACCTGCTTCTACTTTACTTTTTCCAATAAACGGCGATCGCATTAATCGCCTCAACCCACACATCAAAAGTAACTGGCTTAACAATAAAAATATCTACATTCAAATCCTTTGCCTTAGTCCGATCTTCTGGGCGATTAGAAGTGGAAAGAATCACCACAGGAATATTAGCAAAATCAGTATCTGCCCTAATCTCCTTCAGTGCTTCAAAGCCATTTTTCCGGGGCATATTAATATCAAGCAGGAGCAGATCAGGGCTTGGATAAGTCTTTTGATTAGCATATATACCCCGATGATGGAGATAATCCATTAGCTCTTCACCATTAGTAACAGCATATAGTTCATAGGGTAGTTTATTAATTTTTAATGCTTCTTCGGTTAGGAAAAGATGTGCTTCTTCATCTTCAGCAATTAATATTTTTAGAGGAGCTAATAATTCAGACATAAATATAAATTAAGTATGTAATTTTTGATACTCTTCAGTAGATATATAGCGATCCCAAATGAATTTAGAATTTCAGAGGGTTGAGAACGGCTCCCCCTCCGGGGGAGCCGTTCTCAACCTATTTAGGATTGATATATTGATATACAGCAGTTTATGTGTGGGCTGAGGGTCGTCGAAGCCCACACACAAACCTAAACCTAGTCAATATTTCAGAAAATGTAATGTATTTCATTTATATGAAAAGTGCTGTAAATATTAGATAGAGGTAGGAGATGAATTAAGAGTGAAATAAAAGATTGATCCTTCATTAGGTAAAGATTCCACCCAAATACGACCGCCGTGAAATTCTACCACTTTTTTGCATATGGCTAAACCTATCCCTGTCCCAGAATATTTCTGTTGAGTATGCAGACGTTGAAAGATTTGAAAGATCCGATCGCGATACTGATTATCCAACCCAATCCCATTATCCTGAAAGGTGAAAAGCCATTGCTCTGCTTGATATATGGCATCAACTTCAATGAGAGGAATTTCTGAGCTGCGATATTTGAGGCTATTACTGAGAAGATTTTGAAATAGATGGATAAGCTGGAAGTGGCTGCCCAAAACAGTAGGCAGAGTAGCGCAATTGATTATTGCTTTAGATTCGATAATTTCTTGGTCTAAATTACGACAAACCTCTTGAAATACTAAGTTGCAATCTGTAGGAAAGAGGGTAGGCTTATCTCGGTTGAAAAGGTTATAAAACGACAAATCATCAATTAAAGCCCGCATCCGTTGAGCGCCACTAATCATAAACTGAAGAAACTTAATTCCTGTATCGTCTAGTTGTTCACCATAGCGGTTCTGCAGGAGGTATCCATAGTTAGAAATTGTGCCGAGAGGAGTTTGCAGATCATGGGAGGCAATGTAGGCAAATTCTGACAATTCTGCATTATAGGCGGCGAGTTCTCGCGCGGTTCGCCGTTCTTGATGCAGGAGTTGGGCTTGATAGATAGCAATGCCCAATTGGTTTGCCATCTGCTGGAGTTGCTCTACTTCCCATGATTCCCAAGTTCTGGATTCCTGACAGTCGCAAAGGCTTAAGAATCCCCATAATTCTTGAGATGCTTGGGGTTGCCGATCGTCATTGTCGCCGCCCTGATCGCTATTCAGCAAGATCGGTAATTTCAATCGGGATTTGATCTTATACTGTTGCAGAAGTTCCTGATCGCAGGATAATAATTCCAGATTTTCTAAACTATTAGCCTGTATCGCAATGCCGCTCTGAAGATGTATGAATATTTCTTGGGAAATGGGTTGAGGGTTTCTGAATGTCGTATTTATTTTCTCTAAGCCTTCAGCAAACGCCTCACCAGCTACTTTGATTGTTCGATCATGATTAAATTGCCAGATCAAGACGCGATCGATCTTGAGTACCTTCTGGAGTTCCTCCACAGTCATCTTCAAAATCTCAGATAGTTCTAAAGATTCCCGGATTTTCAAAGTCAGACTAAACAACAATTTTTGATAGCTGTCTTGGCGAAATCTTTCCTGCTCTGCTAATTTCACTTCGGTGATATCCCTTCCCGATCCTTGAATTTTGACAATTTCCCCAGTAATTTCATCCCGAATTGGCACCAAGGTCGTTATATAATAAGTGTCCTTCCCTTGGACGATTATCTTTTCTTCGTAGGTCATCACCTCTCCTCTCTGCACACAATCAAGATAATGGTGTTCGACCCAAACCGCAAATTCTGGGGAAAATACTTTTATTTCTGTAGGCATCTTACCCATAGCCTCTTCCTTGCTAATTCCTGCTTGCTCACTGGCAGGATTTATCGTCTCGTAGGTAAACCTAATTTTCTGAGGATATTCTGGATTTGAGGGATAGTGAACTTGCACCAAAAAAATATTATCGGGCGTGTGGTTGAAAATACTTTCATACAAAGCTTCCGAGGCTTTCAACTTTCTTTGGCTTTGAATTCTCTCATAATAGCTACAAATCATTTCGCCGATGAGGCGTAATATTTGAGCATCTTCTGGGAACCAGCCTCTAGGGGATACAGATTCAAAGCAAAGGCTCATCCAGAGTTTACTCTGAGCATTAAAAATAGGCACTTCTAAACGAGCAGCACTGCAAGTTTCCTCATGGCAATCTCTTTCGGCTCCGGGGGGCAATTCTCGACTATCATTAATCACAATATCTTGGTTGTCTTTGAGAAGATTTATCCAGCTTTCATAGGTGTTTGTAGCAATATTTTGACTTTGAGAAGTAATAGAGAAAGCCTTACTACTGCACCACTCATGGGCAATACTAAAACGTTCTAGATCAGGAGTAAACTGGTTGATAAAAGCTCGATCGCATTCCACCGCCTTCCCCAGAATTTCCATGATCCAATCTAAGTTTACTGCTTCACTAGTTAGCAAGTGTTGAGAAATAGTAGTGATGATCGACTCTAGATGTAAGCGATATTCAATCCGTTCTTCCGTTAGTTTGTGGGGTTGAATATCGACGATCAGCAAAATCATATACTGAAGAGTATTTTGGGCATCCTTAACCGCAGCTACGGCTGATTGCACCCAGCTATAACTACCATCTTTGCAAAGATAGCGTTTCTCTAGGGTGAAGTAATTAATATCTCGATTTAACAGATAATTAATATTCCCATCTGTCACTTCTACATCATCTGGATGGGTAATATCCCGCGCACTCACACCTATCAAATCCATCTCGGTGTAACCTAAAATGGCACAAAAAGTAGGATTAACTTGAAATATTTTTCTCTCGATCGAAACTAGGGCAACCCCCATGGGCGATCGCTCAAAAATTGCCCGGAATCTTTCTTCGCTATATTTCAAAGCCTGTTCTACATACTTTCCTTCAGTAATATCGTAGGCAACGGCAATCCCACCAGAAATATTCCCAGTCTCATCTCTGATGGGTGAAGTATTAACCAGATAAAAACGGCTTTCATAGTTAAACTCAAATATGGGCGAGGCTCCTGTCAAGACAGCCCGACAGTTTGGCTCTACTAAGGCAAGGTCTTCTGGGCTGAGAACATCTTGAAGTAAAGACCCTTCAATGGTATTCACAGACGAATACGCAGCAAGGGCTTTGCCTCTAGCAAGGGATAGGCGTAGTTCTCGATCGAACACAAATACAACACCACCGGGCAGCATATTTAATATATTTCGGTATTTATCTTCGTTCTGCTGGGTGGTTTCGGCGATGAGTTGTCTTTCTTTCAGTTGTAGAAAGCGCTGATGGGCCGTGATGGTCAAACGTAGCGATCGGGCTAGGATTGCATAACCATCTTGTTGTAATTCTGTACTGGTCAAAATACTTGTTTCTAAATAATCCGCCGCTCCCAATTCTAGAGCTTGCTCTCCTGCTTCTGGGCTATCTACTAGGGCAATTACGGGCGGATGATCGGGATGCTCGATCAACTTTCCCACCGGCAACTTTGATAGCCAGCCATATTCCACCACATAGGCGGCATACTGACGTAATTGACAAGCCGACTCTGCCTCTTCTAAGCTTGTCACCTGCTCCACTTCCATAATCTGATTTGCCCCAATCCTCAGAGTAGTAATTTCCAAAGTAGAGGCGATCGAGGCTGCAAGTAAGATACAGGAAGAAAACATCATATCTCCAGCCTTAACTTAATACACTAGTCTATATAGCAGTTCTAAATTATTTGCTAATAGTTTTTCCAACTCAACCTGTTTCTGGTTGATGGTTTCACCCGCCGCAGGCGAGTGAAAATTTAGGATTGCTATAGATAACAAAAATCTACTATTTATAGATAATAAAAATCTACTATTCATCACTAATAAAAATATTTTAGGCAAGCAAACATATTATTTGAATCTAGCTCGAAGGATGGAATGCTTGATTTCATATACATATTAGCCTAGATATGGAATGCTTGACTTCATATATATATTAGCCTAGATAATGCTTGTTCTCCACTCTAAGAAACCCCAAATTACTTGCAAAATCTAAGCAAGCCTAGCATAACACTAGTATATAGATAAGACAATATTAACCTTAATTATTAGACTTGTTGGAGAATTACCTGAATCCCCCTCATCCCAACCCTTCTCCCACAAGGGGAGAAGGGCTAAGGATTTTTCCCTCTCTTGCTATGGGAAAGGGGTTGGAGTGAAGGCTTATGGTTATTTACGCAAGAGTTATTCACCAATACAACACAGAGACTAACCTTTGCAGACACCTTCTAGTGCATAACTAAGAAATAGTCTACTAGCGCATAGCTAATAAAAGCACTGCCAACGGGAACTGTTAAATTATCAATTCCCCACCAAGATAGGGATTCCAGACCTGTAGCCGATATTGCTAATAGGATAGAGATAAGCAAATTTTGCCAACTACTACCTAACGTCAAAGTTAAGATTACATGACAGATAAAGTAGCTAATTACTAACATAGTTAGGGAACCTTCCCAACTTTTAATTATGCCACCAATTTTGTAGGGATGTTTGCCAAATCTTTGACCGATCAAGGCTGCCATGCCATCGCCATAACTCATGGTCAGGATGCCGATCGCGGCATATTGGGGTTGATTAATTCCCCAAAAATACCAAACTAAAATTCCCATACTGACTGCATAGAAAAAAGTTCCAAAACTTTTTCTGCCAATACTATTCACTCCCGGCAAAATTGGTAACTTGTAGGAAATCAAGGTAACAATACTGGCGAGGACAGAGCAACAAATGCCAACCCAAGCCGGAATCTGGAGCCACCAAGCCAAAAGAATCACATTCCCCGTGCCAATATGCACCACCTTGCGGGTGATCTCGCCATCCACAGCCCAAAAACGGCTCAAAAGTTCTGATATCAAAACAATTCCCCCCAGATAAACTGCGACAGCAGCAATGGGTGGTAACAGATTAGGCAAAGTGTCAACCATAACAACAGGTATTTTAAGGATAAACTTAGAGAAAATAAATAAGAATTTAGGTTTTATGGGTAGGGGCATAGCATTTGCTCAACAAGTTTAGGATTAACCATAAATCTCTGGAGCAAGTGCTATGCCCTCCTCTGGGCGATCGACTATTTCTCTGATAATTATTTCTAACCCACATTCCGCTCATAAATGAAGGATAAAATAATTAGAGAGAAGATAGGGGAAAAGAGGAGGGAGAAATTAATACAGAGATGAAAGTATCGAACCTAGACCATCTAGGAATCGTAGCAGGAATAATAGACGAGATAGGAATC
>CALRPI020000103.1:0-15677 GCA_943370025.1 Phormidium lacuna HE10JO | reverse complement strand
CCCCCCCCCCCCCCCCCAACAACCTCAAAATTATGCTCTATTTGGGTTTTCCCTGTCCAATTTTAATATCTCTGCTGCCCAAGTCACATCTTCGCTCGTCAACGGTGGAACTAATGATCGATCGTAGTTAATTGCCAGATCAAAACCTGCTCGATCGTAAATATTAAGGAGAATGCATAGCTATTCCTCTGGTTCAAGAGCAGGGTCTGTTAGTTCATGCAATTTTTTAGCGATCGGGTGCCTTATCCCCCATTCATGCATTGCCTGTAGAACTGGGTTTAAGCTCTCACCCAAGGGTGTGAGGGAATATTCCACCTTGGGGGGAACTTGGGGATAGACTTGACGGAGAATGATGCCATCTTCTTCTAATTCTCGGAGTTGCTGGGTCAGCATTTTTTGGGTGATGCCGGGGAGCGATCGATGGAGTTGATTAAATCTTTGAGTCCCCACCAGCAATTCCCGCAAAATCAATACCTTCCAGCGCCCACCAATGATTTTTAGGGTTGTTTCCACGGCACAGGTGAGTCGGACTGGATGTGATGGGGCGATCGAGTTTAGCGATCGAGTTTCTGTAATGGTTTCTGGCATAGTTTTTAGTCTGTTCTCTGTCAGAATTTCCCCGCACTATGGAGGAAATCCTGACCTTTTTTATGATTATTGTCTTTGACAGTATCTTTTTAGTAAGTATCTTACTTTATAGTGCATACTTGTCATTTGCTCGTCAACTATTCTAGAGTAGATATAAGCAAAAAACAAGGCAAGAAAATTCCTAAGCAACCCACAATTCTTGCAAGTTCACCAGATTAATTTTACTTAAGGAGGAAAGCTGAAATGATTACCCTAAGAAGAGCCAACGCTAGAGGTCACGCCAATCATGGCTGGCTAGATTCCTACCATACCTTTTCCTTTGCTGGTTACTATGACCCCAAACACATGAACTTTAGGAGTTTGCGAGTGATCAACGAAGATTGGATCAGCCCCAGTATGGGTTTTGGTACCCACGGCCACAAGGATATGGAAATTATTACCTACGTCCTCGAAGGGGCGCTAGAGCATAAGGACAGTATGGGCAATGGTTCAATCATTCGACCGGGAGAAGTGCAACACATGACCGCTGGCACAGGGATTCAGCACAGTGAGTTTAACCACTCTGCCACTGATCCTGCCCATCTTTTGCAAATCTGGATCGTTCCTGACACCCAAAACCTCACCCCCAGCTACGATCAACGAGCTTTCCATGTCGCCAAATCTCCGGGGCAATTAAACCTAGTGGCTTCTAAGGATGGTCGAGACAATACTATCCATGTTCACCAAGATATGGATCTCTACGCTGGAGTTTTACCGGCGGGTAATGATTTGACCTATACAATGGCAAGCGATCGCTATACATGGATCCAAGTTGCTAGAGGCGATATCAACCTGAATGGTACGGAGCTATACACGGGTGATGCGGCAGCCATTAGTGCAGAAACAGAGTTGAAGATTACTGCCACCAGTGATGCGGAAATTCTCCTGTTTGACTTAGCTTAGATGTCCTACCTGATGGAAGTAGAGGGTGCAAAACCTTGCGCCCCTACCCATAATGGTTAATGGTGATATTTATGCAAATTCTAGTAGTCTGTCAAGTGTTTTTTGAGGGGTTGAAAACCCCTCAAAAAACACACCTACAAAACTTTCAGGATGCTATAGACCCATCAACTAATCGTTGACGGACTACTAGGTGGAACTTTTTCTCGATCGAGCCTGATCATCTAACCATTGTTGGAGAATGATCGCCGCTGCCTTGCGATCGACCATTCCCTTATTCTCAGAAACCCGCACCCCTTGTCCTTTCATCATCTCCTCTGCCTCGTACGAAGTCAGGCTCTCGTTGATGTATTCCACAGGTAATTGCAGCGCCTGACTGATCCTTTCTGCAAGTTTTTTTATCTTCTCGGCTTGATTTCCCAAAGTTCCATCCAAGCGATAGGGCATTCCCACCACGAGAATCTCTGCTTCCCTCTCTTTGACCCATCGCTGTAGCTCGGCAATATCTGCCACAAAAGAAGTCCGGTTAATCGTCGTCAAACCCGTCGCCATCATCCCCAACCCATCGCACCCCGCCACCCCAATCCGCTTTGTCCCCAAATCCAACCCCAGCGCCGCAATTCTTTTTTGCATATAACAGTTATATATTTATGTATTGACCATATTTACACCTATATCTATATCAGTTATATTTAAGCCTATATTGTGTTATGTTTTTATGGTTGAAAATAATTGAAACTTCTTAGATAAATACAGCACTTGATTATACGTTCCATCTTGCTGAAAAACTAGTCGTTACTATCAATATTAACTTGAATACTCTCTACTGTGGGGAGAGTATTCTAATAACCTAACTGGTTTATTTGGAGTAAACTTGGGCTTGGCAACTGGTCGAATGCCCTCTACTTTGATCCTGCTAATAGGGACAAAGTATTCGCTTTGTATCTAATCTCAGAAAAGTGGAAAGCTACTAAAGACTACTCAAAATTGCAATAGTGATTTATGTTAATAATTCATCAACTCATCAGCCATCAATTATCCACACTCCTTGAAGAACCAAACTGTTCTGAGATAAATGGATGGTTACTACCCAAAGAGGAAGAAATCGCCCCTCATTTTTGGTTAGAGATTGTACGCGATCGCATAAATCAAGACCCAGAAAATGGTTTTTGGTGGTTTCCTTGGTTAATTATTGCTGATAACTTAGTAGTAGGAATGGGCGGCTTCAAAGGCTCTCCTAATACCAATGGAGTAGTAGAAATTGGTTATGGAATTATTCCTTCTCAGCAAAAACGTGGATTTGCAACTCAAGCTGTCAACTTATTACTTCAGGAGGGATTTTACAAGGCTGGAATTCAAACAATTGAGGCTTGTACAACTCCATCAAATTTCGCATCTTGGAGAGTTTTAGAGAGAAACCAATTTGTGAAAATTGGCAGTAAAATCGATCCGGAAGATGGGGAAGTTTGGATTTGGCAGAAAACACGAGCCAATAAATCCTGATTGACCATGAAACTATCCAAACAATTATGCCTCGTCAACGTTTAAAGTCTAATTTTCCTAGTAGAATTTGCCCTGTATGTGGATTGTCTTTTGCTTGGCGCAAGAAGTGGGCAGATTGTTGGGATGAAGTAAAATATTGCTCAGAGCGCTGCCGCCGCCGTAAATCTAATGCCTCTGAGGAGATTTAACCTTGACCAAGCTCAAAATCTTAGTAATTAGCAATCTGTTTCCGCCTCAAGTTATTGGGGGATATGAAAGAGCGATCGCTGACTATGCCCGTCGCCTGCACCACCGGGGTCACGAAGTTCTTGTCCTCACTGCCAATGTGGAAGGGTTGACCACTAGCTATAGCCAAAGTGAACCAGAACCCATGCCCGTCAAGCGTTGCTTATCTCTCTGGGGCATTTTGACAGAGCCGGGATTTCCCATGTATCCCCAACCCTACGCCACGGCGATCGCTATTCAGAACTATCAAGTTTTAGAGCAGGAAATAATCTCTTTTCAGCCCGATGTTTGTCTAGCTGGAAATATTGATTATCTCGGACAAACTGTATTAGAACAAATATTAGCCAACTCTATTCCGGTGGCACATTATATTATGAATGCAGTCCCCGGCTACCCAGTAGATTTGACTCCTGAAAGTCCTTTATATAAATATATTACTGTTAGTAATTGGGTGAAATATAGTCTTACAGAAAAAGGTTATCCCACAGCGACAGCCCAAACAATTTATCCCGGAGCTGCCGGAGAAAAATTTCATCAACCTCAAATTCCTGCCCACGATCGACTACGGATTGTCTTTGCTGGTTTAGTGATGCCCTTTAAGGGAACAGATGTTTTGATTGAAGCCTTGTATCTACTTGATCAAGAGGGGATAGATTTTACTGCCACGATCGCTGGTGGTTGTCACACTCCAGAATTTCGCCAAGACTTAGAGGATTTTGTCACCAAAGAAGGATTTGCAGACAAGGTTAAATTCACCGGACTACTCAATCAACAAGAACTAATCGAACTCTATCGAAATCATAATATTTGGGTTCTCCCCTCTAGGTTTGAGGAACCTTTTAGCATTGGCTTACTCGAAGCTATGGCGGCAGGATTGACAATTATTGCTAGTGATACTGGCGGTTCTCCTGAAGCGATCGCCCATCAAGTAAATGGATTGATCTTTGCTTCAGAAGATGCCCTAGATTTGGCTGACAATATTTCTTTTCTTGCCCTCCATCCCGATGAATGGCAAGCTATGGCTATTCAAGGACAAAAAAGAGCCTTGGCAGAATTAAGCCGCACTAAAACCATTGAAGAAATTGAAGATTTATTCTATAAATTGCTCCAAAAATCTAACAATTAAAATTGCAACAATGGGAATGAATTTTGTTAAAGCGGACTAAGACTATGATTTGCGGTAAAATATTTTTTAAATTACTTATATATTTCGAGAGGAATTAGTTTCTTTGCAAAAGCTAAAAATTTTAGTTATTAATAATCTATTTCCTCCCCAAGTTGTCGGGGGCTACGAACGAGCGATCGCCGACTATGCCCGTCGTCTCCACCATCGGGGTCATGAGGTTCTTGTCCTCACAGCTAATGTCGAAGGGCTGACCACTAGCTATAGCCAGAGTGAACCAGAACCCATGCCTGTGAAGCGTAGCTTAGCTCTTTGGGGAAACTGGGGAGACCGGGGGGCGGTTCCTTTCCCCACAGTTTATGGGGCTGCGATCGCCGTGCAGAACTATCAAACTCTGGCAGAAGAACTCCAACTATTTGCAGCCGATGTTTGTCTGGCAGGGAACCTAGACTTTCTGGGGTCAGCAGTGGCTGAGCAAATCCTCGCGGCGGGGATCCCGATCGCCCACTATGTCATGAATGGACAGCCGGGTTATCCCGCCGAGCTTGCCCCCAAAAGTAACCTCTATCAATACATCAGCGTCAGTGATTGGATTCAAAATAGGCTCACAGAACAGGGATATCCTACCGCCACCGCCCAAACTATTTATCCGGGGGCAGATGTGGATCAGTTCTATCAATCAAAATTGCCCCCACAAGATCAGCTCCGCATTGCCTATGCTGGATTAGTGATGCATTACAAAGGTGTAGATGTGCTAACTGAGGCATTGTATTTACTCCATCAGGATGAGGTTGATTTTACTGCCACGATCGCTGGTGGTTCCCTGACTCCAGATTTTGTGGATCTGCTCAAGGAATTTATCAATGAAGAGGGATTAGAGGAGCGAGTGCAGTTTACAGGTTTGCTCGATCGGCAAGGATTACAAGAACTCTATAAAACCCATAATGTCTGGGTGCTACCTTCCCGATTTGATGAGCCTTTTAGTATTGGCTTAATCGAAGCAATGGTGGCTGGTTTAACCATCGTTGCCAGTGATACAGGTGGTTCTCCAGAAGCGTTAAACCATCAAGAAAGCGGGTTGATTTTTGAATCAGAAAATGCTCTAGATTTAGCTGATAATTTATCTTTTCTTGCCCTCAATCCAGACAGATGGGCAAATATTTCCCGCCAAGGACAGCAGAAAGGCTTAAATGAATTTGGACGGAATAGAACGATCGAACAAATTGAGGCTTTACTATTACAAATGCACCAGAAAAAACAAATGACTTAGACTATAGCAACCCTAAATGGTTTCACCCGCCGGAGGCGGGTGAAACCATCTGCCAGAAGCAAGTTGACTTAGTAACTGTTCGCAAATGATTGAGGATCGCTATAGTTAATTTAATTGAACTAAGAACCTTTTCCTATGGTAAGAAAAGCCGAGCGACTTTTTCAGGTTGTTAACTTAATCCGGGTACACCAACCGATTACTGCAAAGAAATTATCTGAGCATCTTGGAGTATCAATTCGGACTATTTATCGCTATATTGACGATTTATCATTAGGTGGCATTCCCATATATGGTGAGGTTGGGATTGGGTACGCCATGGGGGAGAACTTTGAGCTTCCCCCTTTAAATCTGACAAGTATTGAATTGGAAGCATTAACCCTTTCAATTGATATGCTCACACAATCTGTTGGCGACGATTTAAGTGTGGCAGCAAAGTCTTTGCTAGCAAAAGTTCATGCAGTGTTACCTTCAGCAATTCAAAGCAAAAATGAGTCTAGTATCCTTTCTTTTGCCAAACATTATTCGTTGGAGCATATGCGCTACTGGGATCAACTGCGTAGGGCAATTCTTGAACATCAGGCAGTACATATTTCATATCTCAGTCTGAGTCAAGAATTATCGGAGCGGGAAATATTTCCGCTGGGACTATTCTATTGGGGAGGTAAATGGACTGTTGGTGCTTGGTGTACATTACGACAGAGCTATCGGGATTTTCGCCTAGACCGTATGCAAACTTTGTCGGCAAGTTTCGATCGGCATCAACTGGCTAACCCTATTAGCTTTACTGCATATATACAATCCCAAATAAAATAGTTTTGTTCAAATACAGTACTTTGCGTTCAAATGAGACACGCCACAAATATTGAAAGTCCTATCAATATTGGGTTTGAGAGTAGGTGGCTGTAGCTACCCACTCGCAAACTGCTGTAAGACATGCTGCAAATATTAAAATGCCTATTTTAAAGTTAGGTTTGCTGGTGGCTGTAGCCACCCACTCGCAAACTACCGTAAATGATTTAAATAAAATCTACTGACAGTATGCTGTCAGCAGGCATCTGTCAAAATATTTTCTCCATAAGATGTCATTTGGAATAAACGGATGACACCTTAATGGCATTGGGCTATACCTATTGTGTGGCTTTTTTACCAACCATAACGGAGTATATATGCAACCTGTAACACCGAATAATATTAGCAGCTTTCTCGGTATGGAGTTTTCAACTTTTAAGCTGAAAGAAGGAATTTCTGAGATTGAGCTATTTAAGGCAGCGGATGAAGCCGTGAGTGGATTTATGTCAAAAGAAGAAGGGTTTCTCGGACATAGTATTTTGCGTGGAGAAAATGGCGTGTATGTTGATGTACTATTTGCCACCAGTAAAAAACAAGCAGAACAAATTTGTGCTAAGTGGGTTGGCAACTCGTTTTGTTTAGCCTATCTTGAAAAAATCCAAGAAGACTCTGTAAACTTGGCTTTTTTTGAGCGTGTCAAGTAATACCAAATAGACAAAAGGGTTTCACCCTTTTGTTTTTAATTATGCAAATTCCCAAGGTGGCAGATTCTGTAATTCTGTTATATGAGTCAGATGCTTATTTCCTAAATTAAGTGGCAAATAATAGTTAAGTTGAGATAGCAAAGCTTGCCATTGATTCGGGTCTAAATCACTAATAAAGCTAACATCTGGCTCTCCATTATTCACTAGTTCTTCTTGCATTAATAAATCTATAAGTACTCCAGAAAATACTAAGGTGGCATCATCTTCATTGGTGCCAGTAATATCAACTAAGAGGGAGATATTTCCACTCTGGGGGTGGGCGATAATCTTTGCGATCGCCTCCGATAATTCTTCTCGTAAATTCTCTTCCGGTTTCTCCCAATCTAGGCATACTAGAATATTAATATCCCTTAGTTCATAATCTAGATCATCTAGTGGCGATCGAACTTGAGCAACTACTTTCTTGAGAAATCCATTCGTACACCAAGTCAAGTTATAGCCAAAGTAGTCACAATACTGTTGGTCAATCACGTATCCTGCACCATAAATAGCAAGGAATTCTTTTAAGGCTTGGTGGGGACCAACATTATAATTTGGGTCTTGAACTAAGTCAGAAATAATCCCATCTTCGACAATAATGTATTCGCCTACTTCTAGATAAGGATCAAAGAATTCTAGAACTGCTTTGCTAGTTTCATAGGCATGGTCGGCATCTTCAATTACTAACAAGGGGCGAGGTAAACCCTGCATAAATTCATCACTGAAAGTCTTGTCTAAATCTCGTCCATTACCTTGTAGAAAAGTCACTCTAGGATGGCTAACTTCATCTACTTTGACAATATCTACAGAATAGATATGGCAATCAAAACCAAAATTATTTACTTGATCGGCAAACCATAAGGCACTACCCCCCTCTTTGGAACCAATTTCAATAATTGTCCTCGGTTTGATTTGCCAGAGCAGCAAAGGATAGAGAGCAAAATCAAAGGGATTTTTGATCATAGGAACTCCCCGATAGGAGTAGCCCATACTTGCCTGTTGAATAGATAATAAAGTCTCCCTTGGTAGGCTAGTTGCCCAAGGGCGATCGCTCCAGGCTGTTTCTAGCTGAGGCTTTGTAAAAGCTCTACTTAAATTATTGACAATTTCTTGAGATTTGCCGTGGTGGGGATTGATTTCTAATTCTTTTTTGGCTGCTGCCAAGCCTTCTTTATGTCTGCCCAGATTATAGAAACATACTGCTTTTAGATAGTTAGCTCCAGCAATATTGACTTCTAATTCAGTTAAAGACTCCGCTAAATACATGGCATCAACTAATTGATTAGTTCCCATTAATTGCAGGATTTGGGCAAGCACTGGAGCTGATTTAATATAATCAGTGGTAGCTAATTCTGGAGAGTTTAAACCACTAACTTGATAGCCTTGGAGATGGATTGGTAATTGCCAATTTATCTGAGGGTCTGGGATATGTTGAACCGGCTGGATGTTGCCCCGCCACGCTACTCCCATTATTTGCATGGTTTGATAAACCATTGTTTGCCAGCCTTGGGATTTTAGGTAATCTAAGCCTTGGGAAACATCGGGGGCGGCGAGGTCGTGGAAGAGAATCAGGGCATCAGGGGCAGCGTACTCAGCGCAGGCGATCGCATCTTCCAGAGGTCCCGATGCTTCATGGTTGCCATCGATAAAAATTAGTGACCATTGTTGATGCTTCTTTTGGACTAATTCTGTGACTTGAGCAGGGCTAAAACCGGGGACAAGATTGACGCGATCGATTACTCCCGCCCCAGTCAGAGAACTGGTAACACTACCATAAAATTCTTCTCGACTTAACAAAGGATCAACTACATCTAGATTTACCCCCGCAAGGGCAAGATGACAGGCAGACCAGCCCAACCAACAGCCAATTTCTAGGGCAGGTTGTCCCGCAAATTGTAGGGCAGTGTTGTAGAGAATATGTGCCTCATCTCGGCTGAGAAAACCCACGTAGGGCTGGCGGCGATCGACATACCAGTTATGGGGAATCTCTCGCCTCAGGTATTGCCAAGGCTGGGTGCTAGTATCCCCAATGGTCATATCGGGGAAGCAGGAGTCGGGCATAATTACCTGAAAATTAGGCGAGACATAATCTCCCACAGGGATGTCGGTAGCTGCAAACATTTTTGTCTCCTTAAGTAAAAATGAGAATAGTTCTAAACAGGTAAGGATATTGGGATAAGGATTTCCCCTGCGCTGCGGGGGAAATCCTGACTTCTTTAGCACTATCAAAACAAGAACTACTTCAACTTTGGTTTGGCTTCAATTAAATCTACAGGTTTGAGTGGTGAGCTATCTTGGGTATTTGCTTCTAGCATAACTGCTGAAGCAACTTCTGGCTTAATTGCTGGAGTAGCTGCTGGGGTAATTTCTGGCTTAATTGTGGCTTTAACTTCTGGCTTAATTGCTGGGAGAAGTTCTGTATCTTGTTCTGGAGATAATCCCAGAACTTCGTAGTAAGTCCTGACGTATTCCTTGGCAGATTTATCCCAGCTAAAATCTTGAGCCATACCGCGTTTTTGGAGTTCTGCCCACTGGGGTTTGAACCGGAAGGCTTCGTTGGCTCTGACCATGGAGGTGAAGAGGTCTAGGGGTTCGTAGCGATCGAAACAATAGCCCGTTCCTGCTTGACCAATCGGATCGTGGTGAGATACGGTGTCAACCAAGCCCCCGGTGCGGCGGACGATTGGCACACAGCCATAATGGAGCGCCAACATTTGGCTGATACCACAGGGTTCAAACCGAGAAGGCATCAGGAAGGCATCGGAACCAGCATAGACTCGGCGGGAGAGGGCATCATTGTAAAGGAGTTGAGCAGTCATCCGACCGGGGTAGCGGGAAGCCAGTTGCCACATCTGGGTTTCGTAGTAGCGATCGCCCGTTCCCAGCAGGATAAATTGGCTATCGGTGTAAGCCATAAATCTGTCTAGCACTTGCAGGAGTAAATCTATCCCCTTTTGCTCCACTAAGCGAGTAACCATCCCGACTAGAAAGGCTTGGCTATTTACTTCCAGCCCGACTTCTTCTTGGAGGGCAATTTTATTGGGGCGACGTTGCTCTATGGTGTCTACATTGAAGTTTTGGGGAATATATTTATCCGTCGCTGGGTTGTAGCTCTCCACATCAATTCCATTCACAATCCCGATAGTTTTCTCGCTAATAAAAGATAGCAATCCCTCTAGGGTTTCCCCGTATTCTGGGGTTTTAATTTGGTTGGCATAGGTGGGGGAAACCGTGGTCACGCGATCGGCAAATTGCACCGCCGCCGCCATCGTGTTGTGTCCCTGCATATACCACGGACACCAAGTCATTTTGGCCAGTTTCCAGCTCCAAGGTCCTTGATAGGCGAGGTTATGGATCGTAAACACCGTAGAAATATCTGGAGATTGGTGCATCCACACCGGGATCATCCCGGTATGCCAGTCGTGGCAATGGACAATTTGGGGTTTCCAGTGGTTCCAACAAAATTCTGCCGCGCCGTTGGCAAAGAAAGTAAACCGCCAATCTTCGGTTTCACCGCCGTATACCTGCCGTCCGGCAAAGGAGGGATGCCCCATCAGGTACAACGGCACATCGGTACCGGGGAGGACGGTTTCAAAGACATTAAAACTCTCAAACATGGCATTGCCAGACCAGACAGGAGTTTTGGGGATGGTCATTTTATCGGGCAGGAAGCCATAGTAGGGCATAAAAATCCGCACATCATGACCCATTTTTCGGAGCACCTTGGGCAGGGAACCTACTACATCCGCCATGCCGCCTACTTTTGCGATCGGTGCAGCTTCTGCCGCTACAAATAAAATTTTCATTTTGTTGAGGATTTTGTTTAGTTGTGGTTAGTAATTTTTAATTACAGCGTTGTTCATGCAATAAGTTTGGGTTTGTCTGTGGGCTGAGCGGAGTCGAAGTCCACACACAAATTGCTGTATTTTTCCTCGCCTATTCTTCAGTTTCTGCCTCAGGCTCTTCCTCGTCTTCATCCTCATCATCATCTTCCGTATAGTCAGCCACAACTTCCTCAAAACGCTCTAGGAAATCATCCAAAACTTCGGCAGCGATCGCTAGATTGAGTCTTTGGGGATCTTCCAATCCCCAAGTATTCACCCCCACTACTTCTCCAGACAAGTTCAATAAAGGACCGCCAGAATTTCCGGTGCTGATAGTGGCATCGGTTTGCAGGGTGAAAACTTCTCCCCCTTCAATTTCTTCATCGGGTTCCCGGATTGCCGTAATGGTTCCTTCGCTAATGGTTCCTTCGGTTTCGCCGAGGGGATTGCCGATCGCCAAGACGCGATCGCCCACCTCCACATCAAAGGATAAAGTCAAAGCTGGGTAATCCTTTGCCGATTCCACCTCTTCTCCAGTGCTAGGGTCAAGAATATAATCAGTGGTCAGGAGAATTACCAAATCCTCTTCTTCGTTGCCGGTAAATACAACTTCAGCTAGGCGTAACTGTTGATCTGGCGTGGCAATCAAAACGTATTCTCGCTCTTCTTCGACATAGAAAACATCTACCTCTACCAATTCTTCTACCAAGTGATAGTTGGTAATGATTAAATCTGCATCAAGAAAAAAACCACTGCCACTAGCGATGATTTCTTCCGTCTCCCAATCGATCGCATACACCGAGACCACAGAAGCTAGAGCTTGGGCAACTACTTCTCCTAGGTCGGGGGAGGCTTCCTTGATCTGTGCCACTTGTTGATCACTGGCGGTGCGATCGCTCAGCATTTGTTGATAGAGTGTATTGATTGTTTTCATGCCATTTATCTCAGTTACGTTTCAGTTACGTTTTAGTTATGCTTCAATTACCTGGAATCTCAGCTACGTTGAATCTCCGCAAAAATCTCGGCAAGAATTTCCTGCGCTCCTTGCCCCCGGAGGTCGGTTGCTAATTGTGTGCCTAGGCTTTCGGCAGATTCAGTATCAGCAGTGATTACTCCCGTGACAGTACCCTGAACTATGCGCTGACCGTCAATACTGGCGACAATCCCCTTCAAGGTCAGGCGATCGCCGACAATTTCGGTATTTACGCCAATGGGAACTTGACAACCTCCTTCTAGATCCCGCAGGAATGCTCTTTCGGCATAGCACCGCTGGGCAGTGGGCAGATGCTCTAAGGCTTTTAGTAAACCCAAAACTTCCTGATCGTCTGTCCGGCATTCAATCCCCAATGCCCCCTGCCCCACGGCATGGAGAGAAATATCTGCTGGTAAAAGTTGGTGGATGCGATCGGCCATATCGAGTCTCTGCAATCCCGCTGCCGCTAGAATTAGGGCATCATACCCTCCAGCATCTAGCTTGGCGAGGCGAGTATTCAAATTACCCCGGACATCCTTAAATGCTAGGTGGGGATAGTGGTGGCGCAGTTGAGCCAGACGGCGTAGGGAGGAAGTGCCAATTACTGCCCCTTCTGGGAGGGTATCGATTTGTTTGTCTTTGTGCTGTTCATGCACCACGAGGGCATCGGCTGGGTCTTCCCGCTCTGTGACCACACCAAGCCGTAATCCTGCTGGTAAATTAGTGGGTAAATCTTTTAAGGAATGCACGGCTAAATCAATTTCTTGATTGAGCATGGCGTTTTCTAGTTCTTGGGTAAATAGCCCCTTATCCCCAATTTTTGAGAGGGCAACATCAAGGATTTTGTCTCCTTGGCTATCCATAGTTTGGACTTCAAATGTGCGATCGGGGAAGTGTTTTTGTAATTGTGATTGCACCCAATAGGTCTGCACCAAAGCTAATTGACTTTTTCGCGAACCAATGCGAATCGTCCGGGGGGGGCTACTTACAGTTAAGGACATGATATAAGAAATCTATTAATTTAAATAATCAAACATACTTAACTTAGATTACCCTAGCCTGTCCAGTTTTTGACATCAGACCTCTGGCGATTTGCAATAATCTCTTGCTACTGAAAACAGTCTATCAAGCTTGTAAAAAATTGCCGAACTCACTTTAAGCTAGATTTAAATACGATGGAAATAGATATATAGCCATCCTAAATGGATTGAGAACGGCTCCCCCGGAGGGGGAGCCGTTCTCAATCCTCTAAAATTCTAAACTTAATTAGGATCGCTATAGTCTAAAATGTAATACAAATAACTTTTCTCAGTACTACGGCTCATGTGCTTGAGTCGCAGTACTTGACGTACTTGAGCAAGAAAAGGCGAATCGGACGGTTATGCGGTAATATGAAGGTATAGACATAATTGTGCCGCAGTTGCGGCACAATTACTAGTTAGCTGGCACAGCCCCAGTGCATAGCCTCAATAGTTATTTCATTAAGGAACACACTATGCAACAAATGACAGCTTTACTGGGCATTGGAGCAGCAATTGCTTTAGGTGCAGCAAGCCCAGGTCCAAGCTTTATCATGGTGGCTCGTACAGCAATTGCTTCATCACGAACTGACGGTATATCTGCTGCTATCGGAATGGGCGTTGGTGGGTTGGTTTTTGCAGTTACTGCTTTACTTGGATTGCATGGGCTTCTACTTGCTATCCCCTCTCTTTATTGGGTACTTAAGGTAGTAGGTGGTCTGTATCTTGCATACTTAGGTCTACGTATTTGGCTAGGCGCAAAGAAGCCGCTCATTAGCGGTACGATTGAGCCAACTTCAAGTACCACAACCGCTATCCGATCCTTTGCGCTGGGGCTTACTACTCAGATTAGCAACCCTAAAACTGCTGTTGTATATGCGAGTGTCTTTGCGGCTTTTCTACCATCTGAGTCATCACTTGTGTTCAGTTTCGGTATTGCAAGTCTCGTCTTTATGATCGAAACGGTATGGTATACCTTGGTTGCCCTTGTTCTTTCCTCCAATGTCCCTCGCACAGTCTACTTGCACTACAAGTCTTGGATCGATCGAGCAACAGGTGGGATGATGATTGCTTTAGGTTTCAAGCTCGTCGCATCTGCTAGACGGTCATGATCGACTATGGAGCCAGCTAACAATCCCGCTGAACCGGAACGAAGTCAAGTTATCGGTGATATGCAAAGTTTATCTGCGTCCGGTTAGCGGGAACGTTAGCCATACATAAATCAACATGAGTAAAGGACGTGAGCTAGCGCGGGAGTTAGGAATTGAATGTAAACAAGCTCTTTACAGTGAATGGGGTAATTTTTACGCTCCGATCAAAGATTATCCTTGTATCTTTTTTGATAAATCAGGATTTATAGTTATCGAATCTCCTGATGAGCTTGACGGACAAGGAATTAAGATTGGTGAACGCACTAACGTTCCAAACTTGATCTCATCAGCTCCAAAGTACCAGTTGATCTCAGCATGGAGAGTAAAATTGGCTGAGGAAATCGTACAGAATGATGAGCATTTATATCTGGAAGGTGCGGTAACAACTATCAAAGTTAATAGATATGAAAGAGATAGAAATGCTAGAAGTATAGTGGTCGCCGCTTTGATTAGGACGTTTTCAAGGGCGCGCAGAGCGCGCCCTTGAAAACGTTCCTGTCCTAACTAGAATGGCACTTACTATAAATGTATTAAACATTATGGATTTGTGTGTCAGGCATGTGGAACAAAGCTCTCTACAATCTATGGACTAGTTGCTGAAGATTTTATTCATGTTCACCACATAAGGAAAATCTCATCTATTGGAGAAGAATACCATTTAGATCCGATTCGTGACCTGAGACCCTTGTGTCCAAATTGTCATGCCATAGCTCATCTTCGTAAGGATGCGTATACTATTGAGGAAATTCAGGAAATGATTATGAAGCACAAGGGGGATGGCTAATCGGGTAACAGGGAGGTTTTCCCTCCCCGCCCCACAACACCCCACATGCGGCTCCGCATGGGGCGTTTCCTCAGAAAGGTTTAGATAAACAAGCTCAAGAACTGCTATCCAGGGCTGGTTGTGCAATTAAGCACCGACAAAATAGCTCCCCCGGTCGGGTTCATCGCCGCGTCGAGCTTTACAACTCCTCCCTGTTTTCCGAGGTTCAGCCCTACTGCTCCGCAGAAGCAAGCTACACCGTGTCTCCTCTATTACAATGAGCTTTTGGCTACTATGGCATCTGCTGACTTCTGACCAATAGTGAGTAGCATTGCTGCATCTCACGCCGTCTGAGTTTCCTTAGGGTTCTGTGGCTTCCTTGCTGTTTCCGGCAAGACCACCCTGCGGGAAGCAAGCTACAGTCAGACTCCCTTAGAAACCAGTTCAACCCTTAGGGTTCTGTGGCTCTCTTATCGTTTTCAATAAGACCTCAGTCAGACTCCCATCGGTCAACAGACTGCTTCTTGAGCAGATCTCCCCAGATAAGAACGAGAACTGTCTCTGCACAAACGTACCATTTACCGTGTTCCCTGAACCAAGAGGCTTTGTTATGTTGTGCTACAGCAGTTTTCAGATGAATAAGCCACAGTGATTGAACCAGCCCAGCGCATCATCACTAGAAATACAGTCGTTGATAATTGTAGTTAGAGCTAGATCGAGTGCTTCATTAGTTCGAGCTTTAGCCGAACGAAGTAACTGTTTAAGCT
>CALRPI020000102.1:0-16736 GCA_943370025.1 Phormidium lacuna HE10JO | reverse complement strand
GGTGCTTCGCACCCGCAACAACTTCCAGAATTCTAGATAATCAGTCCTACGGGAGTTAATTATATACATCAACCTCTGCTCTTTGGGCAGCAAATCCGGGGCGGAATGTCTCCCCATGACGAATATAGGTCATCAACAGAGCCTGTCTGAATCGATCCTTGCTGGTATTGTTATGGGATTGATGAACATTGTGACCATGGAGAAATACTACGCTTCCCTTAGGGATGAATAAATCTATGGAGGTGTAGCGATCGGGCAAAATAGTTTCTAAACTAACCGTATTTGGGTCCAACCCCACACTATCTGCTCTAGGTTGCACCGGCAGGACTGGCTCTAGGTGGGTTTTGGGATAGACAATCAAGCCCCCATTACTAGGATCCACATCGGTTAAGGCAGACCAAGCACTAGCAAATCCATCTTGACTAGATTGCACATAATAATTGTCTTGGTGCCTGGCAAAACCCTGAGTTCCGGGGCGACAGAAGAAAAATTGGCTTTGAATCGCCCTAACTTTGCCATTGACTAAGAGTTCTAAAATTTGCACAATTTTGGGATTTTTCAACGCTGCCAAAAATCTTGGTTCAATCCGGTGAGCTTGGAGAACCGATTTGAAACTCCCATCTTGATAAGTCGGCAGGTTTTTGGCTGCTGTAATCAGATCATCACATTCTTGAGCAGTCCACACACCTGGCTCCACATGATAACCAAGTTCATGGTATTGTTTCAGTGCCAATTCTGGATTTTGGCTAAAGGTAAATTCGCTATTAATAGCTAAAGTATCCATGGGAAATTGTAATATTTATATTTTCTAAAATATGCTTCTTTAGAGTAGCTTCTCTTTAGACATTTTGGCAACAAGTCTAGACTCGATCGGTAATTCTTGTTTTGAGAAAAACACTCAATCAATCAGTTTTTCTGAGGCTAGATTTTGAGTTTTGTTGGTTGGCTTGACTTAGGGCAACTCAGCTAGAGTCAATAATGATTTGGGTTTTACGTTGCTCAATTCAACCTGCAATTACAACAGTTTTCTTACCAAGGAGACATACTCCAAATGTTAGAATACTGATCAGGATTGGGCTTGAGAGTGAGTGGCGATCGCCACTCACTCTCAAGCTGCTATAAAATGAGCATCTTATAAGTAGGGGTGCGAAGCACCCCTACTTATTCCCAAAAAAAGGAAACTGTGTTTCCTTAGAAGAATTGCTGAGACACGATAAGATATGATCAATATATAGCAAGCAAGTCTAACTGATTTACTAATTCACTAATTCTAGAGAAGTTGGGAAGGTTGTACCCAGAGGGTGTGTCGTTCTTAAACCATTTAAGGTTGAGATATAGCAATTCTAAATAATTTCACCTAACAACCATAGGTGAAATTATTTACTAGAAATAAGTTGATCTAAGTCAATGATTTGAGATTGCTGTATATAAATATTATTCACTAATAATTAATTCTAGGTAAAGAGTTTTGGCTTCTAAACTTATTTCCTTTATAGTTTCCGGTCGTAATGATAATTACATGGGAAACTTTACTTATCGCCTGACTACTTGTATTAACTACATTGCCCACGGAGCTAAGAAATTGGGGCGACTCGAAGATGTAGAAATTGTAGTAGCAGATTGGAATAGTGATGTTCCCCTAGCGGAGGAATTGCCCCTATCTTCAGAAGCAGCCCAAATTTGTCGTTTCGCAGTTGTGCCTCCAGCAGTCGCCAAAGCAGTCCAGCAGCCAGAGCAGGCATTCTATATTACTTGTGCGGTGAATGTGGCGATCCGGCGGACTACGGGACAGTTCATTATGCTGATTAATGCAGACTTGCTCATCCCCCATTATTCCCTAAGAGTCCTGTTGGATTTAGTCGCTGGTAAGCTGGATTTGCCTATAGACATCACCCAAACCCTCTTTTTTGGCGGGCGACACCACATTCCTTGGCAAGTTGTGCAGCACCAACCTAGTTTAGCTAATTGGGATCGCTACTTGCTTTTGCATGGAGCGCAGTTAGCCATGGATCAGGGACATGCTGGGCTGGGCACCCATCTATCTGCCCAGCTTATCCATCGAGACTTATGGCACGATATGGGTGCCTACGATGAGAGTTATTTCTACTGGGGTTGGGCAGATGCAGAATTGAATCTCAGATGTACTCAAACCCACCCTTGGCTGCACTTATCCAGCATTGGCATTCAACTATACGATATGGAGCATTGGGTCGAGAATCGCCGGGCACCGATCGATCGCAACCCCTACACAGTTAGCTTTACCATCAAAGTCAATAACGACAACTGGGGTTTGGGGAACTACGATCTAGAAATTCAACAGGCAAAAAATATCGTTGACATTGCCGAATCTCCGCCGGAATCCTATCACCTAGCCAACTGGGAACAAACTAGGGCGGAAGTTTTGGCAGAGATGATGGGCGATCGCACTTCTAGCCATGTGGAATATATTCAGCAATTATTAGGTATTACTGCCCTAGATCAGGAAGTTCTTTACGCCCTTGCTTGGTATGGTCTCCACCATTCCCCCCGAATTTATCTGGAGTTTGGAGCAAAACTGGGCTACACCGCAGCATTGGTAGCTGGAGCTTGCCCGACGGTGGAATTTTATGGCATTGAATCTTGGCAGGAAGATGGCGGAGAACCAACTCCTTACTATGCGACTAATATGCTGAGGGGAGTTGGTTATCAAGGTTATGCACGATTTGTCACCGGAGATCCCATGACTGCCTTAGACCGTCTGCAAAACTCGTTCATTGGGAATTGGGCGATCGACCTTGCCCTTGTCCGGGGAGAACTACTCGGGGCAGGGGTTCTAGAGCAACTTGATAATTTAATTCCTGCCCTAGTTTCTGGTGGAGCTTTGGTTTTCACCTGTAGTAACCCAGAGTTATTTGAATGGGTTTACCAAAAAGTAGGTCAAAAATTTGCAGATTTAACTTACCTGAGATTTGCCAATACTTATACATTTTTGATCTTAAAGGTATCTCTACTGGGGTAAGAATTTTGAGGTCAGAATTGCCCCCGCAGCGCGAGGGCAATTCTGACTTTACAGCTAGCAAATTGTGGGTATCCGGTCGATCGATCTATAATTTAGAGCAACAATAACTAACTACTTCTGCACCAACAATCATGTTAGCCACCACTCCCACTTATAGTCGCACCTATGAAGTTACTTGGGAAAAACTACCCGCTGATTTTGCGTTGCCCGATGACCCCGTGGATAATATCAATCAACCACCCCTTGCTGCTGCCCTCACGGAAAGCCTTCAATTAGCTGGCAAACTACCAGAAACCGCCCTTACCCCTACAAATTATGGCATCTGTGCCACCATCAACGGTAAATTTGCTGTCAAGGCTCCCGATTGGGCGTATATTGCTCAGATTGGGGTCGATCGCTCTGAAGTTGTCCGTAGCTATACTCCCCGTCTCCAAGGAGAAATTCCCGCCCTAGTATTAGAATTTCTCTCGGATACCGAAGGGGGAGAATATTCCGTCAAAGAAACCTTTCCTGTAGGTAAATTCTTTTATTATGAAAAAATTTTACAAGTTCCCAACTACGGTATCTTTGACCCAGACAGGGGAGTTTTAGAATTATATCGATTGGATAACCAGCAAAAATATCAACTAGAAGCAGCTAACGATCAAGGGCAATTTTGGATTCCTGAAATGCAACTTTTCTTGGGAGTTTGGCAAGGAACACGAGAAAATCGAGATGGTCATTGGTTGCGCTGGTGGGATGAGCAGGGGAATTTGTTGCTCTGGGGTATGGAGCAAGTAGCTCAAGAACAGCAAAGAACTGAGATGGAACGTCAACGAGCTGAGGCAGAAAGCCAACGATCGGCACGATTGGCAGAGCAACTACGGGCAGCAGGCATTGATCCTGATATTTATAATAGTTGAAAAATTAGATGAAAGGTGCTGTATGTGCAACTTCGAGCATGGTTTCCTATTGTGTACTTGTGAAGCTAAGACTGAACCTGTAATACACAACAAGAAATCAAGGCGATATAAGAATAGCCCCCAAGCCAAGATCGAGGGATATCGATGGTTTCTCTCCCGTTTTGTAGACACCTTTGACGACGAATTAGGGTATCCAATACCAATAATGGAAGGGCTATACGAGTTACCATCCTCAGACATTGGTGCTGAACTGACTGCTGAATGGGTGTTATTGAATTTGAATTGTGCCAATTGCTTTGATTTTGATTACACACCAAGCGAAGGTGATAACCTAATTATGC
This sequence comes from Phormidium lacuna HE10JO, assembly GCA_943370025.1. Classification (GTDB taxonomy): domain Bacteria; phylum Cyanobacteriota; class Cyanobacteriia; order Cyanobacteriales; family JAAUUE01; genus JAAUUE01. Next base: position 12,495 of record CALRPI020000102.1, on the reverse strand, counting down.
GTGGTGTAGATAGGTGGAAATATCTATCATTTGTTTTTACTCAAGGTGAATGGAAACAAGATCATTACAACCCTTTCTCAACTATTCTAAAACTGATTGATCAAGGGAAAATAACTCCAAATCCCTTGACTATAAATTAATTTCTCTAATTATTCTTTGACTACATATCCACCGGGACTACTGCACCAATCTAAGCGTTTGATAAGCACTTTTTGATCCATAAAAAAATCATCGATCGCTTTGCTTTCTCCAGACCAAGGAGACACACTATAGCCATCAAATAGGACAATTCCCCCGGTGACTACTCGCTGCCATAGATACTCTAAACCGATCAATGTTGGTTGATAAAGATCCACATCAATATGCAGGAGAGAAATGCGTAAATTAGGGTTATTCTCGATATACTCAGGTACGGTTTGTTGAATATCTCCCTTAACTAAAATAACCCTTGGCTTGTAGGGAATAAAACGATCGCTATCAAAGATATGAATCGCATCCTCTAATTGTTCAGTAAATTCCTTGGGAAAATGATCGAAACCAATGACTTTTTTTTGGCGATCGCCCATGTTGCGAATCTCTAGAAAATTTGCCCAAGACATTAAGGAACCACCCCGATGTACCCCCAATTCCACAATATCTCCGGGTAAATTAATCACCTGCTGAAAAAACTCGTAGTGCGCTAAAAATCTTTTCAGATAAGCCCTACGGGTATAAATTTGAAAGTTGCGACAAATCTCTTGTTTGGGAACTGCAAATTTATCAAAGTGATCTTCTAGCATCTGCTCGATCGCATCATCGGCAGCAAAATTTGGGGGACATTCGGGAGTATTTTCTTCCATAAACTTATTTTCTCTTACAATAATGAATTTATAGTAAGTGCCATTCTAGTTAGGACGGGGACGTTTTTGAGGGCGCGCGGAGCGCGCCCTCAAAAACGTCCTAATCAAATCGGCGACTACTATAATAAGATGCTATTAGCCTCTAATAATTCTAATATAGCCCTCGCCAAGCAGGTTGTGGAACCCCCGCGAAGCGGGGGTTCCACAACCAAAATCATCTCAACCCCCTTGGGGGTTGCTATAAATGAAAAGTGCGTTATGTGTAACTTTGAGAATGGTTTTATATTGTGTACTTGTGAAGCTAAGACTGAACCTGTAGTACACAACAAGAAATCAAGGCGATATAAAAATAGCCCCCAAGCCCAGATAGCAGGATATCGATGGTTTCTATCACGTTTTGTAGATACCTTTGCAAGAGAAATGGAAGGAATATATCAGCTACCCTTTCAGGAAGGAATATATCAGCTACCATCTCAAGATATTGGTGCTGAACTTACTGCTGAATGGGTGTTATTGAATTTGAATTGTGCCAATTGCTTTGATTTTGATTACACACCGAGTGAAGGCGATAACCTGATTATGCGTGGTACAGATAGATGGGAATATCTGTCCTTTATTTTCACCCAAGGTGAATGGAGACAAGGTCACTACAATCATTTCTCGACCATTCTAGAATTACGTTGTCAAGGAAAAATAACTCCCAGCCCCTAGTCTTTTATTCATCGTAATGGATGATGGTGCTGCCTTCGGTTTCAAAACTAAAGGGGACTCGGAGATATTGAGAGAGCGCTTGCTTTACAGCATCTTGTTTTTCTGGGGGGACAAAGAAGATCATAAATCCCGCATCCCCAGCCCCAAGGAGCTTGCCGCCGATCGCCCCATTTGCTCTTGCCGTATCATAAATTCCATCTACCACAGAATTACTAATGGCCGAGCTTAATTCCCGCTTCAACAGCCAAGATTGGTGTAATAATTCCCCAAAAGCTGTCAGATCAGTATCACTATTGAGAATTTCCACCGCTCGATCGACCATGCCCCGCATTTGCCGGAGTTGTTGTTGCTTAGAACCCATATTTGCCACCACCTTAGCGGCAATTTCTGAGGCAAACCGAGTGGTTCCGGTGTAAAACATCATCAGGGATTTATCTAATTCCTCAATTCTGGCTTTAGGAATAGTCACCGGTTCTACCCGAATATCCCCACTGGGCAGAAAGTAGATCAGGTTTAATCCTCCGTAGGCGGCAGCCATTTGGTCTTGGGAGCCGACACATTCCTTAAGGACATGCTGTTCTAGCTCGATCGCTTGCAATGCCAATTCATGCTTGCCGATCATTTTTCCCTGCAAAGCAGTCATGGCTTTAATCAACCCCACGGCAAAGGCGGAACTAGAACCCATGCCTGTCCGGGCGGGTAAGTCTCCCTGATGGTGAATTTCCAAGCCCAAACTATCATCAAAGCCCAAGAACTTCAAACCTTCTCGCACTGCCGGATGGAGAATTGCCGAAATGCTTGGAACTATTTCAATATGTGACCAAACGATCCGATGCCTTTCGGAAAAAAAGGGCGGTAACTGTCGACAAGTCAGGTAGCAATATTTATCGATCGTCGTCGATAGGACTGCCCCTCCTTCTTTGAGATACCAGTCGGGGTAATCAGTGCCCCCACCAAAAAAGGAAATCCGAAATGGAGTCCGAGAAATAATCAATATCTACCTCCTATTTGTTAATGCGATCGCGATGATAATTTTCTAGAAAGAATTTCCCCCGCAACGCGGGGTAATTCTTATTATCGTGATGATAATTTTCTCATAAGAATTTTCCCCGTAGCGCGGGGGAAATTCTTATTTCTGTTGTTTAAGCCGATGGCGATGATAATCAAGCAAGTCTTGAAAAGTTTGCTCTACAGGAATTTCTGGTTGCCAGCCTGTGGCATTTTGGAATTTACTAATATCAGGAATTTGCAGAGTGACATCAGAAGGTCTGAGCAGAGCGGGATCAACTTCATGCTGAATTTTGCAAGTTGCCATACCCTTCATCATCTCCAACATATCGCCGATCGTCATGGTGCGATTTCCCCCAATATTATAAACTTCACCGGGGGTACATTTTTCTAATAGCAACCAATAGGCTTTTACAGCATCTCTGACATCAGCAAAAGTCCGGACACTATCCAAATTCCCAACTTTTAATGAATCAGTCTTGATCCCTGCTTCAATCTCAGCAATCTGTTTAGCAAAAGCACTTTCAGCGAAGCCATCTCCCCGGCGGGGACCAGTGTGGGTGAACATTCTAGTTCTAATAGTTTTGATTCCATAGGAAAGAAAATATTGCAGAGAAATCATATCTTCTCCGGTCTTAGAAACGGCGTAGGGACTGGCTGGACGGAAGGGATTATTTTCTCTAATTGGCAACTCATCGGCTGTTACTTGCCCATAAACTTCGGAGGAACTACAAATATGAATTGCCGGGTCAATTCCCGCAATTCTGACTGCATCTAAAAGATTAGTTGTGCCAATCACATTGGTGTGCAAAGTATCTGCTGGAGCATCAAAACTAGTAGTTACAAAAGACTGGGCAGCAAGGTGAAAAATTTTCTCTGGCTTAACTTTATTGAGCAAGACAATGAGGGAATTTAAGTCTCTAAGTTCTGCATAGTGGAGATTAATTTGGGGCAGAATTTGCCGAATATTATCGAGGGGACTGCGCCAACGAATTAAGCCATGAACTTCTACATCTGGATGGCTTGACAGAACATATTCTGCCAAGTGGCTACCAACCATACCTGTAATGCCAGTAATTAAGATTTTCATATCAGTTATCAGTTATCAGCGTAAGTATAGGGGTAGTGGCGCAAGGCCTTGCGCCACTACAAAATTAAAACGGTCCTTTGAATTTTTTATAAACATCCGCCATGGATTGCTCGTTGGGTAGGGGAATGCCGTGTTCTGGTTTGCCGGTGGCGAGTTTGGCGATCGCATCACTCAGGGTTTGCAGATTGGGGTAGTATAAATCCTCCAAGGCTTTCGTTGTTGGGCAGGGGGCGGGTTGCATTCCCATGGTCACCACGGGGGCTTTCAGGGCTGCGGGAGCTTGTTCACAGATAATTCGGCAAATTTCGGCACACACTCCGTAGGCTTGCCAACTGGTATCTGCTACTAAAAGTTTGCCAGTTTTTTTGACACTACTAATAATCATCGCAGCATCAATGTGGGAAACACAATTCAGATCGATCACATCACAGTGGATATGGCTGACCCGCGCTAGGTGTTCCGCAGCCCGGAGAGCCTCTAGCACCATAATCGAAGTGGCAACGATCGTCACATCTTTCCCTGTCTGAAGTAACTTAGCGGTTAAGGGTGATTCTCCCGAATCTATAATCGGGGTGACTTTGAAGTTGAGATCGTACATCAGGCGGTGTTCTAGGGATAAAACCGGGGCGTTGTACTTACCAATCACGTAGGGATAGGTTTCCATGATGGATTGGGAACTGGCGGGCATGATCACCGTTAAGCCGGGAATATGAGCAAATAGTGATTGCAGGCTCTGGGAATGTTGCGCTCCCTGTCCCCAACTTCTACCCACCACCATCCGAATCAACATCGGCACTTCAAACCTGCCCCCGAACATATATTTATACTTGGCGGCAAGATTGATGATTTGGTTCATCGCCAAGAGGGCAAAGTCCGATCGAATATGGGTGTTTATGGGGTAAATCCCATTCAGAGCCGCGCCCAAGGCAATCCCGGTGATGGCTTCTTCGGCTAGGGGCGTGTCAAAAACTCGATCCGCTCCAAACTTCTCTGCCAACCCCAACGTTGTGCCAAAGGTTCCCTTATGGTCATCCACCCCCTGCCCAAAAATCATCGTATGGGGGTGAACAGCCAGCGCATTATGCATAGTCCGGTAGAGGGCTTCCCGGTAGGAAATAATCTCGTTACCTGTTTTCGGAGCGATCGCAGCAATCATAATTCAGTTACCAGTTATCAGTTATCAGTTATCACAGCCTAAATCACATGAGCCAATAGTTCTTCCACACCGGGATTCGGGCTATTTTCGGCAAATTCTACGGCGGCGGCAATTTCTTCGGCAATTTGGGGTTGGAATTTTTCTACTAGTTCCGTATTAAGGATGAGCGGATCTTGCGATCGCCACTTTTCTAGCTCTTCACGGGAACGGTATCCAGCATCGAAATCTTCTCCGGGACCGACATGTTCATGGTAGCGGTAGGTTTGAATCTCCAGGAATTGGGGAGTGCGTTGAGCTTGGAACTTAGACAGAATATCGGCAAAGGTATGATGCACCTTCAGTAAATCGTACCCTTCATGACATTCGGTGACGGGCAGACCGTAGAGCTTGGCTTGCTCAGGGATTTTGTAAGATTGACGGGCATGGAGACGGGAATGGACAGCGAAGCCATTGTTTTCGCAGATGAAGATGACGGGAAGTTGGTGGAGTTGAGCAAAGTTCAACGATTCGTGATACACCCCTTCTTCTGTGGCTCCATCACCAAATACTGCCACAATTACTTGATCCTTGCCGAGTTTTCTGGCTGCCAGTGCCGCCCCGATCGCATGGGGAATCGTACTAGCGACCACCGCCGAAGACCCCATAAACCCAACTTCTGGAGCTGCTAGGTGCATGGAACCAGCCTTTCCTCGACAACCGCCAGTAACTCGCCCATAAAGTTCGGCAAACATCAACCCCAAATCCCCTCCCTTAGCGATGTAGAAGGCATGACTGCGGTAAGTGCCAAACAGGAGGTCTTTTGTTTCTAAAGACTGGCAAATCCCCACAGCCACAGCTTCTTGCCCGATCGACAAATGCACCGGACTCTGAATCTTATCACTGGGGTAAAGTTCAATAATTTTTTGCTCCACCAGACGAATCTTTAGTGCCTTGTAAAACAACTCTTCGTATAATTCCATGTAGTCTCAACCTCTCCTCAAATCTCAGCAGCAAATCTAACCTGCCCAGTTAAGTTTAACATTGCAAGGGTTAAGCTTTGATAACAGTTATCAGTTGCCAGTTATCAGTTACCAGTTATACCAAATATTATTTTATTAGGTTCTCTACGCACGGCGGTTGAAACCGCTGCGACAAGAACTTTGTGGTGTGTCTCATTTGAACGCAAAGTGCTGTAAATGCGTAAGTCCTGATTATTTTAATAGCAGGAATTTCTTTAATCCTAGCCTTTTGTTGTCTGCATTGCCTCCTGCACTGCTCGGCGACGAAGTTCCAAGACTTGACTGATCTCTCTAGAGAAACTAGGTTGGCGATCGATCATCTGATTCACTACCGCCGCCGACATCACCATCACCTCTAGGTCTGCCACTGCCGTTACGGAAATAGTACTAGGTTCCCCGGAAACCAGCGTCATCACCCCAAAAAATTCCCCCGCCTTCAACGGTAATACCTCGTGTTCTTTACCCGCATCGTCAGTAACAGTGATCACGGCTTCTCCTGCGATCACAATGTAGAGGGCATTACTCTCATAACCCTGCCGGATTACTTTTTCTCCGGCTCCAAAGTGTTGCAGATTCAAGTCAGAAGATAGGTGATCAAAATTATCAGATTTTTCTAAGGGCACAAAAGAAGGAATAGATTGCAATCCCTCAGCAAATTTTTTGGCTGTGACCTCGGCTTGGGAGGTGGGACCATTGAAGTTATAAACCGTGCGGATGGGGAAGGGAATATTCAGATTGTTTCGCTGGGCAGCATACCAAACCCTAGTCATGAAGCGATCGCGAATTTCTTCTACTTCGTGGTAGTCCGCAATAAAAAACTTGATTTCATAGTTAATGGATGAATCAGCATAACCAAGGGTGAAAATTTGTGGTTCTGGTACTGTCAAGATACCCTGAGTTTCCAAAGCCGTAGTCAGGAGGACATGTTTTGCCAAATTAGGCGGGTCGTTGTAGGAAAACCCAATCTGGATCCGCTCGGCATGGAGACGCTGGGGGCGGCTAAAATTGCGAATAATTTCACTACTAATTAATTTATGGGGAATGATCACCATCTCCCGTTCTAGAGTTTGTAAACGCACTGCCCGCCAATTAATATCAATTACCTGCCCCACCATATCTCCTATTTGGAGCCAGTCTCCCACGGTGAACGGTTGCTCGAACAAGAGGGCAATCCCCGACATGACACTACCTAAAGTATCTTGGAGTGCTAAACCAATTACGATCGAGCTTACCCCTAATGCAGTAACTAACCCTGCTAAATCGGCGTTCCACACCGTTGCGAGGACGATCGCTGTTCCCAATAACACTAAAAATAACCGAGCTAAATCGATTAACAATTTAGGAATCCTGCCTCGCCAACTATCTGCCTTGGCTTGGCGAAATAACACCGCATTAAGCAAGGACAGGGAAGCATGGATCACACAAATCCAAAGAAGAGTTTGCACACTCTTCACCCGTTCATCAGTGGCGGGGAGTTGGAGAACTTGCTGGGTAAAAATCAAAAAAGCAAAGACTGGCAGGATCAGATTGCGGACTACTTCGAGAGTTGCCGCGAGGGGATTTTTGCGCCGTTGCAGACTATGGATGATTTCGCCAAGGAGAACCACCAGTAAAGGAAAGCCGAGGATCAGGGCGATCGCCCACGGCAGTTGGCTATTAGCTAGAATATTTCCGATCACAATGTCACCTCAGAGTTTTGGGGTGCTTGGACACTTTTTAAACACCAGGCACTAGGCTTGGTTTTGCCATTGATTTCGTTGCCGTAGGGGGCAAATTCATATAGATCCTCTAGGCGCCTATAAACATCTTCAGAAACCAATACTGCTCCCGGTGGACAGGTAGCCCTTAGCCCACTGGCAATATTGATCGTATCGCCCCAAACATCGTAGATAAATTTGTTCCTGCCCACAATGCCAGCCACAACGCTGCCAGAGTTGATCCCCACCCGAATGTTGAGTTGGAATCCCCGCTCGTTGTTGTAGCGGCGGACGATCAGGAGCATTTCTAGGGCAAAGTCGATCGCTCGTTTATCGTGGTCTAGATAGGGCAGAGATAAGCCACACACCGCCATATAGCTATCACCAATGGTTTTGATTTTCTCCATCCCATACTTTTCGGCAGCCTCATCAAAACTGCTGACTAAATCATTGAGAATGCTAACAATTTCATAGGCAGTCAGATTGGCAGATAGCTTAGAAAATCCCGTCAACTCTGAAAATAGCACCGCCACATTAGCAACACTTTCGGCAATATTTTTCTCCCCCCGTTTCAGGCGTTTGGCGATCGCAGCCGGGAAGACGCTTAATAGTAATTGTTCGTTTTCTAAATTCTTTTCTTCGATTAAATTAGTCTGAGTGCGTAGGCTATAGACCATCTCATTAAACGATCGGGCTAATTCTCCAAACTCATCCTTAGTTTGTAACGTAGTCATAATATCTAGTTGCCCCGCCGCCACCTGTCTCGCACTGGCAATTAATTGGTTAATCGGCTTGACAAACCAATAGGCTAAGCTCATGGCTAACACTGTTACTATCAACATCAAAATAGTAGCGGAAATCAATAGCTGCCGTTCAAAGGAATAAATTGGTTCGTAGGCTTCGGCAAGGTCAATTTCCGAGAGAATTACCCAAGTCAATTCATCAATTTTTAACGGGGCGTAGGAACTAAGCACTGGAATATCTCGATAGTCGCGAATAATCTGGATTCCCTGCTTCCCGACTAGGGCTTCCTTGGCTCCAATCGTCTCCACTCGTTGTTCCAAGATGGAAGTGTTGTACTGCTGGATACGCTTCAAAGTGGTTTCACTCACCCCCAAGGAGCGCAGGGTTTGCAGGTATTGCTCCCGGTCTTCCACCAAAAAACGGGAGATCGATCGCATCAAATAATCCTGTCCTACCAGATAGGTTTCCCCCGATTTCCCCAGCCCATCACTCTGCCAATTCTTTTTCCCCGTCATCACATTATTAATTTCATCCACTGGCAACTGCACTGCCAACACACCAAGAAACTCTGCCCCCTTAAAAAGCGGCACTGCAATAAAAGCCGCCGGCGCACCGTAGGAAGGGGCATAGGTTTCAAAGTCTATAATTCGAGCATAATCCCGTTCCTTGGTTTGTCGCACCCTGCTGACTAAGCGAGCTAGGTTACTCTCGTTGTAAGCCCCTGTAGTGAGATTACTGACAAAATCTGTTTCTTTATAAACTGTATAAACCACATCACCTTGGGAATTGATGAGAAATAGATCGTAGTAACCAAACTTCTCAATAATTTGCCGAAACATAGGATGGTATTGGGCATGGATCCGGCTATAGCCACTACCGTCTTTGGCATCATCGAGGAGATGCTTTTTGCCCACTGGTTGTGGGTTGGCGGCAATATAGTGGTATTGCAGATAGCGACTAATATTATTTTTGGGTTGAAAAAATTCCCATAAAGAATTTCCCTGCTCGGTTTTGGCTAATCGGGGCAGAAATTCATCTCGGTAGTAAGTAGATAATTTTTCTAGGGCTGGGGGAGGAATTTGGGCAGTTTCTAATTGTTTGTAGTTAGCATCAAATTCCTGCATGGCAGTAATCACAGAGGGGTTCTCTCCTAGGGTCTGGAGATGATTCCGCAGGGTCTGAAAGTAGGATTCAATTTGATTGGATTTGGAGGCACGCACACTAGTTAGTTGATTAAAGACGCGATCGGTTAAGTTTGCCTTGCCGCTTTGATAACCAAGATAGGCTGTAACTAAAATCGAACAACTACTCACCACCAGTAGCATTGTAATCAGCTTAGATTTAATACTCAGTCGCAGTCGCCAACTCATAGCATAATCCTTGATAAGTAAGTCCTAACTCAAAAACATTTCTAATTTAAGCTAGTTAATCCGGAAGGATTGTATTCTTTGACGCTATCTGGATATCGATCGCAGTCCTAATCATTTGCTAATGCCATTTTGCTAAATAATTGATACAAATAGGATTCTAAATGAATTACTGTATAAGGGTTTGAGTTAAGAAAATAGTTTCACTATTTTCTTGATTTGGTATAACTATTGCCAAGTCAATCTAACTCCCGTTTGCTTTAGAGACTATTTATATATTCTGATTCTGCGCCCCTTCCGAGGTGTAAAAGGTGTAAAAAAATCCCTTCACCATAATTCGCGTTAAGATAAGGAGAATCGTGTAAAGAAATGTAAAGAAAATGAAAAATAAAGTTGTGATGGTGGTGGGGGCAACTGGGGGCATTGGCAGGGCGGTGAGCCGAGAATTGGCTGCCCAAGGTGCAAATTTAGTCCTCGTTGCCAGAACTCAAGAGAGCCTTGAGGATTTAGCTTCAGAATTAAATACCACTACTCTAGTCATCCCTACAGATATTACCCAACCCCAGCAAGTGGAAGAGCTAATGCAGAAGACAGTGGCGGAGTTGGGGAAAGTTGATATTTTAATCAATGCTGCCGGAGCTGGAGTGCTAAAGCAATACAACAAAATCATCCCGGAAGATTTAGATTTGATGCTCGACCTAAACCTGAAGGGCAGTTTTTATACCAGCCAAGGGGCAGCCAATATTATGAAAGAAAATAAGGGCGGGCATATTTGTAATGTGATTGGGATTTTGGGCAAGCATTCTATGCCTATGGCGGCTGCTTACTGTGCCTCGAAGTTTGGTGTGGTCGGTTTTAGCAAATCTATGGCTGAAGAACTAAAGCGTTACGGGATTAAATTTACTTTGTTTTACTTCGGGGGTATAGATTCACCCTTCTGGGATTCGGTGAGCTTGAAGGTCGATCGCACCAAAATGCTCACCCCAGAAACCGCCGCCCAAGCCATCATGTTTGCCCTCAATGCCCCACCTCAAGCTGTCCCCATGGAAATTAATATCCAGCCAGAGAGTCATTTATTCTTTTAATTCTGGTGGTTCATGGCGAGCATTTGGCGGCAAGGCAGCGACGATCGCATCCAACAGCCTAGCTACAGGAATGACTTCCAAATCCATGGGTGGCAACGCTTGTCCCTTGGGGACGATCGCCTTTTTAAAACCTAGTTTGGTGGCTTCCTTAAGACGGAGTTCTAGCTGAGAGACGAGGCGAATTTGTCCTCCTAAACCAATCTCGCCAATAATCACGGTGCGGGGATCCACCACTCGATCGCGGAAACTCGCCACCACAGCGATCGCAATCCCCAGATCGGCGGCTGGTTCCTCCACCCCCAATCCCCCCGCTGAAGCAACGTAGGCATCTAGCTTGGAGAGGGGAATCCCCACCCGTTTTTCGAGGACAGCCAATATCTGCTGCAAACGGTTGTAATCGACCCCTGTGGTAGAGCGGCGGGGAGCGGAGTAGCTGGAAGGACTAACCAGAGCTTGCAATTCCACCACGATCGGTCGAGTTCCCTCACAGGCGACAATGGTGGCAGTGCCGGGGGCAAATTCATCCCGGTTGCCGAGAAATAATTCCGAAGGATTGGTCACCTGCCGCAAGCCCCGATCGATCATTTCAAACACCCCAATTTCGTGGGTAGCACCAAAGCGATTTTTCACCGATCTCAACAATCTATGGGCAGCATAGCGATCGCCCTCAAAGTACAACACCGTATCTACCAAATGTTCTAATACCCGTGGTCCAGCGATCGCCCCTTCCTTGGTGACATGACCGACAATAAATAAAGTAATATGCTCCCGCTTTGCCACCTGCATCAGTGCTGCCGTGCATTCCCGCACTTGGGAGACAGAACCGGGGGCAGAACTCAGGGCAGCCAAGTAAACACTCTGGATACTATCAATCACCGCCACTTGGGGTCTGAGGGATTCTAATTCTTGGATAATTTCTTCTAGGTTAGTTTCCGCCAAAATATACAGATTAACTGGGCTGCCGAGATCAATATCTGGGGTTGGTTTCTGGCGAACTTGTTTCTTCTTTGCAGTTTGATCCAGAATCTGATCTTCAGAATTATCTAGCAAATTATCCTCAGCATCCCGGACTACGCCTAGGCGACCCGCCCGGAGTTTCACCTGCTGTGCCGACTCTTCCCCGGTGACGTAGAGAATCCGATTTTTGCTGGCTAGTTGGTTAGCCACCTGAAGCAATAGAGTTGATTTGCCAATCCCCGGATCCCCGCCGATCAACACCAAGGAGCCGGGGACAATCCCCCCGCCCAAGACGCGATCGAGTTCTTCATAGCCAGAGGCAAACCGGGACTGATCTCGATCTTCAATTTCCGAAAATCTCACCGCAGTCCTCGGTTTGCTACTAGAAGTTCGGGAGCCAGACCAACCCGGACGGCGGGTATTCACCTCTTGGGGTGCCAGTTGCTCTTCTAGGGAATTATAAGTACTACAGCCGGGGCAGCGCCCATGCCACTGGGGAAAATCAGCCCCACAGCTATGACAAACATAACGAGTTTTGGGTTTTGCCATAGGATAAGCACCGTAGGATAAGTAGCGTGGTTAGATACAATTAATCATTGCCTAGAATTAAAAAATAATAAGTTTTGGTTGAAGATGTGCCGCCTAGTGCAAAACACATCTTCAACTATAGCGATCCTAAATGGGTTGAGAACGTCTCCCCCGGAGGGCTGCCGTGTACACACAAGTATTGATCATCTCGTTTAATGGGGAGGATCCCCCTAAATCCCCCTTAAAAAGGGGGACTTAAATTAATTCTCCCCCCTTTTTAAGGGGGGCTGGGGGGGATCAAATCCTGAAACGTAG
>CALRPI020000101.1:0-17092 GCA_943370025.1 Phormidium lacuna HE10JO | reverse complement strand
CATCACTGAAGCAATCTCACTCAACTACTGCTTAACTTCTGCTTCTGTTGCTGTGATTGAAGATAACTCAGCCATGTCCAAGGGCTGAGTCATGCTCTGCTGTTTTTTTATCGATAGCTGCTGGAAACTATTTAGTCCAAACTAAAGAAGTCAACTTGCTTCTCGTAAATGGTTTCACCCGCCTTCGGCGGGTGAAACCATTTAGGATCGCTATATACAGAATCCAGATAGGTGGGCAATGCCTACCCTACGCAATCTAATCTTTTGAGAGTGCTTTTGTTTTTTTGAATTTAGTCTAAACTTCAGTACATTGCGTTAGCTATCATAGGGGTAACAGGAACAAATTTAGGAAGACTAGAACCACCTATAGAATCTAAATATAGGAGTTCCTCGAAAAATTAATACTATGAGTAAGGGTAGCAAAGAATTGTCTACTGATGATTCGATTGATAGTTCGATCGTGCGGGTGGGAATTATTCATTCCTTGACTGGAACTATGGCATTGGGGGAAACTTCTCTGATCGATGCAGAATTAATGGCGATCGCCGAAATTAATGCCAGCTCTGGAATTTTGGGGAGAACCATCCACCCAATCATCGAAGATGGAGCTTCTGATCTTTATACCTATGCCAACAAAGCCAGAAAATTAATCACTGAAGATAAAATCGTCACAGCTTTTGGTGGTTGGAGTTCCAGTAGTCGCAAAGCCATGATGCCCGTGTTTGAAAAACACAACTCTCTACTCTGGTATCCCCTCCAGTATGAGGCACTGGAATGCTCCCCCAATATTTTCTATAGCGGTTGCTGCCCCAATCAACAAATTATCCCAGCCGTGACTTGGATCCTCCAGAACAAAGGGAATAAACTCTACCTGCTTGGCTCTGACTATGTATTTCCCCGTGCCTACAATAAAATCATCACCGCAGAACTCAAGCGCCAAGGCGGGACAATCGTCGGGACAGAATACGTACCCATGGGAGCTACGGACTTTGAGGAGACGATCGCCAGAATCAAACAAGCTAAACCTGATGCGGTCTTTAGTACCCTCAACGGCGACTGCAATATTGCTTTCTACCAACAGTATGCCCAAGCTGGCATCAATGCCGCCGATATTCCTGTAGTTGCCTTTAGTGCCGCCGAAGAAGTATTTTCTCAAATTGGCGCATCCGCCGCAGGCCACTATGCCTCATGGAGCTATTTCCAAAGTATAGATACGCCAGAAAACAGAGATTTTGTCCAGAGATTTCAAGCCGCCTATGGTCGCGATCGCGTCACTAGCGATCCGATCGAAGCTGCCTATGTCCAAGTCTACCTCTGGAAACAGGCAGTAGAAAAAGCCCAATCTTTTCAAACCCAAAAAGTACTAGCAGCAGCGCACCATCAAACCTTTGCTGCCCCCGGAGGTTTAGTCAAAGTCGAAAACCATCATCTCTGGAAACACAGCTACTTTGGTCAAGTTCTCCCCAATGGCCAATTTCAAAAAATATCCACCAATGAAACCCTGATTAAGCCTCAGCCTTGGTTAGGCATTGATGAATTTGATTCAGAAGTAGTGCCAATTGTGATTGCCATGCTATCGGAAGCTCCCCAAGCTATTCATCGGGAATGGGAATTAGAAGAAAAATCCCGGGAACTAAAAGCAGCTATGGCGGAATTACAAGCTGTCAATATCCAGTTAGCAAAAACTCAGCATGAATTAATTCAATCAGAAAAAATGGCTGCCCTTGGGCAATTAGTTGCTGGAGTGGCTCACGAAATAAATAATCCCTTAGGGGCAATTAGTTCTTCTGTAGAAAATATCAATAATTTCTTTAATGAAACCCTAGCGAAGTTGCCATTCTTTCTGCAATCCCTCTTACCCTCAGAACAACAAGTCTTCTCAAATTTGGTACATCAATCTACTACTCACAATGACAGCTTGTCTAGCAAAGAAAAGCGACAGCTAAGGCGAGTTTTTGATAAGGAATTAGAGAAACTAGGAATTGACAATAGTGATGATAGAGAAGCGATCTCAGATATCTTAGTTGATGTGGGAGTGCGGAGTCAGCTACAAGAATTCCTGCCAATTTTCCAGAGTTCTAACTGTCCACAAATTCTCAGTATGGCTTATCAACTAGCCACCTTAAAAGCTAGTAGTGACACCATTAAGATGGCAAGTGGTCGTGCTGCTAAAATCGTTTTTGCTCTCAAGAGTTATGCCCGTTATGATCAATCCGGAAAAAAATCCTTAGCTAATTTATTAGAAAATATTGAAAATGTTCTAACTCTATACCAAAACCAACTCAAACAAGGTATTGAAGTTATACGTTACTATCCAGATGAAGTGCCATCAATTCTCTGCTACCCTGATGAGTTAAATCAGGTGTGGACAAACTTGATTTATAACGCGCTCCAAGCAATGCAGGGCAAAGGTATTCTCACGCTGACCATTCAATTACAGAAAAAACATATTTGCGTAGAGATTTCTGATAATGGTGCAGGGATTCCTAGTGAAATATTACCCAAAATATTTGATCCTTTTTTCACAACTAAACCAATGGGTGAAGGTAGTGGTTTAGGATTGAATATTGTCAAAAAGATTATTGACAAACATGATGGAACCATCTCTGTACGAAGTGTCCCCAAAGCAACCACCTTTAGTATCTATCTTCCCCTGATTCTAGTTACTGAATAGCGCGATCCCAAATCAAAAAAGGTTTCACCCTTTTTTGACTTACAGCGCTTTGCGTTCAAATGAGACATACCACAAATATTGAAAGTTCTATCAATGTTGGGTTTGAGAGTGGGTGGCTGTAGCCACCCACTCTCAAACTGTTGTAAATCCTTACACAGCAGGCTAATCAAAATCTTACAGCACTTTTCTAATTTGTGGATGACAGGCAAGGGGCTGTATTTGTATCAAGCATTTGATCAAATGGCATGAGGATAACGTAAATCCGGGTTATACCAAATCAAGAAAATGGTTTCACTCTTTTCTTGATTTAAATCCTTATACAGCAAGTTATTCAGAATCTTATTTGTATCAAGTATTTAGCAAAATGGTATTAAGAACTTTTTGAGGGGCTGGGCTAGCTGCTACTCTGTCGCAGCGGACTAAGGAGTGCAACAGGTCTTAATATTTCTTAAAGAATTGCCAGAAACTCCATCTATAATAGAGAAGTCTAGCTAACTATGTACTGTTGTTCTTTGGATAACAATACCTAGCTTACCAATCTAGAAGATTAGCGACATTCTTCCGTAAGCAATCTAAGCAAACTTCATGAGCATCACTCTTCCCACCCTTAATAAACCTAAAAAATCTAAATCCTTAATTATTGGGGCGATCGCTGCGGGGATTATATTGACCGCAGGGATTGGGATTGCCGTAGTCCGTAGTCGTACTCCCGCCTTTGATTTAGAAAAATATACCGTCACCGCCACATCCCAAGACCTAGAAGCAAACATTACCGCCAGTGGCACTGTCGTGCCGATCCAGAGTGTGAATATTAGTCCCAAATCAGCAGGCAGAATTACCAAATTATTTGTGGATCAAGGCGATAAGGTCACCGCCGGACAGCGGCTGGCACAGATGGAAACCACGGATCTTCAGGCAGATGCTCTCCGCACTCAAGCCAACTTAGCCCAAGCACAAGCCAGATTAGCTGAGGTGGCAGCAGGCAGCAGACCAGAAGAAATTACCCAAGCTAGAGCCAGACTAGACCAGGCACGGGCAAAACTGGCAGCAGCAGGCAGCGGTCGCCCCGAAGAAATCTCCAGAGCTGAATCTCGCCTGAACCTAAGCACCGAAAGGTTACGGCAGAATCAATTCCTCAAAGATCAAGGGGCAATTTCTGAAGATACCCTGAATCAATCTCTGGCAGATCAGCGAGATGCTCAAGCCAATCTTGTTCAAGCAAGGAGTGGCCTGCGAGATGAGGACACTTCCCAACTAGCAGCGGCAGTACGAGAATCGGAGGCGGCGGTACAGATGATGGAAAATGGCAGCCGCCCCGAACAAATTGCCCAAGCCCAAGCAGCGGTAGGGGTGGCACAGGCACAGGTGGCGGCGATCGAACTCCAGCTCAACGATGCCACGATTACGGCTCCCTTTGATGGGATTGTCAGCCAAAAGTATGCCAACGAAGGGGCTTTTGTGGCTCCCACCACCTCGGCAGGAACTACGGCTAGCTCCACCTCAGCATCGATTTTGGCGATCGCGAGGGGCTTAGAAATAGTCGCTTCTGTCCCAGAAGTGGATATTGGCAGGATTAGTAAAGGGCAGCGGGTGGAAATTATTGCCGATGCTTTTCCCACGGAAGTATTTGTGGGGCGAGTCAACTTGGTGGCTCCAGAAGCAGTGGTGGAGCAGAATGTTACCTCTTTCCGGGTGCGGATTACCTTAGAAACTGGCAAGGATAAGCTGCGATCAAACATGAATGTCGATACTCGCTTTCTGGGGGAGCAGGTGAAAAATGCCCTAGTAGTGCCGACGGTGGCGATCGTCACCGAGAAGGGCAAAACCGGAGTCCTGATCCCCGGAGAAAATAATAAACCCATTTTTAAACCCGTCACCATCGGTCAAACCAGCAAGGATAAAACCCAGATTCTAGAAGGGATAAACCCCAGTGAACGAGTTTTTATTAATCTGCCAGCCGGGGTGAAACGAGAGGAGCCAAAACCATGATTATCCAAGAACCAGACCAGAAGCCACCAGAGCAAAAAACCGCCACACCTAAACCAATTCCTGCCCCTCCTCGCAGCCATCCCCCTGCCACAAAGCGGCAGACCATCGATTTGGGGGAAAGCCTGCGCATGGCAACAAAAACTTTGGTTGCCAACAAGTTGCGGAGTAGTTTAACCATGTTGGGGATTGTGATTGGTAATGCCTCGGTAATTGCCATGGTAGGGATTGGTCAGGGGGCGCAACGCCTAGCCGCCGAGCAGTTTGAATCCTTGGGACCGAATGTCTTGTTTGTGGCTCCGGGAACTGGCAACCGGAACCGAACCTTTGAAGTACCGAAGACTCTAGTACTGGCGGATGCTGAAGCGATCGCCACCCAAGTCCCCACAGTGGATAAGGTTTCACCTCAAATTAATACCAACAAGCTAATTACCTACCGAAATCGGAATAAAACCTCGGTAGTGATTGGCACTACGCCCAATTTTCTGCCCGTGCGGAGTTTTGATGTGGAAAGGGGCAGATTTATCGATGATTTGGACTTGCAGCGTAGTAACCAAGTGGTCGTTCTTGGCCCTGAT
The DNA here is from genome assembly GCA_943370025.1 of Phormidium lacuna HE10JO. Classification (GTDB taxonomy): domain Bacteria; phylum Cyanobacteriota; class Cyanobacteriia; order Cyanobacteriales; family JAAUUE01; genus JAAUUE01. The sequence continues at coordinate 11,854 of CALRPI020000101.1, read as the reverse complement.
GTGGTGGATAATCTCTTTTCTGGTGGTGATCCGATCGGGCAACAGATCCGGATTCAAAATCTTTCTTTTCAGGTGATTGGGGTGATGAAAGCAAAGGGTTCTTTCTTGGGCAGCAATCAAGACGATGCGGTCTATATTCCCTTGACCACTGCCGCTAACCGCCTCGTGGGGCGGACTTCTCCCTATGGTTTGCAAGTAACCTTCATTTCTGTATCGGCGAAGAATCAACAAATTATGGATGCGGCAAAGTTCCAAATTGAGAACCTGCTCAGATTGCGACACAAAATTACTGGGGATGATGATTTTGTCGTCAGTAGCCAAGAGGATATTCTCACCATCGCCAATACGATTACCGGTGCTCTAACTTTGATGCTGGCAGCGATCGCCGGGATTTCCCTCTTTGTCGGCGGGATTGGGGTGATGAATATTATGCTGGTATCGGTGACGGAAAGAACCCAAGAAATTGGACTGAGGAAAGCGATCGGAGCCAGGGAAAAAGATATTCTCTTGCAATTTCTGATTGAAGCTGTGATCCTCTCGGCGGCTGGGGGCGTAGTGGGAACCTTGGTCGGGGTGAGTGGAATTGTCTTAATCAGTACCCTAACTTCGTTTCAAGCCGCAGTTTCCCCCGTGGCGATTGTGATTGCTGTCAGTGTTTCCGGAGGCATTGGTTTATTCTTTGGCGTGGTTCCGGCAAAACGGGCAGCCAAACTCAACCCGATCGATGCCCTCAGAAGCACCTAATCCCAAACTTACAGCACTTTGCGTTCAAATGAGACACACCACAAATATTGAAAGTCCTATCAATGTTAGGTTTGAGAGTGAGTGGCTGTAGCCACCCACTCTCAAACTGCTGTAATTAACCAAAATAGAATTTTTATACATATCACATTGAAATTTGTCCTATACCTCAAGAAAAACAGATAGCTGGCTATTGAGTCTTTCTACAAATATTTGATCGGCTTCTGTAAAACTCGCTTGCCAGCACTCTGGTGCTTGAGGATAAATCTTTGGTTCATAGGGTGTAAACACGCCGGATTTTTGCTTATTAATTAATTGAATTATTCCTAGTATTCTATTATCTTGTGTTTGAATTGGTGACATCAGAATACTACAATGTCTATAGGCTGTTTTTATATCTAGCTGCTTAATTTTTTTAATGTCTTCAATATCTGAGTAATCATATAAATCGAAAGGGATATTCACAGTTTCTGCTAAGTCAAATACTGTGCCTATCAATCCCACTTCTGGTGAAATACGAATATCCGCCGTCTTTCCTGACAAAGGTATTTTTGTAACTAGTTCCACCTTTACAGCATCCATGATCCATAAAGTTGCTCGATCGCAGCTCATTAACTGGCTAAACGTCTTACTAATACGCTCAAAGAAATCTGCTTCTATTAAGTCTTTTTCCATATCAAAAAAAGGGTTTCTTAGATAGCTAATATATATTTCTAAGAGCAATTTTGATAGATTATCAGGGTGAGAATTTGCACCAAGATTTATTAGGTGGTGTACTAAAAAAGTTTGATTTCTAAGCTGCCAATTATCTGTCAACCACTTTCCCAAGTCAAGATAATCATTACTGATAAAATTCTGATCAAGTTGAATTTTCAAGGAGACAGGTAGCATTCTATTAAACTCAATAATTGCCCCTTCTAAATTGGTAGGGATGAATACTCCTGTCGGTGAGCTTGGGTCTAGGGTAGGGCTGAAGCGATCGGGTTTGTTTGGCTGCATTTCTCAACTCACTGAGGATTTCTTAATATCTATAGCGATCCTAAATAGTTTCACCCGCCGAAGGCGGGTGAAACTATTTACTAGAAGCAAGTTGATTTGGCAACTGTTAGAAAATGATTTAGGACTGCTATAGTGGTCGCCGCTTTGATTAGGACGTTTTCGAGGGCGCGCGGAGCGCGCCCTCGAAAACGTTCCCGTCCTAACTAGAATGGCACTTACTATATATCGTAGATTATCTTTTTGAGACTTTCCAGAAGGAAGGAGAATAAGGTTCGACAATTCTCATATTAGTAAAGCCTTGAATTTGATAGTTTGGATCGGTTTGGAATCCAGCGATCGATTCTTCAGGGATGTAGAGAAATATATCAGTAAATCCTGACTCGATCGTCGGGAAATTAGTCTCTACTGGTTTGATGCTTACTTTGTCTGCTAACCGATGGCTGAGCGTAATTATATTCATATCAATCTTACTAAGAATTAAGGGGCGATCGCTCTGGTTCACAGTTTCGGCAATTTGAGGATTATTATAATTCAAGCGATGGGACCACCAAACCACAGTATTGATCATTAACCCATTGGAAAATAAGCCGAGGCAAAGAATCAATCCCAAGCTAATTTGCCAAACCCAAGCAAATTTAGTCGGAATAAACTTAAAAGAATTAGGGAGAATTTGGGGATGAATAGAGTTGAGCTTATTGGCAAATAGGTAGGCAACGGAAATTTGTAAGCTTAACCAACCGGGAATTAGATAGCGACTGACACTAGCCCGATTATTTTGGGTAAGGATATCTATGAGTACAACTATTAGCCAAGGAATTAGGGCTAAACACAAGATCAGTTTACCTCGATCGCCGAGATCTCTTGATACTAAATACAAACCATAAATAGCTAGAGCTATGATGGCTAACATCACCAAGGCAAAAGCTAAAAGTTGCGATCTAGGCGAGGCATTACCCAAGTTGAAATCTACAAACTGTCGTGTAATACCGCCAGCTAAATTACTACTAAATCGAAAGAACCTAGAGGCTAAACCAAGAGGAGCATCCTCTCGCCGCCAAGTGATCGCTTGGGCAGCAGCACCGAGATTCAGATAAATAGTAATTGCCCAAGGCATTAGGACAACTAAACTCAAAGTAATTGAGAGGAGATAAGACTTGCTAAGTTTTCCCCAGCCCAAGCCCGTTTTAATTACCACAAATACACTATGGGCAATAATTACCAGGAACGTTAATAACTGTGTATATAAACCGAGAATTAATCCCAAACTATAGAGAAGCCAACTGTTAAATGTGCCTAGTCTGACAGCTCGCATTAAACAAGTGGTAGAAAAAAGAATAGTTGCAATCCACAGAGAATAAGGGCGAGATTCTTGAGCATAAATTAGTTGGTATGGAGAAGTTGCCAATAAAGCGACACCAATCCAACTAGCAGTTGTTTTTTCTGTTACGGGTAAAGAAAAACATAGCTCTTGTATTAACCAATACATTAAGGGGAAACTTAAAAAGCTAATCAGAACTGAGAGGCTTCTGACTGCTGTAATAGAACTTCCCCAAAGTTGCGCCCAAATCCTGACTAGGGAAAAGTATAAGGGAGGTAGTTGTGCCTCTTCTACCGCCAAACCTTTAATTGTATCTGAGAGGTGGCGATCGCTATTTAACCGTTGATATTTCAGCAGGTCTTGGGGAGTGAGCAAAGGTTTTGCCCTCAGATCAGCGATCATTTCGGTTGTCGTATAACCAGCTAATCGTAAGGAAGTATAAGCCTCGTCATACCAATACATTTTGATATTTAAATTACTCAAGCGAAAGATAATACTAATTACTACTAAGCTCAGAGCAATTCGCTGCCAGAAAACACCCGATGTCAGATTTTTCATGCTTGCTAACCTAATTTTAACCATCCAAAAACTTCCTCTACTGTTAAATTTAATGGTAAAAACTTAGGCATCGGTAGATGATCTTGCTCCCTTAGTGCTAAGGGTTCTTGTCCGGGGATAAATGCTAAAATCAACTTCTCCTCTAGATCAATTAACCACCCTAGCTGTGTCCCATATTTTAGGCAATGCAAAATATTACTAATTACCTTAGTAGCTTTTTGGTCTGGGGAGAGAATTTCCACTGTCCAGTCTGGATAAATATTAAAGGTATTGGCAACTTCTCCATTTGTTTCTAAAACAATTCGTTGCCAAGTAAATACCGTAGCATCAGGGATAAGAGAACGATCGCCAAAATTACAGCGCAATTCAGAAAAAGCTCGGGCGATTTTCTCTGTTTCAGCTACTAGATTAATGACTTGGCAAAACTTGAGTTGTAGACGAGAATGTTTGCCTTGGGGCAGGGGTTTTTGGGAAATAGCTCCATTAATAAATTCACTAGCAGGTTTGGTTTCTGGTAGTTTGAGGAAATCTCTCATGGTCAGGGAGGTGGAAATTGCGGTTGTCATGGCTAATGTTTACCTCAAGGTGTATCTTCAGGATTTTAACGAAATTTGTTAACTGTTAGAAAAATTTGGCAGCCAACTTATCTATATCCAAACCTAGATTTGAGCCGATCGCGGTAATTTCTACTTGGCGGGATAGATCCTCTAGGTAAGTGAAGTTGAGTTTAAGATAGCTACTAGGTAAGTAGGGCAACCTCTCCGCCCATTCGATCGCCACAATCCCCAGAGGAAACTCTAAACCTAGCCAGTAATTTTCTAGATAAAGATCCGCAGCTTCAGCCGCAGATAAACGGTATAAATCCAAATGATAAAGGGGAATTCTGCCTTCTGGATATTCATTAATCAATGTAAATGTGGGACTGACTACCGGATCCGTAACTCCCAGCCCAGCAGCAATTCCTTGGACAAAGGTAGTTTTGCCACTGCCTAAATCTCCAGCTAAAAGTAAGACGCTACCGGCTGGCAGCGATCGCCCCAAGAGCTTACCAAAGTTTTGAGTGGCATTATGGTCTGGTAGATGAACTAATGGCATTTTTTAGTATGGGTTTGTGTGTGGGCTGAGGGTCATCGAAGCCCACACACAAACTGCCGGATTTCAATACTTTGATTTATTGGCTGTAGCCTCTGAAGTGCGAGCACCAGCAGAGAGGAATTTGGCGGCGATCGCTCCGCCAATAAAGCCAAACAAATGTCCCTGCCAAGAAATGCCGATCTGTCCCGGCAACACCCCCCAAAGCAAGCCGCCGTAGAACATCCCCACCACCAACGACACGGCAATGGAAGGAATATTTCTGAGAAAATAGCCGCGAAATAATAAAAAGCCTAAATAGCCAAAAATTACCCCACTAGCCCCGACGTGGATCGAATTAGGAGAACCTGTCAACCAAGTACCTAAACCGCCAACGACCATCGCGATCGCCGTGACGATAAAGAAATCGCTAGTCTCCTGCAACATGACTAACCAGCCGAGAGTAATAAAAGGCACAGTATTTGCCATCAAATGACCAAACCCCCCGTGGAGAAAGGGCGCAAATAAAATCCCCCAAAGTCCGGGAATGCTGTAGGGGCGGATGCCGTATCGATCTAAACCACCACGAAACACAAAAACATCAAGAATCTCGATCGCCCACATCAGTGCCACACAGCTACCAATAATAGTTACTTGGGTTCTGAGTTCTTGATTAATGGTCTTGCCTTGAGAGTTAGTCATAGTAAATTAAGTGTAATGTCAGCAACAGTTCAGAGATGATTGAATTGATCAGTAGTAATGACTCATAGGACTTACGCACCGCCAAGGAATTATCGAGAGTTGTGGACGTTTTTGTGGGCTGCGACTACACTCAGCCTGCAAAAACCGACCAATGCATAAGTCCTGACCCAGAGATACAGCACTTTTCAGGTATATTGAATACATTACATTTCCTGAAATATTGACTAGGCTTGGGTTTGTGGGTGGGCGGCTGTCGCCGCCCACCCACAAACTGCTGTATTGTAGAGGCTATTTAGAGAGTTTAATTTTGCACCCCCGGCGGGGGCGCAAAATTAAACCTTCCAGCCACTTTATAAATGCCCCCTCAGAGATATTAAAGATATTCGAGGATTGAGGCAATCAGCAGGACATCGCTAGGTTAGCTATTCGCTATTCAGCCTGCCTGATTTAGTTGTTAAAGAAGCAGATTACTCTTTCTTTAACAACTCTTCCTATTCATAAATATAACAATCCTCTTGAGTAGTACGTTAATTTCCTGCCAATTTCTGAAAATGCCCCACCCTAGTAGTCTGTTAAGTTTTTTTTGAGGGGTTGAAAACCCCTCAAAAAAAACACCCACAAAACTTTCTGGATGCTGTAGACCCATCAACTAATCGTTGACAGACTACTAGTTTTCTATAGGAATTTTCTTTTCTCTATCTGGGGATCAGCCCCAGAACTGTTGTATGATCATTAAGGCAGTGATTTCCCCTAGGTAGTTTTTAAGGTGTCAAATACTGAACGCAAACCCCTCCTGTTAGATTTTGAAAAGCCTTTGTCAGAACTGAACTCTCGGATTGAGCAGATCCGGGAACTGGCAGAGGAGAATAGTGTTGATGTCTCTGAGCAAATCCGGCAGTTAGAGACTAGGTCTGTGCAACTACGGCAGGAAATTTTTAGCAGTCTCTCCCCTATCCAAAGACTGCAAGTAGCCCGCCATCCCCGTCGTCCTAGTACCTTGGATTATATTCAAGCAATTAGTGATGAATGGATGGAGTTGCACGGCGATCGCTCTAGCTATGATGATCCAGCTCTTGTAGGGGGAGTGGGCAGATTAGCAGGGCAGCCGGTGGTGATGTTAGGACACCAGAAAGGCAGAGATACGAAAGATAATATTGCCCGGAATTTCGGCATGGCTGCTCCTAGTGGCTATCGCAAGGCAATTCGTCTGATGGAACACGCCGATCGCTTTGGGATGCCAATTTTGACTTTTATTGATACCCCCGGAGCTTTGGCGGGTCTGGAAGCAGAAAAATTAGGGCAGGGAGAGGCGATCGCCTATAACCTACGGGAGATGTTTCGTTTTAACGTGCCAATTATCTGTGTGGTAATTGGTGAGGCTAGTTCTGGCGGTGCTCTGGGAATTGGAGTCGGCGATCGGCTATTAATGTTTGAACACTCTGTTTATACAGTCATTAGTCCTGAAGGCTGTGCCGCAATTCTCTGGAAAGATGCCCAGCAAGCTCCCCAAGCAGCAATGGCATTAAAAATGACAGCTATAGACCTCAGGGATCTGGGGATATTGGATCAAATTTTACCGGAGCCTGTGGGCGGAGCGCATTCTGCCCCCCTAGAAGCAGCCGCTACCCTCAAGGCAGCCCTCCTGCAAAACCTAGAACTACTCAATACTTTGACTAGCGACCAAAGAAAGGATTTACGTTATCAAAAATTTCGCCAAATTGGTGCTTTTTCTGAGTAGCCCAATAAAATGACAAATCAAACAGCTTTAATTACTGGTGCAAGTAGTGGTATTGGTAGGGCGATCGCCCTGACCTTTGCCCAAGCAGGGATCGATCTACTCCTAGTCAGCCGTTCCCTCGAAAAACTCCAAGCAGTTCGCCATGAAGTAACCGCCTTGGGAGTGAAAGCTCAAGTCTACGCTGTAGATTTGTCCCTAGTGGAGCAAGTCCAGCCCCAAATTTCCAAGATTGTTGAGGAAGCAGGGAAGTTAGATATTCTGGTCAACAATGCAGGGATGGGTTATACCGGATCGATCGCTGATACTCCCCTCGCCCATTGGCAGCAAGTATTAGACCTAAATCTGACTAGTGTTTTTCAGTGTATGCAGGGAGTTTTGCCCCTGATGCGCCAGCAAAAACATGGGACGATCGTCAATATTGCTTCCATTGCTGCCAAGCAATCTTTTTCGGGCTGGGGAGCGTATAGCGTTAGTAAGGCCGGTCTGGTTGCCCTATCCCAAACTTTGGCGATCGAAGAACCAGACCTTAGGGTGATTACCCTCTGTCCGGGGGCTGTCCATACAGACCTCTGGGATAGCGAAACAGTCAAGGTAGATCTCAACCGGGCTGCCATGCTCACCCCAGAAGCAGTGGCACAAACGGTTCTCTATGCCGTATCTCTTCCCCCCACTGCGGTTATTACCGAACTTACTCTCATGTCTAATGCAGGAGTTCTTTAAGTCAATATAAATTGGGATGCTTCACATCCCAATTTATATTGACTGTTACCCTCCCTTATCGTCTTACACTGATAACTGAAAAATCATGACTATTACCTCTAACAATGGCAACGGCGATATTACTTCTAGAGTCAAAACCAGACCCGATCGCAATACCCTCAATGGCAAACAACCTAATATTCAGCGCCCCCCTGAATCAGTCACTAAAGAAGACATGATGGCGGCAGTCCGCACTACCCTGCTGGGTGTGGGCGAAGACCCCGATCGCGAGGGTTTGCTAAAAACCCCTAAACGGGTCGCTGAAGCCATGCAGTTTCTGACCAGTGGCTACAATCAATCTCTGGAAGATCTAGTCAACGGAGCCATCTTTGATGAAGGGCATAACGAAATGGTGTTAGTCCGAGATATTGCCTTCTTTAGTCTCTGTGAACACCACATGCTCCCTTTCATGGGCAAAGCTCATGTGGCTTATATTCCTAATCAAAAAGTAGTGGGTTTAAGTAAACTAGCCAGAGTTGTGGAAATGTATGCCCGGAGGTTACAAGTCCAAGAAAGACTCACCCGCCAGATTGCTGAAGCTATTCAAACTATCCTCGAACCCCAAGGTGTCGCCGTAGTAATGGAAGCAACCCATATGTGCATGACCATGCGAGGAGTTCAAAAACCCGGCTCTTGGACTGTGACTAGTGCCATGTTAGGCTCTTTCCAAGAAGATCAAAAAACCAGAGAAGAGTTTCTCAATTTAATTAGGCATCAGCCCAGTTTTTTTAACTAGAACTTATCCCTAATTAAAAAAAAGGGTTTCACCTTTTTTTTAATTACAGAATTTTGCGTTCAAATGAGACACATCACCAATATTGAAAGTCCTATCAATATTGGGTTTGAGAGGGGGTGGCTGTAGCCACCCCCTCTCAAGCTGCTGTATCTAAGATTCTGGAGATTTTGGCGGGCGCAGAGCGCGCCAAAACCTCCAATTGCGTAAGTCCGAGAATATTGACCGGGTTTGGGTTTTCGTATGGGCAGCGACAGTCATCTACATCCAAACTGCTGTATTCATATAGCGATCCTAAATCATTTGTGGATTTTTGAGGATTGAGAGAGACGCACCCGGAGGGTGCGTCTCTCTCAATCCATTTAGGATTGCTATAGCAACTGCCATGGGGGTTAAGATGATTTATGCGGTGGGAATCCCCGCGAAGGGGGGATTCTGCTACCCAATCCCTTGGCGACAACTATACTTATGGTTTAGAATACAACCCTTCTAAGATATAATCTCTTAGGGATATTCAGAATTGCTTGTGTGTTGCCCATCTAAAGGTGTGACTTACAATCCAGTTCTGGCTATAACCAGTCAGACTTTTGATTATAAGCCAAAGTAATATTCATAAATATTCCGTGAGATTTACGCGCTGCCAACGAATTATTTGAGGCTCTGGAGCTTTTTGCGGGCTTCGACTACGCTCAGTTTACAAATAGCTCCAAATGCGTAGCTCCTGTTTATGCAATGTTTCACTTGGCATACAACAAATGCAGGAAAAATGGAAAATAAAGAAACTGCCTTTTTCTTAGACTATGAGCGAATTACGCATCACAAGTCGATGATGAACGATCAGGTGAGAATTGAACAATACAGAAAAGCGATCGAGGAAATTATTCAGCCCGGGGATATTGTGGTGGATATGGGGGCAGGAACGGGCATCTTATCCTTTATTGCGGCACAATTGGGGGCGAAAACTGTTTATGCTATTGAGCGGACAGACATGATCCATATCGCTCGGAAAATCGCCGCTGATAATGCGATCGATAATATCGTCTTTATTCAGCAAGATTCCAGTGAAGTGGAATTACCGGAAAAATGCGATGTGTTGCTCTCAGAATGTCTCGGCTATTTGGTTGTGCAGGAAAACATGGTGACGGACTTTCTGGAATTTCGCGACAAATGGTTGAAACCAGAAGGCCACGTCATTCCCATCGATGCACAGCTTTATTTTGCTCCTGTTGAAAGCGAAAAGGCTTATGAATCTGTGAGTTTTTGGAATACTATCTACGAGCAGCAGGGCTTTAATTACGCAGCATTGCTAGAAGTTGCGGCAAATTCTCCCTCCCAAGAAGATTTGGCACAAGGCCATTTCTTAGCCCCGCCGGAGAAAAAACATCGATTTGACTTTGCCTCCGATACTAACGCTGCCTTTCAATCCGAAATAACTTTTCAGATCACCAAAAGTGGCTTATTGCATGGCATCGGCGGCTACTTTACCTCAGCCCTATCGCCTTCGATCGTTCTAGATACTTCACCAGAAACAAAAACCCATTGGCGGCAGCATTTTTTTCCTCTGAATAAGCCTGTAGAAGTTTCTGAAGGAGATCTGGTCTATTTCTCTGTGGAAGCACTGCTCCAAAAAGCAATGGTAGACTGGCTGTGGATTGTGGAGATCAATGGCAAGAATAGTGAAAAACATGACACTCGACGTGGAATTAGATTAGTAGAGTAAATATAGCAACTCTCGTTTTGCTGCGGTACACATTGAGGGCGCAAAACCTTGCGCCCCTGCAATTACCTACACCTTTATGGATTGAGAGCTACTATACCTTGCCCTAAGTCCGTCAAGGCTAGCGCCATTCTCCTTGCAAGGTGAAAGCTGCCCAGAAGTAGGGAGCCATCCAAGGGCGCGATCGAAACATCTCTAACTGAGCAGCCCTCAACGCCTCTGCTGGTCTGAGGTTTTGCTGCAACATCTTTTCATAGAATTTGCCCATTAGGTCAGCAGTTTGACTATCCGGTACAGCCCAGAGACTGGTTACTACTCTCGGAGTTCCGGCATACATCAAACCCCGTGTCAGACCAATCAATCCTTCTCCTTGGACTACTTCCCCCAAGCCAGTTTCACAGGCACTAAGGACTACTAAATCGACATTGAAACTGAGGTTAAAAATATCCTCCAAGAGTAGATATCCATTGCTGCCTGCACCGTTGCGATCGACTAGGGACATGACGATACCAGATAGTTCTGGGTTTTTCGTGTTGACAAAACCGTGGGTTGCCCAATGGATGAAGCGGTATTGGGAAAGTTGGTTGCTCAGAGCATTTTCTCGATTGGCTTGGAAGTCAAACAGGGCGAGGCTTTGATTTGGGGGAACCAACCTAAGAATCGTATCGGATTCTTGGCGAGTACCGGGGAGGCGGTTCCAATCACCTCTGGTATTCCGGGCTGCTCGATCGAGATTTTGGGCTGCTAGGGGCAACTCAGCAGTTGTTGTAGAAGAGCGCTGGGTTACTCGTTGATCATCGATCGAGAATACTGGATCAGCTAGGACTGCGAGGGTTTTGGGAGGAGTGGGGCGGTTTTGGGTTTCGTTGCGGATGGTTTGCAGAGTGGAGGCTGAAGGCAGGTAGACAACTTCGTTATTGACCAAGAGAGGTTGGTATTGATTATTTTCGGCTCTAGGATCGGGCAAGGCTCCAAATGGGATGAATTGCAAAGCTCCATCACCAATGATTACTATTCGTTTATCACCAACTCTCTCTAGAACTGGCTTCAGGAGAATATTGCCTAATTCGGCAGTTCCACTAACGAAGCTGTCACGACTGGTGCGGGGATTGGTCAACTCCGATCGTGCTTTTTTATTGATCAAGTCTTCGATAATCTTTTGCTTCGGTAGTTCGTAGCTGGTCATTTCGGTCTTACTGATTAGCCAGAGATAACTTTTGTCTTTGCCAAGGGAATAGGACAGAATCACTGTGTTGTCATCGAGGACTTGTTGTTGGATTTGTTCGAGGGTCAGGGGTTGGGGATATTTGAGGGCAGCGTATTTGGGGCTGGTTTGTCGGATTTGGGATTGGAGGTTACGGTATTGAGATTGGTTAGTGTCATTATTTATTCGCCACTAATAAATAATAGGGGAAAGTAAGGAGGATAAAGCGATCCAAGCAACCTCCAATGAACATAGCAGCACGAGAACAACAAATACTACGAGTCAAAGCCACAAGTTTTCAACCAGAACTGGAT
>CALRPI020000100.1:0-17243 GCA_943370025.1 Phormidium lacuna HE10JO | reverse complement strand
CATCCAGTTCTGGTTGAAAACTTGTGGCTTTGACTCGTAGTATTTGTTGTTCTCGTGCTGCTATGTTCATTGGAGGTTGCTTGGATCGCTTTATCCTCCTTACTTTCCCCTATTATTTATTAGTGGCGAATAAATAATGACACTAACGGTCAAACTATCTTTAATACCAGCTTTATTCCCTCTGGGGCAGCGGGAACCGTCAATGGGAGTCAGGTGCAACTGGGCGGCTTGTCTGGTGTCACCTATGATTCTGTGAACGATCGCTACTATTCCATCTCCGACGATCGCTCATCCATCGCCCCAGCCCGTTTCTATACCTTTAATGTTGACAAGACAACGGGAGTCGCCACCATCACCAATGTCACTCCCATCAAAGATTTCAATGGGAATTTCTTTGTTGCCAATAGTCTTGATCCTGAAGGCATTGCCTTAACTAAAAATGGCACCGTATTTATCTCTTCCGAAGGTGAAGTCAGTCAATCTTCAGGACGGGTTTCCAATCCTTTTGTGAAGGAATTTGATTTGGCAACGGGGAAAGAAGTGCGATCGCTGACGGTTCCCTCCAAATTTCTTCCTGTCGTGGTAGATACCAATAGTAATGGCATTATTGATGCCCCTGATACCCAAACGGCTGGGGTTCGCAACAATTTGGCTTTTGAAAGTTTGACCCTTTCGCCGGATCAAAAAACTCTATTCACGGCTACAGAAAATGCCCTATTCCAAGATGGTGTGGTCTCCGATGTCACCAATAGCACGCGATCGCGAATTGTTCAATTTAACCTTGCCACTGGACTAGCGGAAAAGGAATATCTCTACATCACCGATCCCGTTGTCAATATCCCCAACCCTACTACTGCCTTTGCCACCAATGGTTTAGTAGATTTGCTAGCCATCGACAATCGCGGTACCTTATTATCCCTAGAGCGATCGTTCTCTACGGGGATTCCCGGCACTGGTAACACCATCAAAATCTACGAAGTTAAACTTCCGGGGGCGACAGATATTAGTCAAACTCAAGCTTTGAGCAGCCTTAGCCCTACTCAACTAGCTGCGATCGCCACAGTGCAAAAACGGTTACTGCTGAATCTAGATTCCCTTGGTTTGCCTTCGGGTCTGGATAATGTGGAAGGGCTGACCTTTGGTCCCAAATTGGCTGATGGTCGTCAGGCGATCGTCCTAGTCGCTGACAACAACTTCAGTTCTACCCAATTCACCCAGATTCTAACCCTCAGCGCAGAGGTGACTCCTAACCCTGCTCCTCCCAATGGAGTTGCCAGTGGCGATGTCACCCAAAATTCAGCAGTGCTGTGGACTCGGACAAATAATCCTGGTCCCGTCAAGTTTGAGTATTCCACCAAGGCGGATTTTAGTACGATCGCTGGTACTGCCACCGCCACTGTCACAACTCCATTTCCCCCAGTGAAGGTAAATATTTCTGGCTTGACCGCTGGCACCAATTATTTCTATCGCGCCACCGATGCCACTGGAGTAACTACGGGTAAATTCAGTACTCCTGCTGCTGCCGGAACCCAAGCAGGGTTGACCTTTGGGGTGACCGGAGATTGGCGGGGAGAAATCGCTCCCTATCCAGCGATCGCCAATGCTGACGATCGTAACCTCAAATTCTTTGTTCAGTTGGGCGATACGATCTATTCCGATTATCCATCCCCAGCCCTGAGAAATGCCAATGGCACCGAGAAAAACCAAGCCTTAACCATTGATGACTTCCGCCTTAAACAAAATGAGGTCTACTCCAGTCGCAGTGGTCAAAATACCTTTGCGGATTTACGGGCTACTACGGCAATTTTCTCTACCATCGATGATCATGAAGTCGTCAATGATTTCCAAGGTGGTCAGGATCTCGCCAAGACGACTCCTACTATCCAAGCTCTCTATGGGGCAAACAGTGGTTTAGTCAACGATTCTCCCTTGTATGACAATGGGCTTCGGGCATTCCAAGAGTTCAACCCCATCCAAGATCAGTTCTACGGTCAAACTGGAGATCCCCGCACTGCCGGAGAGCGGAAGCTCTATCGCTCCACGACCTACGGTAGTGACGCTGTGAATATCCTGCTGGATGCTCGTTCCTTTAGGGATCCTGGACTTACTGAGGTGACGAATCTCAGCGATCAAACTCAAATCGGTAATTTCTTGGGGCAATCTTTCAATCCCAGTCGGACTTTTTTGGGCAGGGTGCAAGTGGATGACTTGAAACGGGATCTGCTCCAAGCGCAAAAAGATGGCGTGACTTGGAAATTTATCAACCTTCCCGAACCAATCCAAAATCTTGGAGTTCTCGCTGCCAGCGATCGCTACGAAGGCTATGCAGCGGAACGGACAGAAATCCTCAAATTCATTAACGACAACAAAATTAATAATGTCGTCTTCATCGCCGCTGATATTCACGGCACCTTGGTAAATAATCTCACCTATCAGTCAGCTCCCGGTCAACAGCAAATCGCCACCAATGCCTTTGAAATTAGCACTGGTTCCGTTGCCTTTGATGCTCCCTTTGGTCCTACGGTTGCCACCCTTGCTTTAGGAGTGGGTCTTTTGACCCCCACCACTAAAGCTTTCTATGATTCTCTACCCGTTGCCAATGATGCCGACAGTCTGCTCAACGACAAAGATGATTTCATCAAGAAAGTTGTTGATGATGGCTTGGCTCCCCTCGGCTACGATCCCCTTGGTCTAAATAATAATCTGCCTCAATCTAATGGCTTGATTAGAGCAAAATTACTGCAAGGTGATTATGTTGCGACTCAAACCTATGGCTGGACTGAGTTTAATGTGGATTCAAAAACTCAAAAATTAACCGTGACAACCTACGGAATTGCCCCCTATACCCGTGCAGAAATGACCGCCAACCCGATCGGCGTGAGTAGCCGTCAACCCAGAATTGTTAGTCAATTCGAGGTGGAGGCAAATCCCGTCTTTGTAGCACCTAAGGTTGTCACCACTGGAGTAACTTCCGGTGATGATGTCTTGGTTGCCGTCAGTGGGGCAGCTTTTGATGGCAGAAGTAATGTGGTCTTCGCTGGGGCGGGGAATGATAGGGTTGATATAGCCGCAAACTCCGCATTCTCTGTGGGAACTAACTATATTGATTTAGGCACCGGCAATGACACGATCACCGTCTGTCAAGCCGATCGCGTCTTTGGCAGAGGCGGTGATGATATTTTTGATGCCACCAGAGGTAGGGGGTTTAACCGCATGGCTGGGGGAGCGGGAAATGACCAATTTATCCTCGGTAGTGGAGATATCGCTTTAGGTGGCAATGGCAATGATAAGTTCTTTGTCAAGACTGGCGGCGGCAACGTTCTGACTGGCGGTGCTGGAGCAGATCAGTTCTGGATTGCTGACAAGGCAATTCCTGCAGCGGCTAACACCATTACTGATTTCCAAGTAGGGGTTGATGCGATCGGCATTCTTGGCAGTGCAAGCTTAGGCATCACCTCAGCAAACCTATCCCTGAGTCAAATCGGGGCTGATACAGCGATCGGTTTCGGTGGTCAAACCTTGGCTCTCTTAACCGGGATTCAAGCCTCCAGCCTTAACCCAGCCAACCCAAATCAGTTTGTATTTGCTTAAGAGGATGTCTGAAAAGTCAGCATCTGGATCGCTTGGCGACTAAAGACTTCGGCTACGCTCAGCCGAGCCGTCGCAGCTACAGGAGCAAAACCTGCCTACGCAGGTTACAGAAAGTCCCGGATTTTTCTTAGTCCGCGACGGCGGACTTTGTTCTTGTAGCAGCGGTTTCAACCGCAGTGTATAAATTAAGATAATCGAATTTAATATTTCGGGGGTTTTTGCTCCGTACCTATAAAAACCTCCGAAATACTAAAAAATCGTTAGCAGTACGTGTAATTCCTACTGATAAAATAAGCGGGGGTTAAGCAGAAGAAATATCCATCAGGAGAAAGGTAAATGAAATTTGGATATACGATTATTTATGTTGCTGATGTATCAAGTTCTTTGGCTTTTTTTGAAACCGCTTTTGGTTTCACTAGGCGGTTTCTAGATGAGTCTGGAGATTATGGTGAACTTGATACTGGAGAAACAACTTTATCCTTTGCAAATCATTCCCTTGGCGCATCAAATCTCCCCGATGGTTATGTTGCTGCTGATTCTTTCATCAAGCCCTTAGGGATTGAAATTGCCTTAATTACTGAATCAGTTGAAACGGCACATCAAAAAGCGATCGCCGCAGGCGCAATAGAAATAAAAGCACCCCTGAAAAAACCTTGGGGACAAATTGTTTCTTATCTTAGATGTCCCGATGGCACCCTCATTGAATTGTGTACCCCCATTGCTTAAAATGCATAAGCCCATACACAAACTGCTGTAAATGACCTCTGAGACAATCCAATAATGGCAAATCCTCAACAACTTATAATTCTAAAAAATAGCATTCCTCAATGGAATCAGTGGCGAGAGAAAAATGCAGATCGCCTCATTGATTTAAACCTTGCCCCCTTGGACGAAATCGATCTCTCTGGTGCTAACCTTGTCGATGCCAACCTTTCTAGGGCATACCTTACTGGAGCAAATCTAGCTGGAGCCAACCTTACTAGAGCAAATCTAACTGGAGCCTACTTGATCAACGCCTGCCTTCTAGGCGCAAATCTTACTGGTGCAGATCTCACTGGTGCCAACCTAATTAAAATTAACCTCTGTCAAGCTAATCTAGCCAACACCAACCTGACTGGCACCGAACTGATGCGAGCCAACCTCACCGCCGCCCATCTCCAAAGCACCAACTTTACCGGAGCCGAACTCAGTGAAGCCAACCTTTCTCAGACTAACCTCGCCCAAGCCAATTTTACTAGAGCCAACCTCTGGGGGGCGATCGGGCATCTTACAGCAGTTTGAGAGTGGGCTGAGGGTCGTCGAAGCCTACTCTCAAACCCAACATTGATAGAACTTTCAATATTTGTGGTGTGTCTCATTTGAACGCAAAGTGCTGGAATTGATGATTGCTATACAGTTATGGGCTGAGCGTCGTCTAAGCCTGCAACAACGTCCAAATGCGTCAGTCCTGTAGTTGAAATTGTGGGATAATTTAAGAAATATTTTAGCTCCTCCTATAATCCTCTATGGCTATTCTTCGGCAGTACGTTCTTCCTTTTCTAATCGTTTTAGTGTTTTTAGTTTCCTTAGTAGCAGTGAGTGCTAGAACATTTTTGCCCGGTGATATGGCAGCTCCAGCTCCTATTGAAGAACCTATAACTACTACAGACCCTGCGGTGTCGATGATTTTCTCTACTCATCCTACCCCTAGGGGACAGGGATAAATGCTGCCATCGGGTTATACTCTCCGTCGAGGGGGTTGGGGCGAGCGATCTCTGCTCCGCAGTTTTTTACAACTAACCTACCGAGAGCTATTTCCTGAATTACAAAACTTTGCTCTCTTAGGAGAAACATTTGAAGGTCTATTTTCCAACGCCACACCCTTCTGGTTGGTGGATGCCCCCACAGAGAAGTCGATCGCCTGCCTTTGGTTAGGCACATCCTTGGATCAATCCCTAGGAAAACGCTATAGTCAGATTTTCTTGCTCTACGTGGTTCCCAATCATCGCCGTTTGGGAGTGGGAAAGGCGTTACTCTATCAAGCAGAGACTTGGGCAAAAGAGCAAGGCGATCGGCAAATTGGCTTACAGGTATTTGTGGATAATCACAAAGCAATTAATTTGTATCAAAATTTAGGTTATAAAACCCAATCTTTGCTTATGATCAAGTCTTGGTAGTCCAAGATCAAGGGTGGAACCTAGACCCGTGCAGCAATCCTTTATCTCCAATCAGCAGCAGCAAAAGTAGGCTATTTTAATCCTTATGCAACAAGATCACTCTAGTACCTTAAATAATGAAAATATTGTCCTAGATGACCCTTTGGCAGAGTTGGAACGATTAAATGATCTTCCCCCTCCTCCAGACCCAGAGGAAATGTTGCTATTACTAACTTCCCCAGAAACTCCCCAGCGCATGTTGGCGGCACGGGCTTTTTGTGAATTGCAGGACGATCGAGCTATTCCCTCCTTGATTCATTTATTAACTGATATCTGCCCCCTTGTCCGAGTCAGTGCTGCCTATGGTTTGGGGAGAAATCTTAGTTCAGAAGCTGTTGAGCCATTAATCCAACAACTGGAGCAGGATTGGAATGGCTATGTCCGCAAGGGGATTGTCTGGGCTTTGGGCAATAGCAAAGATCGGCGGGTGTTAGCTCCTCTGATTCATGCTTTGAAAACTGATATTTCTGCTGTGCGTCTCTGGGCTGCTAGTGGCTTAGCTCAGGTGGCAGAGTTGGGTTATGCCGAGATTGTCATGGCAATTCCACCTTTAATTGAAGCTCTCCGCCTAGATGAAGTGGCAGCGGTGCGGAGTAATTGTGCTTGGGCGATCGGTCAACTTTGCCGGGAAATGCCCGCCAATGCTATCTATGCTGGCGCGATCGATAGCCTCCTCTACGCCCTAGAAGAAGACATAGATTTAGGAGTCAAAGCCGATGCCAAGGCTGCCCTCCTCCGAGTTGGCGATCCTAGAGGATTACAAATTATCGAAACCCTAGAGCTAGAAGGACTAATCTAGGATTGATTATGGTTCTCCCTAAGAATTTAGCGGTTATCCACACTTAACTATAATGGGGGAAATTTGCGATAGTAAATATAGTCAAAGGTTGGGTTGCAACAAGCAAGATTCCCCAAGCTAAGTTCAACCAGACTTTACATTTCTCTCGTCGATAAACCATCTCGAAACCATCTTAACTACTGTAGCTAATTCAACTAAGGCAGGAAACCTATGAGCTTCTCTATGCAATCTATTTACAATTGGTACCGTGACATTATCCGTAACCCCAAATATCGCTGGTGGGTAATTGCTGGTACGTTGGTCTATGTCCTCAGCCCCTTCGATATTTCTCCAGATTTCATCCCCGTAGTCGGTCAGATTGATGACGTGCTACTGGTAACTTTGCTGGTCTCTGAAGTTTCTCAAATCGTAGTTGAAGGAATTAAGCGCCGCCAAGGGAAAGTAACTACTGATGATGTAGCTGTAGCGACTCCTGATGAAGTGGTTGATGTGAAGGCAGTATCGATCGATTAGTGGTCAATTAGTTTTTAGTTAAGAGGTCATTTATAAAGTGGCTAGAAGGTCTGATTTTCCGCCCCCGGCGGGGGCGGAAAATCAGACTTTATAAATAGCCTCTAACTCTTCGTCATCGCCATCCAAAAAGATTTATGTGTAGATAAGCCAACTTTCTAGGTGAGAGCTGGCTTATTTTATTTGTAAAATTTATGCGTTTGGAAGTTTCTGTGGACTTCGACTTCGCTCAGCCCACAAAAACTTCCAGAATTTGTAGTAATTATTCAAGAATACTAATGTAATTGGGTTGGGATTTGATGCGATCGATCCACTGCAAAATATGGGGAAATCTGGCAAGGTCAAAGTCCCCTTCCCCCGCCACATGGGTATA
Source organism: Phormidium lacuna HE10JO (assembly GCA_943370025.1). Taxonomy (GTDB): domain Bacteria; phylum Cyanobacteriota; class Cyanobacteriia; order Cyanobacteriales; family JAAUUE01; genus JAAUUE01. Next base: position 9,775 of record CALRPI020000100.1, on the reverse strand, counting down.
GGCAAACAAGCCAATATCAGCGATCGTATACCTGCCGCCAACAAAATAATCATGCTTCATTAAATGTTGCTCCATCACTGCCAAAGCAGCATAACCCTGCTCTCTTCGCTTGGCAATCTCGGCAGCAAACTCTTGGGTTTTATGGAGATAACTAATCCAAAATCTAATGGTGGCAATATAAGGCTCATGGCTGTATTGCTCAAAAAATAGCCACTGCATCACCTGCGCCCTCTCCCAAGCATCTGTAGGAAAGAATGGAGTGTCCGCACTGAGGTAATAGAGCATCGCATTAGATTCTGCCAAAAATTTGCCCGGCTCCAATTCTAATAAGGGAATTCGTCCATTAGGATTTTTGGTCAAGAATTCTGGGGTTCTACTTTCCTTGTTGAGAATATCCACAAAGCTACGTTGAAAAGGTATTTCCAATTGAGTCAGCAAAAGACGAACTTTATAACAGTTTCCAGAAGGTTTGTATTCGTAAAGATGAAGCATAATCTGACTCAGTATGATATTAGTCTAGCTCTCGTCGCCCTTCCATTGCCCTGGCGAGAGTAACTTCATCAGCATATTCTAAATCTCCTCCCACAGGCAAGCCAAAGGCAATCCGAGTTACCTTGGTAAAAGGCTTAAGCAAATGCCCCACGTAGAGAGTCGTGGTTTCCCCTTCCACACTGGGACTAATTGCCAAAATGACTTCCTTGATCTGCTGTCCCCCGACTCGCTGAATTAGGGGCTGGACGTGGAGTTGTTCTGGACCAATGCCATCTATCGGCGAAATCACTCCACCCAGTACATGGTACTTACCCCGATATTCCCGCGTTTTCTCTAGGGCGATCACATCACGGGAATCAGCAACAACACAGATCGTCTGATTATCTCGATGGGGAGAGCGGCAGATATCACAAATAGGTTCGGCAGAAAGATGAAAACATATCTGGCACTGACCCACTTGTTTTTTGGCATCCACCAAAGATTGGGCAAGGGCTTGGACATCAGCCTCTGGGCGCTTAAGAATGTGGAGAGCCAGACGTTGGGCGCTCTTGGGACCGATACCGGGTAAGCGCTGTAGTTCTTCAATGAGACGGGCAAGGGGACGAGTGTACACGGGGATAAAGGAGGTAAAGGGAGGTACAGGGAGGTAAAAAATTACATTGATAATATTAAGTAGATAAGCTTCAAGAAATATAAGATACATTGTAGGGTGGGCATTGCCCACCATCTAGATTTTCGGGTAGTGAGTAATGCCCACTGTCTAGATTTTTGGTTTTCCTAATTATACCATCAATGATTAGATTCCTAAGAGTTATTGTGTATTATTTAGAGGTATTTACAAGGTGTAATTCCCCACCCCCCAGCGGGAGCAAAAATTATACTTTGTAGCCACTTTTTACATGACTTCTTAGGGACAAAGCAACATAAAAAAAGCCTTGATTTATGCAGAAATTAGTGTTAGTTGGTGGTGGGCATAGTCATGCGATCGCTATCCTTGATTTTATTAATTCCCCCTTAATAGACACACAAATTACGCTAGTTACTGATGTACTCCAAACTCCCTATTCTGGAATGCTCCCAGGGCATATTGCGGGATTCTATTCTTTTCAGGAATGTCATATCAATCTATGCCAATTAGCTGCGGCAGCTAACATAGATATCTTAATAGCTAAAGTCCTAAAATTAGATGTCGATCACAAACAGATTATCTGTGATAATTCACAGGTAATTCCCTATGATATTCTCTCAATTAATATTGGCAGTACGCCCTATCTTCATAGCATTGCTGGGGCGACAAGGTACGGTACTCCTGTCAAGCCAATTCCTGCGTTCTTGAGTGCATGGCAGGAATTACTAGGGTCATGGGAAGATTGTCTAAAAAAAGACAAGAACTTTACTATCACGATCGTTGGCGGCGGGGCTGGAGGTGTGGAACTCGCTCTCAATATGCAGCAGCGATTAGCAAATATCTACTGGCAGCAAGGGCATTCACAGCAAGATAATTCCTTTAATATCAAGCAACTTATCACAGGTCTGGAGTTCGACAAATTAAGCAATAAATTAAGAATCAATTTAGTCCACCGTCAGTCAAATTTACTTCCCCATACTCATCCTTCGATTAGTAAATATCTTCAGAAATTATTAAGCGATCGCCAGATTCAACTCTACCTAAAAGAAAGTGTTGATCAAATTACACCCCAAGGTGCTGATAGCTATAGTTTAGATTGTGAATCAGGGTTGAAAATATCTAGCGATCGCGTCTTTTGGGTGACCAATGCTTCACCTCCAGCATGGATTAAATCTTCGGGTTTAGCGACTAATGAAACTGGATTTGTCGCAGTGAATAACTATCTCCAATCCATCTCCCATCCCCAAATATTTGCTGCGGGAGATATTGCCAGCATGGTTAATTATCAACTACCCAAAGCTGGTGTCTTCGCCGTTCGTCAGGGGCTGCCCCTTGCTAAAAATCTCCGCCTATCCAGCCAAGGTCAAGCCCTGAAACCCTACCAACCCCAATCTCGATATTTAAGCTTAATCGGCACTGGAGATCACCAAGCCTTAGCAGTGTATGGGAAATTGGCGATCGCCGGGATTGCCGGGGGCTGGCTATGGCATTGGAAAGATGGGATCGATCGCAAATTCATGGCGCAATTTAATTTATAAAGGGCGCACCCTTGATAGAACCCATTTGATATCTCTCCTGTAGGATGTGTTCGGCGCTAGCCGTAACGCATCAGAACTTGGGGAAGATGCGTTACGGCTGATGCCTAACACATCCTACGAAAATAATTGATGGGTATCAAAAGATCCCAAATAGGTTTTATAAGTCTTGAAAATTGCTATGACTCAACTTGGGAGTTGAGGAGATGGAGAATCCAAGTAGTGTAGGTGCCGATCGGACTCCAGAGCAAGTAGGGAATCAATAATAATCCCGCTCCTAGGGAAATTTGCCAAACCACTATAGTTAGAGCTAAACCAACCAGAAAACCAATTCCACCAACAACAGTCCCAACTCGGAGATCCCGCAATCTCAGGGTCAAGGGAACGTAGGCAATGATCAGGATTTCTAGGAGTAAATACAACCCCATGATCCACCAAGTTTGACTGGTACCCGGTGCAGTTTCCCAAACCCAGTAGGCAGACCAGCCACCACAAATAAAAATAGTGATCCAGATAAAGGGAATTAGGATTTCAAAAGTCAGCCAACGGGGGCGACGGAGTTGGCGAAACCAACGATTATCTTCTGGGGTGACCAGACCTGCTGCCAGAGAAACCAGAAACTCAACTAAGGCGATCGCCATCCAAGACTTAATCATGATTTATCAAATTTGTCCTATGAGTAACCTGTCAGCTTGAGATTGCACCAACCATACCTTATCTTTAAAGATAAATAGACAAAAAATAGATAACCATAATTTTTTATTCCCACTTTTCAAAATATTCCCCCTAAGAGCGATCGCTAGTTCCATGCAAGAAATCCTTTATATAGAAATACCGACTCCCGATACCCCCCAAGTCCTGCAATGGCTTCAGCAGCGGTGGCAACCCCTCCACGGGAAAATTACCCCCAGTGCTGATGGTTGCCAGTGGCACTCTGATCAAGGGGATCCCGCCCATTATCCTTTTGGAGAAATTAATATTTTCCTCTGGTCTTTCCAACGCACCACCTATCTGAAAGCATTTTGTTACCAAACTATTGCAATTCCCCAAGAATCCTCCCTGTTGCACCATCTGCAACGGGAACTGAGAAAAGCCTTTCCCAACCAGTATCCAGAACCTCCGGCAATTCCCGCTGGGGCTGACATCTTCACAGCCCTAGAGCCGTACTATCCGAAGACTGTGCATTTTTTCCGCAAATTTCCCAAGGGAGAAGCAGATCTGAACCGAGTCTACTGGTGGGAGCAGCGGTGGCGGGAAGGTGTGCGCCGTCCCCAGACCCCGAAGCAGGTATTATTCCCAGAAGTGCCAACCAGTCCTCAAGGTAAAACAGATCAGGGTGAACATAAATCCGTATCTCCTACTTATGATTTGATTTATCTTGGTGGAGCCTTGGGGGTGATTCATGCCGCTGTTATGGCTCGCTTGGGCTACAAAGTCCTACTTGTAGAGCGTTTGCCCTTTGGCAGAATGAATCGGGAGTGGAATATTTCCCGTGATGAGTTCCAGAGTTTAATCGATCTGGGTTTATTTACTCCTAGCCAGTTTGCCAGTGTGATTGCTAAGGAATATCTTGATGGATTTAACAAATTCTTTGATGCCAATAATCCGCCCCGCCTCCACTCTCCAGTCCTACACACCCCCGAGGTCTTAAACATTTGTATTGATGCCGAAAAACTCCTGCATTTGTGTGGCGAAAAACTCCGAGCCGCCGGGGGAGAAATTTGGGATGAAACAGAATTTATGACCGCTAAGATTAGTCCAGAGCAAGCCACCCTAGAGCTAACTCACTTGCCTAGTCAAACTCCCAAAACCGTAACTACCCGGTTAATTGTCGATGCTATGGGAACTGCCTCACCGATCGCTTGGCAGCTCAACGGCGGCAGGGCTTTTGATAGCGTTTGTCCCACCGTCGGCGGCGTGATCAGCAAGGGCTTTGCTCCAGAAGTGTGGGATGTCAACTATGGCGATGTCTTAAATAGTCATGGAGATATTTCCCGAGGGCGGCAGTTGATCTGGGAGTTGTTCCCCGGTGCCAATGGCGAAATTACCGTCTATCTCTTCCACTACCATCAGGTGAATGCCACCAATCCCGGTTCCCTCTTGGAAATGTATGAGGACTTTTTTACGATCCTGCCAGAGTATCGCCGCTGTGATATGGAATCCCTAGAGTGGCGTAAGGCAACCTTTGGTTATATTCCCGGACATTTTAGCGTTGGCAGTAGCGATCGCACCGTGGCTATCGATCGTCTCATTGCCATTGGCGATGCCGCTTCTTTGCAATCCCCCCTCGTCTTCACTGGTTTTGGTTCCCTCGTGCGGAACCTAGGCAGGCTCACCCATCTTCTAGATACTGCCCTGAAACACAATCTCCTCAACGCTGCCAACCTGAATCAGATTCGGGCATACCAGAGTAATACCGCCGTGACTTGGCTATTCTCCAAGGGGATGATGGTTCCCACAGGTTCCTACCTGCCACCCCAGCGGATTAACTCCATGCTGAATACCTTCTTTGGCATTTTGGCAGATGAGCCTAGGGCGATCGCCGATACTTTTATTAAAGACCGCACCAACTGGTACACCTTTAACCGTCTCGCCATCAAAGCTGCCCTGAAAAACCCCGGCTTACTTCTGTGGATTTGGCAACTGGCAGGATTTAAAGATATTGTCCGCTGGCTGGGCAGTTATCTAGATTTTACCCTTGCTGCCCTAGTGGGTTGGCTATTTGCTGGCTGGCTGCCCTCGCTGTGTCAAAAGTACCAGCCTTGGCTAGAAGCGAAATTCCCATCTCTCTGGCTGCAAATCCTTGCCCAAAGCTATGCCTGGTCTAATGGCTTAGGAAAAAATAAAACTCCTAATCCAGAGCAACAATCCCCAGATCAGACCATCCCCTCCCCTCCCCCAGAGATACCCCGCAGCCTTATCACCGATACTTCTCCAAAAAGTTAAATGGCATAGGACTTACATCTTTTGAAGTTGCTGTGGGCTGAGGGTTGTCAGAGTTCACAGGCTATGATTTGTCCAAACTTGAGGGAGCCGTTATGGGCAAAAGTAATCCCGGTTAAGCTAAAATGGATCCATTAAGTTTTATTGCTGCTATTTACGGCGGCTTAAGAGTGGGTGGCTACAGCCACCCACTCTTAAACCAAGCCCTGATAAATCTAGAGTCAATCATAATTTCTTCCTCAGGAATTATTTTTGAATCCAGCTCTAGACTCCACAAAGTTTTCAAAATCACTAAATTAAGGATTGAACACAATGGCTTACGAATTACCTGCCTTACCCTATAGCTATGAAGCCCTAGCCCCCTTCATTACTGCCAAAACCCTAGAGTTTCACCACGATAAGCACCACGCTGCCTACGTGACTAACTACAATAATCTAGTTAAGGATACTCCCCTAGCAGATAAATCCCTAGAAGAAGTTATCAAAGAAGTTTATGGCGATGCCAGCAAAGCTGGGATTTTTAACAATGGTGCTCAGGCATGGAACCACACTTTTTACTGGAACTCCCTCAAGCCCGGCGGTGGTGGCACACCTACTGGAGCCTTGGCTGATAAAATCAATGCCGATTTCGGCAGCTATGACCAGTTCAAAGAAGCTTTCAAGACTGCTGCGACTACTCAATTTGGTAGTGGTTGGGCTTGGTTGGTGCTAGATAATGGCACTCTGAAAGTGACCAAAACTGGCAATGCCGAAAACCCGATCGCCCTAGGTCAAACTCCCCTCCTCACCCTAGATGTGTGGGAACACGCCTACTACTTGGATTACCAAAATAAGCGTCCTGACTATATCAATGATTTCCTAACTAGCTTAGTTAACTGGGATTTTGTCGCTGCTAATCTAGCTGCGGCTTAAGTTTTAGTAAAATAATTGCAAAGAGAGGGGTAGTGGAAACTGCTCCTCTTTTTTATAATCAGGACTTATACCAAATTAAAAAATGGTGAAACCATTTTTTAATTTAAATCCCTACACAGCAAGGTATTCAGAATCTTATTTATATAGTAGTCGCCGATTTGATTAGGACGTTTTTGAGGGCGCGCGGAGCGCACCCTCAAAAACGTCCCTGTCCTAACTAGAATGGAGCTTACTATATCAACTATAGCGATCCTAAATCATTTGCGAACAGTTACTAAGTCAACCTGCTTCTGGCAGATGGTTTCACCCGCCGGAGGCGGGTGAAACCATTTAGGGTTGCTATATTTGGCAAAATGGTATTACGGTATTGGGAAGTTTTGCAGGCTTCAACGACCCTCAGCCTGCAAAAATATGTCTATAACCTATAGAAATTCGCTTGTAATGCTTAAACCTTAATGGTTTTACTTGGTGTAGGTTAACGGGTGGTTAAATAATTTATGAATAGCGACAGTTTAGGTAAATATATTACTAGTACCAACGGAGCTTCCAAATCTTGGCTCTTAGTCCAGTTACGCATCGCTAAACTTCAAGAACGTAAGTTCAGTATTCTTGCTGAAGAATATCTCCAAGAATTAGCCGATATTCATACAGACCTGATGAACTTGGGTGAGTGGTGGATTGGCCAAGAGAAAGAAGTCTTTAGCGTGAAGTAGAAGCGGGAAATAGAAACAGAAATGGTGCAGTGATGGGAATAGCATATTCCCAGAATTACAGCAGTTTGAGAGTGGTTGGCTACAGCCACCCACTCTCAAACCCAACATTGATAGAACTTTCAATATTTGTGGCGTGTCTCATTTGAACGCAAGGTGCTGTAGGGGTAAAACTTAGTAGGAAATCTTGGGCAAAAATTCTATGACTCAATCTCAGAAAACGGCGACAAAAATCAATCTCCGCCATCCAGAATATTACTTCAACCGGGAAATTAGCTGGCTCCAATTTAATAGCCGTGTCCTCCAAGAATCCCTTGATCCCCGGACTCCTTTGTTAGAGCGGGTCAAGTTCCTAGCCATTTTTAGTAATAACCTTGATGAGTTTTTCATGGTGCGAGTCGCTGTAATCAAGGAACAGATCGAAGCAGGGGTAACTCAATTAAGCGCCGATGGCTTAACCCCGATCGAGCAATTAGAAGCTCTCAGCCAACATTTGCGCCCCCTAGTCCAAACCCAGCACCAGCATTTTGAAATGGAGTTGCGGCAGTTGCTCTTTAAGGAGGGGATCCGCATTCTCAACTACATGGATCTCAATCAAGAGCAACGAGTTTATCTGCATACCTATTTTCAAGAGCAAGTATTCCCTGTCCTGACTCCCCTAGCGGTGGATCCCTCCCATCCATTCCCCCATATTTCTAACTTGAGCTTAAATCTGGCGGTGGTAGTGAAGGATCCAGAGACAGGGAAGGAAATGTTTGCTCGGATCAAAGTTCCCAAGAAATCTCTCCCCCGCTTTGTCAAGCTGCCCACGGAGTTGGATGGAGCGAAAAAATCAAAAACCGCAGTGTTTAACTATGTCCCCTTAGAGCAGGTGATGGCTCATAACCTTGATTCCCTGTTTCCGGGAATGAATATTCAGGAGTATCACATCTTTCGGATTACCCGCAATGCTGATCTAGAGGTGGAAGAAGATGAGGCGGATGATCTACTGGAGGCGATCGAGCAGGAACTCCGCAAACGCCGCATGGGAGGATCCGCAGTCCGCCTAGAACTCTATGCTTCTACCCCAGAAGCTGTGCGATCGATGCTCCAGCGGGAACTAGAACTAGAAGATCCGGATGTCTATGAAGTTGAAGGCTTAATGGGCATGGGGGATTTAATGTCTCTAATGGGGTTACCCTTCCCAGAGTTGAAAGACCCCCAATGGAATGCGGTTGTCCCCCCTAGACTACGGGCGGAGAAGGGGAAAAGCGAAGATTTGACCGGAAATTATGGCTTAATGACGGATCTGGCAACCGATGGGGTGGATCTATTTAAGGTGATTCGTCAAGGAGATATCCTTCTCCACCATCCCTACTATTCTTTTTCTGCCACGGTGCAGCGGTTTATTCTCCAAGCTGCCCAAGACCCTGATGTTCTGGCAATCAAAATGACCCTCTATAGGACTTCTGGCGATTCTCCCATCCTCCAAGCCCTGATGACCGCCGCCGAAAATGGCAAACAGGTGGCTGTCTTGGTGGAACTCAAAGCCAGATTTGATGAGGAAAATAATATTACTTGGGCGAGGAAGCTAGAGCAAACCGGGGTGCATGTGGTCTACGGTTTGGCAGGGCTGAAAACCCATTCTAAGGTGGTGCTGGTAGTCCGCCGGGAGCAGCAAAAGATTCTCCGTTATATGCACATCGGCACGGGCAATTACAATCCCAAGACAGCGAAGTTATACACAGACTTGGGAATCCTAACCTGTCGGGAGGAGTTAGGGGCGGATCTTTCAGACCTATTTAATTTCCTGACTGGACATTCTCGCCAAAAATCCTACCGGAGATTGCTGGTGGCTCCGGTGAGTCTGCGCGATCGGATGATTGGACTGATCCGCCGGGAAACAGAAAATAGTCGTCAAGGGGGAGCAGGGCGGATTGTTGCCAAAATGAATGCCTTGGTAGATCAAGAAATTATTGTCCACCTCTATGAGGCTTCCTTGGCAGGGGTCAAGATTGACTTAATTATCCGGGGTGTATGTTGTTTGCGTCCGAGGGTGAAGGGTTTGAGTGAAAATATCAATGTGATCAGCGTGGTGGGGCGCTATTTGGAGCATTCCCGCATCTTCTATTTTCACAACCTAGGGCAGGATGAAGTCTACATTGGCAGTGCCGACTGGATGACTCGCAACCTCGATCGCCGGGTGGAGGTGATCACTCCGGTGGAAGATGCGGCGATCGCCAAGGATCTCCAAGAAATTCTCGGCATCATGCTCTCGGATAACCGCCAAGGCTGGGATCTCAACCCCAATGGTTCCTACACCCAGCGCCGCCCCAGTTCGGAGGATCAGGAGCGGAGTAGTCAAAATCTATTGATGGAGATGGCGATAGAGACTAACTAGGGCGATCGTGTAAAGAGGAAAAGTCGGGGTGCGATTCGTTGAAGCGTGAATCACGGTGAAAGCCCGTACATAGCGTTTCCAGCCACAAGGCTGAACTCTCGGACTGATAAGGGTGAAAGTCCCTGCTGCCAGACTCAGGTATGACTCCCTATCTGCCCACACCGACCAAGCTCGA